>CAYVYL010000026.1:0-22565 GCA_964455665.1 uncultured Verrucomicrobiota bacterium
GGGAGCTTGCTGTTTTTCCAAGCATTAGAACTTTTGATCTAAATTTTTCCAAGGTTTGGAAAACAAAAAATGCCGCACCTGATTCCGGAGCGGCAACTCATAAAAAGGCCGAATTATTTTATTCCCGATCGTATAAAGATGCCTTCTCTAATTTTTGAGAATGCATTTTGGTAGATTAGGGGGTCTTCAATCGGATAATCCGTCGCCGACTTCATGCCATAACTGGTTGATGTTTCCTTAGAGCTTACAAAATTCAAGCGGATTTTTGTTTTTCCAGGAGTTAGCTCCTCAATAAATCCCGTGGCCTTTGTATCCGTCATAACGTTTCCAACAAATATAGCCATTTGAGTTTTTGTAGGGCTTTTAGCCGTTATAAAACCGGTATTAAACTCTGCAGAACTTATGATATATCCAAGATCTTGAAATACAGATAATGTGGCTGCGAATCCAATTTTTTTGGTCGTTTCAAACTCTCTAGACTGTATTGCCTGCAACTCGAGACTAGTTTTCTGTGGAGCAGGTGTCGTGCACCCAGTAAAAATTAAGATGCAACAAACGGGCAGTATGAGAATATTAAATTTGAGCATTTTCTTTTCCTTTTTTTAGAAGCTGGAACTCATGCTCTTAAAGTCAGATACTTTTTTTTCAGCATCAAACTTTATGATGAGTGTCATTGTGCGCGATGACTGCTCAAATCCAGATGTGCGGCCACCCACTCCCGCTAAAATAATGGTGGCATACGCCCCAACCTCACTGCTTCTGGAAACCGTTGCGTGTTTTTGGTAAGTCCATACTTCCTCACCGGATCCGTTCACCGTCGCAACATTCGGAGCTCCAAACTTTTCCAGAATATCTGCCTGAGTAGTTACGCCATTTTTTAAAGTTAATTGCACATTACCATGTGTAAATGGATTTTTGTCAGTGTCACTAATCCGTCCCGTGCTAACGCAGCCGACAAGTGAAAGAGCCGTTATGCCCGCGAGGACGGAAAGCAATATAGATTTCTTCATAATACAACGCCTTTCTTTCGAATCCGTTTATCTGCATGAGCCCTGTGCACATGCGCGTTGGGATGATTTATAATCCGATGGGGTGGGGGTGTAAATCTTAAACTTCTTAGGGAAAGCTTTCCATTCGCCGTTGCCAAGGCTATGGCGAGACAAGATGATTGGAAAATAAAAAAGCCGCCCCGAACCCGGAGCGGCTTTGCGTTAAGCATGAGCTGCTTATTCTCCGTAAACTGTGGTGGTGTATTCACCGATGAAACCGAGGATGTTTTTCACTTTGCGATCCACGTGGCTAATTTTGGTGATCCCGCCATTTTGGCAAGCGGCCTCAATGCTAGAATCTCCAACAGCAATCATAGCCAGATAGGACTGACTGGTCGCGGTTCCGACTTTGTCGGCTCTAACCGAATCATCACCCACCATCAGCGGAATAGTGTTGTCGATTAGGATGCCGCCGATTGGGCCTTGTGTTGCGCAACCTGTGATCAGGGCCGCGAACATGAGCAGAGCTAGTATTTTCTTCATAGGATCTCCTTGACGGGAGTGGGTTAAACTCTCCCTCTTGCGACGCAATCTAATTAAAAGAATCAGAAGTGGCAATTGAAAACCCTGTGCTTCTTGCTTTTTAGAAACGGGTTGGGTAGCTTCTCTGATCACATTTTAAGGGAACGATTTATGCCGAAGATTGAAATTATGCCGTCGATTCTGGCGGCCGATATGGGGAATCTAGAAGCCGCTGTTCGCTTGTGCGAACAGGCTGGTGCCGACCAGATCCATTTAGACATTATGGACGGCGTTTTTGTGCCGAATATCAGCATGGGGCCCGCCGTGGTGGCGATGATCAACCGGGTGACGGATCTGCCGCTGGATGTGCATTTGATGCTGATTCGTCCGCAACAGCACATTGAGGCGTTTGCCAAGGCGGGGGCGGATACTATTTTGATTCATATTGAGGCCGACTGCGATGTGGAGGACACACTACAGAAAATCCGCGAGCTGGGCTGCAAGGCCGGAATCACCGTCAATCCTCCCACTCCTGTGGACTCGATTTTTAAAACCTTGGAAACAGGACTGGTCGATGAAGTGCTGGTGATGTCGGTCAACCCGGGATTCGGCGGACAAAGCTATATCGCGGATGCGGAAGCCAAGGTGGCTGAAATCCGCCGCCGCTATCCGGAAATGCTGATTTCGATCGATGGCGGCATCGATCTAGAAACGGTGAAACCCGCGGCGGCCCACGGGGCCAATCTATTTGTGGCCGGCACTTCGCTGTTTAAGGCACCTGATATGAAAGAGGCCATCACCCAAATGCGCAAAACAGCAGAGGCGGTCTTTAACTCAGCAATTTAGCCACAGCCGAACCGGAGTAAAATAGGCAGAATGATTTTTAGGCAGAATAATCCAGAAGTTGAGCCGTTTTCTCCCTATCATTCTGCCAGAAAATTATTCTGCCCTGTCATCCAGCCAACGAGCTATTTAGAAAAACCTGTTAACTATTAATACGACCCGTTTATGTCCGATTTATCCCACATTAGAAATTTTTCAATTATCGCTCATATTGACCACGGGAAGTCGACGCTGGCCGACCGCATCCTGCAGCTGACCGGCGCGGTGGAAGAGCGAAAGATGAAAGAGCAATTGCTCGACGATATGGATCTGGAGCGCGAACGCGGCATCACCATCAAGTCCCATCCGGTGGCGATGCACTACACCGCAAAAGATGGGAAAACCTATCTGTTTAATCTGATCGATACGCCCGGGCATGTTGATTTTTCGTACGAGGTATCCCGCAGTCTGCAGGCCTGTGAAGGGGCGATTCTCGTGGTGGATGCTGCGCAGGGCGTTGAAGCCCAAACGGTTTCCAATGCCTATCTGGCCTCTGATCTGGATCTGACAATTTTTCCGGTGCTGAATAAAATTGAGCTTCCTAGTGCTCAGCCGGAAGTGGTGGCTCAGCAGATTGAAGATTTGCTAGCGATTGATGCATCGGACTGTCTTGAAATCAGCGCCAAAACAGGGCAGGGCATCCCCGAAGTTCTTGAAGCCATCGTTGCGCGAATCCCGCCGCCCAAGCCGGTAAGCGACCATACTCCGCGCGGACTGGTGTTTGACTCCAAATACGACGCATTCCGCGGCGTAGTTGTTTATCTGCGTATGTTTAACGGAAGTTTGTGTCCCGGTGAAAAAGTGAGAATGATGGGCACTGGGCAGGAATATGAGGTTAAAGAGGTCGGGGTCTTTGCTCCCGCACCGGAAGCGCGCAAGGAGCTGACCGAAGGAACGGTCGGCTATGTGATTGCCAACATCAAGGACTCTTCCGAAATTCAAATTGGCGACACGATGACCACCGCCCGAAATCCGTCCAACGAACCTCTGCCGGGATTTAAGGAAATCCATCCGATGGTGTTTGCCGGCATTTACCCGATTGAAACCAGCGACTACGAAAAACTCGGCAAGAGTCTGGATAAATTACGATTGAACGATGCTGCATTTTCCTATCAAGCCGAGTCATCCGTTGCCCTGGGTTTCGGCTTCCGCTGCGGATTCCTTGGACTGCTCCACATGGAAATTGTTCAGGAACGCCTGCGCCGCGAATTCGACCTCGATATCATCGCGTCCTATCCCAACGTGATCTACCGCATCAACCTCAAAAGCGGGAAGGTGTTGGAAATCGATAATCCCGCCTATCTACCAGACATCATGTCGATTGAGAACATGGAGGAGCCCTTCATCAAGGCCACCATTATCACCCCGACAAGCTGTCTGGGCGATATGATGCAACTGGTGATGGAGAAGAGGGGGGCGATTGTTCATACCGACTCCATCGATGCCCAGCGCGTAATGATCACCTGCGATCTGCCGCTCAACGAGGTGCTGATTGATTTCTATGACCGTCTAAAGAGTCTCAGCCGCGGGTATGCGTCCATGGACTACGAATATGCGGACTACCGCGAGTCCGATCTAGTGAAAATGGACATCTTGATTCACAGCGAACCCGTCGATGCCTTTTCCGCCATTGTCCATCGCTCCAAGGCGGTTGGCCGCGGTCGGCAAATGTGTGAGGCGCTTAAAGATGTCATTCCACGTCAGGCGTTTTCCGTGGCCATCCAGGCAACGCTTGGTGGAAAGATTATCGCTCGCGAAACCATTCAGGCATACCGTAAAGATGTGACCGCCAAATGCTACGGCGGCGATATTTCCCGCAAACGCAAGTTGCTCGAGCGCCAGAAAGAGGGCAAAAAGAAGATGAAAAGCATCGGCAAGGTGAGCATCCCTCAGGAGGCTTTTATTGCCGTGCTGAAAACTAAACAAGAATAGGGAGAGTGGAGTGATGGATTAAGGGAATAATGGATTGTTGGACTTCCAATACTCCACGACTCCAATACTCCAACTCCGATAATTCATCATGACTTTTTTTAAAACGCGCCGCGCCCAGAAAGATCTGAAGGATCTCATGCATCATGCCAAGCATATGCGGCATATGCACGAGGACATCGCCGATCCGGAGCTGGTCGAAAAACTCCGCACCGCTGAAAAGCTAGCCCTCGTCGCGTACAGGAGCGGGGAAGGGGAGTTGATGGAAACTGCGGGGAGGGCGCTCGAGCCGCTCTGTGAAAAAATAGCCCCTCCGCGTCCGCACCCTAAAATGCGCGAGAATGTCGAAGTCCTCTTTGTCGCCATCGCCGCCGCCATGGCCATTCGCGCCTACTTCTTCCAACCCTTCAAAATCCCGACCGGCTCCATGCAGCCCACACTTTACGGCATTACCCTTCGGGCGGTGGAGCAGGGAGAGTCAACCTCACTACCGGTTCGCATGGCCAAGTTTTTCTGGAAAGGGGAAACATTCCTTCAGCACAATACCCTCTTCGACCGTCTGGCTAAATTCATCGCGGTTGGAAACGGATACTCCGCCACAGCGCAAGCTTCCGGCTATATCCAAATGCACAACGAACGGGTTCCTGAATATCGCGACAACTTTGACGGAGGGAAAACGATTACCATCTTTATCGGAAAAACACCGCAGCGCATTTCGACGCAAATGGTCGGTTTGTGCCGCTACGGCGAATACATCAAGCGCGGCGAATCCATTCTCAGAGGCGTCGCCAAAGCCGGAGATTATATTCTAGTCAACCGGATGAAGTATAATTTCTTTCCGCCGAAGCGCGGCGACATTGTCGTCTTCGATGCCAAGGATGTCGCCCGCGATGCGTACTACATTAAACGCATGGTTGGCCTGCCGAGCGAAACCATTTCAGTGGCTCCGCCATACCTGATGGTGAACGGTAAAAAACCAACCGATTCGCGCTTCGATAAACTTTTCTTTAATGATGAGTACTCTGGGTATGTATATGGAGTGCACGGCATGCAAACCGAACCGCTCATTGGAAAAGCAGAAGACTCCATCAGGCTGGCCGACGACGAATATCTCTTCTTCGGCGACAACACTCACAACAGCCTCGACGGTCGCTACTTCGGTGGCGTCAACCGCAACCGGATTCTTGGACCGGCGTTTTTGGTCGGGATGCCGTTCGATCGTGCCGGCCGCGTTGGCGTTGAAACGCACTAGACGCGATTCGAGTTTCGGGATGCGTGTTTTGACTTCCTAGGACAAAGGCAGCCGGATGGCTGTGATACACGTGCCGTAAGTGTCCCGCCTGCAAAATCCGAAACCAATCTAAAATCGGCTTAGGATTTAAAAATGAACCCGCTGAGAATCGCACGGATGATTTTTGGATGACCCGTTGGACGAACGGCGAAGGGTTTACTGCGTGATTCGGGATACGTGATTCGGGATACGTGATTCGGGATGCGTGATTTGGGATGCGTGATTTGGGATGCGTGATTCGGAAGAATTGATCCGTGGGACTTTTTTTCCAAACCTTGGAAAAGTTCGGCACCAAAGCTTCCAGAAATTGGAAACGCGCAGGGCAACATGCCAGAAAATTTTCCACCCATTGGAAACGATGGCGTCACAAGTGGAACGCGTTCATTTGCAGTGCGTAGGAAGTGCCATTTGAAGACAGTCCATCAAACCTCCCTATGTTTATTAACCGATACACAACGTCGCATAATATATCTTATGTCTAATACAGTACCCCAACCACCACAACATGATGTGTTTGGTGGGTAAATTGTGGATAAGTGGCTCCTAGTAGCGACTTATTAACAATGCCACAGCGGTTGTGTTGAACCGGTTGGGAATCGCGCACGAACCGTAGGGGCGAGTTCTATACCTCGCCCTCGGTCTGGAGTAGCTAATTCACAACCTCCCTTTGGGAAGGTTGTCCTACAAGGATTGTAGGACAGGCTTCTTTTGTATTCAAAGAGCCTGTGTGGAAGCGAGGTTGCAGACAAAAAAAAGCGCCCATTTCAGGGCACTTTTCCACGGTTCAACGAAGCTAACCGTTTTTGACTCCAGCTTATTTTTCATTCTCGCCGCAGGAATAAACTACCTTGTTGGTCTCTTCGTTGGTGATGGTGAACTCTTCCATATGGAAGTGCGGATCGGAAACGAAGGTCAGGTGACCGTGGAATTTTTTCTCCATGTCAATCAGGGTATCTTCGTCCTCGCGGCGCAGACGATCGAGCACGGTCGGGTTGACGGTAATCTTCATCGAGTGCGCCCCTTTGTCTTTCCGCAAGGCGGCGGAGAGCCGGCGCTGCATTTCCACGCTCATGGTGAGAGAGGATTTCACCCGTCCCCTACCCGCACAGTAGTCGCACTCGACGTAAGTGGAGGTGTAGACGCTTTCTTCGTAACGCTGGCGAGTCATTTCAAGCAGACCGAGCTGGGAGATCTGCAGCACGTTGGTACGGGCCTTGTCTTTTCGAAGCGCATCCTTAAGCGTTTTGTAGACGGCGTTCTGGTCGCGCTTGGTCTTCATGTCGATAAAGTCGAGGACGAGCAACCCGCCGATATTGCGCAGGCGCATCTGGCGGGCCACTTCTTCAGCGGACTCAAGGTTCACCGCCAAAATGGATTCATCGGCGTTTTTGCCGCCCTTGTGCCGGCCAGTATTGACGTCTACCGCGACCAACGCTTCGGTTTCATCGAAGATCAGATAGGCCCCGGATCTCATCCAGACCTTACGGCGGAAGATGGACTCGATCTGTTTTTCGACATCGAAGTAATCGAAGATCGGCTCATCACCGGCGTACATCTGAACCCAGTTGCGCGACCGCTTAGAGTATTTAGAGATCATGCTGCGGATCATTTCGTAGGCCTCTTTGTTATCCACAAAGACTCGATCGATATCTTCCGTCAGATAATCGCGCACCACACGCTCTGCCAGATTGGGCTCGTTGTACAGACAGCACGGGGCTGGCTTGTTCGTTATGCCGTTATCGATCTCTTTCCAGATTTCGATCAGCGTGCGCGCGTCTCGGGCAAAGCTGGTTTTGCGGGTTCCGGAACCGGCGGTGCGTACGATGATGCCGACGTTTTCTGGGATGGGCAGGCGCGTCAGGATTTTTTTCAGGCGGTTGCGCTCCTTGGTGTCTTCGATCTTTTTAGAGATTCCTTTGAGACCGGTGCCGGGCATCATCACCAGAAAGCGGCCGGGCACACTCAGGTTGGCGCTCACGCGCGGTCCTTTGGTACCGATGGCGTCTTTGGTGACCTGCACGATGATCTCGGAACCCACCGGGAATCTTTTGTTCATTTCGCCGGGTGAGAATTTTCGCCGCCGACCGCCGCCGCTACGGCGGGCGCCTTCCTGTTCGGCCAGCCTCGCGGCGTCTTCCGGAATCATATCCCAGTAGTGGATAAAGGCGTTTTTCTTCATGCCAATATCCACGAATGCGGCCTGCAGGCCATCTTCGAGGTTTTGAATTTTTCCTTTAAAAATGCTACCGACAATGCGGTTGTCGTCCGCCCGCTCGATATGAAAGTTATCGAGCTTGCGTTCATCCAGCACCACCACCCGCGTTTCGAGCGGCTCGATATTAATCAGAATCTCTTTTTTCTTCCGATCGCTGTTTTTGATTTTTCCTTTAATCTGTTTGAGCATGTTTGTGCTCCTTTCCTTTTATACTGTGCGACGCCGTAGGTAGACGCTTTGGACCAGCCCGAGAGCGGCCATGGTGGTTACCATGAACGACCCGCCGTAACTCATCAGCGGTAGCGGGAGTCCGGTAATCGGCATAAGCCCCACGGTCATCGCGATATTGATAAAAACATGTGTGAACAACAGCACCCCGATGCCCATCGCCAGCAGCCGCCCGAAAAGTTCCTGGGCTTGAACTGCGGCGCGCATACAGCGCACTGTTACCGTCGTGTAAAGCACCAGCAGCAACCCGCTGCCGGCAAATCCTGTTTCCTCCGCCACAACCGAATAGATAAAATCGGTCGGAGCGACGGTTCTCGGCAGGAAGCCGAGAATGTTCTGGGTTCCTTTCAGATATCCCTTTCCAAATATTCCACCGGATCCCACCGCGATCTGAGATTGCAGTTTATTCCAACCGGCGCCCAACGGATCCTGACTCACGTTGAGATAAACCAAAATTCGGCTTTTTTGATATTCGGTCAGGAACGGACAGGTGTCGGGGAAAAACCGGAGCCAGACCGCGAGAAGAACCAGTCCGACAATTCCCGCACCGACTAAAATAAGTAGCGGTCGCACCGGCGCATCGGCGCAGAACAGTAGCGCGAGCACCAGTGGAATCAACACCATGCTGGTGCCCAGATCCGGTTCAACAACAATCAGCATAAACGGAACCACAACAACCAGAAACGCAATGGCGAACGAACTGAATTCATCGACGTCCGTGGCCGGGTTGCTCAGGAAGGCCGCCAGCGTAAAGACCACGGAGAGCTTGGCGAACTCCGAGGGTTGGAGGTCGAAACCGGGCATCGGAATCCAGCGGTGCGCACTGTTCTTTTCTGGGAAGAGAAAAACAAGCAGTAGGAGCAGTAGCGACCCGGCATAGACCCACCAGTGAATATCTTTCAGCCGGCGGTAATCGAAAGCCGAGGCCGCGGCATAAAAGCCGAGTCCGATCAACGCCCAGATCAGCTGCCGCAGAGCTTTCCCGGTCAGGGAGGCGTCGCCGGTTTGGTATCCGGCACTGAAAATGAATAGAATACTGATTACCAACAGCACGAGGATGGTGCCGAACATGGTCCAGTCGAAACGGCGGATGTGTCCGATCATGACATCCTCCGCTTCGCTGAGGAATGCTCATTCTTCAATGTCCAACATTCAAATTCCAAGGGTTGGAAATCCTCCCGTTGAGTTGTGTATTGAGAATTGTCTGTTGGAAACTGTATATTCTCCACCCTCCCCTCGCGCTTCATTTTTTCATGAAGCCCTTTCAACAGAATTTTCATGCGCGGGCCGACGGTCCTGCCGCCGGAGACTCCGTCTTCAATCAAAAAGGCGACTGCGTATTGCGGGTGATCAAACGGGGCGAAGGCGATCATCCAGGTGTGCTTTTTCGTGATTCTCTTGCCGTCGACCGTTTTCCAGTATTCGGCGGTTCCGGTTTTGGCGGCAAAATCGAGCCCTTTAATACCGGTTGTTTTTCTGGCGGTGCCCTCTTTCGCCATGATGACATCCCGCATGCCGCCGCGCACGGTGGTCAGTGCGCTCTGAGACCATTTCATTTTTCCGACGCGGCGTACCGGACTTTCTGTGTAGCGTTCTTCTCCCGGTGCCTTGTGCGCCTGCACCAGTCGGGGGTGGTACAGATACCCGCCGTTGGCGATCGTGGCGGTCACCATGGCCATTTGGATGGGGGTGACATTCAGGAACCCCTGCCCAATCGCCAGATTGCACGTATCGCCGTCTGTCCATCCGCCATGTTGGGCTTTGGCTTGCCACTTCGCGTCCGGGACGATCCCGGTGGCTTCGTAGTCCACTTCCACGCCGGTTTTCTGCCCGAGCCCAACGGCGCGGGCCTGTGTCGTGATCGGTTCCCATCCGCATGCCAGAGCGGTTTTGAAAAAGTAAACATTGGCGGAACGCATTAGCGCGCCGCGCATGTCCCGTTTACCGTGACCGCCGGAACGCCAGTCGTGCATAATCCGATTGCCGACCCGGAAAGATCCTGGACAGTCGTACACCGTGCTGATCGCATGGGGATTCGCCGTGGAAGCTGCGAGCCCGACGATTGGTTTAAAGATGCTGCCGGGCGGATAGGTGCCCAGCACTGCGCGGTTGAGTAGCGGATGGGCGGGATTCTCAGAGAGCTCTTTCCAATCCTTGGACGTGATGTACGGCACAAAGCGGTTTGCGTCATACCCTGGCCCGCTGAGCATGGCCAGCACATCGCCGTTATTGGGATCAAGGATCACTACCGCGCCGCGGTTGGTGCTAAGCGCCTGATGAGCCAGCAGCTGCACCTCCATATCGAGTGTCAGACGCAAATCGCCGCCGCGCTTCGGTTCGCGCCGGGCCACTTCGCCGTGGCGATAGCCGGAGACATCGATCTGAACCAGTTTACCGCCGGCCTCCCCGCGCAGGAAGGGATCGAACAGCTTTTCGAGTCCGGCTCGGCCACCCATTTCGGGCAGATAAAAGTTATAGCGTTCCTCTTCGTTCAGTGCGCCGGGATCGGCGCGGCCGACATAGCCGAGCAGATGAGAGGTGTACGGACTGTAGGGATACTGGCGGGTTGCCTGTGTGTACAGATCCACGCCGGGAATGTCCGTTGTCTGTTCCGCGAAACGGGCCATCGCCTGCGGACTGATGTCCCGCCACAGAACAAACGGCAGCGGAAGCCGCAACCGGATATGTTTCAGGATGTCATCCCGATCGACTTGCGGTTCCAGTTCCGTCGCGGCGGCCACCTGGTCCACCACCTCCATGGAATGATCCGCGGTTTTCGACCACGGCCCGGGGCGCCGGACACTCTCGAGGAACAGCGCAATGGAATAGGTCGGGCGGTTATCCGCCAGACACAGACCGTTGCGGTCATAAATTTTTCCGCGGATGCCCGGCAGGCGCACGCGCCGCAGGCTTTGGATTTTAATCCGCGACTCGAACTGCGACACTTGAGCCACCTGCAGCCGCCAGAGCGAGCCGAGCAGTAGAAAATAGGCCGAGATCATCAGTGCAAGCGCCACATAAATACGCAGGTCGGGAAACTGTTTTGTCCGCCGGATTCGCATGGTTAGATGTGCCTCCGGTTTTTAGATCCCGTGTGGTGCAAAAGAGATACGGCCAGATAGACGAGCGGAGCCGTCAGTACGCCGAGAAGAAGGCTTCCACCCAATCGTATAGACAGTGTGCCCAATGGCATCGGGCGCAGTCCGCTGGCGGAAAGAACGACGGCAAAATAGACGGTTTTCAAAAGCACCGCGAACAGTCCTAGCAGGGAATAAGTGACAATTTGATCGGCAAAAACATCTTCGCCGAGCGCATGGAGTCCGATTCCCAACAGCAGAAAAAAAGGAAGAGCCATTCCCAGCGGAGCGGGCGAAAACGCATCGTAGAGAAGTCCGGCCAGCAATGCGGCGTAAATCACCTGTCCGCGGCCGGCGCGCAGCGCGATATAGATGATGAGCCCGGTCAGCACCGGCCACTCCATTGAGCCGACAAACGCCCATGCCGGGAACAACGTTTGTAGCGCGGCTCCGGTCAGCAGTAGGAAGGTGATCCACAGCGTACTCATTCGCCGCTCTCCTCGTCCGTAGTGACGAACACAACATCGGCCAGACTGATGACGGCCTGAGGCAGAATGTTAGCAACCTGATAGAGCCCAGCCTCTTCGGTATTCACGGATTCGATGTAGCCGATGAGAATATCGCGAGGAAACACGCCGCCCAAACCAGAGGTGACCACTTCGTCGCCTACGCGGATCGGTGCGTCTTTGTGAATGAACTGCATGCGGGCGACCGGATAGCCTTTCCGGTTAACCCCCTGCCCGGTGACGAGACCAAATGAGCCGGTCCGGCTGATGCGTGCGGAGACTTTGCAGCCCGGATCGGACAGAAGCAGTACATCCGCTGTATGGGCGGAGACCTCCGCAGTGCGACCGATCAGTCCGTCGGGCGAAATGACTGCGCGGTTCCGGAGAATGCCATCGCGAATGCCTTTGTCCAACCGGACACTCTGCCACCAGCCGTTGATGCTGCGGGCGGCCACTTCGGCGGGAATCAGTGCTTTGGTTTGCCGGTCGTGAAAGGCCAGCAGTTCGCGAAGCTTTCGATTTTCCGCCTCGATATTTTTATTGAGCCGGGCTTCCGCCTGCAAGCGGACCACTTCGCCGCGCAGGCGGAGATTTTCTTCGGCCAGTCCGCCGAACCCGCGCACGCTGTCCACTCCCGCCTTCAAACTGCGCGATCCTTGGAGGATGCCGGACTGAACAGGGGTGATCAGGTTTTTGAAAAATCCTTTGGTCCGAGCGGTGCAACCGTCCGGTAACAGGAAGATCAAAAGCAGCGCGCACGCTGCCGCGATCCATTTTAAAAACGTTTTCTGTTCAACCATAGACCCGTTCCGGTCCTTTTTTTAAGAACTCGAGGGGATGAGCGGCTGAAACGGAGAAGCCGGACACGCTTAACGCGCGCGGGCTTCGGAAAGTTTACGAAGGAAGTTGATTTCGTGCAGTACTACGCCGGTTCCCTCGGCCACCGCGCTGAGCGGATCGTCGGCCACATGGACCGGCAGGCCGGTGTTCTCGGCAATAAACTTGTCGAGTCCACGTAGTAACGCGCCGCCGCCGGCGAGAACCATTCCGCGGTCGACCAAGTCAGCCGAGAGTTCGGGCAGAGAGCGGTCAAGGGTTATGCGCACGGCCTCCACGATAGCCGCAACCGGCTCTTTCAGTGCACCGCGCACCTCTTCGGAGCTGATCGACAGCGTTTTCGGCAGGCCGGCGACCTGATCGCGACCCTTCACTTCCATTGTAGTTTCTTCACCCGTCGGAATCGCGGAGCCGATTGAAATCTTAATATCTTCCGCTGTCCGTTCCCCGATAAGTAAATTATATTCCCGTTTCAGATACTGGACGATCGCCTCGTCCATCTCATCTCCTCCGACGCGTACGCTGCGACTGAAAACAATTCCGGCCAGAGAAATCAATGCCACTTCCGTGGTTCCCCCGCCGATATCGACAATCATGTTGCCGGCCGGTTCCTGAACTGGAAGTCCGACCCCGATCGCAGCAGCCATCGGTTCTTCAATTAAAAAAACATCGCGCGCGCCCGCATGCATTGCGGAGTCTTTCACAGCGCGCTTTTCCACTTCCGTAATTCCGCTCGGCACCGCAATCACAACACGAGGGCGCACCATGCGTCGACGGTTATGAACCTTCTGCATAAAATACCGGAGCATGGCTTCGGTAATTTCAAAATCAGCAATTACACCGCCCTTCATCGGACGAATGGCAATAATACTGCCCGGCGTGCGGCCGAGCATCCGTTTGGCTTCGTCGCCCACGGCCAGAACGCGGTTGGTTCCGGCCTGCACAGCAACAACAGAAGGCTCACGCAGAACGATACCGCGGTCGCGGACATAAACGAGTGTGTTGGCGGTACCGAGGTCGATACCAATGTCGCTGGAAAAAAGGCCCATCAAACGGTTTAACATACGGTGTTTTCCTGTTGTGTTAAAAAAACGGTAAAAAACTCATTAAGTTGTTTATAATTGCGTGTTTAAGCAAATTCGGTCAAGAGGAAAGAGCTTCCAATCCGCTTTCATTTGACATTTTTCCAACCTTTGGAAAATCAGGGAGCCTCGACTGGCTTGGCCGGCTCCACGCCGCGTTTTTCGACTTCCTTGGCGTACCGACCCTGCCACGGCGGGGAATAATTGCGACCCATCCGGTCGAGGTCTTGGAGAGAACGGTAGTCGCGGGTCACGCAAAACGGGTCGGGTGTGGGCTCCAGACCGAAAGAAAAAGCCGCCGCACGCATCGCCATCCGCTCAATCCGCAGAGCAAATTTTTTGGCATCAGCGGTGTAAAGTGCCTTGGCGTTGATGATGGCGATACCGCTGTCCGCATTCACCGTCAGGTGCTCCTCGCCATCCAGTTTGGCCACAAGGATATACACCGCGTCATTTTCATGCTTCGCCCGCAGCGCGGCGGCTTCCAATGTTTGGGAATCCTTCTGCGTGGCCAGTTCCGGTTTTTCCACCGTGCGCACCATCACGTGCAGCTCTTTTTCCATAAACTGTCGAATGGTTTCCAACAGCTCCGCATCAACCGCCGACGCGTTCACAAGCGTCAGAGCTTTTTCTGTAGGCCCCTCTTCAATCGATGGCTTTTCAGCCGGTTCCTGAGAGCATCCGGTTACCACCAACATCACCCCGACTAAACGCCAAAACATCTTGATCATAAAAAACTCCTTTTATCCTGCAATCACGGCTAGTATTCTGACGTTTTCTAAACACAAATTTCAAATCTGTTTTATGCCTTCTTTCAAATATATTGCCCGCGGTGCGAACGGGAAACGGATTGACGGCACATTAGAGGCCGCCGATCGCAATAATGCCATGCTTCAATTGCAGCAAATGGGGCATACCCCCCTTTCGCTCGCTCAGACAGCCACCGCGCCGCATGCCGCGACCGACTTAAAAAAGCGGTTTCAGTTTAAACTCTCCACGGGCCGCATCAGCCGTATGAAACCGCGCGCCATGCTGCTGTTCAGCCGTGAAATGGCCGACCTGCTCGCCTCCGGTATGACACTCGGGCGCGCACTACATACACTGGCCAAGCGCGACTCCGAACCAACCTATAAAGCCATTATTTCCCGTTTGCGCGACGAAGTGGTTCAGGGAAGCTCCTTTTCCGACGCGCTTCGGATCTACCCCGAAACCTTCCCGAAACTCTACGTGAGCATGGTGCGCGCTGGGGAAGCCGGCGGCGCGCTGGCCGATGCACTGCAAAGTCTCTGTTTCCACTATGAACGGGTGCAAGCGGCGCGCAGCAAGGTCATTTCCGCCATGATCTACCCCTTCATTGTCATGATTGTCGGACTTCTTTCCGTGATCGGGCTGATGGTTTTTATTGTTCCGAAATTCTCCACCATCTTTGATGAGCTCGGCGGAGCGATGCCGCTGCCTACCCGCATCTTGATGGGCATCAGCAACGGAATGATCCACTACGGTTGGCTGATGTTGTTGGTTCTCGGTGGTGCCGCCCTCGCCTTTCGTCAGTTTCTGCGCACGAAAAAGGGGCAGAAATGGATGGACGGCAAACAACTGAAGATGCCGGTGGTTTCAAAAATCGCCCGGGCCAACGCCTTCGCCCATTTCGCCCGCACACTGGAAACGCTCATCCGCAACGGCGTGCCGATTCTCAAAGCACTGACGATTTCAGAGGAAACCGTTGGAAACTGTGTAATTGCCGAGGAAATCGCAGACGTGCGCACACGAGTCACCGATGGATCGAGTATTGCCGGTCCGCTAGCCGCGGGCGGCGTGTTCCCGCCGCTGCTGACCGATATGCTGGCGGTCGGCGAGGAAACCGGCGACCTGCCCGGCGCGCTCAAACAGATCGCGCGACGTTATGACGAGGAACTCGACTTTAGCATTAAGGTTTTAACCACGGTGCTCGAACCGGTTCTGATTCTGGGCGTTGCACTGATTATCGGTTTTGTAGCCGTCAGTATGCTGATGGCGGTGTTTGATCTAACCAGCGGCCTAGGGGCCTGAAACAAGGAGGAAAAACTATGTTGAATCGCAAACTTAAAAACCGCGGCGGCTTCACGCTGATCGAAATCATGCTCGTAATCGTCATCATCGGCATCATCGTCGGAATCGCCGCGCCGAAAATCAGCGGCAAACTGGGCAAGGCGCAGAATGTGGCCGCGCGCGCCAGCCTCAGAAGCATCGAAACCGCCGTCCAGAGTTATGAGATGGACAACCTGCGTCTGCCGGACAGTCTCGATGATTTGACCAAACAGAAAGACGGTAACGGCCCCTACCTCAAACCCAGCGAACTCATAGATCCGTGGAGCTTGAAGTATAAGTACTCCAAAGGCGGCGCGCACGGAATGGGCTTTGACCTGTCCACGACTTCTCCCGAAGGCGACAGTTTCAATAACTGGGACTAAGGGAGAAGTATGAAAGATGAGATATGAACTATGAAAATTGAACTATGAAAAAACAGCATTCATCTTTCATCTTTCATAATTCATCTTTCTCTTCTGGCTTCACCCTGATTGAAATCATGCTGGTGGTGGTGATTATCCTGATTGTTTCCGGGGTTGCCGTGCCGCGACTCAGCGGCTCATTCAGCTCCACCCGTATGAAGGACGCGGTTCGTTCAACAGTGCGAGTGGCCCGCTACGCGCGCAGCATGGCGATTCTGAATCAGGAGGACTGCACGCTTAGCTTCGCCACCAATCGCATCTCGCTGACTACGGCGAAGGACACGCTGGTGGCGCGCCGCTTTTCGGCTAAAATTAAAATCACTGAATTTGAAAACCTAGCGGATGACAATAGCGGCGAGCGCAACGTGCTCTACTACTCCAACGGAATGAACGACGGATTTGAACTAACGCTTGAGGACGACAAAAATCGTCGCACCACCATCCAATGCAATCCGATCACCGGAAAAGTAACCGTGGACGAATGAGAAAAAATCGGAACAATGGAATCGTGGAATGTTGGAATGGCGGACAACCAACGGCTTCCAATGGTTGGAAATCCAGTCTTCCACTATCCCACTATTCCACCATTTCGTCCGACAAAGCGGGCATGACGCTGATTGAGGTCATGCTGGCGATTGTGATTCTGGGCATCGCCGCCGGAACACTGATGCTGGCCACAGCGCGCTGCATGGCGGTCGCCACCAAAGCCCGCCACTACAGCAACGCTCACCGGCTGATTTTCCGCGTGGATGTGGAAAATCCCCTCTCCCGCGGCGAGATTGATGCGGAGACAAAATCTGGAAAGTTTGACGACCACTACAGCTGGGAGCGCGAGGTAACTGAAAACGAGGATGAAAGCCGGGAGAATCTTTACTTGGTCCGCACCCGGGTCAGCTGGTCGGCTCGCGGACGCGAGTCCTTCGAGGAAATCACCGGCTACCGGTACATTCCGCCGAAAAAGAAAATAGCCATTCGCAGAAGGAGGCGTCGATGAACCGCCGCGGCTTCACACTGCTGGAGATCATGATTTCGATTGTGATTCTGGCAATCGCAATGACCATTGCGTGGCAGACCCTTTCCTCTACCACCCGCGCATGGACTTCCGCGCGCAAGATGCTGGATGGCACCCACCACGGCGATTTTGTTATGACCCAGCTTTCATCCGCCTTGCGTTCGATGGCGTTTTTTGACTCCGCACCGGAAAAATATGGTTTCCGGCTCGAAAACAAATCCGGTGAATATGGCGAGCATTCCATCAGCTGGGTAACCGACAGCAGTGCCTTTGTTCCCCGCGGCGCGGGGTTCGAACACGGACTGCACCGCATTCAGATCGGCGCGGGACGCGACGATGACGGCAACGAAGGCCTGATGGTTTCCATCTGGCCGTATTTGGCCGATGAAGAAGAGATCGAAAAGAAAAGCTGGGTAATCAGTGAAGCGGTGAAAGGTCTCAGCTGTCAGGTGTACAACTCGAAGGATGAGCTGTGGGAAGATGACTGGGAAAACACCAACGCCATTCCCGGACTGATCGAAATTACCCTCTACGCCGAGCCGACGGATAAATACGACGACCCAATTGAATACCGCCAGCTGATCGAAATTCCGCTTGGCCCGCCGGTCACGAACGATGTGGATTCTCCGCTATAAAAAAATGGGAGTAATGGATTAAAGGATGAATGGAGTATTGAACAGATTGAACGACAGGATTTTTCCGCAGGGAAATAACGAGTTTACGAGTGGTTTAAAGAAACAACCCGAAGGGGAGTGTCCAATTCCAACAATCCAATACTCCCCCACTCCAACATTCCATCATTCCCCTACTCCCCCACTCCCCCACTCCCCCAAAAAGTCCGGTGTCGCGCTGATTGTGGTGATGTGGGTGATTGTAATCGTTTCGCTAATCGTCAGTTCCTTCGCATTTGAAATGCAGCTGGAGGCGAAGATTATTTCGATGCAGCGCAAACGGTTTAAAGCCGATCAGCTGGCGCTGTCGGGGATTGAGTTGGCTAAAGCCATGCTGGTGTTTAAGGAAGATCCACTTGAGGGCGACGACGTGACGTATGAAGACCCCTGGCTGACGCAGGCCGCTAAGATTAAGGACGGGATTCCGACCACCTATTCCGAAGAATTGGGCGGCGGAACCATCACGCTGACCATCGATTTTGAAAAAAGCCGGCGGAACATCCGCAACCTCAACACCGACCAGTGGCACGAGCTGTTCACGCAGACCGGCGTTCCCGCCGCTGACTGGGACGAGCTGCTCGGCTGCCTGACTGATTGGCAGGATAAAAACGATCTGTCCCAGCTCAACGGCGCGGAATCGAATGACTCCTTCTATAAAGAGCGCGGCTACGAATGTAAAAATGGACCGATTGACACGATTGACGAACTCCTGTTGATCAAGGGCTGGACCGATGAAATTGTTTACGGAACCGCAACCGGAGCGGTTGAACAGACGGAATATCCCATGACGGGGTTGGCGCAGCACCTGACGATCTGGGGCGACGGCAAGGTCAACCCCAACAGCGCCACCCGCGAAGTGCTCAGCAGTCTCTATCTTGATGAATATACGATTGATGCCATACTGGAACTGCGCCTCGGTCCAGACGGCGAATATGGAACGGAGGATGACGGACTAACTCAAGAGGATTTCAATGCGCTGGGACTCGACGGCAGCGTGTTCACGCTGAGGCCGGAATATGTTACCGTCACGGCGGAAGGAACGGTTGGCGATGTGACCCGTCAAATCTACTCTATTTTTAAACTGGGCGAACAGGAGCTGACTCCTCTATTCTGGTCAGAAGAACGTTAATTATGATGTTATTCAACACCCACACAACCGGCATTCATTACACCGACGAAATCGTCGAGTGGGCCGTGTTGCGCAAAACCCGCGCGGGCATCGAAAAACTGCGCGAAGGCGCTCATCCGATTCCGGAGGGATTCTTCGAGCGGGAGGACGTTCCGCTCTTTCCGGCGGAAGTGTTGGGCGAAAGCCACAAAAACTTTCGCGGTGTTGTGACCGTTTCGTTGCCCTCCTCCCACCTGCTAATGCGCGTACTGGAGTTGCCGTCTGTCGATCTGGATGAGCTGACCGGAATGGTTGAGCTACAGGCCGACCAGATCTTCCCGTTTCCTCTCGACCAGCTGACGGTTTCCTACGAAGTGTTGCATCAGACGGAGGACCATTCCCGAGTGTTGGTAGTTGCTGCGCAGCGTAAAGTGGTCGATCAGCTCGGAGATCTGTTTAAAGAACAGAGGGTCTATATTCGCAGTCTGGATGCCGAGATTCTTGTCTGGTGGAGTCTGCTCACCACAAACCGGGAGATTCCGCGCGAAGGCCGCGTGCTTCTTATCCTCGAAGGGCACACCGAGTTTTCCATCGTTGTCGTGGACGACGGCGTACCGATCAGCTTTCGGTCGTTGGAGCTGTTTCATGATTTCACCGATCCCTCGGTGGCGGCGGAAATTGTCGAAGAGATCCGTTACACTTTGCTCTCTCTGGAAGCGGGATATGGACATAATGCGGACTGCCAGACCGAAATCTGGAGCGAATCTGAAATTCCGGAGGCGTTGGTTAAACAACTGGGCGATTTCTCGCCGCGCAGAATCAATCTGCACGATTTAGGAACTCTTCCCGCATTGTCAGAGGGACTCGCCCTGCGCTCCGCCGACCGCACCCGACACCATGCCGAACTGGTTCTGCGCGAATGGGTGGAGCTTCAGCGCCGACGCCAGATCATGAAAATTGCCACCATCACCTCCATTGCGGCGCTCAGTGTCTGGATGGCAGTGGTGTCCATCACCGGAACGGTTTTCGCCATCCAGAAAGCATCCGCAAACCGGGTTCGCAACGAAGCCGCGAAGTATGCCGCTCCGGCTCGCGCCGCGCAGGAAGCCCGCGCCGAAAAAGAGTCACTGGAAAAATATGCGGACCGCTCGCACTCCGCGCTCGAGTGTTTGCTGGAAGCAACGGAAACTCTGCCGGCGAGCCTTGAGATCAGCTCCTTTAGCTACTCCAAAGGCAAAGCGGTTCGTCTGCGCGGATCCGGCGCAACGTCCGATCCGGCGTATGTCTATTTTCAGACACTGGGCGCCTCCAGTTTGTTTGAGTCCATCAAAGACGATCGTGTCAGTCCGCAAACCCGCCAGGGAAAGCGGATTCAGGCCTTCTCCGTCACGGCGGTGCTTCCACCTCTCGCCACCGAGGAGGACCAACCATGAAGATCTCCAGACGCGAAATCATCATCGGCATTGTCACGCTCTTTGCTGTGCTCTTCGGCTTCACCTACTGGCTGGGCGGCACAAAAATCGCCGAACAGCGCGAGCTGGCTGAAGAGAAAGTCCGGCTGACCCGGCAGATTGAACTGCACAAACGGATTATCAAAGAACAGGAAAACTGGACCGGCCGGCTCGCCGAACTGCAGGGTCAGCTGCCCATCTATGATCAGCGGACATCGGTCAACGGCAAAATCATGCAGGAGATCAAAGGCATAGCCGACAAAAACGGGTTCGATCTCACCAAAAGCCGCACCGACCGCGAGAAAAAAGTCGGCGCGCTTTACGAACTGAGCGTCATTTGCGACTGGGAGGGCGAGCTCGAACAACTGGTGCACTTCCTCTACGATATTAACCAGCAGGGACTTCGCTACGACATCCGAGAGCTCACGGTGCGCCCCGATGCCAAGCGAGGCGACATTCTGCGCGGAGACCTGACCATCGAGTGCGCATTCCGCCGGATCGAAGCGGATGAGCAAAATTGAAAAACGGCTTGATTTATGCTAAATTTATGAGACTCACAACACGGGAAAAACTGATGAAAAAACGACTTATTTACGGACTGATAACCGCTCTGTTTATGCTCACTCCAGCACTGCAGGCTGATGAAAAGCTTTACTCGCAGAGTTTTGCGAGCACGCCGCTCGACATGCTAGTGGACTTCTATAACGAATGGACCGGACGCACCCTCATTATTCAGGCCGACCTCTCCCCGAAAATCACCCTCAAATTCAGCAAGCTCACTCAGGAAGAAGCGATGCAGGCCATTGAAACCGTTCTTTCCATGAAAGGGATCGCGCTCGTGCCCATGGGCGAAAAATTTCTCAAGGTGGTTCCCATCGCCAATGCCCGTCAGGAAGGCATGGCCATTCAGCCGTTCGATGAAGATCGGGAGTATGTGGCCGCCGACCAGCTCATGACTCAGATTATTCCGCTGCGCTATGTTGTCTTCGCCGATGTACAGCCGCTGGTTCAGCATCTCATCCACGGGTACGGGAAAGTCATTTCCATGGACCGGATCAACAGCCTGCTCATCACCGACACCTCCTCCAATATCGGTCGCATCGTGGAAGCCATTTCCATGATCGACCAGCCGCTCGAAAAAATTGAACCGCGCATCTACCAGTTCAAATATGCCACCGCCGACACCGTCGCCGGAAAACTCAAGGAACTGATCGAAGCGGCCCGCCCGCAGAGCGCAGGAAAAACCACTTCCACGGTGGCTCCGCGCACCGTGCCCGGCGTCATCCGCGCCTCGAGAACCACCACCATCTCGGGCGGCGATTCCTTCGCCGACGACACCCAAATGATTCAGGGCGAAGTCAAACTGGTTTCCGACGAACGTACCAACATCCTTATCATCTTCTCCAAAGCCGCCAACTTTGACTTTTTCGACAACATCATCAAAGTGCTCGACGTTCCGGTCGACCCCGACGTGGTCGTGGAAACCATCAATCTTGAATATGCCGAAGCCGCTGATATCGCCGGCATTCTGAATGACTTTGTCGGTGCGGCCTCCGCAACCGAAGAAACCAAAGGCACAACCCCCGACGGCGAAGCCGGCACCAGCAGAAGCGTTGAAGCCGTGATCCGGGCGCGCACAACCCCGACCCGCGAAATCAGCGCCGCCGCCAAAAGCGCCATCGGCCGCCTCTCCACCGACACCAAAATCCTCTCCGACGAGCGCACGAACTCCCTGCTGCTTATGGGTCGCAAGTCCGATATCGAAGCCCTCAAAACAGTGATCGCCTGCCTCGACATCATGCTCCAGCAGGTCCAAATCGAAGCCGTCATCCTCAGCGTCGGACTCAACGATTCCATTCAGACCGGGGTTCAGTGGGTTTATCAAAATGTCGGAGATGCCGGAGAATTAACATACAAGAAAGAAACACGACCTGTTTTAGCAATAACTGATGGTGGAAATACCGTTACTTCCGATTGGAGAGAAGTAGACGTAGCAACATATGAAAAATTTGATTTGAACCGCGCTGGGTTTGACGCTGCTGATCTAGCAGAAAACATGGTCGGCAGTGCGTTAAGCTACTACGGATATTTCCCGGGTTTAAATGTTCAAGCGATTATCAGCGCGGCCAAATCGGATAGTGATGCGCGCATCCTTTCCACTCCAATTGTGATGACCACGGATAATACCGAAGCGAGAATCACCATTGCGGATGAGCGCCCGGTCATCACCTCCTCCGTGTCCGGAACAAGCAGCACCAGTGCCCGCTCGACCTATG
>CAYVYL010000027.1:0-21908 GCA_964455665.1 uncultured Verrucomicrobiota bacterium
TTCTGCAATTTGATAGCCTGAGTTCTGTTGGTTTTGAAGGAGTGGGGCTTGATTTCCACGCTTAAATGAGTAAAATGCGACTTGAATACTCGGCTTTTGCATATTTGGATCGACGTTTATCTTTGAACATCAAAGGGCGGTAGTTTACTAATCTATAGAAACGATGATTTTAGTACGCGATCTGACGATCAGTAAGGAGATGAAGAAATGAAGATTCATAAGGTAATGGATGAGATTTACCGTCTCTCAGTGAATATTGAGGACAAGGATTATCTGTTCGAAGGAATCTGGCCGATTCCCAACGGCGTGTCCATCAACGGCTATCTGATTAAAGGCGAGCAGAACATTCTGATTGATCTGACGCAGGACATTATGGACTTTCCGGCCGAGTTTTCCCGCCAGATCGAATCCGCGTCGCTAGCTCTTGAGGACATTGATATTCTGGTGGTCAACCACATGGAGCCGGATCACAGCGGCTGGCTGGGCGAGTTCTGCCGGATCAATACCAAGGCAAAGATCTACTGCACAGAAAAAGCGATTCCTCTGCTGGAGGCCTTTTCATCCGTGCCGGCGGACAGAGCGATTGCCATTACCGACGGCATGACGCTGACGTCCGGCGATTACGAGCTTCAGTTCTTTAATACACCCAACATCCACTGGCCGGAAACCATGATGACCTATGAAACGAAACGAGGCATTCTGTTTTCCTGTGATGCGTTCGGATCCTACGGAGCCGTCGAAGACGATGCCGTTTTTGACGATCAGGTTTCTGATGATAAGCATGCGTTCTATGAGAAGGAGTCGCTTCGTTATTACGCCAACATTGTGGCCAGCTTCAGCAACTTTGTTCTGAAGGGACTGGAAAAGCTTGGCGGACTGGACATCAACGTCATTTGCCCGTCCCACGGGATTATTTGGCGGGACAGCCCCAGCGTGATTATTGAGCATTACAAACGCTATGCCGAATACGCGATAGGTCCGGCCGAGAAAGAGGTGACGCTGGTTTGGAGTAGCATGTATGGAAACACCAAAAAGATTGTAAGCACCCTCATCGAGGTGCTGCGAAAACGTAAGATTCCCGTTCACGTATTTCAGGTGCCGGGCGATGACGTCGGACACATTTTGGGTGATGCCTGGAAATCCGCCGGACTCATTTTTGGTATGCCGACCTATGAATACAAAATGTTCCCGCCCATGGCTCATGTGATTGATGAGCTGATGCTGAAGAAGGTCAAAAACAGAAAAGTATTCCGGTTCGGTTCCTTTGGTTGGGCCGGCGGAGCCCAGCGCGATTTTGATGCGAAAACAGAGAAATCAGGATGGGACGTTACGGGATGCTACGAATGGCAGGGGGCTCCCCAAGAAGAGGATCACGCAGCCATCCGCATTGCGATCGAAGCCTATTGCGACTCGCTGGAGGAGTTTGTCTCCGAGTCAGCCTAAACCTATTTGGATTAAGAAAAGCCGTTCAGGATGGAGTTCGGGTAAAATCATTTATGGGTAAAATAATTTTTTATAAGCAATAACACGGGTTCGAGTAATGGTTTTGCCCATAAATGATTTTGCCATTCAGCTACTGTTGAACTGAATTGCGACTCGTTGGAGGAGTTCACTGCTTCAGCAGACTGAAGCTTGAAATTTGAAACCTGAAATTTGAAACCTGAAACTTGACACTTGAAACTTGACCGTATGGGCAGGGGGATGAGTGATGAGTGCTGAGTTAGCAGTTATCTGTTAATGGTTAGTCGGAATAATGGGAAGAGAATCCTGTATGTATGAACGAAATCATTCTGACCATAATTATTCTGACTGCATTCTTTCGTTTTGATTGCCCCTTCGCTAGAACGGCCGGCGTGGAAGTTGTCCCTCCAGAACGAGCTACGGGTATTTTTTGACCGGATTAACCGGATAGACAGGATCTTTTAAAAAGAAATCCGTATCCGGTCGATCAGCAGCGCGATCCCCATGAAAGCAACAAATCGTGGGGCATAAAATATGATTCGGATTTTCCACTGAGAGGAAAATTATTCTGCCTACAAATTATTCTGCCTACTTGCTCCTGTTTGATTGTGGTTTTGTCGCGTTGGGTATTTCGTGGTTAATAAAACTTCATATGCTGCAATGGAGTTAGTGGTCAAAACCGGGACTTTTTTAACCGTCTTGGACTCGGCTGGAGGGAGAGAGGCCCTGTTATTGCGGGCAGCGACCGAAGGGAATGGCAACGTCGTCTTACAAGTCAGATTGTAGGACAGGCTTCTTTGGTATTCCAGAGAGCCTGTGTCTTTCGCACAGGCAGGGGAGCACACGCTCCCGAATACGGGAAGCGCGTCCTACAATAGATAAGCGGCATTTCAATCGCGAATTGCTTTAACCCTTGCGGATATCATGATTGATTCGCATGGAGCAAAATTTTTCGCCGCACATGGAGCAGTAGCGCTGGCTGGCTTCGAACTGTTCGCCGGGCGGCATCGATTCCTCGCGGAAGCGGCGCGCTTTTTCTGGGTCAAAACAGAGGCTGAACTGGTCTTCCCAGCGAAATTCAAAGCGGGCGAGGCTGATGGCGTCGTCGCGGTCCTGCGCGTTGGGAATGCCGTTGGCGAGGTCGGCGGCGTGCGCCGCGATTTTATGGGCAACCACCCCTTCGCGGACATCTTCTTTGTTCGGCAGGCCGAGGTGCTCTTTGGGGGTGACGTAGCAGAGCATGGAGCAGCCGTGCCAAGCGATCAGAGCGCCGCCGATGGCGCTGTTTATGTGGTCGTAGCCGGCGGCGAGGTCGGTGACCAGCGGCCCGAGGGTGTAGAAGGGCGCTTCAAAACAGTCTTCGAGCTGACGATCCATGTTTTCTTTGATTTTGTGCATCGGCACGTGGCCGGGGCCTTCGATCATCACCTGGCATCCGTGTTTCCACGCGACCTGTGTGAGCTCGCCGAGCGTTTTCAACTCGCCGAATTGGGCTTCGTCGTTGGCGTCGGCCAGACAGCCGGGGCGCAGACCGTCGCCGAGTGAAAAGGTGATGTCGTATTTGCGCAGGATTTCACAGATTTCTTCGAAGTGCGTATAGAGGAAGCTCTCTTCGTTTTTGTTCTGCATCCATTGCGCCATGATGGAGCCGCCGCGGCTGACAATGCCGATCAGGCGTTTGTTGGCGAGGGGGACGTGTTCGCGCAAGACGCCAGCGTGGATGGTGAAATAGTCGACGCCTTGTTCAGCTTGTTCAATGAGTGTTTCGCGGTAGACATCCCAAGTCAGCGCGTTGACGTCGCTGTTAACTTTCTGGAGCGCCTGGTAGATTGGGACGGTGCCGATTGGCGTAGGGCAGTGGCGCAGGATCGCCTCGCGTGTTCCGTGAATATTTTTTCCGGTGGAAAGATCCATCACCGTGTCGGCGCCCCAGATGACCGACCAGCGCATTTTTTCGAGTTCCTCTTCGATGGACGATCCAAGCGCGGAGTTACCGATGTTGGCGTTGATTTTGGTGCGGAATTTGCGGCCGATAATCATCGGCTCGCATTCGGGGTGGCAGCGGTTGGCGGGAATGACGGCGCGGCCGGCGGCGACTTCGTCGCGCACAAATTCCGGCTCAACGGACTCGCGAATGGCGATAAATTCCATTTCGGGGGTGATGGTTCCGGCGCGGGCGAGTTCGAGCTGAGTGGCGTGGTCGCGTTCGGCGATCCAGTCGCCGCGGAGGGCGGGTAGCGGGCCGTCGAAGGTTGGGCCGGAGGTGTCGTAGACGCGGATGGGTGCGTTAAATTTTTTCTGCGAGCCGTCTTCGTTGAGCGTGTGGGCCAGTTCGATTTCGCGGAAGGGAACCCGGAGGTCGGGGCGTGAGCCAGTTACGTACACTTTGCGTGAGTGCGGGAAATAGGATTCAATCATTTTTTTGGTCTCTTTTCGTCGGGCGGGAAGGGGAGACCGTTGTGGCGATCCGCTTCCCTTCGCGGCATGACCCGCGCAGGTTCAAAGGGTTCATTCTCAGCGTTCCGATTTTTGGAGCGCACCCCCAGCAAGAAGTGAACTATAGCGCGGGGGTCGGAGGAGCAAAACCATTTAGAATGGTTTTTTTCGGGCAGTAAAAGTGGAGAAATGTTTTCCAAGGATGAACCCACTCCCATCGGTCGTTATTTTTCTTTCAGAAAAATTATCTATCGCTTCGCTTTCGGGGAAAAATTCATTAGTGTCGCCTCGAAAACAGGGGCATGAGAACCAAATTAAAAGGGAGCAAGCCATGGAAGAGGAAGTCGTACAGGTGCAGGATGCTGTGAGCGGAGTCGCAAGCGGGCTGGATATTCAGGGAATGTTTTCCAGTACGCCGGAATGGATTACAACGGCGCAGGAGCTGCTGACGAAGTTTGGGCTGAAGATCATTGCAGCGATTCTGATTTTTTTGATTGGACGCTGGATAGCGAAGCTGATCAAAAATGTGCTCCAGAAAACGCTCGAACGCGCCAAGGTGGATCATGCGTTGGTCGGGTTCACCTGCAGTCTGGTTCATGCGGGATTAATGATCTTTGTGATTCTGGCCGCTCTCGGGCAGATCGGGGTGCAGACCACCTCCTTTATTGCCGTACTTGGTGCCGCCGGCTTAGCCGTCGGTTTGGCGTTGCAGGGTTCGCTGGCCAATTTTGCCGCCGGCGTGCTGCTTCTTCTGTTCCGCCCCATTAAAGTGGGTGATTTTGTCGATGCTGGCGGCGCAACCGGTGTGGTGAAGGAGATTCATATTTTCACGACGACTATGATCACGCCCGATAACAAACGGATTATTATCCCTAATGCAAAATTGATGGGCGATAACATCACTAACTATTCGGCCGAAGGAACCCGCCGGGTCGATCTGACAGCCTGCATCAGCTATAGCGATAGTATTGATAAAGCCAAGGCGGCGCTTCTGGATGAGATATCGAAAGACGAGCGCGTTTTGAAAGATCCTGCACCGTTTATCGGCGTGTCAGCCATGAACGACAGCAGTATTGATTTGGCTGTTCGCCCATGGGTCAACGTGGCCGACTACTGGCCGACATTCTTTGCGCTCAACGAAGCGATCAAGAAACGTCTGGAAGCCGAAGGCTGCACCATTCCGTTCCCGCAGAGCGATGTGCATTTGTATAAACATGATGCGTAAGTGCTCTGAATGGAGCTAAGTTAAGACCATTTCAACCGCATATTTTACACAGAGGAAACAAAGAAAACGAAGACAGCGAACTCATTGAATTGGAAAATAATGGGTAGGTATTCATGATCATAACCCCTTCGTTAACTTCGTTGTCTCTGTGTGAAAAATTGAACCTGTTTGTTTCTGAGTCTGCCCCGCATCTCGTGCTACGGCACGAGCACGTTCAGTGCGCGGGGTTCCACCCGGAAACGCACCTCAGCAGGGGCCGTGATCAGTTCGCCATCGAACTGCATCGGCCCCTCTTTTTTGCGCCGCACTGTGAGCGTCTGGAACGAGTGTGTTTCGATCTCGCGCATCCGGTCGAGGGTGCCGTCGAATGCTTTTCCAAGCATTTGAATGATTTTGGCAAAGTCGCGCCGTCGAATGGTGACGAGCTGGAGCTTGCCGTCGTCGGACTTTGCCCCGGGCGCAATCTGCGCGCCGCCGCCGTACTGCGTCAGATTGGCAATGGTGCATAATTGCAGATCATTGATGGAAAACTCTTCTTGGTCGTCGAGCACGAAGGTGAACGGTTGCGGCTGATATCCAAAAAACTCATAGACTCCGGCAAAAATATAGGGAAGAACGCCTCGGACGGGTGATTTTTCAAAGGCGTTAACGAGCGCGGCATCCCATGCTAGTGAGCAGGTGACGAAAAAGGGGATATCGTTGGCAAAACCGACGTCAATGGCTTTGGCCTGCGCGTCGGCGAGCGTGGCGACGGCTTTGGCGGGGTCGAGCGGGATGTCGAAGTGGCGGGCAAAGCCGTTGCCGCTTCCGGTGGGAATGACGCCTAGCGCCATTTCGGTTCCCATCAGCAGACTGCCGATGGTGTTGATCATCCCGTCGCCGCCGACGACCAGCAATGTACCGACGCCGTCTTCGATGGCCCGCTCGACTTTGTTTTTACTATCTTCTTTGGATTTGCTGAACTGGAAGGTGAGTTCGGTTCCGGGCAGGTCCCAGTGTTTGAGCAGGGCATCGCGTGTGCGTGTGAATGAGCTGCCGGTGCCGGAGCTCGGGTTAATCAGTACGCGAACTTTTCCTTGATGACTCATAGGCTTCTCAGTAAATCAGGCCGCTTGCAATCTGTTCTGTCGCGTTGGCGCCGTCGACCAGTTCAACCAGTTTCAGGGCAAAGGGGATCGCGGTTCCGGGCCCCTGGCTGGTGACGATGTGGCCGTCGACCACCACTGGCTCGTCCGAGCGATCCGGACGTTTCATTTTCTCTTCGGCTCCTGGATAGCAGGTGAAGGCCCGTTTTTTGAGGACGCCCGCTTTGTGAAGCGCCAGTGGCGCGGCGCAGATCGCGCCGATCCAAAGTTCCTCAATGTTGAAAATTCGCAGTGCCTCCTGAACGCCGTCGTTGGCGCACAGCGCGTCGGTGCCGCCCTGTCCGCCGGGTAGAACCATCATGTCGAAGCTGCTGAGGTCGAGTTTTTCCCACTGCGCGTCGGGCATCAGTCGCACGCCGCGCGAGGCGGTGACGGGGCCTTGGCCCTCAATGCTCGCTAGGACAACTTCCCAGCCGGCGCGGCGCAGTATATCGACCACAATAACGGCTTCCATCTCTTCGGATCCGTCTGCGATAGGAATCAGTACGCGGGTCATAGCGGTCTCCTATTTTTCATCCATACAGCGGGCGAGCTCTGCGGCGATCATAGCGATAGCGCCTTCGCCGAGAGGGGTTTCCAGTGTGTTCTCAAAAAGCTCATGCAGATCCGAGTTCGAACAGACGCGCACGCCGCCGATATTGGTGAGGCCGCCTGCCGGACGGTTGTCGACAAAACAGACCGCCGGGTGAACCGGCACATCGGGACAGTTTGTGGAGGAGAGATAGTCGAGCAGGGCGGCGGCGGCTTCTTTGACCTGTTTGAGCGGCGGTCGGTTGGGCGTGTGTCCATTGCACAGCACCTGAGAGTTCTCGAATGTAATTTCTCCGCTCCAGTTTTTTGTTTCGATCACAAACAGGCCGGTTGGCCCGACCACAATATGATCGAAAGCGGGACCGCCTTCATCAAGTTGCAGATCGTTGAAAACCGTATAACCGGCCGGCAGAAAGGAGAGGCTCCGGGCCACTTTTTCTTCCCCCTCGGCGCCTTTTAGAAAGCTGCGCAGGCGCCGAGCGCTCCACGCAGTGAAGAACGCCAACGCCACGGCCAGCGCGAGCAGCAGGAAGCCGGCCTGCGAGGTGGACAGCTTCGGCGCCGGCAGCGCGGCGCGCAGCAACCAGCCCGCCGCGAGGCAGATCGGAATCAGCGGCCAGAAGACGCGCAGGGGACCTAGGGTGCGGGGGCCCTGACCGGGGCTGCCGTAGACGGTGGCAAATCGGGTGGATGATGGATTGGTTTCACTCATTATGTTTTTAACTCTACAGTACTTCCTGCGCCCTGTAAACTTGACCTTTCAGATCAAAAAAGGCTTATTGCTAGGGCTCACAATTTCTTAAAGAGGACTGTAATTTGAACAAAACATCTTTCTTCCGCCGTGCCGACTGGATTGCTCTCGGATTCACTTTTCTGGTTTCGTTGATTGTCTATACGCTGACGCTTCAGCCGACTGTCGGGTTGGAGGACTCCGGGGAGCTGATTACGGCCTCCGATTATCTCGGGGTGCCGCACCCTCCGGGCTATCCCATCTGGAGCTTGCTCACGTGGGCATTCCAGTGGGTTTTCCATAAAGTCACGTTCCACGGCTACCCGAACCCCGCTTGGGCCGTAAACTTTTTCTCCGCCTTTACCGGTGCACTGGCCTGCGGGATTCTCGCCATGCTCGTCAGTCGTTCCGGAACCGATTTCCTGCGAAACCTGAAAAAAGAGACGGTGGTGCTCGGTGAGAAAACCGAAAGCCTCTTCTGCTGCGTGGCCGGGATTGCCAGCGGTTTGCTGTTGGCCTTTAGTCAGGGGATGTGGTCGCAGTCGGTGATCGCGGAGGTGTACGCGCCAAACATTCTCTTCCAGACTGCTTGCTTGTTGTTCCTCTATCGCTGGATGTCCGAGCCGAACAACCCGAAGCCGCTGTTTATTATGGCCTTCATTTTTGGACTGGGATTGACTAACCATCAGACACTTTTGTTTATGGGAGGCGCCATTGGTCTCGCCATCTTGCTTCGGAACATCAAACTGGCCCGCGATTTTATCATCGTGGGGTTGTTCTATGTTTTGATGGTTGCGATTAATAAATTTGGCCCGGCGGACTGGGCCTGGAATCGCGGGTGGGATCATGCCTCCTTCTGGTTCTGGAGCATCTATGCAGTGCTCATTCCAGTGCTCGGTCTGTTTCTGCCCAACGGAAAAACAGTCTGCGCCACCTATCTGCTGATGCTGATCGGATTGTCGTTCTATCTCTATATGCCGTTTTCATCCGATCAGAACCCGCCAATTAACTGGGGCTATCCGCGCACATGGGAAGGGCTCATGCATGCCATTACCCGCGGGCAGTATGAAAAAGTGACGGTAGCGCATGTGTTTTCCTTCAAGTTCCTGCTTCAAATTGGTGCCTATCTGCGTGACCTGCGCGCCCAGTTCTTGTGGCCGATTGCTGCGCTGGCGGTCATTCCCATCATTTCTATGCGTTGGCTCGGGAAAAAGAATAACTTCTGGTTGCTTACTACGATGGCGGCATTTATTGGCGTCGGTCTGCTTTTCATCATTCTACAGAATCCGAAGATCGACATGCAGACGCTCTTTATCGCCCGCGTGCAGTACATCCAGTCGCATGCGGTCTATGCCATCTGGATCGGCTACGGCCTGCTTCTGATGATGGCGCTGCTAGACACCGTGCTGACCATACTGGTCCGCAAGCTGATTAAACCCGAGCATGATTATAAGGGATCATCTGATCGCACCGGCACGGCGATTGTACGTCTTGTTACTTTGATCGGCGTAGCATTGGTGTTTCTGCTTCCGTTTTCGCTGGTTTGGAAAAATTACTACAACAAAGAGCAGGAGAAAGTGGTTGGCGGTTCCGAACAAAACGGTCACGACTTCGGCTGGCAGTTCGGTAACTGGGAACTGCAAGGCGTCGTCGGAATCAAACAGGACCTCTGGTACGAGTGTGGAAAAGATCAGGAAAAATTCGACGAAGAGTGGGCGAACTATCCGAATCCAGATTATCCGCCGCCGATGGGCACCAACGCCATCTTCTTCGGTGGAACCGATCCGGGACGCTTTGTGCCGACCTACATGATCTACTGCCCGCAGGTGCGGTCTGATGTCTATCTCATTACCCAAAACGCGTTGGCCGATAACACCTACATGGCTGTTCAGCGCGACCTTTACGGCGATCAGATTTGGATTCCTTCTCAAACGGACAGCAATGTTGCTTTTAGGGAATACGTCGAAGGCGTTCGAAGCGGGCGCATCGACGCCGGGGCCAACGTTAATACCGAGGGCGGACGTGTCCAGGTGCAGGGTGTGCAGGGCGTCATGAAGATCAACGGCATTCTCTGCCGCCAGATTTTCGACCACAACCAGTACGTCACCGAGGTGAAAACCGACGAGTCTACCCGCCAGTCCGGCGCGGCCGTGGTCCCGTCCGATCCGGTCGGCCCGGACGGCAAACTGCGCAAACGCGATTTTTTTGTTGAAGAGAGCTACGTCATTCAATGGATGTATTCTTATCTGACCCCGCATGGGCTGATTATGAAGCTCAACAATGAACCGACCGCGATCACACCGCAGATGATTAAAAACGATCACGACTTCTGGGGCTGGTATACGGATCGTCTGGTGAACGACCGCAAATTTGTCCGCGATATTGTCGCCCGCAAAACCTTTTCCAAGCTACGCAGCGCCATTGCAGGGCTGTATGTCGCCCGTGGCCACAGAGAAGAGGCTGAATATGCCTTTAAACAGGCGGTCGCGCTCTATCCGCTCAGTCCGGAAGCCGTTTTCCGGCTGGCCAATCTTTACATGAGCGAACAGCGCTTCGACGACGCCCATGATGTCATTGCGGCGTTTGCTGAAAAAGATGTGTATAACGACCGAGCCGGTCCGGTTCTAAAGCAGATCGACCAGATAAAGAAAATGATTGTTCGCAAGGAGGAGCTGCTTGAGCTTCTGAAGAGCGGTCAGTCCGGCACGCCGGTGGATATTGGAAACGCCTTCGAGCTGATTCAGATTTACAACGCGCTGCAGGAGAAGCAGGAAATGCGTTCGTTGGTGGGAAATATTCTCGCCGCTAAACTGCCGTCGTCTATTGAACTGCAGCTCGCTCAGCAGCTGACGCAACTGCGCCAATTCGATCTGGCCGAGTTCGTTCTGGCGCACTACCTTTCTGCCAAACCTGATGATTCCCGCGTCTGGATTGAACTGGCCGTGGTCCGGATCACTCGCGGCCGTACCACGCAGGCGCTGGACGCCATTGAGACCGCCATTCAAAAGGGCGGCGATGCCGTTCGCACGCAGGTGTTGCAGGACGCCCGCTTTCGCCCGCTTCACAGCAATAGCCGTTTCCGGACGCTGATTCCACCGCCCGCGCCCAAGAAAAAAATGCAGTTTAACAACCTTTTCTAACCGGTTTCCCAAACCCTGGAAAAAATTTCTCTAAAAATTCCAGACATTGGAAAAAACCAACTCTGAACGTTCCAACCATTGAAAAAAAAGTTATGAGCGAAACACCTGATAGCCTGGCCCTGATCGCCGGACGCGGCGACTATCCCTTACGGCTCGCCCGCGGTGCCCGCAAGCAGGGCGTGCGCCGCATCGTCGCGGTGGCATTCCGCGGCGAAACCTCGCGGGAGATCCATACCGTTGCCGATGAAGTAATCTGGTGTCCTTCCTGCGCGCTCGTCGCGATGCTCGCTGCGCTTGAGCAAAGCGGTGCAAAACATGTGGCAATGGCCGGGCAGATCAACCCGAAAAATCTGTTCCACATACGGCTGGACCGCGCCTTTGTTGAGCTGCTCAAGGCGCTTCCGGTCAAAAATGCCCACACCATTTTCAGCGCGATCATTAAACGGATTGAGGCGCTCGGCCTGACGCTGTTGCCCGCCTGTGAATTTATGCAGGACTATGTGCCGGCCGCCGGTCTACTCACAGCGCGCGCACCCGACGAGCGTGAGCTCAACGACATCCAAATCGGCCGCCGGGTCATCAAGGACACCTCTCACCTCGACATCGGCCAGACCGTTGTCGTCAAAGAAGGCATGATTCTGGCGGTCGAAGCCTTCGAAGGAACCAATCAAGCCATTCGCCGCGGCGGGAAGCTCGGCGGCAAGGGCGCCGTGGTGGTCAAAATTCCCAAAATCGGTCACGACATGCGTTTTGATATCCCCGTCGTGGGTCCTCAGACGCTCAAATCGCTCCGTAAAGCTGGCATTTCCTGCCTAGCTCTCGAAGAGGGCGGGGCTATCGTGCTCGAAAAGGACACCTTGATCGCGCGGGCCGATGCGCTTGGCATGGCGGTCACCGTTTTAAAAGATGATTACGCTTTGCGTGATGTTTAAAATTTTTCTGTCTTTTATTTTCCGGTTGGTTATATTTTTACAACAGGAATTTTGTAAAACAGGACGGCGTGGGAACCAATGAAGAAGTCACTTTTAGTTGTAGCGGGCGAAGCTTCCGGTGATATGCATGCGGCGGCGGTGCTGGCCGAGCTGAAAAAACGCAACCCGGATATCCATTGCTGGGGAATCGGTGGCGACAAGCTGCTCGAGCAGGGGATGCGCCTGATTTACCACGCAAAAAAAATGGACGTGCTGGGCTTCGTGGAAGTCATTAAACGATACCCGTTTTTTAAAAAAGTGTTCAATGAGCTGCTCACTAAAGTCGACCGCGAAAAACCCGACGCCGCGTTGCTGATCGACTATCCCGGTTTCAACCTGCGTCTCGCAAAAGAACTCAAACAGCGCGGGATCAAGGTGCTGTACTACATTTGCCCGCAGGTCTGGGCCTGGAAAAAGGACCGCATCCCCCTGATGGCCGAAACCATCGACCGCCTTATGGTCATCTTCCCCTTCGAAGTGGATGTGTTTAAAGACGTTGACCTGACCGTCGACTTTGTCGGCCATCCGATGCTCAAAGAATTGCGTGAGGCCCGTACTGCCAAATCGCAGGATCTCCCGTGGGGTGAGGGCAAAAAAATCGCCCTGCTTCCCGGCAGCCGGGAACAGGAAATTCGCCACATTCTCCCCGGACTGCTCCGCACCGCGCTTCAGATGGAACAAAGCCGGCTCGACGTCAACTTTCTGATTGCCGTTCCCGCCCAACGCGAGGCGATGGTCAAACGAATGGTGCAGCGGGGGAAAATCGCGCCGCTTCACTGCTCCGTGGTCTCCAACTGCTCTCGCGAAGTGCTCCGTCAGGCGGACGCCGCGCTCGTGGCATCAGGAACCGCCACGCTCGAAGCCGCGTTGCTCGGTTGCCCGACCGTTCTGGTCTATAAAACCAACCCCATCACCTACGCGCTGGCAAAACACTTTATCCAGATTAAATGGCTGGGGATCGTCAACATTATCGCGGAGCGCGAAATTATGCCCGAGCGCATTCAGCATAGCATGCGTCCCGGCGAACTGGCCGTGACCGTCGATCCGCTGATGGAGGATACCCCGCAGCGCGACACCATGATTGCCGACTTTGAAACCATCGATGGTAAACTTGGCGACGGCGACCCCGCCGCCCGCGTTGCGCAGATCATCTGCGAAGAACTGGGCCTCTCCACTGTCAGTGAAGAGAAAAATGTACCCGTCGTCGATGACCCCGCACAGAAGGAGACCGAGCCCGAGGTAGAAGCTGAGCCCGAGGTGGAGACTGAGGCTGAGCCCGAGGTGGAAGTTGAGCCCGAGATTGAGACTAAGCCCGAGGTGGAGACTAAGGCTAAGCCCGAGGCTGAGGCTAAGCTCGAGGTGGAGGCTGAGCCCGAGGTGGAGGCTGAGCTCGAGGTAGAAGCTGAGCCCGAGGTGGAGACTGAGCCCGAGGTGGAGGCTGAGCTCGAGGTAGAAGCTGAGCCCGAGGTGGAGGTTGAGACTGAGCCCGAGGTGGAGACTAAGGCTAAGCCCGAGGCTGAGGCTAAGCTCGAGGTGGAGGCTGAGCCCGAGGTGGAGGCTGAGGCTGAGGTGGAGGCTGAGGACGGGCTCAAGGACAGCGAATAACTCGGTTTTTCCAAGGGTTGGAAAAAATCCGGCTGAGTTTTCCAAATTGTGGAACGTTGGGTGGGACGGGTCCGCCGGATGGAAATATATTTATTGGTCGGGAAGATAGGTGCGCAGCAAGCGTTTGTAACTCAAAACTTCCAAGGGTTGGAAACAGAAGGTAGAATGTCTGGAAGTTTATGAGTGAAACCACCGCCAAACCGTTACTGGATGTTCAGGGGCTCGAAGTGCACTTCGGGTCTCTTGTGGATCCTGTCCGCGCGGTGGATGGTGTTGATTTCCAGATTTTCCCCGGCGAAATTGTCGCGTTGGTCGGCGAGAGCGGCAGTGGCAAAAGCATCAGCGCGCTGTCGCTGGCCAAACTGATCCCGCAGCCCGCCGGACGCATCGCCGGCGGAAAAATAATTTTCCAGGGTTTGGAAATTTTGGAGCAGAACGATTCCAAACTTCGGAAACTCCGCGGCGAAAAAATCGCCTACATCTTTCAGGAGCCGGCCACATCGCTCAATCCGGTCTTTACGGTCGGTTGGCAGATCGGCGAGGCGATCCGCCTGCACCGCAAAGGCGTCAAGGTGAAAGCCGAAGTGCAAAAACTGCTCGCCGATGTCGAACTGCCCGACCCGAAGCGCATGGCCAGCGCCTATCCGCACGAGCTTTCCGGCGGCATGCAGCAGCGCGCCATGATCGCCATGGCCCTGGCGTGCGATCCGGATCTGCTCGTCGCCGACGAGCCGACCACCGCGCTTGATGTGACCGTTCAAAAACAGATTCTCGACCTGCTCGTCGAGCTGCGCAAAACGCGCGGGCTGTCCATTCTGCTCATTACCCATAACCTCGGGATCGTTGCGGATGTTGCCGACCGGGTGTATGTGATGAACAATGGAAAAATTGTTGAGCATGGCGAAACCCGCTCCGTGCTGACCGACCCGCAGCACGACTACACCAAAAAACTTCTCGCTGCCGTTCCAAGATTGAGGGGCAAGAGTGAAGGATCGCCCACGAATCACACGAATGGACACGAATATGGGACCGTATCTGCTGATTCGTGAAAATTCGTGTGATTCGCGGGAAAATTATTTTTATGAATGAACTTTTGACAGTTGAAAACGTGAGTGTGCGCTACGGCGCGCTAGAGGCGGTGCGCAATGTGAGCCTGTCGCTTTCTGGCGGCGAAACGCTTGGGCTGGTCGGCGAGAGCGGATGCGGCAAGAGTTCACTCGGCCGCGCGATTTTGGCGCTGGAGCCGATTGCCGGAGGGCGGGTCGGCTTTGACGGGTGCGATGTTCATGCGCTGAAGGGTGCGGAGCTGAAACAGTTTCGCTGTCAGGCGCAGATGGTTTTTCAGGATCCGTTCGGATCGCTTAATCCGCGTTTAAGTGTCGGCGCGGCGATTGAAGAGGTGCTTTTTGTCCACGGGCTCGGAGGAGGGCGCGCGGGCCGCCGCGAGCGGGCCGCCGCTTTGTTTGAGGATGTCGGTCTCAACCCCGACTGGCTGCGGCGCTATCCGCACGAGTTCAGCGGTGGGCAGCGCCAGCGAATCGGCATTGCGCGCGCGCTGGCTCTGGAGCCGAAGTTGCTGGTGGCAGACGAGCCGGTCTCCGCGCTCGATGTGTCTGTGCAGGCCGATATTGTCCGGCTACTGAAACGGCTTCAGCGCGAGTACGGGCTGGCCTATCTGTTTATCGGCCATGATTTGGCGGTGGTGCGCGAAATGAGCGACCGTATTGACGTGATGTTCAACGGCGAAATTGTTGAAGCCGGTTCGTCGGATCAGGTGTGCGACGAGCCGCAACATCCCTATACAAAGAAACTACTTTCCGCGGTACCGGATATCGATACAGCGTTGAGTATGGAGTGATGGAGTAGAAAAATTATGGATTTATGGACAAAAGAAGAATTTTCAACACGTCAATAATCCGGTATTCCATTATCCCTTAAGGAGAACATATGAAAAGTGAAACACCCCTTCGTGAAATCAACGCTTGGGCCCGTGCCGGATTGATGGGGAGCTGGGGTCGGTCCATGGGCGTGATCGTGGTGTACGCAATTTTGCTGGTCGGCGTTGTGACGGTTCCGTATGCCGGAGTCATCCTGATGTTGATTTTCGCACCGGCGCTGGTTGCGGGAATACACATGTATTTTTTGGCATGCGTGAGAAAGATGCACAATCCTCTCAGCCTGCTCCTTGATGGATTCGGCCAGTTCGGAACCTCTTGGTGCGCCTTTATGCTGGCGGCACTAGTCATGCTGGCCTGGACGGCTCCGATTATGGCGTTGATACCGGCTGTTGTTTTGTTTGTGCATCTCGATCCAGCCACGTTCCCCGCATACACCCTGCCGGCGATTTATGCGCTTATTACGCTGACGGCGAGCGGTTTGCTGATTGCGCTCCAGATGCGCTATTATTTCGTGCTCTACCTCGTGGCGGATGATCCCAGTCTGCGGGCGCGGGAAGCTGTGCACCGGAGTGTGGAACTGATGGAGGGGAACTACTGGCGGCTGGCGGTTCTGTGGTTGCGGTTCACCGGTTGGCAGGCAGTGGCCGTGTTGACGGTGGGAATCGGGTTTTTGTGGCTGATTCCCTATATGTGCGCAGCCACCGCGATGTTCTATCGGGATATTAAAGACAGGGCCTAGGGGCGGGTTTCGAGCTTGCCAAGCACGAAGGTGAACTCTAGCATATTCGCCTTTGTGATTTTTAGGGAAATTAAAGGAGATCAGGATGTTTATTCAGCAGATTGCGATGGCCGCACCGCCGGCCGCAGACGGCGCGAAGGCTCCCGGCGGCGGGTTCACCATTGGATGGCTCGTTTTTATGGCGGCCATTTTCTATTTTGTGATGATCCGTCCGCAGCAGCGGCGCGAAAAAGAGCGCAAAGCCATGATCGCCGCCGTAAAGACCGGTGAGCGCGTGGTGCTCAGCAGCGGGATTATCGGTGAGATAGTGAATGTCAAAGAAAAGACCGTGATCGTGTGTGTTGCCGACAACACCAAAATCGAGGTGTTGAAGAGCGCAGTGGCGCAGATTATTGAAAAGGGCGAAACCCCAGAAGAAGTCAAAGCTTAACTTTTTGGAAAAACAGATTATGGATAAAAACGCACTTTGGAAATGGATTTTTCTGATCGCGATCATCGCGTGGTCGCTGGCGCTGGTTACTCCTTTTGAGGAGAAAGTCAAATACGGTCTCGACCTACAGGGCGGGGCCAGTTTCACCGTTCAGGTCGATCGTGATAAAGTCGCGGAGCTGATCAAAGAGGAAACTCCCGACATCAGCGCGGCGGCTCTGGCTAAAGAAATCGATGAAAACGTCAAAGTCGCCAAGGACGTCGCACTTGAAGTGATCCGTAACCGTGTTGACGGCTTGGGAATCGCCGAGCCGGAAATTTATCCCCAGACCGACACCGACAACATCATTATCCGTCTGCCGGGTATTGATGCCGAAAACATTCAGGAAGCCACCTCACTGATCGAACGCGCCGCGTTCCTCGAATTCCGTCTGGTGCATTCTGAAAACGACGCGTGGGTGGCCGAACTGATGGCGTCGCACATGGCGCCGCCGGGTTTCAAAATCCCCGACGTCCCCAATGCCGACTACTACATCCGCGATCTGGCGGTTGAAGACGCCGACACCAAGGATTTTGGCAGCTTCGGCTTCCGTGGCAAAGCGCAGTTCATGCTTCAAAAAGATAGCCTGCGTGATGGCTCCACCATTTTCCGCCCGATGTACATTGAAGTGCGCAACCAGCTTCCCGGCACATCGCTCAAAGACGCATCCGCTCAGTACAACCAGAACAATCAGGCGTACATTTCTATGAAATTCGACAGTACCGGCGCGGATCGCTTTGCCCGTGTGACTGCCGCGTATGCGCCGAACGGGGACAACAACCTGCAGAGTGATGTAGGCCGCCGCCTCGCGATCGTTATGGACGGCACGCTGTACTCCGCGCCGACCATTCAGGAAGCCATCTACGGCGGTACCGCCCAGATCACCGGAAGCTTTTCTGCCGAAGAGGCGATTCGCCTCTCCAACGCGCTGCGCGCCGGTTCGCTCAAAGCGCCGCTCGAAATCATCCAGAAATTGGAAGTCGATCCCTCGCTGGGACGCGACTCCATTCAGAGCGGGATCCGCGCGGTTATTTTCGGCGGAGCCGCGATTCTGATTTTCATGATGTTCTACTATCTGCTGGCCGGGGTCATCGCCAACATCTCCCTGCTGCTGGTGATGGTTCTGCTTCCGTTTGGAATGTGGTTTGCTTCCGGCATCTTCGGGTTGTTTGCAGCCGAAGGCGGCGGGCAGGCCGGTTTGCCGGTTCTGACGCTCCCGGGTATTGCCGGTATTGTGCTCACCATCGGAATGGCCGTGGACGCCAACGTACTGATCTTCGAACGTATCCGTGAAGAGCTTCGCGTCGGCAAAAGCGTTCTCAACGCCATCACCTCCGGTTACAGCAAAGCCTTCAGTACCATCATGGATGCCAACGTCACCACGTTGCTGACCGCCGGTATTCTCTTCTGGCAGGGTTCGGGTGCCATCCGCGGATTCGCCGTCACCCTGAGCGCCGGTATTCTCGTCAGCATGCTGATGGTTCTGGTCTTCACCCGTCTATTCCTCACCACACTGGCGGAGAAAGCCAAACTCAAGAGCCTGAAGATGCTCACCATCGTCAAGGCCAACACCAAAATCGACTTTGTCGGCAAACGGGTTCCGGCCATTGCGCTTTCGCTCCTGCTGATTGCCGGAACTTGGGTTATGTTTGCTCAGAGGGGTCAGGACAACTTCGGAATCGACTTCACCGGAGGAACCTCCTATCTCTTCCGCTTCGCGCAGCAGCCTGCGGTTGAGGAAGTCCGCGAAACCCTCGCCACCGCCGGGATCTCCGACGCCACTATTCAGTATCAGCACGACCTCGGCGATCTCGACGTCTCCAAAGACACTCTCGAAGTCAAGATCGGCTTTGAAGAAGGCGACATCGCTCTAGCCGCCATGCAGACCGCGTATGCCGACTCCGGCATCGTGGAAGCCGGTGAAGAGAAGATTGGGGCCCAGGTCGGTGCCGAGCTTCAGAAAAAGGGAATCACCGCCATCGTGTTCGCCATGATCGGGATCATCATCTACATCTCCATCCGCTTTGAATTTTCCTTCGCGGTTGGTGCCATCGTTGCGCTACTGCATGACGTGCTCATCACCGTCGGCATCTATTGCTTACTCGGTCGCCAGCTTAGCTTGCCGATTATTGCCGCGCTGCTGACCATTGTCGGATACTCGGTCAACGACACCATCGTTGTGTTCGACCGTATCCGCGAGGACATCAAGCTGATGAAAGGCAAAGCCTCGTACAGCGAGATTGCCAACCTATCGATCAATCAGACCCTGTCGCGTACGCTGCTGACCTCCATCACGACGCTACTGACCGTCATTATGCTGACTGTTTTCGGTGGCGGTGCCATCAACGACTTTGCGGTGGCTCTGTTGATTGGGGTGATGGTCGGTACCTACTCCTCCATCTTTATCGCCACGCCGGTCGTCCTGCTCTGGCATAAAGAAAAGAAAGTATAGAGTTATCCGTTATCGGGTATTCGAGAACAGCGTGGATCGAAAGTCCGCGCTGTTTTTTTTGTTGAGACATGAACAAAAAGTGGAAATTTAAAACGTGCGATGACGCACTGGCGGAACAGTTTTTCCAAACATTGGAAAATCTGCCGCGGCCGCTGGCGGCGCTGCTCGCGCAGCGCGGTTGCAAAACCGCCGACGAAGCGCGCGAGTTCATGAACCCCGCGCTCTCCACGTTGCGCGATCCCTTTGAACTGCCCGATATGGACCCAGCGGTTGAGCGCATCCGCCGGGCTCTTGCCGACGGCGAAAAAATCACCGTCTTTGGTGACTACGACGCCGACGGCGTTTGCTCCACCGCGCTCATGGTTCGCTTTTTACGCGAGCTCGGCGGCAGTGTCTCCGCCTACATCCCCAATCGTCTGGAAGATGGCTACGGCCTTTCGTCCGAAGCACTCTCCGTTTGTGTGGAGCAGAACAACCCGTCGCTGATCGTCACCGTCGACTGCGGCACCAGCTCCATCGAGACCGTGGAGGCCGCGCGTGCGCGGGGAATTGATGTGGTCATTACCGACCACCACGAGCCGGGCGGATTGGTGGCAGACGCCGTCGCCGTCGTAAATCCCAAGCGGGTGGAAAAACATCCCGCTTCCATTCTGGCTGGAGTGGGGGTTGCCTTTAAGGTTTGCCACGCGCTGATCAAAGCCGGCCGCGATGCAGACTGCTCCATTTGCGCCGCCGTGGATCTAAAAAAATATCTCGATTTTGTCGCCGTCGCCACCATCACCGATATGGTGCCGCTACGCGGCGAAAACCGCGCGCTGGTGCGCGCCGGGTTCCAAGCCTTGGAAAACTCCATCTGGCCGGGCTGGAACGCGCTCAAAAAGCTGGCCGGGCTCACCGGACCGCTCGAAACTTGGCACGCTGGTTTCACCTTCGGCCCGCGCATCAACGCCGCCGGACGCGTCGGCCGCGCCGATGCTGCGCTCGAACTCTTTCTCACCGATCTGCCGGCGCGCGCCGACGAGCTGGCGCAGCTGCTCGACGAAGCCAATCGCGAGCGGCAGGAGATCGAAAAAGGCATCGTCAAAGAAGCCATCGACGAAATCGACGAAACTTTCGATAAGGAAAAGAATTTCGGCATCGTCATTGCGCGGGAAGGGTGGCACGCCGGCGTCATCGGCATTGTCGCCTCGCGCCTTGTTCAACGCTACGGCCGCCCCGTCGCCGTCATCGGCATGGACGGCGAAAGCGGCCGCGGCTCCTGCCGCAGTATTGACGGCTTCAGTGTGCTCGACGGACTCAACGCCTGCGCCGATCTCTTGATCCAGTTTGGCGGGCACGACATGGCCGCCGGCCTCGAAGTCGAGGCGTGCAACCTCGAAGCCTTCAAAGAGCGCTTCAACGCCTTCGCCGCCGAACAGTTTAAAGGCGCCGACCTCAGCCCGGTTCTGAACATCGACCGCGCGGTGGACCTAAACGAAATGGATGATGCGCTGATGGACGGCCTCAAACGCACCGGCCCCTTCGGGCAGGAAAATCCGGAGCCGGTCTGGGCGGTAATGAATGTGGAAGTCGCCGGGGCAAAAATTCTCAAAGAAAAGCACCTCAAACTGACGCTGGTTAACGGAAATTCGCGCATCGACGCCATCGGCTTTAACATGGCTGAAAAACTTTCGTCCGGACCGGTCGACGCCGCCTTTTCTCTGCACGAAAACACTTGGAACGGCCGCACATCCCTTCAGCTCAATTTGAAGGATATCCGTCCAGCACAGGGGTAGGGGTTAGGGTCTTGGGAACGATTCGCGTCACTCTGAGCGGGCGGCCTGTCCGCCATAGCTCGCAGAGCGGCGGCGGGAGCCAGCGATGGAGTGCAGGCGGTGGTTCGATTTTTTTTGTTTGTTTAGATGCGGTTTTTTGTATTACGAACAATGGTTTAATTCAGACTGTAAGAGGTTAACTGTTTTATGCTGGTGGCTAATACCCCAAAGCCCTCGACTTCCAACAAAAATGTTCTTTTCACTTCGCCAACATTTCTGTCGTACCATGTAGTTTCTAAGGAGGTGTACGCCACGGTGAACCCACCCTCGCTATAGGTCCCTGTCATTTGGGATTCGACTTTAACCGTATTCTGGAACGAACCGGAAGGGACAACAACCATTCCATAATCAATGGAAACGGTTTCGTGCAGTACGGCTTGACTAAAACCCGACTCCGGTGAGGGAACAATAATGGCGGGTCCTTGAACCCCCGGAACAAATTCATTAAAAGGAGCCGGTTCGGGTGGGTTTTGAAACACCTCTCCATCTACAGGATCATTCCCTCCGACAAAGAACATACCTGCCGACATATCCCTCAAAACATATTGCGTTTCAGACCACTGTGTTCCATCTGTATAAGCACTTATTTCAAGAACAGCATATCCATTTTTCATTGAATATCTCTCTACCTTTTCAACCCGGTTGTAAGAAATGATCCCATCAGGATCCTCTTCCCGAATGGAGTAATTCCACTCGCTTCCCACCTCAAAGCAGGCTGGGTTAAAAGACACAGAAAACTCATCCGATCGTTTTGTTCGATAAAAGCCCTTTGACGTTCCTTCCAATAAATTGGTAGACACCATACTTGCTCCAGTTCCAAATATCTCTTCGTCTACCGGAGTCCAGTTTTTTAAATCCTCGGAAAACTCCACTGTGTATTGTTTGTCGCGAGTGGAGTTAAATCGCACCTCTGCCAGACCATTACTCACACTCAGACTTACGGTCTCTTCAGCAAAACCCATACTTCCCAACAAAACGAGAAACATGATTTTATAAATCTCTTTTTTCATACGTATACAACCCAAGCTAATTTTTATTATATCGAATGAGAAGGCTGATCGCCTTTTGTAAAAATGCGATCCAGCCAACTGTTGGCCGAACCAAAATAAATTGACCCGCAAAGCCCCTTCTCTGTCGTCCCTGTCTTCTGTTCCTGTAGCCGGTGCAGTCGACGGCGAAAAGAAAGGTGTCAGTCCTAAGAAAGGTGTCAGTCCTATTATTTTAGTGTTTTCTTCAAAGAAAGGTGTCAGTCCTATTATTTTAGTGTTTTCTTCAGTTCGGAAAGAATCCCT
>CAYVYL010000028.1:0-21828 GCA_964455665.1 uncultured Verrucomicrobiota bacterium
GGATGAACCATGCCGCCAGTTGTTGCACTTGGTTTGTGACTGTGCACCCTTGGAACTTTTCGATTCATTTCTTCCAACCATTGGAATTTTTCTTAACCACGGAATATACTGAAAACACGGAAAATCGAAAGAACAGGTTCTGTACAACAATCCGTCCATTTCTTGCTTTTGCGCATGCCTTCTTCCCCCACCTTCTCAATGAACTTCGATTGACCAGCGAATGAATAAAATCTACGAATCAAATTCTTCGATCAGGATTCCTATTCGTAGATTTTATTCATTCGTTGGTTTAATTCCGTGTATTCGGTGTATTCCGTGGTTTTAAATATCATCCATCCTTTTGCGGTGCTTCGAGCAAAGCCATCCGTACGTCATCGCGCGGGAAATGCAGGGTGAAGGCTGTTCCGTGATCGGGTGTCGAACTGATCTCAATCTCGCCGCCGTGGTCACGCAGAATCCGCTGCACAATCATCAGCCCGAGGCCGGAGCCCTCCTCCTTTGTTGTGCGGTACGGCTCATAAATCGCACCTAAATCCTCCGACGAAATCCCCGGTCCGTTGTCTGCAAAACAGACGCTCACAAAGCGTGACGTCACCTCGGTGGTAATTTTTAAAATTCCTTCGCTCTCCATCGCCTGCAGCGCGTTTTTAATAATATTGAAAAAGGCCTGCTTCACCTGCGTCTCATCTGCGGGAACCGTCGGCACATGCTTGGCCGTTTTGCGCTCCACCAGAATCCGGCGGTTGGTAATGTCGTGCTTCATCAGCACCAGTGTCTCATCGAGTATGCGCTCCATCTCAACCGGCTTACGGTCGGGAAGCGACGGACGAATCGCCCGCAAAAACTGGGTAATGATTCGATCCAGCCGGTGTACCTCGCGCTTTGACACCTCCACCAGCTCGGTCAGGCTGTCACGTAGCGCGGGATCACTCACCTCTTCGAGCTCGCGCTCCATCAACTGTAAGTGAATCGTCACCGCATTCAACGGATTGCCGATCTCGTGAGCCACGCCTGCGGCCAGCAGCGTCAGCGCCTTCATCCGTTCGGACTCAATCGATTCTTCCGTACTCTCTCGCTCACGGGTCACATCGCGGAAAATCACCACCGCGCCCTGCTCCCCCTCTTCAACGGCGGCCAGCGGCACCACATAAAATTCCACAAAGCGATGATCCGGATAGGTTACCTCAATCTCACGCCGGACCAGTTTTTCCCACTCGTCCTCATCCAGATTCAGCACTTTTTCCCAGTCGATGTCTCGGATGTAGCGCGCGATCGGCTGTCCTTCCGCGTCATCTAGCTTAAATCCGAACAGATTTTCCGCCGTCCGGTTCGCATAGCGGATGCGCGCGCCGGAGCCGACCACCACGATTCCCTCCTGAATCGCCTGAAAAATCGTCTCCAGAAGTCCTTTTTCGCGCGCCAGATGCAAAAACTGCGTCTGCACCGCATCGGAGTCAAGCCGGTCAAGCCGGTCGATCAATTTGTCCAAAAACCTTGATTTCATAGGGTTCCCTTAATCAAAAGTGTGACAATTTGTACCATATTGCAAAAATTAAGCAACTCCCCGTATGCGCCAAAAAATACCGACTCCACTGTTTTAATGAATATGGGGAAGCAACGGGGCAATCAACACGAAATGTTGAATCCCGATTCGTGAATATTCGCACAGATTCGCGGGAACAACTGCTCCAGTTCAATTCCTGTTAAATAATGGATTACTGAGGAACGCTCGCCAAGAAAACAAAATAGCGGATAGCAGAGCAGTACGAATTAAACACGAACGATTGCAAAGGCTGAAAATTTAACCGTAAATTAATGATCCCAGACCTCTTAATCCGGAACTGCCTTGAAGCCATGAGTTTACGTAAAAAAACACAATATGTTGTGGTTTTGTTTGACACCCCGACACAATTTAACTAGTTTCTGTTCTGTTGCTCAGCGAAAAAGCAACCAATCATTTCGAGTTATCAACAAGGTTATTAACAAGGGTCAATCAGGGGGAAGATGTTATGGGCGAAACAATTGCGAAAAATAAAGAACTTTTTTACGGGTTCCGTAAACGATCCAACTTGGTCGTTCCCTTTAGCCAGAAAAAGATCGAAATGGCTATCCACCATGCGGTGGAGGAAGTTTCTCGCAAAGAAGGCACCTCACGCAACGAAGGTCTCGCCCAGAAAATTACCGCTCAGGTAGTTGAACAGCTCGATAACCCTCGGTCCGAGTTTTATGTTCACCCTGATGCCGAAGGCAAACGCACCCCACTGATTGAAGACGTTCAGGACCTGGTTGAAATTCTGCTTTCAGACAACGGCGAATCGCTGGTTGTAGCCGCCTACAAACGTTACCGCAAGCAGCGCGAAATCGCCCGCCGTTCCATCCGTGTCCGCGGTGACTCCAAAGAGAATGTCGATGTAACCGACGCTAGCCTGCTGTTGGTGGAATCGAACACCGCCGAAGTCACCCTGCCCTGGGATCGCAAGCGGATCGTTAAACAGATTCTAGACAAAACCGACCTCTCCGTCGCCATGGCCATCAGCATCGCCAAGTCGGTTGAAAACCGCATCATCGGCGGAAAAATTACCACCATCAATACCACGCTGATCCGCGAAATGGTCAACAACGAACTAGCAGAACGCGGTCTCTCCGCTCAGTTGCGCGACCTCTCCCTCTACGGTGTCCCGCGCGACTATGTCGACAGCCTGATGTTCTCCAAATCGACTGAAAACTCCAACATCGTCAACAACAACCCGGAAGCGGTCAACCTCGGCATCGCCGAGCTCGTCCTGAAGCAGTGGGCGCTCGACACCATTTTCGATGAAGACATCAAACGCGCCCACAACACCGGTGCCGTGCATCTGCACGACCTCGGCTACCCGCACCGCGTTTACTGCTCCAGCCACTCCATTGAATATGTCAAAAAATACGGCCTGACCGGACTGATCAACCTTAACACCGAATCAAGCCCGGCACGCTCCGCTTCGGTACTGACCGGCCACCTCAACACCTTCCTCGCCTCCATGCAGGCCAACTATGCTGGCGCGCTCGGCATCGCCTACATCAACATCCTCTATGCTCCGCTTCTCGAAGGTATGGATGCCGACGGACTCAAGCAGATCGCGCAAGAGCTGATCTTCAACGGTTCGCAGAACGCTTTCAGCCGGGGCGGACAGACCCTGTTCCTCGACTTCAACATCCACAGCGGTGTGCCAAGCTACATGCAAAGCGTTCCCGCCATCGGCCCGGGCGGAAAATACATGCTGCGCCTCAAAGATGGCTCCAAAGCGGATCTCGAAGAAGTGTTGCGCGATGAAATCGACGGTAGCGGCTATAAAATGATGGATCTCTACCTCACGGAAGAGGCCGGCTCCAAACGCCTTGTTCTGCGTGAACTTCAGGGCAAAGACGGACTGGTGTACGATCCGGATGTGGCCGCCACACTCAAATCCGCCGGCGAAAAAATCGTCACCTACGGCGACTACACCGAAGAGAGTCAGGAATTCTGCCGCGCACTGCTCGAAGTCTGGGGCGACGGCGACAGCAACGGCCGCATTTTTGAATTCCCGAAATGCGACTTCCACATCAGTGACGAAACCTTCACCGATCCGGAACAGTACGAAATCTATCAGGCCGCCTGCCAGCTGGCCGAAAAGAACGGATCGACCTACTTCATCTTCGACCGCGATGAAGTGACGCTGTCGGCCTGCTGCCGCCTACGCACCACCATCAACGACAACCGGATGATGCTGCACCCCGAAAGCATGCGCTTCTGCGGTTTCCAGAACGTTACCATCAATATTCCGCAGGCCGCCTATCGTGGTACTCGTCAAGGCGGCGACATCCTGCAGAATTTCTACGATGAAATCGACGCCACCATGGAGCTCGCCGTACAAGCGCACATCCAAAAGAAAAATAGAGTTGCGGAAATGATGAGTGGCCCAGGCCATCCGCTGTGGCAGATCGGCAAAGAATCCTGCGACGGCAAGCCGTATGTCGACCTCGAGACCTGCACATATATCCTCGGTCTCATCGGCGTTAACGACGCAGTTCAGTTCCTGATTGGTCAAGAACTGCACGACAGCGATGAAGCCCAGCAACTCGGCATCCGGATTGTGGCGCACATGTTCGCCAAAACAAAAAAATTAACGAAAAAATACAACCTCAAGTTCACCCTCGAGGAATCCCCGGCCGAAAGCGCCGCGCGCCGTCTGGCCAAAACCGATCTGGTTTATTTCAAAGACGAAGCCGAAAACATCGTCAAAGGTGATACAGAGGATGTCTGCTATTACACCAACAGCGTGCACCTGACCGCGGATGCGCCGGTCGGTCTTGTTAAACGCATCACCGAACAAGCCAAATATCACAGCCTGATCGAGTCCGGTGCCATCACGCACGCCTTCATCGGCGAAGAAAAGCCCTCAGCAAAATCAATTGAAAAAGTGATGACCGAGACCTTCTTCCGCACCCAAACTGCGCAGGTCTGCTTCTCTCCGGAATTCACCTTCTGCAACAAATGCAATCATCAGGCGCGCGGCCTGCTCGAAACCTGTCCATCGTGCGGATCGACTGATGTGGTCGGAGAAGCCCGCGTAGTCGGGTACTTCTCTAAAATAACGAACTGGAACAAATCTAAACGTTACGGCGAACTCGTCGCCCGCCAAAAAGGGAAGTACAGCGTTGAAACCGCCGATGAGGGCGCGGGCAAACAACTGGTGGAAGCATAATTTTTTAACTTAAGGAAACAACGTCATGGAAAAACCCTACAAAATTAGAGTGTTCGGAAAGCCCGGTTGCGCGAAATGCAAAACGCTCAACCAACGCCTCGACAAACTGCTCGCCGAAAAAGAGTGGGCCGACTTCGAAAAAGAATACTGTGATGTTGAAACGGTCGAAGGCCTCGTCGCCTTCGCCTCCGCAGAATGCATCAACCCTCAGCGCGTCCCGGCCATGCTCATCACCCGCAAAGACGATGTCACCGGCAGCTATAGCCCAGTTCCAACCCGCGAACCCAAACAGATCGATGACGTCTGCGGAAAATCAAAGCTCTACCAATACGTCGGCCTGCAAACAGACTACACGCCGGCGGGTAAAGGAATCATCTCCCCCAAGATGATCACAGCGGTCCTCGAAGAGGCTCGTTCGTGACACCCCCTGGAGCGTCAGCTCCGCGCGAACGGGCGGCCCGGCCGCTAACGCTGGCCGCCCGTTCGCGCATTTCACCCCGGCGATGCCGGGAAGAACAAAACTCGAAATACCCAAACACCCAAAGAAATCAGAAATCAAAACCCCAAACACAGTTCGTCACTGGGTATTTTCGAACTTCGTCATTCATTCAGCCTTTGGGTATTTCATCATTCGTCATTAAGGCACTAAGATGAGCGACAAACTAAAGTTCTCCAGCACCGCGTCTCCCGTTTACGCATTTCTAGAAAAACCCTCCATGATCGATTATCCCGGTCATCTGTGCGGGGTTTTCTTCACTAGCGGATGCAACTTCACCTGCGGTTTCTGTCACAACGCCACTCTGATGGGCAAAAAGCAGAAAACCCTCTCGTGGGAACGACTCGAAGAAATCTGCCGCAAATTCAAAGATGAATGGGTCGATGCGGTCTGTATCACCGGTGGGGAACCAACCCTCGAACCCAACTTGATTGAACTCATCCATTTTTTTCGCGACTATGGATTTAAAGTCAAACTCGACTCCAACGGTTCGCACCCCGACGTACTCCGCAAATGCCTGCCGTTGGTCGATCTCATCGCCATGGACATCAAAGCCGGACTCTCCGGTTATCCAGAAATCGCCGGATTCAACCGGCCGGAAATCATCAAAGAATCCGTCAAACTCATCATGGAAAGCGGCGTGAACTATGAATTCCGTACTACTATTATCGAGCCATTCCACACCGACGAACAGATGCACGAAGCGGGTGAACTCATTCGCGGGGCCAAACACTACACTCTGCAGGCCTTCGTCCCGCAGGACACCCTGCCCGATAAAAAATTCTGCGCCATCAAACGCACCTCCCCCAACCGCCTGCACGAGCTCGAAAAGCTGATGACCCCCTACGCCAACGAAATCACCGTCCGCGGCGACTAGCTCTCCCTTTGGAGTGCGGTGATAAAGGCGAAACCGTATCACCGCTTTTCCAACCCTTGGAAAAACTCTGAACCTCTGTGGCCTCTGTGGTGAAAAATCTTCCAACCCTTTGAAAAAAACTTCATTCTCTGCGGATGTCTTCACTCAAAACAATTCCGATTTTGAACAACCCGTTTCTGCAGGATGCTGAACGCCCGGCAGTTCAGGTTCAATGGGGTCTGGGCCCCTACGAAAACACAAAAGCCGCGCTGTCAAAGATCGATCTGTCCGTTGCGAACGGCAAACGTGTTTTGCTAAAGCCCAATGCCGGTCGCATGGCGGCGGAGAACTCCGGTGTGGTCACCAATTCGCAGGTTGTGGCGGCCGCCATTGATGCCTTCCGTGAAGCCGGCGCCGAGGTGGCGATCGGTGAAAGCCCGATTGTGGGGATCAAAACGCTAGAAGCATACGAGCAGTGCGGGTTGGCCAAGATGGCCCGCAAAAAAAACTGCCCACTAATCGATATGGACGAACGCCAGCCGGAAATTCTTTTGGTTCCGGACGGGTGCGCTATTGATTCGCTCAAACTCTGCGCCGATGTACAGGATTTCGACTTCATTGTTTCGATCCCCGTCATGAAAATGCACATGCACACCGTGACGACCCTCTCCATTAAAAATATGAAGGGCTGTCTCTGGCGCAGAAGCAAGGTCGACCTGCATATGCTCCCCCCGACCCCGGGCTATGAAAAAGAAAAGTCCCTGGATGTGGCAATTGCGGATATGGCCTCCGTTCTGCGGCCTCATCTAGCGATCATCGACGGCACCGTCGGACTAGAAGGCCTCGGGCCGAGCGCGGGCGACCCCAAGCCGGTAGACGCGGTAGTGGTTGGTGCGGATCCGTTCGCAGCCGATGCCGTGGCCTGCCGAATTATGGGACTGACCGCCGAAGAAGTGCCCCACCTGCGGCTAAGCGCGGAGCGCGGAACCGGCATCATTGATCTAAAGAAAATCAATATCTCCCCAGCGAACTGGGAAGAAACAATCAACCCATTCGAACGCGTTCCGGAAAATCTTTCGATTCAGTTCCCTAACACGAACATCCTGGACAAACAGTCGTGCAGCGCCTGCCAGTCCACTCTGCTGCTTTTCCTAAAACGCTACGGGGCCGACATGTTCCAATATTTTCCCGAAAAGACGCTCAACATCGCCATCGGCAAAGGGCACGACGAGCTTCCGGACAACACGATTCTAATCGGCAACTGCACCCGGGCACACAAAAAGGACGGAGTCTACATCTCCGGCTGCCCGCCGGTCGCCAGCGCCATCATCAACGGGATTAAAGATTTCGCCAAATGCACGCCGGACTAAACGAAGTCGGGCGCGCGGTTTTTGCAGAAAGCGATCAGACTGGATAATGAACCGGCGGACATGCCCCGCCAGAAAATCTGCCAGTCGCCATCCGTGTAATAACCGTCCGCCTGCCGGTCGTACCACTGGTTGACGGAGTTGCCGACTCGCGACCGCCAAAAAAAGGCAGAGTGGTTTTTGCAAACTTCGTCCCACAACTCCTGCGCCAACCCTTCGCCCCGCGCTTCGGGGCCAACAGCGAATTTGGAGAGATAAAGCCCCTCCGGCTGCTCTTCGAGCAGGACGGCACCGCGATAGTTTTCATCGAGATAGACCTGCGTCACCTGATCAATTGCATCCGGCTTCGGAGTCTTCTTGAAACTCTCTTCGAGCAGCGCCAACAGTTTGGTTTTTAAGGCGTCCCGCGTCACAGGTTCCGATGTTTGAAAATCCGAACTGATTATTTTTGAACCCTTCCGGAAAACGGTGCCCGCCCCTTTGACGGTGAAGATCTCTTCGAGCAGGTTCATCGGCGAGGTGACGGAAATATGAGTGCCGGGCCGCGCGGCCAGTAGCGCGGACGCGGTATCGGCCAGCGCCTGCTCCTCTGCGGACAGCTCAATACTGTTTTCTTTCTGCGTATAGAAATATTCAACATCAAAACCACCCGCCGCCCGGATGAAGTGAACCCGTTTCCCAATGGTTGGAACCATTTCTTCCAATGCTTGGGAAAACACAGGCACCTTGTGCTCAGCATATTCAGGGTTTGGCGTGTCCGCCAAAGCCTTAACGAAGGCGGAAAACTCCACTTTCTCAAACATGGGTTCATCGGCCAGTAGCGCCCATTTAGCTTCGGCATCCGGACCGCAGAGAACCATGGCGGGCCGCAGGCCGAGCCGCAGCAGAAAATGCAGATCAAACACAAAGGCTTCGGCGCCCTGGTCGAGGCTTTCGAGGTCCGGCGCGAGCAGCGCAAAACAGGCAGTATCAGCAGCTTGGAATTTGTTGAGATAAAATTCGTATTCCTCCCGCCGCCCGATGCTGTCGAGAAACAACCGTATGGTCTTGTTTAATAACATGTGCTGAAAAAAACATCATTCCTCTTAAAAGTACATCAAATTTACAGAGATTGACCGATTCAACCTAAAAAGTTCCAAGGGTTGGAAACAGAACTTGGCGACAGGACGGGTTGCGGTTAGGATGCTTTCATTCGTACCGATTTCAGGAGGAATCCATGAGCAAGATCAACCGCATTAAAGAACAGATCCAGTTCTGCATCAGCGGTGAACTGTGGGGAAAACTCCAGCCGCTTCTCGACCAGCTCCATCCCGCCGACATTGCCGACGTGATTGAAGACGCTCCGGACGATATTCAGAACCGGATTTTCGACCTGCTGAACGATGAGGTAAAGGCCGATGTGCTGGCTGAACTCGACGACTCCACTGAAGCGGAGATTCTCGAAGAGCTCACCGCCGAGGAAATCTCCGATATCGCCGAGGAAATGGCTCCCGACGATGCCGCCGACATGCTCGCCGAACTTGATGATGAGCGGAGCAAAGAGGTTCTGGAACTCATGGAGGCCGAGGACTCACAGGAGGTTCGCGAGCTGCTCCGATATGATGAGGACACCGCCGGCGGACTCATGACGACCGACTTTGTCGCCCTAAGCAGTTCCAAAACCGCCCAGGAGGCGCTCGACCACATCGGCGCGCTCGATCTCGATGAACCGGTCTATTCGGCTTATATCACCACTGCCAACGACAAATTACTCGGGCATGTTCAACTCTGGCAACTGATCAAGGCTGAAAACCGAAATAAAACCCTTGGCGAACTGGCTGAGCGTGATCTGTTCAGTGCGCATCACGGCACCGACCAGGAAGAAGTCGCCCAGATGATGTCTAAATACGACCTTTCCTCCCTACCGGTCATTGATGCCGATGGTAAACTGGTCGGACGAATCACCATCGATGACATGGTCGATGTTCTGGAAGAAGAGGCGTCAGAAGATATTTTCAAACTGGCCGGTTCGGACGATGCCGAACTGGAGGATCCCTCGCCATTCGCCTCCTGCAAAGTGCGTCTGCCCTGGCTACTGATCACACTGGGATCCGGATTCATTACCAGCATGATCCTGAAAGGATTCATGCAGAGTATCACCACGATGGAGGTGCTGGCCCTGAGCTTTTTTGTGCCGATCGTGATGGGGATGGGCGGGAATGCCGGCATCCAGTCATCCACCTTGATCATTCGCGGACTTGCGCTGGGATCCTTCAATGAAAGAACCCTGCACCGCCTGCTGTTGCGCGAAATGGCCACGGGGATGCTGATGGGAGTCATCTGCGGATCGGTGATCGGGGTCTGGGCCCGGTTTGTAATCGGAGAAAGCACGGCGTTCCATCCGACGTTCCTCGCCCTCTCGGTCGGGATCGCTCTTTTCAGCGCGATGATGTTCGCCGCTGTTTTCGGCGCGGCCGTCCCGCTGATTCTCAACCGGTTCAAAATCGACCCGGCCGTCGCCTCCGGCCCGTTCGTCAATGCGTCAAACGACATCTTTGCCCTGCTCATTTACTACGGGGTCACCTTCCTGATGATCTCTCTCCTGCCCGTCGGATGATTCTTAAAACGTCAGCGATTCCTCTCTACTTCACCGATGTATCCAACACATCGCGCATCGTCACGTGGCTGACGGCCGACTACGGAAAGCTCTCAACGATTATCAAAGGCGAGCAGCGCAAAAACAGCATCTTCCGCGGACAGTACGACCTGTTTTCCACCAGCGAGTTGGTATTTTATAACCGCAGCGAACGCGAAATACATATCGCCAAAGAGTGCTCGATGCTGCATCGCCGGCCCGTCTTCCGCACCGACTGGCGCGCCTGCACCGGCGCGGGCTACATCTCCGCACTGTTCGCAAAAACCACTCTGCGCCACGGCCACGAACCGGAACGATTTGCACTGTTTGAGGAAATGCTGTCCTACGCCGAAGAGTACGGTCGCTATCCGGCGTTTCTAGTCTGGTTCGACCTGCGCTTCGCGGAATTCATGGGGCATCGCCTTCAACTTGACGACAGCAACCGAGAGCGCAGCGCCTACCGCTTCGCAGCCGACCACGGCGGGCTGGTGGAGCCGGGCTATGCCAGCAAGCACCGCATTCCCGCCACACCGCTCGCGCCCGAAACCGTTGCCCTGCTCAAAACATGGCAATCGGCCCCAACCCCTAAAAGCGTGATGGCGACCCCCTGCACTCCGGCGCATTTAACGCAGATTGACCGGGTGCTGGAAAAATTCGCCGCGCACCACTACGACCTGCCGCCGCACGTCCGCCAGACCGCCACCGCCACTCTGCGCGCCGCCTAATTTTCCAAACATTGGAACTTTCCAGACGATTTTTTCCAAGGTCTGGAACTCTCTCAGGGCGCAGCCGGTTTCCAGCGGAGATCACGCACAAAAAGCGGGTTTGCGTCGGGGCTGATTAATGACACGGTGTTGAGCCCCGGCAGAAGGGTCAGAGGGACGCCCCATGTTTTGATTTTTCCGGGGCCAAAGACGGTGCTTTTTCCATTCACAGAAACGGCTTTTGGTTTTTGCGCGGTGGCCGCAGATATCTGAAGCATTCCGGCCAACGGCGAACTCGTCAGGTTGTAAAGTTCAACATAAGCCGCTCGGGCACATATTCGATAGTCAGAGAAATCGCCGCGCTGCCATCCGGGTTTAGCGTATCCCCACCCTTTTCCATACAGGCGAAGGACATCACGGCCCTCATGGCGAGCCGCCGCGACAAGGTCGTCGGGGGTGTTATAAAATATCCGCGTGCACGGACTGTTGGTTCCCGCATATCCGGAGTCAGGGAAAACCTTCCATTTCTGGAGAGTTTTGGCCGATTCGTTTGTAATGGTAGCACGTTGTGTAAAGTAATGCTCAGGAAAGTCCCAGATGCCGAATTCCTCTTTATATTTCCCGCGACTGATTTCCAGAAACGCCGCTGATGGATATTTTTCGAAGAATTGTTCGGCGGTCGATCGCCAGTTAAAGCGACGAAAGCTGTCGATGGGGTCATCGGGGACGGTAAAGGTGTAGAACACATTGGTGGAGGGGTGCACGGCCAGTTCGTTCCAAGGATCATACCAACGGTTAACAAGAACAGGCGTTCCAGCAGGAAGTTGCGTATTCATCCACTGACTAATCTTCCAATAAGGACGAGGCTTCCCTTCCAAGTGGATGACAGCCCAGTCGGGAACAATCGTCAGAGCGATATAACCGCCCGCAAGCAACGACCACAAAACGAAGCGCAACGAACGTTTCTTTACTGTAAGTGCCTGAATCGCTAACGAGGTTCCAATTCCAAGAAACAAGATAAACATCGGCCAAATTGTTGAAAAATAAGTAATCTTCGCAACACCGCCACCGGCAACGCCGATATAAAGCATGACCGCAGCGATGTGAAGTGCACAAATCCATGCCAGTGACCGAAAGCGACGAACATTTTCCGAACCTTGGAAAAGTGCAAAGAGAGAGAATATAAAAAAGGCAAACAACAAACCAATAGCGTAGAGGTTTTCTCCGGCGAAATAAGCGGGAAATAATCTCATGAACTCTGGGCCTACAGGGCTACCCAGATGTCCCCCTCCCGATCCGGATACCTTAATCATTTCCCTTACAGCGCGAATCACCCAGCGGAGCATCAGCAGTCCCAGCAGGACAGCACCGACGGAAAATTGCATATAAAAGCGTTTCCGCCCAATTCCCTTCAACTTCCATCCGAATGCTAGGAGCAATAGGCCCTGAAGCCCGGCCACGACCCAAACAGACATGTGCATATGGCAGGCCAGTGCCGCGGACAGAAACCAGAATGCCCACTGTTTTTTCGTGGGAGCCCCGCCTTGCCTCAAGGTTTCTTTGATCGACCAGAAGGCCAAAAAAAGCGCAGCGGACCAGCAGAGGGCGCCGGAGTAATAGTAGGCCGCGCGTGAGAAGTATATCTGGTATGGATTTAAAACCGCCAGGAGCAAAACTAGAAGCGCCGCGCCGTGGCCAAACCAGCGACGTGCGAAATGCCAGACAAAGAAGATCGCTAAAAATCCCATCAGCGCGGAAGGCAAGCGCACCACAAACGGCGTTGCTGAGAATCCAACTTTGACCATTAGCAAGCTTAGTGTCTCGCCAAGGGGAATTTGATTCATCCAGGGCGGGTTTTTCCAAAGTTCAGAAATATTCTGCCCGCGCAGGGCCGCCTGATAAAAGTTCATGGTGTCGGCGCGGAATGCCGAGTGACCCAGCATCCAAAAGCGAAGGATTAGGGCAACGATGATCAGGATGAGTGCAATCAATCCTTCTCGTTTGTTCCAGTTTTTAAAAAAAACAATTTTCATGAAACTCGTCTCCGTCAGCGGAAGTGATTCAGATAAAAATAAAATATCTTTTTTGCAATTCGTTGATAGTGATCATAGCCAATCATGAGCCAGCGATCCATTATCGATAGCTCAATCTGGTTCTTTTTAGCAGAAAGTCTTAATTCTTTTGCAATTTGGTCAAATCGACCGTGAGTGGCGTTGTCTTGATGAAAACGAATCGCAATCAACACTTCCGGTATATGATATATGCATTGTCCCTTTCCAACAGCAATTGAAAAATCGATGTCAGAAGTATAAGGGAATGCTTTATCATATTGATGTCCACGAACAGCACTTGAACGGATCAATAAAGGGATTCCATACAGATTTCGAACTGTAATAATAGATTTTTTCCCGATGCTGTCGCTATCCACACAACCTTCTCGTCCAAAATGTTTGGTTATAATGGATTTCGAATATCGATCAACAAACGCCATATCGCTATGAACTTTTGGGATCGCTGAATGAGCCTCAAGGATACGGTATGCCTTTTCAAGTGCTTCATGACTGAATAAATAATCATCATGTGAAAGTAGCATGTAGTATTTTGTATCTACGTCTCGAACGCAGCTACACCCGTTCTCATACATGCCGACATCATGATTTCTCTCAACCAAAACAATTCTGGGATCTGATGTGTAGCGCCGCACAATTTCGCAGGTATCATCAGACGAGAAATTATCTTTAATGATTAACTTCCAGTTGGAAATGGTTTGATCCATTACGGATTTTATTGCCGTCTCAATGAAATTTTCTCCATTTCGTACGGGTATATAAATCGAGATATCAGCAGGTTCCATTTAAAATTCCTCTGTTGAATAGATTATTACGATTTTCACACCGCAGGAAACCACTCTACCGGAGCCTTTTCAGATATCCATCCGGGGCAACTGTGATCAGCAACTTGTTTTGGATTTTCTTATCGATCTCAAACTCGCCATATTCATCAAATATTGGATCTATAGGCGAACGGTATCCGCGACCACAAACTGCGGCTTGCGGTTGAGCTTCAGATAGGTTCGGCCGAGATACTCACCGATTACACCCATACACAACGTCTGCACCCCGCCGACAAACAGCACCGCTACAACCAAAGATGCCCACCCGGCGGGCAGTTCAGGATGTGTAAGTTTCATCACAACGATGTAAATCAACATAAAAAAACTCAGGACGGCCAACAGAATTCCGGCATACGAGGCAATTCGCAGCGGTAATATCGAAAAACTGGTTGCCATCCCCATACACAGCGCAAGCGAGCGGCGAAGGTTGTAATTACCCTCTCCTTCATAGCGAGCCTGATGCGCGATATCCACGGTTGTAATTGAACGCGTCACATCAAGAATAAGCCCGTCCACATAAGCGTACGGACCGTCGTACTTAATGATTTCGGCCACCACTTCTTTGCGGATCGCTTTAAATGAAGAGAGGTAAAGCCCCTTCGGTTTATTTAAGAGGCGGGTGGCCACCCAATCGTTGAAAGAACTACCCCATTTTTTCCAGCAGGCATGCTGGCGATTCAGATATCTCGTATAACACACATCATACCCCGCTGACAGGGCGCGAATCATATCGCCAATCGCACAAGGAGGGTGCTGCAAATCGTCATCCATGATTACAACCATGTCTCCGCGGGAATAGTTCAACCCCGCCATGATCGCATTATGCTGGCCAAAATTTCGGCGAAGCGAAATGCCCTTGATAAAGTCATGTGTAGAAGCAAGAGAGCGAATAATCTCCCAGCTATTATCGTCGCTACAATCATTTACCAGTAACAGCTCAAATTGTTCAGCTAGATCCTCTTTGAGCATCTCGGCATAAATCTGATCCACCAGTTTCGGTAAAATCAATGCACTGTGATAAACCGGCACAACAATAGATAATGCGCACGTCGAATTATTCAACTCTACCATAGTACTTACCCATTACCGCTCTTAGATAGTCATCACCAAAGCAAACCGCAGCCTGTTTCAAAACAAGAGCAATCACGCTGATATCAATAGTATACGCAGAGCCACGGTTTACAATATTATATACACTCGGCTTTCCAAGCGCACCTTCCATCGCGTGAATGATATCGGTTATTGGATAATTACACGTATTCGCGACATTAAGAGTTACCCCCCGCATGGAGGGATCCGCAATCAGTTGCTGAACGATTGCGACCACATCATCGACATCAATAATATTCCGACAGGCACTTCCCCAAACCGTAAAGGCTTCACTGCGCGCAATGCGTGTATACAGAAAATTTAATAATGTATGCGGGTTCGAGGTCTTTCCCGCAACCTGAGGCAGGCGGCAAATTAAATGCCTCGGATGAGAGGAAACCAGTATCTCCATCGCCAATTTATGCTGCACATATGGCGTATCTTTTGTCTCTGGGTCTGCAACACTACATGTTCCAAAGTATACGAAAGAGTCCGCCTGTTCTCCCTCCAATAGAGCCTGCACCAGGCGCTGTCGCTCACGTTTAAACTCATCGACATTGGTACAACTCGAGTTAGAAACTCCGGCGGCATAGATGCACGCATTACGGTATGTTTCTACAGGTGCAAGAAGAAATGCACGCGCCAACAACCCGGATCCAATCACGTGCCCGCCAAACGTGCCTATTGTGTTAGACATAACGCTATCCTCCTCCCTCTCGTTTTTTTTGAACCGCCACCAACACCACCAGAGACAGCAGAGTTCCGAGTGCGGCAAGAAGCAACCAAATGGCCGCCCAGACCGGTGCAGGATGATGCGTACTAAACCCAACGACAAAAACCATGGAAAAAAGTCCCAACGGGAAAAGCGAAGAAAAGCGATTCTGTGCCAGCTCAAAATTCATGATCAAAAAGATTAAGCTTAAGGGTGCCATGCCCCAAATGACCCAGCGCATGGTTACAACTAGTTCAGCCGACGGATGGAACTCTCCGAATAGCGCCCCGAGAGGTAGCTGAGGAAAAATACTGAAGATCCCAACAAGTCCGCCGACCAAGAAAAGACTGAGCGCGAGCGCCCTAAACAAAGCGTTCAGCGACTCGGCCGTCATCCCCTTTCGCGCGACAACCTTCGGAAAAAGCGCCCCGACAATGGGTTGAGAGATAAATACAATCATGCGGCCGATCACTGAGGCTCGAGCATACGGGCCATACGCAGCCTCATCCGGGAAAAAAAGCTTCACCATCACAATATCGGCATTCATCAAAACGGAATAAAAGAACAGAGCGGTCAATGAACCAAAAAAGTAGCCGCCAGCATGTTCAAGCGGCTTGCCGCTGGGGACCGAACTGGGAATAACCCGACACAGTGCACGTAAGCCGATCCACACACAAATTAGCACCCCGAATAACTGGGCGATCAACGCACATTCAACCGTTGGGGAAAGCCATACAAGCAACGGAACCGCCACCCCCAGACGAATCAGCGACCAACTTTGCGAGGCGGCGGCCATCCATCCGAACCGCTGCATTCCTTGGAAGGCCCCAGCAAAAACCGGCATAAAAACCGACACAAAAAGGATGACCGAAATCAGGATGACCGGCCACACCGATTCCAGATGAAACCCCACAGACAGCGGGTGGGAACAAAGCAAAGCGATCAGCAAAACGGGAAGCCCGATGGCCGCGCATTTTTTGGTCCAGTGCCAAACCATAAAACGAACATCCGTCAAATGGCCCTCTTCCAACAAATGCCGGGAAAAATGGGCAATGGTGTTCTGTATCGAGAAAAAAAGCGGTGTGTAAAAAATAAAAAACGCACCAAGCATGGCGGCCAAAACACCATAGTCCGCCGGAGCCAGCAAACGGCCCATGGCCATATGAAATACCAAATTGGCCGCGCTGGCCGTGTGAAGCAGAAACATCACCAGCACACTGTGCGTGAGCAGACCGTCCCGATTTAACTTTTTAAATAAAGATTTCACTTACTCAACCTCGAATACTTTTCTAAAAACTAGCCGCGCCGTATCTGCAGGAAGTTTTTGCGGCTTCAGGCCGGTTACTGCTGAGTGCAAAAAAACAAAGGAATTCGGGTAGACAAAGGGAACCGCTTCCTGCTCCGGCGGACCTTTACAAAAATCAAAAAACTGATCCCATCCAGAGTCATCATATAAAGGACTGTTCCAATCTCCGACCGGATTCACACAGCACGTCCAGGTTAAATCGGTACCCATGATCTTGTTGCCTTTTTTCAAACCCGCCTGCACCCAGTCAGGCCAGGAACGAGCATCTGTTTCAACCGCCAAAACATGCCTCCCTGAAGGCAAATCAACAGCAACGGTTCGACAACGCACCGGATCTGTTGCTGTAAGCAGTTTTTTGCCGTCAAGATAAACAACGGCCTTCTTATTGGAGTAAGCAAAGAGAAGGGTCGCACCCTGTTCGTAATAACGGATCAGGCTTTTTGCTGAGGAAGAACCGGATGCGCTTAGCGCATGAAAACGTTCCCGAACCGTTTCATACCCGTTGAGTTCCGCCTGATATGCAAGCAACCGCACTTCCAGCAACGCCTTTATCTCCGGAGGATATTTCCAATACTGTAACGCATGCTCAGTCAGCTTTTCAGCATTCACCCGATCCCCGAATTTTTCATAGTCCCACAAACGAGTCATCAAGGAGCGGGCTTCAAATTCGTCCGGCGGCGGATTCAGCCATGCCTTCCGGAATGGCGAGGCGGGAGCAGCTGCGGGGCGATCCAAATAGTAATAGACCGTGCTGTCAAAAACGGCGCGGCTTTTGTTATCCGGCCCGCGCTCGAAAACCATATGGAGCGCTTTGTCGAAGGTGACCGCATCCGCAAGATGATAGCGATACTGAACGGTGCGAAAAGGCCGCTTTACCGTCAACCCGAACAACGGATTTTGAAACACCGCCCGGTAATACCAGCCACCGTTAAAATAATCCTCCAGCCCAGTGCCCTGCCAGAAAACTTCTTTAGAATGGTCGCGCAGGATGGTTTCGTCGGACTCCAGCACCCAAAAACTACGATCCATGGAAGCAACGCCAAGCAGGCATCCGGCCAGCCGACCGCGCCCTTTCACATTCAGCACTTCGTGCGGTGATCCCTGAAGATTCTCGGAGCTGTGCATCCATCCGCAATGGAAGTAGCCGAGGTCGGCGGGAACGGGCTGCGCATCGTACAGCACTGAAATAGTTCCAGAAACTGCGGTTTTCCCATGATTGTTTAGAGCAACTACCGCTGATTTCCTGAAGGGCATCGGAAAGCGGCATGCGAAGCCGGTGTCATCCACCGAAAAGTAGAGGTTTGTGAGCTGCTTCGGCTCCCACACCTGCCCGAAAAAGTCGCCCAGCGGAACATGTACAGATGCCGCATCCGATCCGTCCCAGGAAATCTGAAGCCAAATCTGCCGCAGAAGCAACCGCCGCTGGTGGAAGGTCATGCCGTCCCATCCGTCCGGCTCAATGCGCAGTTGCCGGATAATCCCTTCGGATTCCAACAAGAGCACATCCCGTGTTTCGCCGCCGGCGAGGGTGAAGGTCTGCTGAAGAGGCTCCCCGACCACCGGCTGAGAGAACCCTGCCCTCGATATTTCCGCCGCAGCGGCCACACTCTCCGGAACCGGAAATTGAGCAGATGCAATAATTTGGTTTTTCAGACGGGTCGCATTGATCTGAAAGTAGAGCTTCCCTTTACCCTGACTGTAGCCCTCATCCGAAATCAGAATGCGTAACCGCTTCCCGTAAGGTATGGGAAATCCAGAATAGTAGCAGTTTTGATCTGTTGCGGTGAATGCCTCCGGAAATCCGGCTTCATCTTTATAGAACGCATCACAGCTCGCTTCGAGCCGCGGGGCATCTTCGTCGTCAAAAACAAACCGGAAGCGAGCTTCTCGTTTAATGCCTGTGAACCAGAAACGGGTCAATACTCCGGGGCCTTTCAAATCTGCCAACTCCAGCCAGCCGTCACCGAGATTCTTAAATCCGTTGCTGAAATCATTGTTGCCGCCGGTTCGGTCATACGATGTGTAAATTTCGGTGCACGGCAACGAGATGTCCGCAATCGACTCCGGCGCATACAGATCTTGAATGGCCTGTTCCCATGTGATTTCCGGCAGGTCCCGCGGAGAACAGGCCACCGTCAACAGGCATAACAGGGGGAGGATAAGCCAGTAAATCTTCATTTTAAAATTTTCTTTTTCAGTGCCCGGATCAGCGCGAATGCCGGATAGACGAACCGGTGGTGCGGCAAAAGGAATCGCATGGCGGCCAGCCGGAGCCGGCCGGTTAGAGAGCTCATGGATGTATAATCCGGCGGATACTCTAGAGCCGGCTTCACCGGGCGGGTTTTGCACACTTCCGCCACGGTTTCATAAAGACGATTCGCAGAGTGCCGGATCGGAGCGTTGTAGTCCGCCACAAACTTTCGCATGCGTTCTGCATAGCCGAGATATTCATGATCCGTCATGTCCTGCAAAAATGCATCCAGTTCTTCCAGAGAAGCAAAGCGGCGGTAGTCGATAAAGCAGTCCCGCGGAACCAGTTCTTCGATGTTACTGCATCCGTAATAAACCGGAACGGTACCGGAGGCCATGCAATCGAGAATCTTTTCGGTCAGATAGCCGCGCGTCCAAAGCGGGTGGAAGGTGTTCTCGAAGCAAAGCGCATAGCGATATTTCGCGAAGGTTTCCGCCTTGCTTGCGCAAGGGCCGCGGTAGTTTGGCGTATCCATCGGCGGCCGACCGAACACATCCATCCGAGTGCGGGCGTGTTGATGGAACCAGCGGGCGACCTGACGCCGATCAGAATAGATCTCTTCAGCCGATAGAGAATATTTATCGCCGCAAATCTGACAGATCGCCCGTTCGCGGGTCGCGAGGTCGAGTGCGCTAGTCACCGGCTTCACACCGTAATCAAAGCAATAGGGCAGATCGAAATAGGCTCCAGCCTCGAACGTAAAGGCCGGGGATGCTCCGATCAAATAGGTATTCCAGGTCAGAATGGCATCAAACTGTTTCCAGACCCTTTTTGTGTACTGCATTGGATCAATGGCTGGCGGCTCATACATGTAAAGAATCCTAAGTGCGCCAGGGCAGACTCGATCATGGATTCGTCGCTTATAAGTGTAGTGATTAAAGTAAACGACCGCATCTGAACCGTTCTGCGGTCGACGGCTCCACGTAACCGCATAGGATCCATCAGGAGCCTGAATTACCGGCAGAACATCCGCTGGCATATTCTTGTTCTGATAAACGATATTAATCCGCAGCATGCTCTTCCTTTCGCCGTAGTAGCAAAACACTCAGAGTCGCAATCAAAATTAAATAACCGCCGCATTGCATGTAAAAGAAAAGTTTTGAAGGAGCATATTTCAGCATCACCTCATGTGTTCCCGCAGGGACATCAACCCCCTGACAGAGGTAATCAACCCGGGCAACTTCGACGGGCTTACCGTCTACGGCGGCTTTCCAGTCTGCGTCCCATTTTTCGGCAACGCGCAGTGTTGACGGAACGTCCGCCGCAACACGTAGCTTCACCTTTCCGGGACGATACGACAGGACCTCGGCGATGCCGGTTTGAGGGCGAGGAAGCTGTGAGATGGAGGTCAGCGCCTGTTCGTCCGGCATCGTCTCGATTGGAGCAGTCACCGCATAGCGCGGGAAGGTATTCAGCAATTCAAACACGGCATGCTGTCCGGTCGGAGTCGCCACCACCCGGAATTCATTGTCAGGTGCCGCAGCCAGATCATAGGCAAAAACCTTACGAGCCTGTCCGGCGAGCTGTTTCTCTACAGCAGAGGAGCCCAGCAGATATTTGACCGAAGAAAAGCGCCACATATTGAGCAGGTTCTGCTGTCCCCGCTCTAAAAACACCTTGTAGTCATTCGCCATGCGCGGCATGTCAGAAAAGTTGAAGGTGGGAATTTTATTATAAGGCAACAGATAGGTTGTCCAGATGTTGTACATTCCCTGTTGCGATGCTAGGGCAACACGTTGCGGTCCCAGATTCTCTTTCAGAAATTCAGTCAGTGCGTTGGCTTCAATATAGCTGCGCGGCATCTCTTTGACATAATGTTTCGATAGTTTCACGGCATCCGCCGCCACAATCAGCACCAGCCCCACCGCAATCCAGTTTTTATATCGGCAAATTTTTTCAAGGTTTGGAAAACTGAACAGTGCGAATACCGCGGCAACGATTGCCGCCATAGCCGACGCATGCCACAACGCCGTAATTTGATTTTGAGAGATCGTCTTTGCCGCATCCTGCGGCCAGCCTTGAGCCGTAAATTCCGCGATACCCGAGGTCAAGTTCATGGAGGCACTAAGACTCCACAGAACCAGCCCGCCCAGCACAGCGATCATCACCCAGAAGAATTTTCGGTCGCCAGAGCAATCAGACTTTTGGCCTTCGACTTTTGACTTTTGACTAAAAAGTGCATCAAATCCGTATGCCGTTAGGATCGCCAAACAAACCTGAAAAACCTGAAGAAACTTGTTGGGATTACGGATGTTGTTCACCACGGGCAGTTTGTAGAAAAGTGAGTAGAGTGGGAAAAACTTGCCGAAAGACAGCAACAACGCAACGAGTGTCGCCCCACCCCAGAACAAGATTTCAGCACGATGCTTTGATCGCCTGCAGGAAAAAAGTGCAAACAGCGCAAACGCAATCGGAATGATCCCGAGATAGGTATTTTCGAGTTTAAAATTTTGGAATCCCTGGCGTGTCTGTTCCCATCCGGGCGAGCGGCCCATGCGGCCCCAGTATGGGCCGTCCGACTCGCCAGATCGCCAACCGGTGTAGCCGGGGGCGACGAATGCGATCATCTCTTCCGGGGGGAAACTCCATTGGGTCACATAATCCCATTTGGCCTGTTTATTGTCCGTCTGCATTTGCGCCGCGCCCTTAACCTGCTGCTCGTAACCGCTGAGAAGCGGCCCCGCCGCAAACAGAAATGCAACGACTGCAGCGGGAAGAAGCACTTTCAGCCAAGTCAACGGTTTGTAGCCCTGTTCATTCCACAATCGGAAAACTAGATACGCCCCGGCAAACAGCGCGAAAAACAGTGCGACATCCGG
>CAYVYL010000029.1:0-21451 GCA_964455665.1 uncultured Verrucomicrobiota bacterium
CCGGCGTATTCTCTGCCCGCTACGCTGGCGAGCCCTGCTCCTACGAAGACAACAATGCCAAGCTCCTGCGCGAGCTCTCCGGCAAAGACAACCGCCGCGCCCGCTTCCGCACCGTCATCGCCCTCGTCCGCCCCGGCGAAGAACCCCTCACCGTCGAAGGCATTTGCCCCGGCACTCTCATCGACGAACTGCGCGGCGAACACGGCTTCGGCTACGACCCCCTCTTCATTCCCGACGGCTACACCCAAACCTTCGCCGAACTCCCATCGGAAATGAAAAACAAAATCTCCCACCGCGCCAATGCCCTCGCTGAAGCTTCCAATGTCTGGGGGGAAATCTTCCATTCATTGGAAAAGTGAAAACCGCCCACGAATCACACGAATCTTCGCGAATGGGATATAGATTCGTGGGGGTTTCTCTTTCGTGTATTCAGTGTATTTCGTGGTTAACTCCCTCCTCCCATGAACCCCAAAGAACTTCCAATTTATGAACTGCGCGATGAGCTGACCGAAGCGCTGCGCAGCGAAAACCGGTTACTGATCGAAGCGCCAACCGGATCGGGAAAATCGACCCAAATTCCTCAAATGGTACTCGATTGCGGTGCGACCAGCCCCGGCGAGGTGGTTGTGCTTCAGCCACGGCGGTTGGCGGCGCGCCTGCTCGCCAAGCGAGTCGCCTTCGAGCGTAGCGTAAAGCTGGGCGGCGAAGTCGGCTATCAGGTCCGCATGGAGCGCCACGTTTCCGCCAGCACGATGATCCGCTACGTCACCGAAGGGATTCTCCTGCGTCAGTTTTTGGGCGATCCGGATCTAAAAGGCATTTCGACCATCATCTTTGACGAATTTCACGAGCGCCACATTTACGGCGACATCACCCTCGCCCGCGCCCTGTTGCTTCAAAAAACCAGACCGGACCTGAAAGTGATCGTTATGTCGGCCACGCTCGACGCCGGGCCGCTGCGCGACTATCTCGCCCCCTGCCGCGAGCTCAAAAGCGAAGGCCGCATGTTCCCCGTCGAAATCTCCTACTCCCCCAAACGGATCGATTTCAAGCATCACCCTGCCTGGGAAGCCGCCGCCGATGCGTTTGAACAGGCAATCAAAGGCGGAGCGGAGGGTGACGTGCTGGTCTTTATGCCCGGCGCCTACGAAATCGCCCGCACCGTCGAAGCGATTCGCTCCAAAAAATGCGCGAGTGAATTTGCGGTCATGCCGCTTCACGGCGAGCTGGCAGCGCGCGATCAGGACGCGGCGGTCGGCGATGTCGGCCAACGTAAAGTGGTCGTTGCGACCAATGTTGCAGAAACATCAATCACCATCGACGGCATCCGCGTGGTGATCGACTCCGGCCTCGCGCGCATCGCGCGCTACGATCCGCGCCGAGGGATCGATACCCTGCTCGTCGAGCGGATTTCTCAGGCCTCAGCCGCCCAGCGCGCCGGGCGTGGCGGACGCACCGCGCCCGGAACCTGCCTGCGGCTCTGGACCGAAAAGGAACACGCCGCGCGCGCCGCACAGGAGCTGCCCGAAATCCTCCGGCACGATCTGGCTGAAGTCGTATTAACCCTTAAAGCCGGCGGCATCATCGACATCGAAAACTTCGCTTGGTTCGAAAAACCGAATCCGGAATCGCTGGAGCGGACGCTCACGCTGCTGACCGATCTGGGAGCATTAACACCATCACATAAAACAAAACCTGAATCACTTGTAGGACCAGCTTCCTGTATTCAGGAGCCAATGGAAATGCAAGATATAGACACACGCTCCCGAATACGGGAAGCGCGTCCTACAATCCAGCAAGCGATCTCCGGAGGCCAGCTCACGAAAATTGGCAAAAAGATGGTCAGCTTTCCCATGCACCCGCGCTACGCACGCATGCTGCTGGCGGGCGAAAAATATGAATGCGTCCGGCAGGCCTGCCTGATTGCCGCGCTCACGCAGGGGCGCGGAATTTTAGAGCGCAACAAAGGCAAACAGACGCGCGGCGAACGCGACGACCTGCTCGGCGACGACGGGGTCTCCGACTTTAAACGACTGATGCGCGCATGGAGCTTTGCCGACAAAAACAACTACCGCACCGACGCCTGCCGCAAACTCGGCATACACGCCGGCGCCGCGCGACTGGTGACGCCGCTCTACGAACGGTTCCTGAAGATCGCCGAAAGCGAAGGACTGACGATTAACCGTCGCCCGCCCGAGGACGAGGATTTGCAGAAGTGCATTCTGAGCGCCTTTTCCGACCACGTCGCCAAGCGGCGCGATCAGGGCACCCTGCACTGCGAAGTGGTTCACGGCCGCGCGGGAGACCTCGATCGCGACAGCATGGTGCGCGACGACGAGCTGTTCGTCGCCGCCGAAATCGCTGAGATCGAAGGAAGCCGCAACCTGAACGTGCGGTTGAATTTGTGCACCGCCATCGAAGAGGAATGGCTCGAAGAACTCTTCCCAGACGATGTGATTGAAAAAGCCGAGGCGGTGTTTAATCCAATTCTTAAGCGGGCGGTTTCCAAACATTGGAAAGAATTCCGCGGACTCGAATTGCACTCCAAGGTGACGCAGGATGTCGACCCGCAGCAGGCGGCCGAGATCATCGCCGCCGAAGTCCTTGCCGAACGGTTGACTATCCCCAAGTGGGATGAGCAAATTGAAAACTGGATCGCACGGGTCAACTGTCTAGCGCAAAACTGCCCCGACTATGGCATTCCGGAAATCGACGACGAAGCGCGCGAGGCGATGATTCAGGAAATCTGTTTTGGCGCCGTCTGCCGCAAGGATCTGAAGGAACGCCCGGTGAAGAAGGTCGTCAAATCATGGCTCACCCCAGTTCAGCGCGAAATGATCGACAAACAGGCCCCCGAGCGAATCAAACTGCCGAGCGGCTTCGGCGCACGGGTTCGTTACGAACCGGGTCAGTCGCCCGTTATCGCCGCCACCATTCAAAAACTCTACGGACTCGAAGAGAGCCCGCGCATCGGCTTCGGACAAATCCCCGTCGTGGTTGAAGCGCTCGCGCCCAATCAGAGGCCGCAACAAAAAACCACCGACATGAAAAGCTTCTGGGTCAACACCTACCCGCTCCTCAAAAAAGAGCTCAAAGGCCGCTACCCCAAACATGAGTGGAAATAAAAAATATAATTACTTATCATACCTATTATTATAAATCTCATTGTAATCCTCCTGCGACGCAGCAATAACGATCTTCGCTCGCTCCGCATCGTAAATATCAAAGATCTTAACCGGCGCTTCATTGCCAGGCGTCTGCTTATAGGTTTCAAAATAGTGGCGTAACCGATCACACAGAGACGCGGGAATCTGATTGATCTGAGTTACGTGCCCCCAGAAACGATCCTCGTGCAGCACTGCAATGATTTTATCATCGGCCTCTTCGTGATCCACCATCTGCACACCGCCAATCACACGGGCGCGCAGGATCACCTCTCCACGATTGATTGGGCGCTCTGTAATGACACAAATATCAAGCGGATCATGATCCCCGCATTTAGACGTCGGCGAAAGCGCTTGTACTTTAGTTCCGCAGTAGGTTCTCGGGATAAACCCGTAAAGCGTCGGAGGCATAGATGATGTCAACTGAGGGCGATCAACTCTTAGGTAACCGGTTGTCTTATCCACTTCATATTTCACTGAATCAAACGGTGTTATTTCAATATAGGCGTTAACAACATCCGGGGCATGTTCACCAATTTCCAATCCATGCCATGGATGAGGCCGCCAACGATAAAAACTCATACTCAACTCCTTAACTTTATTTACGATTCTTACAACTTCCCGCCAGCCGAGTCACATCTCCTGGGTACATGCCGAAGGAACCGCCGCCATAACCTTCAACGTCTGGGCTGCCATAATTTGCATCAGCGATGTCTCAAAACAGCTCCAAAGAACTGTTTCTGATTTTTCAGAAAACGGTAGCTTCGGAACAAGCCACGAGGCGATCTCGCGTCCCACCCGCGCATACCGCCCAGAGAAAACAATCCGATCAAACCCATTCATTGCGGCCAAAGCCATGCCGACCTGCCGCAAGATACGATACTGCATGACCTCACGAGCCAGTCTGACATTTTCCTGTTCAGAAAGCATCACATCGGGAAGTGTCACTGAAGAACCCACCAGCCCCGTCAATCCGCTTCGCTGAGTTAATAAAGTATTAATCTGCTCAGGGCCCCATCGTTCCATTCGAGATAATGAAAGAAGCAGCCCCGAATCAATCTCTCCGGAAGAGGTGTCCCCCGGAAGACCTTCTAGAGGGGTTGCCCCGCCGCTGACCATAACAGGAGAACCCGCAACAACCGCCGCGATTTCCGCATGCGGCTCCAGACAAATTGAAATAATACGTTCGGACCGTACTGAATCACACATCAAAGAAGCACACGCCGCTTCGTGAAATATTCCGTGATATCCATAACGCCGCAACCCGAACCCAGTTTGAAGATCCGGATTAATTGCATAAAGACGCTCACATTCCGGCAGTCCCACAAAAAAAGAGGTTTCAAAAAAGAGGACAACAGGACATCCCGGCAAATCCCGAAAACAACTGGAAATCAATTCCAACAAAGGAGGAATATGCATCGGAGCCTCACAGATCATAGAGTTCAAACACTCAACCGTCTTCAGAGCCACAACCACAGGCTCTGAAAACTTATCCCCGCCAAAAGCAACGTGCAAAGCGATCGCATCGATGGTAAGTCCGGAAATATTCTCGTCACAAGTCGCCGCCACCCGCACCAAAACAGATTGCAATGTTCTCCCGACTGTATGTTCAGTCCGAAACCCGGCAACCTGCCCCTGCTGAACAACAAGCAACCCTCCCTCGGAAAAAACGCCGTATTTTAAAACATCCCCCTCAAAACTGAGGCTTAGTATATTCATGAGTTCACCTTTTTATCTACCGGGCAGCAGATCTATGCTCTGAAACCAACGCTGTGTATACTCGGCGCGCAATCGCCAATTCTTCATTCGTTCGAATAATCAAAATCCGAACCAAACTGTCCGGAGTAGCCACATCACAGGGGAAAGAATCTGCCGTCCTGTTTTTTTCTAAATCAATTTTTAAGCCGAAAATCTCCAGATCACGACAGACACGCTCACGAACCTCATGAATATTTTCTCCAATCGTATCCGTGAAAATGACTGCCGAGGCATGGCCTACCACTGTCAAATACGCCCCCAAATACTTACGAATTCTCCACAGATATATTTCCGCGGTACGACTCGCACGCCCCCCGTCACCCCGCAGTGTCAAAATATCCCGAATATCACCGGATACCCCGCTAAGAGCCAACACCCCGCTTTGTTTGTTCAAAATATTTTCAACGGAATCTTCGTTGCCCTGCGTATATGCCAGCAGATTCAATGTCAGAGCCGGATCAATATCTCCGCAACGTGTACTCATTACCAACCCCTGCATCGGAGAATACCCCATTGTATTATCCACGCTTTTACCGTTCACCACCGCACACAAACTGGCTCCTCCGCTTCCCAAATGACAGCTCACCGCACTGAACTGCTCCAGAGGCTGTTGCAACATCCGCGCAGCTTCTTCCACTACAAATTCATGACTCGTTCCATGAAATCCATACTTACGCAGTCCATATTTCTGGCTGAGATCCTGCGGAATAGCATAAGTGAAGGCCTTCTCGGGAATCGTTGAATGGAACGCCGTATCAAATACGGCGACCTGCGGAAGCGCCGGATACATTTTCCGGCTGACACGAATTAAATTGAGTGTCGGCGGATTATGCAAAGGAGCCAGCCCGCTGATTTCCTCAAGCCGGGACATAGACGATTCATCAATCACGGTCGGCTGTGAAAACAAAACTCCGCCATGCACTACCCGATGGCCCACCGCATCACAGGTTAATCCCTCATCTACCAACAGATCCATCACCGCTGTAAAAGCCGTACCGTGATCCGGCATCTCCGCATAATGCACCTGCGGCTCTCCACCCCCCACGGAATGATAAATTCGGGCAGGCGCAGCGGTAGGCGGACCGACCCGCTGGGCCTCCCCGCCCGCCAACTCACATTCATCGGGCATTTGAATCAGACGATATTTGAGCGAAGAACTTCCGCAATTAAAAACAAGGATTTTCATCACATAACCCCTTAAATTTCGTCGGTTGTCCACCCGCAAACCGGAACCCCGATCAACGCATGCACAATTGATCCTGTTCCATACACGGCCTGCAAGATATCCGCACAGGCGACCTGCTCATCAATGGCATGCGCTTTCTCTTCACAGCCGGGGCCATACCCGATCGTCGGAATACCATATTCATTAACCAATGTCCCACCGGCGGTCCCCATTCCCAGTCGCCCAAGCGTCCATTTCCCCGGACGAACCTCACATCCAGCTGCCGAAAGAGACTGCCGGGCCCGTTCCATTAAACGGCTGAAGGGATCGGTCGACCATGCATTAGAAATCTTCCGCACGGTTTTGACCCTTCCATTATGCAGTTTCTGACATTCCTCACGCACCACAACATCAACATTCATCTGAGGCGACGGTTTAGTGATCATCCCGACTTCATGCCGGATATGTTCAAGCACAACGTCGGGATTACTCCCCTCTGAAATCCGATGCATCAGGCGAAGATCCCGACGGGTATTTCCACCCGATCCGCTCGAAACAGTCATCACTTTCCCCACCCTCTTGGAACCACTCACCCGAGACGTTTCAAAACAGTTATCAATGATTGTCCGCTCTGTATTCCTCAACAGAGTCGTATCCGGACTGTCAATGTGTATATCGACTTCCATCCATCCATCATGACCATAATACAACCCCAGCTCCGTCGGTTCGCCGAGAATCGCATAATCCGGCTTCAGCTTTAGCTCCGGCAACGTCTGCTCAATCAGACCTCGTACACCAATGCTGGCACCGTTTTCCTCCGCAACCGTAGCGGCGACAATCAGATTTCCACGTAGCGGAAGAAGACTGCGTCGCAATAGCGCGCCGGTATAGACCTGTGCAGCCAACCCGCCCTTACAATCTGCCGCACCGACACCGTGCAAAATCCCGTCATTAAGCGACCCGTCGAATGGGGCCGAATCCCACGTCTCCGGCAACATCGGATGAACCGTGTCCATATGACTATTCAACAAAACCGTAGGTGCAGATTCCCGACCAAACAAAACCCCGATAACATTGCCATACTCGTCCTTGAAAACCCGATCGTATCCGATAGCCCGCATTTCCTCGCTCACCAAGGTGGCAACGGCCGATTCCCTCAAGCTTTCACTAGGGGTCTGAACCAGCTTCTGTGCAAATGAAACCACATCATCGGTCAGCCCGGTACTTTTCCCTTTTAATATACTGTACATATCCAACCACCTTTCTTTTGTAGAGAACTTCTTCTCTGCTAAAATTATTAATTGAAGGCAGTTATAGCAACACGCGTGCCATTCATGGAAATTATCCTTAAGATGTTTATAATAAACATCTTATAAATAATGCCCATTATATCGAAAATATTCCTATTGTTTCATTTTGAAAAATAACCATTTCATATTAAAATACCCACATGAAAGCTACCGACCTTAAGCTACAAGAATTGCTGACCTTCTCTGATGGACGCCTCGATTTCCAGGGAAGAAGACTTGTTCTCCATGACATCAATGCCTTTTCACAACTACGAAAAGATTTATTAGAAGGCCTTGGCCCTGTTACAACACGCAGGATACTGACCCGTTTTGGTTATTACTGGGGACAGGAAGATGCGGCTGCCATGACACGCCTGTTTAAATGGGACAACCTTGAAGAATGGCTGCGGGCCGGGCCCGTTATGCACGCTCTCCAAGGAGTAGCAAAAACCATCGTCCAGGACTTACAACTGGATGAAAACAACAAACACCTGTTCATGGAAATAACCTGGCATAACTCGGGAGAAGCCGAGGAACATCTGGCGGCAGCTGGAATAGCAGAAGAACCCGTCTGCTGGATGCTCACCGGATATGCAAGTGGATACGCATCCTTCTGCATGGATAAAGACGTTATCTTTATAGAAACCCAATGTTACGCCGCCAACAAACGGGTCTGTACCGCCATCGGTCGTGATGTAGAATCCTGGGGAAAAGAGGCAGAGCCGTATCTGACATATTTTCAGGAAATCGATATCCACCAAAAAGTTCTGAATCTCACTGAAAAACTAAAATTGAGCGAGCAAAAGCTGGCTCAACAGCGGCAGCATCTACCGAAATTAAAAAACAGTCACCCGGCTTTTTTTGAAGTGAACAGTCCGGCCTTTGAACGAGTCGTTGAACTGGCCACCCGTGTGGCGACATATGACTCCTCCGTACTCATCACCGGCGAAAGCGGTGTCGGAAAAGAAGTCATGGCCCGCTACATCCACCACCTCTCTCTCCGAAATCAGGGCCCGTTTATAGGAATTAACTGTGCCGCTTTACCGGAATCACTCCTCGCTAGCGAACTATTCGGCCACAAATCCGGATCCTTCACCGGGGCCTCACACGACCGCTGCGGACTATTTGAAGAAGCAAACGATGGGACCATTTTTCTGGATGAAATCGGCGATATCTCTCCGTCTCTGCAACTGAATCTCTTGCGGGTTCTTCAGGAACGGGAAATTACACGCGTCGGCGAGAACCAGCCGCGAAAGGTAAATGTCAGGGTTATCGCCGCCACCAACCGTGATCTAATTAAAGCAACTCAGGATGGTACATTCCGGGATGAACTTTACTACCGTCTACGCGTTATAGAGATTGAGATTCCACCTCTGCGCCAAAGAACAGAAGATATCCTTCCGCTTGCCCGCTTCTTTGTTAAACGCTTCTCTAAAAAATTCAAAAAACCAAATGTAAAATTAGATGCAAAATGTCTAAATTATCTACAAAACTACGCGTGGCCGGGAAACATCCGTGAACTCGAAAACACCATAGAAAGGGCCATCATCCTCTGTAACGATGAAATCATCCGCCCCGAAGACTTTTCCTTAAAAATCCTATATCCCGCCAACCCCGTAGCCAACCCTCAACGGTCGCTTGCCGAAATCGAACTCGAACATATTCAAAATGTTCTTAAAATGACCCATGGAAACAAATCACAGGCCATAAAAATTCTAGGCATCAGTCAGGCCACCCTTTGGCGAAAACTCAAACAACTCCAATAAAAAGCTCAACAGCCGACATTCCAAGCACGAGTGGAAATGAGAATAGAGTGATGGAGTGATGGAGTATGGGAGTGGTGGAGTGCGGGAGGCTTTTCAACCGCGCTGAAAGCGTAGCGATAAATAATTTTTGTATTCAAAAATAGTGACTGGCAAGGAACGGTTCATGGAGAGAGAGTTTTCGCCGGGGAAGATCGCAGAGAACGCGAAAGGGTAAAAAAATAGGACTGACACCTTCTGCTGACACCTTCTGCTGACACCTTCTGTGACACCTTCTGCAACCATTGGGAAACGCGGTGAGGACACCGCGTCTACACCTCCGCGATCTCTGCGGCTCTGCGTGGAATCTCACAGAGCCCCTACCCAACATCCTGTTGATCCTGCGTGTCAGGCCGTAAGCCTTGGCGAAGGCGGGTAATCTCGTCAAAAAAACTCTTTGCGGTAAATAGAGGGCTTATTCGCCGCCTCGAATCCTCGGGGTCTGCGACAAATTATGCGGTGATTAGGAGAGGCCGGGCAGGTTGAGGTGGTAGCGAGTGGATTTGAGTTCACCTGTGCGGATCAGTGCGCCTTTGGCAACAAGGTCTTTCAGGTCGCGGGTGGCGGTGGAGGCGGATATTTTGGCGATAGTGATATAGTTCTCTGCGCTCAGACCGCCTTTGAAACCGGACAGCCCTCCTTTGAACATGCGGGCCAGAACTTTTTGCTGTCGCTCGTTCAGAGAATCTCCGAGCCGGACATAGAGTTTTCCTTTTTCGACCAGGAAGCCGATGCAACGAATGGTGTAGTCCTGCGCATCCAAAACGGTCTGGGCGAACCAGATCAGCCAGTCGGTGATTTCCAATCGCCGGTTGACTTTTTCCAGAGACGCATAATAAGCCTTTCGGTTGGCGTCAATGGTATGCGACAGCGCAATCAATGTCGGTCGCCCCAGATTTTGCGCCAGCGCCTTTTCAGCAATAGCGCGACCAATGCGTCCGTTTCCGTCTTCGAACGGATGAACGCTGACAAAATACAAATGGGCAATTCCAGAACGGATTAATGCAGACAACGGATTTTCCCCATCCGGAGCCGTCTGATTAAACCATTGATTGAACGCGCCCATCTCTCCGGGAATATCTTTGGAGGGGGGTGCTTCAAAATGAACCTTACGGCGGTCAACTGAACCGGAAACCACCTGCATCGACTCGAAGGATTCTCGATAGCATCCGATGTCCGAAAGATCCCGCCGCCCTTTTGTCAGCATGGCATGCCAGTCAAAAAGGGTCTGATCGGTGAGCGGATCGGCCCATGTCCGGTAATTTTGAACGGTCATCTCAGCAATGCCTTGCTCTGCCTGCGGGATTTTCCGGTCATCGGTTTGCAACCCGAACTGGCGACGAATGGATGACTGAAGGCTGTCGCGGCTCAAAAACTCACCTTCAATCTCCGATGTTTTGAGGGCCTCATCGCTCATCAGCTCAACGCGCAATTCACCCAGCTTTTCGGCATCAAGGTGAGAGCAGGTTCCCAGCAAAACCCCGGACGATGTCAGAAACTTTGCCTCTAACGCCGTCAAAGCCGCGGAATCAAATTCAAATTCCGGCCACTCCTCTATCTGCCAATTCCACTTCATGAGCTATAAGCCTCGCTTTTATAGCTCATAAAACAGCATATTTTTGGGCTATAGAAAAGCTTTTTATAGCCCAAAAATCTCCGCTCTGGTTCCAAATATTGGGATTTTTGAGGGGAATTCGTAGGCACAAAAAAACAGCCCGGCGGAAAGCCGGACTGTTTTCTTTGCCAATTTTTAAATCGGACTACGCAAGCGTAACGTTTGTCGCGCAAGGGCCTTTCTGGCCTTCTCCCACTTCAAACTCTACGGCTTGTCCGTCGGCGAGCGTTGCATAGCCTCCGGTTTTGATTTCGGAATGATGCACGAAAAGGTCTGCGGAGCCTTCATCGGGGGTGATGAATCCAAAACCTTTGTCTGCGTTGAACCATTTTACTGTACCTTTACTCATAACTAATTGTCCTTGTACTCGTATTAATGCTCTCCCCGGGCACGTCCTGTATCCGAGTGAGGCGGGGGAAAAGTAACACGTTTCCAAAATATAGAAATGTTATTCTTCATTTTTAAATAGGGGCACTTTCCGCTAGTAAAGATTGAATGCGGCAGACGTTTCGGTAATCTCTCCCCCGTGCGATTTTTAAAACAGATGGTTTTGGTGCTGGCGCTGACGTTTTCGGCGCAGGCATCGGACAAACTGCTGAACAGTCTGCAACCGCGCGGACTGGTGAATGACTATGCCAATGTGATTTCCGCCGCGGAAGAAAACCAGCTCCGCGCTGTTCTGACGGAGCTTCAGCAAAAAACCGGTGCGCAAGTCGCCGTGGTTATCCTTCCCTCGCTCGACGGCGGGCAAATCGACGATTTTACAATTCGTTTGGCTGAACGTTGGGGAATCGGCCAAAAAGGCAAAGGCAACGGCGTGCTACTGCTCGGCGCCACGCAGGAGGGGCGCGGAAACCGGCTGCGGATTGAAGTTGGCTACGGACTGGAGGGGGTCATCAACGATGCCGCGGCGGGACGAATTCTCGATGAATACGTGCTTCCGGCGTGGAACCAGCAGCAGTACGGCGCGGCCATCGCCAGCGGCGGCGCGGCCATTGCACAGCGCATTGCCGCCGATCAAGACATTCAGCTCTCCGGCGTGCCGCAAACTATCAACCGCGGCTACGCCTCGCGCCCGCAGCGTAAATCCAACCCGATTGTTAGCTTTCTCTTTATTATCGGCTTTATCTACATGGCAATTCGTCATCCGAGACTCCTTTTGCTGATGCTTGTGATGAGCGGGCGCGGCGGCGGCGGTGGAGGATTTGGAGGCGGCGGCGGGTTCGGCGGCGGCGGGTTCGGCGGCGGCGGCGCGAGCCGGTAACCTTTTTGGAGAAAACCTATGAAACTGGAAAAACTGACAGACGAACTGAAAGCAGCATGCGGAGACAACCTGAAGTCTGTGATCCTCTATGGATCCGCAGCGGCAGGTGACCACGCCGGAAAACGTTCAGACTACAATGTGCTGGTCGTTACCGAAAGCCTCGGCCGCGATGCGCTGACCGCATTTTCGAAGCCCGCCAAGGCTTGGGCGAAGGCGGGCAACCCTGCCCCGCTACTGTTCACCATGGAGCGACTGAAGAAAGCGACGGATGTCTTTCCGGTCGAGCTGCTCGATATTAAAGAGTGCCACAAGATCCTTTTCGGTGAGGATGGAGTGAGTGAGCTCGAAATCAACACCGCCAACCTGCGCCTGCAAATTGAGCATGAGCTACGCGGCAATCTGATTCAGCTGCGCCAGCAGTATCTGCTGGCCGCCGGCAACGCCAAGAAGGTCTGCGACCTGATGGTGAGGTCGCTCTCGTCGTTCCTGGTTCTGTTCCGCGCCAGCCTGCGGCTGTTCACCAACGATGTGCCGCAGAAAAAGTTCCAGGCATTGGAAAAATTGAACGAAACCGTTCCGGTACCGCTCGACGTGTTCCGTAAAGTGCAGGAGTTGAAGGACGGATCAATCAAACCGAAGGCGGTCGACGCCGAAGAGCTGTTCGAAAACTATATTAAAACCATCGAGTGCGTGACCGATGCGGTCGACGCACACATCCAACAGGAGAATGCATCATGAAGAAAACACTGATTATCGTCGGAATCGTCGTTCTTGTCGCCGTTCTATGGGGCGTCGGAAAATATAACAAGCTGATCCGACTGGACGAGGGCGTCGATGCACAATGGGCCAACATCGAAACCGTTCTGCAACGCCGCTTTGATCTGATCCCAAATCTGGTCAATACGGTCAAGGGCTTCGCCGCGCAGGAAAAAGGGATTTTCACTGAAGTAACCCGCCTGCGCTCTCAGTGGGCGTCTGCCGGCACACCCGATGAAAAAGTGGGTGTGGCCAACCAGATGCAGGGGGCAATGGGCCGGCTGATGCTCGTCGCCGAAAACTATCCCGATCTGAAATCGAACCAGAACTTCCTCGCGTTGCAGGATGAGCTGGCCGGAACGGAAAACAGGATTTCGGTGGAGCGCCGCCGCTATAATGAAAGCGTCCGCGCTTACAATTCGGCAATCCGCGGAATCCCCGGTAAATTCTATGCTGGAGGCATGGGCCTCGAAAAACGCACGCCGTTTGAGGCCGCACCGGAAGCCGCGGCTGTTCCCGTTGTAGAATTCTAACAACCATCCGATAAACACAGGCTCTCCGGAATACCGGAGAAGCCTGTCCTACAATAAAACGTGTAGGACAACCTTCCCGCAGGGAGGTTGTGAAAAGTTCCAAGGATTGGAAGAATCAGGTGGAGCGCGACCTCCGCGCATTCTTAAGCGTACCCGGATGTCGCTCCCCACCCCTATCCTCCAAGTTTTTTAACGAAGGCGTCGGGCGGGGAAACACGTTTCTGGCTTTCGTAGTCGAAGACCGAGATGCCCGTTTTGGCGGTGGCGACCACAACGCCGGTCTCTTTATTGGTGAGGCGGTAATAGATGTCGCAGCCAAGGCGGGAGAAGTCGGCGGCGGCAACTTCGGCGACGAGCACCTCGCCGGCAAATGCCTGCGCTTTAAACTGGATGACGACGTCGAGCATAATGGTGCCGTAGCCTTCGATGTCAATTTCGCTGTAGCCGAACGATTTCAGGAAGCGCACGCGGGCCTCGTGGATGAGGACGAGGGTGTCGGCGTTGCCGAGGTGCCCCCCATAGTTGAGGTCGGTGATGCGCACGGTCAGTTCCGTGCTGAAGGGAAAGGTTTCCGGTAATTCGAGTTTAATGCGGGCCATAAGCGCCTCCTTCGTCGTCGGGTTATTCATTATTGGGTATTTGTTATTAGTAGAGCAAATCACGTGAAATGAGAACCCGCGATTTGTCTATTTTAGGAGTTGCGTCAAACAGGCCGTCCCTGTAATTTACGTCGCTCGTTTTAAGAAGAGTTAGATTTTTGGAGAAAAGTCATGAGAATTCGCAGAGCTATGCGCAAAAAACCGCTTCGCCGCCCGATCAAAAGCCCGGGTGCCCGTCGCTATCGTCTTACGCAACAGAAAAAACGTCTACTTGAACTAGGTGTATCGGCGGAGAAAATCCGTAAGATGAATACCAAAGAGATCCGCATTATGTTGCAGCGCCCAAACAAAATCAAAGCGGCTTAGTCTATTTCGGACGGTCTGATTTTGTGTAGTTCGCCCCGTTCTGCGGGGCGTTTTTTGTTGAGAAGAAAGATGAGCAAACGAAACATTATTCTGGTCGGGTTTATGGGAACCGGCAAAACGGTGACCGGACGGGTGCTGGCCGAGCGCACCGATCTGGAGCTAGTGGATATGGATTCCATCATCGAAAAACGCGCCGGGAAACCGATCTCCGAAATTTTTGCGACCGACGGCGAACCAGCCTTCCGCAAGATGGAGCGAGCGCTGGCGAACGAGCTGTCGCAGCGCGATGGACTGATTATTTCAACCGGTGGCGGCATTGTGCTCGATCCCGATAATCTGGCTGATTTCGAAAAAACCGGTCTGGTGGTCTGCCTGACGGCCTCGCCGAAAATGATTTTCCAACGTGTGGAAAAAGATGCGGCCCGCCCCCTGTTGGCAGGCGACAAGAAAGAAAAAATTCAGGCACTGCTAAATGAACGCAAACCGCTTTATGATGCGATTGAACACGGGATTGACACCGACGGATTAACCGCAGAGGAAACCGCCGAACCCATTCTAAAACTGTACACGCTTGAAACCTGACACCGAACCGCTAAAGTAGCCGCTTTTAAAGCAGGAGTTAATTATGATGAACAAGGACGACAACCCGAAGCACAACGAGGTTCAGAAGAAGAATGAACTGGAACAGCGCGAGGTCACACAGGTTCTCGATTTTCTGAAACGCTACGGGACACTGATCGGAGCCGGAATTCTTGCCGCCGCGATCACCGTACTCGCCTCGAAGGCTTTGGCCTCCAATAAGGCCGCCAAAATCGCGGAAGCGGAACAAATGCTAATCACCGCCCAGACGCCGAAGCAACTTGAGGATGTGGTGAACAACTACAAATCAACTCCGACCGCGCCAGCCGCGTTGCTCGATCTGGCCAAAACGCTTTTTAATCAGGGCGATGTCGCTCAGGCGCGCACTCAGTACGAACGCTTTGTCGACGACTATACAAACAGCGATCTGCTTCCAATGGCTGTATTCGGACTGGCCTACTGCACGGAGGCCGAAGGCAATTTCGACGCCGCCGCGAACGAGTTCAAAGATTTCCTCTCCGACAACCCTGGGCATTATCTGGAATCAGCGGCCATCTTGGCGCTGGCCCGCTGCCAGGAACAGGCCGGACGTCTGGATGACGCCCGCATCACGCTAGAGGACTTCTTGGCTGAGAACGCCGATTCCCAGTGGACCGGAGCGGCAGAGACCTCACTTCAGCAGCTCGACCAATAATCGACTCAACCCTATTCAATTTTCAACGACCAAGCGTGTCCCGGCTGAATATTGAGAATTGAATGTTAATTATTGAATCTCTTCTCCCTCGACCTCATCCGCACTCTCTTCGAGGAGTGTGGATCGAGCGTTGATGTACGGGCCCGGGAACAGCTCGATGAACTCATCGGGATTATCTTTATACATTTTCTGAACGCCGTGGTAGGCCTCGCGAGGGTAGCGCAGAAGATCTTCGAGCTCTTTGGATTCCACATCCTGAATGGCAAATAGCAGCTCATCGGCGGTGGAGTCCTGCAAATTGAGCAGCAGTTGTTTTTTCTCCGGCGACAGACGCTTCATGTTCTGCGTGTGGACGGTATATTTGATATATTCCACCACCCGCTCATCCATACCCGCCTCGACCATAAAGATCAGCTCAACCAGCTCAACGCGGTCAAATACCAGCCGGACACGGGGGAACTCCATATCCTCCGGAAGCGCATCACGAAGCTCTTCCATACTTTTGTCGAATTCATCCAGAATTTCATCGCGGGAAGCAACATTGTCAGGCATCCAGTGAATCAGAATGTTGCGGTCCGCGTCGTGATAGAGCAGCGGCTTGTCGATGCGGAAATTCGCATCGCAGTCCTCGCACACCACCCGGTTGAGCCGGTTTTCAAACAGGGTGTTTTTAAGCTCCGGCTGTTGCGCCACATTGATGGAGTCATACAACTCCACACTCTGGGTGTGGTCGCACTGCGGGCAGCGGATGGTATAGGTTTTTTGTGTGCTCATCAGCCAACCCACTGTTCATTATGAATACGGGACTCGTCGTAGCGGGTTTCCGCCTCGAGCGTTTCGTCCGGCACGCCGAGCGGGAACAGTGCGAACGGAGTGATTGGCTCCGGCACGCCGAGCACCTTGCGGCAGCCGGCGACACGCGGGGGAACATTAATGATCGCGATCCAGACCGTACCGAGCCCCATATCGTGCGCGGCCAGCTGCAGATTCTGCGCCGCGCAGGAGCAGTCCTGCTCACCGAAGCCCTCGAATCCTTCGAGCGACTTATCAAGACAGATCAGCACAGCGGCCTGCGCCTGCTTAAACATCGCGTTGCCTTCATCGACTGCGTCGGCCAGTGCGTCGAGCTTGGCCCGATCCGTCGTCACCATAAAGTGCCACGGACGGCCATCGCCCGCACTCGGCGCGTTCATCGCCGCTTCGAGCAGCGTCTTGATCTGCTCCTCCGTTACGGGAATGTTTTTAAACGCACGGATGCTCCGACGGCTCATCATTGCTTTCATTGTTTCCATCAAAGGCTCCTTTTTCTCAAAAAAGTGTCAAATTCCGGCTTTTGCTCTACATTCACGATCCGGCCCTTTTCGACCTCAAAGTTTTCAAAAACGAACTTCGGAGTATGCCCGAGTTTCCAATCCTTGGAAGAATTTTTTCCAATCATTGGAAGGAACTGCGTCCCGGCATCTTTTTGTTCAACATCGGCATCGGTCCAATACTCCGGAACGGCACCACTCCCATACATCTCCTTAAACTGCTCAATCAGCGCGGCGGAGAGTTTCTCAATGGTCAGCTCTGGCGCGAACTGCGAAAGATTGGCCACCTCGGCGGAAACGGAAGCAACGGCCTTGGTCTTGATGCCCTCAACCTCCGAGCCGAGATAGCGGCCGAGCCGCGCTAAATCTGCATTCACCAGAAGGGTCCCGTGGTGCAGCGTACGCTCGCGACGGTGACAAAACGCCTGCCCCGAAAACTTCAGCCCGTCTGCCGCCAATGAATTTTTCCCACTCTTGGAAGCGTTGATTTCAAAAGTTTTCAATGCTTGGAAAATCAGGTCGTATTGCTTTTGCTCAACATACTCGGTGCGCGGAACCATCACACTGACGTTCAAGTTGCCGGCATCGTGATAGACCGCTCCGCCGCCGGAAATACGCCGCGCCAGCGCCACGCCGTCGTCTTCCATCCGCGACAACCGGCACTCGCGCCACGGGTTCTGGTTTTTGCCAATCACCACGCACGAATCGTTGACGCAAAGAAATAGCAGCGGAAGCTGCGGCGCATGATCGAGCAACCACTCCTCCACCGCCAGATTGCGGTACACATCGGTGCTTTGAGATTGAACGATTAACATGGGCAAACGCTACCAACTCCTGATTGCTTCGGCTACAAAACTCTGAAAAAGTCCCTCTTCATCCGGGGGATCGCCTTGAGACTGTAATGTTTCCCCGACCCTTCGGGGCCATCCGTGGGACATAAACCGTTTCATCTACTTTTAGTCAGGAAATAAACTGAGGGTCCGCCTGCTCTGAAATTCCATTTGTTTTCCCGAAACCGGATCCTTGAATTCCAGACGGTGCGCCAGCAGCTGCATCGGATGCTCATAATCCTCGGCAATCTTTTCCTCCAAACAATCCGGATAGAGCGGATCGTTGAGGATGCCCGAACCTATCGCGCACAGATGGACACGCAGCTGGTGCTTTTTCCCCGTCACCGGTTGCAGACGAAAAAGACCGATCTCATCGCGGCGGTCAATGAAATCAATCAGACTTTCAGAGTTTACCGGTCCTTCCGGAACAATCTGCATCCGGAAATACTCTTCGCCCGGCTCCATACGCGCCTTTACATGCCAATGGGTCAGATGGGTCTCGGACGGAAGCCTGCCCGCCGCGAGATAAATCTTTTTAACCGCTCCGTCCATAAACATCTGCTGATACAGCCCCCGCTTCTCACGCTTTTTCACACAAAGCACCAAGCCGGCGGTTGACCGATCGAGCCGATGAGCACTGCTCAGCTCGTCGATTCTATGCTTCGTGCGCAACCGCGTCACCAGCGTCTCATTGACATATTTTCCGGCGGGATGAACCGGCAGAAAATGGGGCTTATCGACCACCATAAAATCATCATTCTCAAAGAGCACCTCTTCCTCAAAGGGGATTTTCGATTCACTAAGAACCTCCCGGTAATAGCAAATGCGGCGACGCGCCTGATACGGGGTGGTTAGGCAGATCGGTTCACCGTCATCAAAATGCACCTTGTTGTTTTCGATCCGCTCGCGCCAAACTGCTTTCGAAATGCGCGGAAAACGAAAAAGGATAAATTCATAAACGGTTGCGAACGCTCCGCCCTCAGGAAGAGCCGCAACAGACGGAATAATAGATCGACTGGTTGAATTCATGAGTTGGACCTAAAACGAACAGGGACTGTTTTTACAAAACCATAGGGATTGTCGAAGCAAAGAAAATATCAGAAACCAGCCTATTGATCCAGCCCTCCTGTATTCCATCCTTCCACTCTTCCATTTTTCCATATTGACTCGCTTCGCCGTAAGCTCCAATGTGTGTCGGCAAAAGGAACTATTCCATGAGCCAAAACAAGTACCTCGATAAGTTTATGAGCACCTTCCCGTATGAAGGGCTCACCTTTGACGATATCTCTCTGATTACCCAGTATGCGGATTTCCTTCCGGGTGACACGAATATCCAGACCCAACTGACCACCAATATCCCCATTAACATCCCGTTTGTCAGCGCGGCAATGGATACCGTGACGGAAGCCGACATGGCCATTGCCATGGCGCTGCACGGCGGGATCGGGATTATTCACAAAAATTTGGAGCCGGAAGAACAGGCCGCCGCCGTTTCCAAAGTAAAACATTTCCTCAACGGACTGATCAACAGCCCGATTACCTTCAACGAAGGCCAGACCATTGAGGAAATTCAAATACACCGCGCGAAAAAAGGCTACAGCTTCAGCGGCTTTCCCATCCTCAACGACGCTGGCGCGCTGGTCGGCATCCTAACCACCAAGGACATCAAGTTTGCCCCCAGCCTCGAACTGCGCGCCGGAGACATCATGACCAGCGAAGTCATCACTGCGGCGAAAGACACCGATCTGGAAGAAGCGTATAAAATCATGCGCGAAAACAAAATCGGCAAGCTTCCGCTGGTCGAAGGCGACAAACTCGTCGGTCTCTACAGCTACACCGACGTGGCCGATTTGATCGAAAACACCCGCCCGCTCTATAACCGGGACGAATACTACCGTCTGCGCGTCGGAGCCGGTGTTGGCCCCGGTGACTATGCGCGCGCTGAAGCCCTCGCGGATGCCAACGTCGACGTGCTCACCGTCGACACGGCCCACGGCCACAGCAAGGGCGTTATCGAAATGACCGCTTGGGTCAAAAAGAATTTCCCGACCCTCGACGTGATTGCAGGCAACATCGCCACCGGCGAAGCGGCGCTCGAACTGCAAAAAGCAGGCGCAGATGCCGTCAAAGTCGGCATCGGTCCCGGCTCCATCTGCACGACCCGCGTCGTCACCGGCGTCGGCATCCCGCAGATCAGCGCCATCTACAGCTGCGCCCACGCGCTCAAAGGCTCTATCCCCGTCATCGCTGACGGCGGCATCCGCCACTCCGGCGACGTCGCCAAAGCCATGGTCGCCGGCGCCTCGTCGGTCATGATGGGTTCTGTTCTCGCCGGAACCGACGAAAGCCCCGGCGAAAAAATTCTCTACGAAGGCCGCCAGTTTGTTGTCTACCGCGGCATGGGCAGTCTCGACGCCATGAAATCGCGCGAAGGCTCCCGCCAGCGTTACGGCCTTAAAGACAGCGCCGATGAAGATCTAGTGCCTCAAGGCATCGAAGGGGTCGTCCCCTACGCCGGAGCCGTCAGCAAAGTGCTCAAGCAGTACAGCGGCGGCCTGCAGGCCAGCCTCGGCTACTGTGGAACCCGCACGATTCCTGCCCTGCAGGAAACCGGCCAATTTGTCCGCGTTTCCGCCGCCGGAACCGCCGAAGCCCACCCGCACGACATCCGCATCACCAAAGAAGCTCCGAACTATCGGCGATGAAAACGTTCATTCCCATCCTGATCATTGCCATAATGTCCACAGGATGCATTGCGCGCAAAATCGTCACTGTTCCAGCCAAAGTCGTAATAAAAACGTCGGTGAAAACCACAGGAAAAGTCGCGGTCGGCACTACCAAAGCGGTACTACCGGGCGGCGGCGACAAAAAATGAAGCCGCTCAAAACAGCGCTCGTTCAGCTTAATCCGACGGTCGGGGCGCTAGAGCAGAATGCAGACCGGATCATCGAGCTCGCCCATGCCGCCGCGGTTGACGGCGCACAGCTGATCATCTTCCCCGAACTCTCACTGTGCGGCTACCCGCCTGAAGACCTCATCCTGCGTCCGCATTTTATCGACGACTGCGCCAAACAGCTCGACCGACTGGCCGCCAAACTGCCCTCTGAAGCATTCTGTATTATCGGCGCGCCCATTGACGCCTTTAATGCCGCCGTGGTTTTCCACGGCGGAAAACAAATCGGCACCTACCGTAAAATGCTGCTGCCCAACTACGGCGTGTTCGACGAAAAACGCGTCTTTGAGGCCGGAGATGAACCCTATACTTTCGATGCCTTCGGCACGAAGGTCGGCATCCACATTTGCGAGGACAGCTGGCTGGCTGGCGGCGCGGCCTGCACGGCGCTCGCGGCGAAACAGCCGGAGCTGATCGTCAACCTCTCTGCCTCGCCCTATCACCGCGGCAAGCGGCTCGAACGCGAAGCGATATTCGCCACCGCCGCCCGCGCAATGAGCGCGCCGCTGCTCTTCTGCAATCAGGTCGGCGGGCAGGACGAACTGGTTTTCGACGGCGGCAGCGCCGCATTTGAAGCCGACGGCACAATCGCGGCCCGCGCCCCGCTGTTTAAGGAAGGCACCCTGATGCCGACTCAGCTGAACAACATTGTAGGACAAGGTTGCCGTTCCCGCTGGTCACTGCTTCGCAATAGCGAAGCCTCTCTCCCGTTGGTCGAGTCTCTGTATCCAGAGAGCTTGTGTTCTTCATCCGAGCCAAATGATACACGCTCCC
>CAYVYL010000030.1:0-20592 GCA_964455665.1 uncultured Verrucomicrobiota bacterium
GGGTGTAGCGCTTGATGGTGATGGTGTCACCCAGCTCTTTGCCTTTGGCTTCCAGCAGCTTAGTGATGCTGATTTTATCCTCTTTAACGAATCCCTGCTCAAGCAGGCAGATCTGGGAATAGTATTTGTTGAGCTTTCCTTTCAGGATGCCTTCAATAATATTTTCCGGTTTGCCTTCAACCTGTTTAGCGTGCAGCGATTTTTCGTCTTCGACGAGGTTGGCCGGAACGCCGTCACGGTCGAGAGCCATCGGGTTGGCGGCGGCTACGTGCAGGCAGATATCGAGTCCGAGTTCCTTGAAACCGTCAGCGGTAGTGGTTTCAGCTTTGTCGAAGCCGAATTCAACCAGTACGCCGCAGGTTCCGCCCATGTGGATGTAGCTAGCAACCGCACCGTTTTCGGCAACGAATTTTTCGCTCTTGCGCAAAACGATATTTTCACCGATCTCAGCGATCTTAGCAGTAATTTCTGCGTTGAACGCTTCGGCCGGATTTTCAACGTCAATGGATTTTTCGTTGAGCTCAGCCACGAACGTCTGGAAGATTTCGTTGCGGGTCACGAAATCGGTTTCGCAGTTGACTTCGATCATAGAGCCTGTTTTTCCGTCGTCGGAAATTTTGGCAGCGATTTTGCCGTTTTTTGCCACGCGGGATGCTTTTTTCGCAGCGACGGCCATGCCGCGCTCACGGAGAAGCTTTACAGCTTTGTCCATGTCACCTTCAGATTCCTGAAGGGCGCGCTTGCAGTCCATCATGCTGACGTTGGTGGCGTCGCGCAGTTCTTTAACTTGGCTTGCAGTAATATTCATAATTAAGTCCTTTCACTTCTTCCGCCTGCGGCGGATCTGCCGGAGGCAGAAAAATTAGTCTTCTTTTTTCTCTTCCTTGGCGGGAGCAGCTTCTTCCGCTTCAGCGGCCGGAGCCTCTTCCGCTTTTACTTCCTTGGCGGGAGCAGCTTTTTTCGCTTTAGGTTTTTTTGCGACCGGAGCCTCCTCGACAACTTCAGCGGTCGGGGCTTCTTTCGTTTTTACTTCCTTGGCGGGGGCAGCTTTTTTCGCTTTGGGTTTTTCTGAGACCGGAGCTTCCTCGACAACTTCTTCAACCGGGGCTTCTTTTTTCACTGCTTTGGTGGCCGGGGCTTCTTTAACCGGAGCTTCTTTTTTCACTGCTTTGGTGGTCTCTTTAGCGGCGGTTTCTTTTGCCTGGAATTCGGCCTTGTCAGCGGCTTTTTTCTCAACAGCTTTTTTAGCTTTTTCTTCTTTGACCTTCTCGGCTTTCAGCTTTTTGAGGACTTCCGCGCGTTTTTTCTTCTCTTCTTTTTCTTTTTCCTCGCGTTCAACGCGGGCTTTGTCAGCGGCGGCTTTCGCAACGGCTTCTTCGTCCTTGCGGCGTTTGTCTTCGGCGGCCTTGGCTTTAGCGTGGGCGTCGTAGGCTTTCTTAATCGTTCCGCCGAGCGTGTTAGCGATGAGCGATAGGGAGCGGATGGAGTCGTCGTTGCCCGGGATCGGGTAGTCGACCAGATCGGGATCGGTGTTGGTATCCACCAGAGCAACTACCGGAATGTTGAGGCGCTGGGCTTCAGCGATGGCTAGTTTTTCGCGGTTGATATCCACGATCAGCATGGCGCCGGGCAGGGAGTTCATATCTTTGATACCGGTCAAGTTGCGTTCAAGTTTGGTGAGCTCGCGGCGGAGCATGGACTGCTCTTTCTTGGAGATTTCTTTGAGCTGCGCTTCGTCAGCGAAGAATGCTTGAAGCTCCTCCATGCGTTTCACGCTTAGACGAACGGTCTGGTTGTTGGTGAGCATTCCGCCAAGCCAGCGGTGAATAACGTACGGCTGATTGGCGCTTTCGGCGGCTTCTTGGAAGATCGCGCGGGCTTGTTTTTTGGTTCCGACGAACAGCACTTTGCGGCCGCTCATGACGGTGTCGTTCAGAAATTCCTGTGCAATTTTGAGGTGCACGAGGGTTTTCTGGAGGTCGATGATGTAGATCCCGCCTTTGGCGCTGTGAATAAAGCGCTTCATTTTCGGGTTCCAACGTTTGGTCTGATGACCGAAGTGCAGACCTGCATCCAGCAAGTCCTGTATCGTCAATGTTGCTTCTGACATGGCATTACCCCTTTCTATAGTTCTTTTTGAACAATCCGCTTTGGCTTGGCCGGGGGTAAACCGGCCTGAGCACTCGCTTCGACCCCGCACTCGCGGTGGTCATTAAGGCGGTGTTTATACGCAGAGAAAACCGCTCTGGCAAGCGGTTTCAATTTTCAATTTTCAACAAATAATGCTCATTGCCCATTGAACATTGAGAACTGTGCATTGAATATTTCGCCCGGCGGGCGTTTATTTTTCGCCGGCGATGACTTCAGCGATGTTGAGCGCATGGTCTTTAATGCGGCGGTAGGCGCTGAGCATGTCTGGCACCACTAGACTGAGCAGGGGCGATATTTTTCCGTCCGCTAGTCGTTCGAGGTGGCGGCCGCGAAAATCTTTGACCATGTGGGTCAGTTCGTCGCTGCGCATAACGGCTTCGGCTCGGATATCTGTGCGTTCGCAAAATGAGACGCAGACGAATTTAAGGTAATCCATTGTCCGATCATGCAGTTCAAGCATTTCCCGCCGTCCTTCCGGGCTGGGAAGCAACTTGTTGTTGTGCAGTTTGATTTGCATTTTCAGAATTCCGGCAATGTAGTCGCTGATCGATTCATATTCATCGGCTATGCGGATTTGCCCCCGGGACTCTATGATAATGTTGTGGGTGACATTTCCGGCGAGCAGTTTACCAAGAAATTCCGTCACTTCCTTCTGCACGTTGTCGAGAATGTCCTCGCGGCGGAAAATCCGGCGGCGAGCCTCTTCGTCCGTTTTGTCGGCAAAGAGAGAGCCGCGCAGGAGGTTCATCATGGTATGAACACTTTCGGACATAAAAAGAAGCTCATGGCGAGACTGTTCCATGCCGAGTGCCGGGGTGTTGAGCATGCGAACATCGAGATAGGTCAGGTGGGGCGTTTCGTCGGCGGCTGAGTCGGGCATCAGTTTTGTCAGAAGATTTGCCAGTTTTTTAGTGAACGGCAGAAAGGCGGCAATCAAAATGACGTTGAAGACGGTGTGCGCGATGGCGATGCCTTTGATGATGGAGGGGTAGGTTTCTTCTCCGTTAACCAGCACGGACACGTTGGGGTCGGCCGTTAGTAGATTGCGGATTAAGGTGACGTACCACGGGAAGAGAATTACGAGGACGAAAACCCCAATCACTTTGATCAGGATGTGAGCGTAGGCGACGCGTCGGGCGGAGCGGATGGTTCCGATGGAGGCCAGATAGGCGGTGATGGTTGTGCCAATATTTTGACCCAGAACGAGCGCAACCGAGGTTTCGAAGTCGATGATCCCCTGGCTAGCCAGTCCCATCGTGATTCCGACGGTGGCGGAAGAGGACTGCACAATGGCGGTTACGCCGGCTCCGACGAGGGTGCATTTGATGATTCCCCAGTATCCGACGGGCGAAAATTTAGAGAACCACGCTAGAAATTCTGGCATATCACTTAGCGGCTTAAAGCCTTCTTTCATGATCTCTAGGCCGAAAAACACCATGCCGAGACCCATCACGAGCAGGGCAATACTTCGTGTCTTATCACCCTTACAGAAGAGAAAGAAAATAGCGGCAAAGCCGAGCAGAGGCAGGCCGTATTTTCCGATGTCGAGCACGAGAATCCAGCCGGTGATGGTGGTGCCGACATCCGCCCCGAGAATCACGCCAATGGTTTGGGCGAGGGTCATGAGTCCCGCATTGGCAAATCCAATCAGCATGACGGTGGTAACGGAGCTGGACTGGATCAAACACGTGACGAGAAAGCCGACCCCGCAGGCCAGAAAACGGTTGTTAGTGACCGCGCCGATCATGGCCCGAAGACGGCTGCCCGCCGCTGCCTGCATGCCCTCGGACATGTTTTTCATGCCGAGCAGGAACAGGCCGAGTCCGCCGCCTACTCGCAAAATGATGTCCAAAGACAGTGATGAGTCCATTCAATGCTCTCCTGATAGCCGTGCTGTGGATGTTTAGCTGTTCATCATAGCGAAGTCGGAGTGCCGTGAAAATCATTTTTCCAAACATTGAAAAAAAAAAGAGTCCCGCCTTTTCAATCATTGGAAAAACGGAGCCGAAACATTCCAAGGGTTGGAACTTTTATTTTTCGCCGCCGAGGACTTCCGCGATGTTGAGCGCGTGGTCTTTCATGCGGCGGTAGCTGTTGAGGATATCGGTGTAGACCAGACTGCTGAGCGCGGAAACCTTGTTGTCGACCAGTCGTACCAAATGCAACTGGCGGTACTGCTTCATCGTGCGGGTGATTTCTCCACTGACCGCAATCAGATCGTCGGCGGCCCGGCTATCCTCTGAGCGCACCGCGCTGTTGACGCGTTTTGCGTACGCCAGAACCTGGCGGTTGAGGTCGATGAATTCCTCGATGCCTTCGGGGGCTAGTACAAGATGGTTGTCGCGGAGTTTGCGGATGCTTTTGAGAACCGCGGCGGCGTAGTCGCTGACCGATTCATATTCGTCGGCCATGCGCATCTGGCGTCGTGCAGTCTCCATGACCGTATGTGGAACCTGCCCGCTGATCAGTTCGCCCAGGAAAACCATAATTTCCTTCTGCACATTATCCAGGATTTCCTCGCGCTTGAAAATTTTCAGTTCGAGCGCATCGTCGACTTTGTCGGATTGGAGAACAATCTCCAGATTTTCAAGCATCAGTTCAATGCTTTCGCTCATAAAAAGGATCTGCTTTTCGGACTGCACGACACCGAGTGACGGGGTGTCGAGCATGCGCACGTCGAGGTAGGTAAGGTATCCGATCTCTTCCGTTGTTTTTTCAGGCACCAGTTTGGTGACGAATTTGGCCAGCAGTCCGACCAGCGGGATGAAGATGATGACGTTGGCCACGTTAAAGGTGGTGTGGGTCAGCGCGATTCCGGCCGTGATAATCTGGCCGAATTGTTTTTCATCCATGGTGTCGATGTTGATTTCCAATGGATTAAAGCCGGTTTTTGAGGCGATTAGGCCGGAAAGGCCCTTGATGGCGAATGGGAAGAGGGCGATAAACCATGCGGTGCCGATGACGTTGAAAAAGAAATGGGCGTAGGCGGCGCGTTTAGCGTTGGCCGTGGTTCCAATCGAAGCCAGCAGGGCCGTGATGGTGGTTCCAATATTTTCGCCCATCACGAGCGCGGCGGCGGTTCGAAATTCAATCACCCCCATGGCGGCCAGCCCGATGGTGATTCCCAGCGTAGCCGAAGACGATTGCACAATCATAGTCAGCACACAGCCGACGGCCGCACATTTAATGATGCCGAGATAGGATGTGGCCTGAAAGGCGTGGAACCAGGCGTTGAATTCCTCGTGCGATCGCAGGGGTTTAAAGCCGTTTTTCATCAGCTCCAATCCGTAGAAGACCATACCAATCCCCATAATGGTCATGCCGATGTAGCGCACACGCTCATTTTTTGAAAACAGAAAGAACAACCCGGCAATTCCAAGGATCGGCAGGCCCCATTTCCCAATATTCAGCACGAGAATCCAGCCGGTGATGGTGGTTCCGATATTGGCACCGAGAATGACCCCGATCGCCTGCATTAGCGTCATGATGCTTGAGTTGACAAACCCTACCACCATCACCGTGGTGACGGAGCTGGACTGAACCAGCATGGTGACCAGCAGGCCCATAAGCACACCCAGAAAGCGGTTGTTGGTGGCGATGCTGATGATTTTACGGAGTCGGTCGCCCGCGACGGCCTGCAACCCTTCAGACATGTGCTTCATGCCTAAAAGAAAAATACCCAACCCGCCCACAACATTCAGTGCGATTTCGAGAAAACTAGCGTCCATTGATCAATCCTTGTTTGTCGGTTTTTTCAACTAAGCGGGCGCACTGTATCGGCCGAAATCCGATTAGTCAATTTCTAGCACAGCCCTAACAAAATTCTAACAATAGGCAAATAGATTGTTCGCAGTTTCATAACACAAGGCACTCCGATAGGGTGTGCTAGGCAAAACTGAACGGAGAACAGGTATGTTGAATAAAAAGTGGATGATTGGAATAACAGTTATAGGAGTTCTGTTCGCGGGCATTGCTGCCGCGGAAGAGAAGGTAGACTCCTCGACATATGATAAAATCTGGAGTTATGCCAAGGTTGTCGACAATGACGATGCCGCAGTGCTGCAGAGCCGGGCATTTACGGGCCGCCTGCAGGGGGATGCCTACCGTTTCGATTCAGACGACCCTGGTAGCGTCAGCGATATGGATTGGCGTCGTTTTCGCGCTGGGGGTAAGGTCGTGCTGTTTAATGACTTCACAATTCATGCCGAAGCAGATCTCGACCTGAACAATGTGAATAACAGCGATTTCTATAAGAGGCTAACCGATGCCTATATCAGTTGGTCTGCCAGCAAGGCGTTCAAATTGAAAGTCGGTAAACAGTCTGCCGGGTTTACGCTCGACGGAGCAACATCGTCCAAAAAACTCCTAACCTTGGAACGAAGTGTCGTGGCCGGTAACCTCTGGTTCACCTCGGAGTATTTCACGGGAATCAGCGGGTCCGGAACGGTTGATGGCTGGAACTACAAGCTGGGTGGTTTTTCCTCCGATGGCGGAGATGAATTCGGCGATTTCGACAGCGGATGGTTCAGTCTGGCGTCCATCGGTCGTGATGTTTCAGAAAACACCGAGCTACGCATTGACTACGTACATAACGACCCCAACTATTCGGGGGATGTCGGCACGAAAAAACTGACGGATGTCGCGTCAATTATTACCAAAACACAGTGGGATTCGTTCGGTTTCTGGACGGATCTGTCCTATGCCTTAGGCGATGATGATCAGTCTCAAAGCGATCTGATAGGTTTGGAACTGATGCCGTTTTATGACTTCAACGACACCTGGCAGGGAGTTGCCCGCTACTCAATGGTTCATTGCACCGATGGCCCCGGCGCGGTCATGGGCCGCTATCCCAAGAAGAACCTCTCGGGCAGCAAGTATGAAAATGTTCATGAGTTTTATCTTGGGGTGAACTGCTATCTCTATGGTCATAAACTGAAGTGGCAGACTGGGGTTGAGTATAACCTCGCTCAGAATGATTCAGCCGGGGACGACTACAATGGGTGGGGCGTCACTTCGGGTATTCGCCTCAGTTGGTAATGCAAATCTTCACCCAACTGTTTTTCCAATGGGTTGGAAATTTTGAGGTTTCTGATACGGTACTTTTCTATGAGAAAACAACCTCCAGAACCCGATGTCTGGGAATATGATTTAGGAGACGGTTGGAAAGCGCAGGCTGGGAAGACGGATGACGATAACGACCGGCTCAGTTTGAAGACCGCGTGCGCCAACGATCTTTGGTTTCATGTTCACGGTCAGCCCGGCAGTCATGTGATTTTGCAGGGGCCGGACGGGGAAAAACCGGCTGCGGCGGTTGTGAAGGCCGCGGCGGCCATTGCGGCGTGGCACAGCAAAATGCGTACTGCCGGAACCGTTCCGGTTTCCTGCACGGAGGCCAAGCACGTTTCTAAGCCGCGCGGTGCAAAACCCGGAACGGTTTCCATTAAGCGTCAAAAAACCATTAAGGTGCGTCCGGGGCTTCCAGAGTAGGGGGGTTCTTTTTAATCGCAGTCGGTGCGGCGGCGAGGTGCTGTGTGTGGGCTCTACGCGCGCCCGGCAGATTCTTTTGACAGCAACAGCCCTTCGGCAATCTGATCCTCTGTCATTTCCTGCATAAGAATCGACCGCCACTCGATTGCTTCTTTGTGACCTTTTTCAGCGGCGCGCTCAAACCATGCATAGGCGGACTCGCAGTCTTTCGGCGCGCCTTTGCCAGTCGCGTAGGCGCGGCCCACATAAAACTCCGCCTCGGCCAAACCCTGCCGCGCGGCCAGTTTAAACCAGCGCACCGCCTCAGCGGCGTCCTGCGGCACATCCCGGCCGTCATAATAGCACAACCCCAGATTGAGCTGACCGCGAGGCTTTCCGCGCTGAGCCGTCTGTAGATATTTTTCAGCGGGTGTCGGCATCTTGCCGTTTGCCAGCCAGGTAAAAAAATCTGAAATACAAATGCCCATTTCGAATCCTCATCTATTTACAGGATAAAGAACTAACGAGTGATAGTGTACTAATGATACGGATTTTGTCAAAAAGGTTCACGTTTAGGGCCTGCAATTAAGATCCGGAGCTGAGTATTTACCTGACCATGCTGCTGGCCTCACACAGCCTGAAACGCATCGTCAAACATATTGCCCGGACGCACGGCGGCACCATTTCAGTTGAAAGCAAATTCGGCGAAGGCTCCACCTTCTCGATTTTTCTCCTGGCCTCTTAACGATCCTCTTGGGAATAAAAGGCACTGGATCGTTGCTACTAAAACATATCATACCTTTAAAGGTGTGATACATTTCGGGAATAAAAGGCACTGGGTCGTTGCTACTAAAACATATCATACCTTTAAAGGTATGATACATCCCCTGATTATTGAACAGCCAATTTAAGCAGACAGCGAGCCAGCATGGAGCCCGGTTGCTGTAACTGATAAACCTTGCCTTGCTTCTGAACGACCTTTCGGTCGAACAGTTTTTTCAAGTGCCGGTTTAGAGAGGGTGTCGTCATGCCCGTTTTTTTAATTAAGGAACCGAAGGTTTCGTCAGAGGCCGCCAGACACCGTACAACTTGAATGCGGCGTTCATGTGTAAATGCGGTTGCCTCATGGATGATTTTTTTAAATGAGACATCGTTGTCCTGACAATCCTTCAGCGCGGGTAGAAGGGCTTTTGCGCAAAGGGTTTCTGGCCGTTTAACAGGCTGATAGAAAATCTTCAGTTTGTCGCGCGTGGGGATAATCAGTTCTTTTTCTGAAAGGGCCTGCAATTGATTGCTGGCATTGGGCGCACTGATTCCGGTCTGGAGTGCTAAATCCCGAACACAGAGATCTCCATCTTCAAAGATAGCCCACAAAAGCTGGAGTCGGGTTGAATGGGCAAGGGTTCTACAAATCCGAGTAATGGCTGTTTGATGAGTGCTCATATTCCTGCCTCCTTTTCTATCACACCTTTAAAGGTATGATAGATTGTGAAGATAAGCAAACGGGTCGGATGGCGGATTTTTACGGGCTCAGCTGAAAGCCGCCATGTTATGGCTCCAAAGGGTGGAAGCAACAGCGTTGCGGCACAGATTATAGAAGCCTCCATGTTATGGCTCCAAGGGTTGGAAAACAGATAGAAGCCGCCATGCGATGGCTCCAAAGGTTGGAAAATAAATAAATGCCACCATGCTATGGCTTCCAACCATTGGAAAAATCCGGTAGAACCCTCCGCTCATGATTGATTTCATCCAAGTCAGCAAGCGCTTCGGCACGCAGGAAGTGCTCGAGAAGGTCTCGTTCCGCATCAACGCGGGCGAGCATGTCGGCGTGGTCGGCCCCAACGGGGCGGGGAAATCTACGATCTTCAGCCTGATCACGGATGAACTGTCCAGCGACAGCGGCGACGTGTCGCTGCCGAAAAACGTGCGGGTCGGCCATCTGCACCAACAGCTCCACGCGCATGCGCAAGACGGCTCCGTACTCGAATACACGACCAATGCCATTGCTGAGCTCAAAACCATCGAAGCGGACATTCACCGGTTGGAGCACGACCTGCAGAAAGCGGACGACGCGGACAAAGAAGGCATGCTCCATCAGTTGGGCGACCTGCAGCACGAATTCGAACACCTCGGCGGCTACGACATGCAAACGCGCGCCGAAGCCGCGTTGAGCGGCCTCGGCTTCAAAGAGAGCGACTTCGGCAATCCGTTTAAATCCTTCAGCGGAGGCTGGCAGATGCGCGCCGAGCTGGTTCGCACGCTGATCGCTCAGCCCGACATTCTGATGCTCGACGAACCGTCCAACTATCTCGACCTGCCGGCCGTCGAATGGCTTCAGCGCTTTCTGCGTGGTTTCGAAGGCACCATGCTGCTGATTTCGCATGACCGCTACCTACTCGAAAGCCTCACCGATCGCACGCTAGAAATCAGCGGCGGGTCGGTGGTTAAATATTCCGGCGGTTACACCTATTACCTTAAAGAGCGCAAACAGCGCCATTTGCAGCAGGCCGCCGCCTACCGCAACTACACCGAGCAGAAAGAACATCTCGAAAGCTTTATCCGCCGCTTCCGCGCCAAAGCCACGAAAGCCTCTCAGGTGCAGAGCCGCGTCAAAATGCTCGAAAAGCTCGACGTGGTGCGTGCACCGGCTTCCGGAACCGGTCTTTCCAAGCTGCGCATTCCGCCGCCGCCGCACTGCGGCGCGCAAATCATGTCGGTCGAAAATATGAGCTTTTCCTACGACGAAAAGCGCCAGATTTTGAGCGATGTAAATCTCGATATTGGCCACGGACAAAAAATCGCGTTGGTCGGGTTTAACGGCATGGGAAAAACCACGCTGTTGCGCGTGTTGGCTGGCGCGCTGACCCCGCAGGAGGGGACGCTTCGGACAGGGCACAAAGTGGTGCTCGGCTATCAGTCGCAGGACTTCGCCGAAACCATGCCGCCCAATCAGACTCTTCTCGAAATTGTCCGCTCGGCCAACTCCACCGTGCCGGAGCGCGACGTACGCGGATTGCTTGGCTCGTTCGGGTTCCCCGGCGATGCCGTCACCAAACGGTCCAGCGTGCTCAGCGGCGGTGAAAAAATTCGCCTGGCTTTCGCCCGTATATTCATCAACCCGCCCAACTTTCTGCTGCTCGACGAGCCGACTACCAATCTCGATATTCAGGGGCGTGAAGCGCTTGAAAAAGCAATTCGGGACTACAAAGGCACCGTCTGCTTCGTCAGCCATGATGTCGCTTTTGTGCGCGGCGCGGCCGATCACATCATTTCCGTCGCCGACACCGCCGTCGCCGAATTCCCCGGCGGCTACGACTACTATTTGGAGAAGACAGAAAATCGGGAGCCCGTCGAAAGTCCAAAGTCGAATGTTCAAAGTCCGAAGTCCTCTTCAACTCAAAACTCTGAACCGGGAACTGCGAACGTATCGCCGAAGGCCGCGCGTGCGGAGCGCGCCCGCCAACGGGAAGCTCAAAAACATCTGCGCAAGCTGGAATCCGAAATGGCAAAACTGCAGGCGGATCAGCAGCAGCTGAGCGAGCAGATGGCGTCTGGTGATCCGGATCTGGATTTTGCTGAGCTCGGCATTCAACATTCTAAGATCACCCAAAAACTCAACGCCGCAGAGGCGCACTGGCTCGAGGAAGCCGACCGCTTGGGGGCATAATTTTTTACCACCCGTTCATTGCACTCACTAGAGGGACAGCCGAAGTGAGTCAGAGAACATTTTAACCACGAAACACACGACTGTCGTTTTCCTTCCCCTCGGAGCCTCTCGGAGTTCCTCTAGCGTAGCGAGTGGTAGAAATCCCTATCTGGTTTATCCTGTTATCCTGTCAAAAAACTGAATACTTTCACCACCCGTTCATTGCACTCACTAGAGGGACAGCCGAAGTGAGTCAGAGAACATCTATGGTTAATCGGATTAAGGAAAACAGAACAGCTAAAGGCTGTTGTTCTGCTGCGCAGAACGGCCTGGTGCATAAGAGTTTTGACCACGAATTTCACGAATAAGCGCGAATAGGCAAGCGAGTCGAAACGTTCCGGAAGAAAACATCAAAATGAAAACGTGTTCTCATTTTTGCTGTTTAATCCCGAACCTGGTTCCGCTTAGCGAAACTCCGCCTGCGGCGGGTTTCGGTTCCCTTCAGATTCTGTAAAAAATTGCAGTCGCTCAAATCCCCATTCGTCCCCATTCGAGTGATTCGTGGGCAGTTCTCCTTTGAAGCCTGCCGTTTTTATTCCCCCTCCGTGCCTCAGTGGCTCTGTGTGAGATAATCTTCCAGATGTTGGGGTGGGGGGGGACGCCTCTATCCTTCCTTTCCTTCGTTTCCTTCTGTAAAATACTGCCCTTGTTAAATTAGAGAGAACCCATATGGCTTCGATAGGAAAAGTGAACTGGCTGCCCGTACTGCGAAAGACCGATTGCGGTCTGTTGTTCGATGGCGGCGATCTCGGTGAAATTCTGATGCCAAACCGTTATGTTTCCAATGATTGGAAAGAAGGCGATGTGGTTGAAGTATTTCTAATGCTCGACTCCGAAGACCGCCTGACCGCCACTACAGAAAAGCCCATTGCGCAGGTTGACGAGTTTGCGCTTCTGAGAGTGGTGGCTGTGACCGGCATCGGTGCGTTCCTCGACTGGGGCCTGCCGAAAGATTTGTTTGTGCCGTTTAGGGAACAAAAAATAAAGCTGCGCGAAGGTCAATCCGCGCTCGTTCGGATCTATCTCGATGAAGCCAGTGGCCGCATCGCGGCGTCTTGCAAGCTCGATCGGTTTCTCGACCGTACCCAGCCGGATTATGTGCCGAATGAAAAGGTGACGCTGATGATCTGCTCTCAGACGGATCTGGGTTACAAGGCAATTATCAACGGCAGACACTGGGGCGTACTTTTTAAAAACGAAATCTTCCAACCCTTGGAAAAAGGCCAGACCGTTGTCGGCTATATTAAGCAGGTTCGGCCCGACGGAAAGATCGATTTGAACCTGCAACAAACCGACGCAAACCGCTTCGCAAACGTAGCGGACCGGATTATGGATTATTTGAAAGAGCAGGGTGGATTTATGCCGATCACAGACAAGAGTCCACCGGAAGAAATCTACAACCTGTTCGGGGTCAGCAAAAAGGCTTATAAGCGCGCCATCGGTGGCCTCTACAAAAAGCGCCTCATCACCTTCGAAAACAACGGAACGAAACGGATATGAACGAAACGATTGAATTGTATACCGATGGAGCGTGCAAGGGAAACCCCGGACCGGGCGGCTATGGCGCGGTGCTAGTGCACAACGGCCAGCGCAAAGAACTTTCCGGCGGGTTTCGCAAGACAACCAACAACCGGATGGAGCTACTGGCCTGTATTGCTGGATTGCGCGCCTTGAAACGTCCGAGCGAGGTGATCCTTACCAGCGACTCAAAATATGTGGTAAATGCAATGGCGAGAGGTTGGGCCAAACGCTGGCGTTCCAAGGGTTGGAAACTTTCGCCGTCCAAGCCGGCCAAGAATTCCGACCTTTGGAAAGAGCTACTCGAGCTGTGCGAAAAGCATTCGGTGACATTCAAATGGGTGAAGGGGCACGACGGACATGCAGAAAACGAACGCTGCGATGTGTTGGCCGTGGCGGCTTCTGAGAAAACGGACCTTCCGGTCGACGAGTTTTTTGAAACGAAGCCGCTCCCTGCTGACGACCTGTTTGCCTAATCCTTTCCAAGCATTGGGAAAACCTGTTAGAGTTTTTCCAATGTTTGGGAAATGGAGCATTAGAAAACAGGTTGCTGCTGGACTCATCGTTGTGACAGGTCTGGTGATTTCTGGGTGTAGCACGACATCGCGGGAGCTGGCCTATGATAATACCGTGCAGGTTGCCAAACGCCCGGTCACCGGCATTGCGCATGTCGGCTGGCGGATCAAAACATTTTGGAGTGAAGAACTGGTTTCTTCCTGGCGGCGATACATCAGCTTTCCGTTGCTGTCTATGAACCAAGCTCCCCAAACCGAACCAACCGGTGAAATGATGGCGCGCGATAAATTGGCGAGCTGGCTGGACAAAAAAGCGGGGCCACCGACCCGAGGGTCGGTGCAACTACTGTTGAACGGCGACCAGTTTTTTCCGCACTTCATCGCGTCCATTTCGAATGCAACAAACCGCATTGATTTAAAGGCCTATATTTTCGACAACGACGATGTGGCTAAGCAAATTGCAGATCTGCTGAAAGCCCATCGTGAGACGGTGGATATTCGTATTCTCTACGATGCGGGAGGAAGCCGCCTTGCATGGGACGTTGACGCCAAGTCTTTGCCCGAAAGCGGAGCTGACGGGGTAGAGGACATGGCAGATTATTTGGAGAAGGGAACTGCTATTCAAATTCGACGCAGTAGTCATACATTGCTTTCGTCAGAGCATTCCAAATATTACTTAATCGACAACCGAATTGCTTACTTCGGCGGAATGAATATTGGGCGTGAATACCGCTATGACTGGCGTGATGCCATGTTTGCGCTGACCGGCCCGGTGGTCGATGCGCTTTCCTATCGTTTCGAATCTGCATGGATTGTTGCCACAGGTGATCCGTTGACATTGTTGAAACTACCCAAAGAGAAGCCTTCTTCAGCGACAGAGAAGAATTGCGACCTCTATTTGGTGGGCACCACTCCATTTTCCCACGATCTCTATAAAGGGCAGTTGCGCGCCATTAAGAAGGCAAAGAAACGAATCTATATCGAAAATCCTTATCTTTGGAATCAGCCGATTATCTACCAACTTTGCGCTGCCCGCAAACGCGGTGTAGATGTTCGAGTAACCATTCCACGCGAGGTTAACCATCAGATCGGCGTCAGCGCCAACAAGGGAACCATTAATCGTCTCTTAAAACACGGTGTGCGCGTTTTCATTTATCCTGGCATGACACACGTCAAAGCCGCTATCTACGACCAATGGGCCTGTTTTGGGTCAGCTAATTTTGACAACCTCAGTCTGCACAAAAATTATGAGCTGAATATTTTCACAGATAATCAGGACGTGGTTCGTCAGATTCACGAGGAGGTATTGAAAGACGGGCAGGAAATCTCCACGGAAATTTTCGATGAAAAGGAATTAACCTTTACTGACATCGTGAATGCCCGGATCGCTCAACATCTTTAATGTTCCAGCAGCTCGTGGTCGAGCATGGTCTTGCCGTCAAAGGTGAAGCGGCCGGTGAATTTTTTTCCAGCAATCATGTGGGGATACCAAATCGGATCGTCTGCCCACATATTGTGATAGGGCAGGTCATCAATGGAAAACCAGAATGGAACCGCCTCATCGGTCTCTGTCGGAGTGCCTTCAAACTCGGAAGCGATGAATACTTCGCCGTGAATGCTATGCCCGTCGATGAAGTGAAACATTAGCGTGCCGACATGCTCTGGATCGAGCGGAGTAATACATAGCTCCTCCTGTGTTTCGCGCACTGCGCACTCCATCCAAGTTTCACCTTTCTCCAGCCGTCCGCCCGGCGCGTTGTAATAACCCGCGCCAAAGCCGCGCTTCTTTTCGATCATCAACAACTGATCATTCTGCTGAATGAACATCAGGGTCGCCTTTTCTTTGGGATCCCACGCGGCCCAGTCAATGTCAGCTACTTTACTCATAATTGGTTTCCTAAAGGTAGGGATGCCTCTCCGAGGCGTCCGCGGACGGTTCGGAAAACCGTCCCTACCTAATAAATCTCTTAATAGAGATCGATTTTACCGAAGACCCCTTCGCACAAATCAGCACGTGTCTCATCGGTGATTAACCTTGCCATGACCACTCCAGATATTCATATTCTTTCGAACAAACGAAGGGTATTGATATTAGATATTGAAAACAAGCAAATTTGCCCGATAACCCCGTCAATATCCGGATATCAGGCAGAATTGCCTGATAAATAATAGTTGGGCAGCGGAAATAAAATTAAAAACGAGCAATTATCGAGCTGGATCAAAATAATGGGAGCAATCAAAAAATGAGTCTGCTGCTAAAAATACTGAGTGGAATTGGCATGGCTGCGCTTCTTATTGTCATGTGTTTATTAGATGCTGCTTTCGGGCTAATAATCACAATGGTAATTCCAATTTTGGCCTGCTTGGTAATATCTTTCTTTATTGATCTAAAAACCAAAAACAAAACAGAGCCCAACCAATCAAGTGAGCCTACTTTGAAAACGCCCGGCGACTCGGTTGACGTTTAGCTCAAAGTAGGCTCCTTTCAAACGTTGTGAATAAAATGAAAATGAACGAAAAAAACGAAACAACCAATCAGCCGAACGCATGGCCACACAAAATGGCAAAAGCCAGTTGGGTGGCATTCTGCATTGTACTGGGTGTACTGGGATCGCTTATGTTCCCCGGCTCAGCTCAGACGACGAAGGTCGTAATGGAACTCACCGTATTCGTCCTTTCTGTTGACGGAATTTGCATGGGGATAGCGTCTCTGTTCGGCATCTCCAAATATGGAATAAAGAAAATACTCGCCCCCGCTCTTGTCGGAATTATTACAAACAGCCTCTTTGTGTGCATTTTCATGACCAACGTTCTTCGAGCATACAATGCGACAAAATAAAAACAAATAACCAGCGAAGTTAACTCTATCGTTGGCTCCCGCCGTCGCTAAAGCTTTGGCGGACAGGCCGCCCGTTCAGATTGACGCGTAACGTCCTTAAATTTTATATCATATATGATATAAAAAGACCGATATTGGGTCAATTTTGACGTGTTTTATATCATATATGATATAAGAAATATCTGATGGGAAATGAATTACAGAGCTTTTTGGAAGAACAATTCCATCAAATAGAATCACTTTAAAATCAAAAACAAAACGTTTTGACGTTGTGACGTTATGGTGTTACTTTTCGCTTATGAATGGAGGTACAACCTATGAGCACACTAACCAAAAGAGCTACGGTCTATCTTGATCCCGCCCTGCATAAGGCTCTTCGCCTTCAATCGGTGGAGACATCTCGATCTGTTTCGGACTTAATTAACGATGCGGTGCGTGATGAGCTTGCCGAAGATGCGAATGATCTCGCACTGTTTGAGGCACGTAAAAATGAACCGGTCCTTGATTTCGAGGATTTCGTGAAGGAACTAAAGCTTGATGGAACCCTATAGGATCATCATCAAGCGGTCGGTTTCAAAGGATCTCAGGAAGATTCCGAAAAAAGACGTGCAGCAAATCCTTGAGGCCATTCAGACACTCGCAGAAAACCCGCGCCCTGCGCAGTCAAAAAAACTTTCCGGCCAAGAGCGATATCGACTGCGCCAGGGGAGCTATCGAATTCTATACTCTATTGAAGATGAGAAGCTTGTCATCTGCGTTGTAAAAGTGGGCAACCGACGCGATGTATACCGATAAAATCGAACCCCGCAGGGACTGGGAGAATTTCAGACAGGATGGCCAGTCGCGTTGCTCCTTGCTGGCCTGTTTAGCAGGCCAGCCTCTCTCGATATAATCTCGGGGTCCAGGATCGACTGGATGGGAAAATTAAAAATCCTGTTCATCCTGTTATCCCGTCAGAAAAATGTACATGGAATAGAAATTGGTTTTCCCGATGCCTCGCACCTGCGCCAAACTTGTCGCGTGAATAATTCAGGCTAGATATGATGTTTGTTTGCTGCACTATTCCTGCAGAGTTGCTTTTGCCTCTATGATTTTCCTGCCGACGTTTGTGAACTGTTTCATCATGATGACAAAAACAACGATGCACGCCGTGCCGACAAGCGGGATTACAATAAAAAAGCTGTAAAACAGCTCTGTCACCATGTCGAGCGCATCTCTGATGGTTTTTGCGTCTATTCTATAAGATAGAAACGACATGATCCAATCGAATATGCAGATGCCGATCAGCAGTCCAATGCCACACGCGAAAAGTATGAACCACGACCGGGCAAGTCGTTCGCTGACTCGTCCATCGATCTGTTTGTTTTCGCAATAAGCATTCAACTCTTTGGATAAGCCAACATAGGCGACGTATGGCCAGTATATGTTGAAAACTGGGATGAAACAGAAGCCGACTGCTTTTCCCGGCGAGGTGCGTGCTTCCCCATCCTGAATGAGTGCCCAGCAATGATGGAGAAGGATGCACCCCAAAATGTTACCCCAAATGATAAATCCGAGCATAAAAACGGGCACAATTGATTCCACACCCGATGACATTGGTACACATAACAATTCAGCACATATAGCGTACAATATGAAACCAATCCCCAATCCAACAAAGCCAATCCAAAAAAACGAAGTCCCCGCCCATAGCCTGCGAAGAGATTTTGACTGCACTCCCGACGGTTTCGTTTTCTTATACTTCTTCCGAATGGCATCCAGCATTAGTCCCAAAAGGAAATACTGCAACGTACCCGCAACAACGACAAATATGGTTCCTAAAAAGGAGCCAATTCCAGATTCAGGTGCAAAAGGTAAAGCTAAAAAAGTAAAGGGCAGGCCGGTGGCTATTGGAACAACAACCCCAAACGCACCGCCTCCCAAATCAACGCCAAAAAAAACAATAAAACCTAACAGCGTTAGAAGCCAGTAGATGGCAGGCAGAACAATCGCCCATTTTTTGACAAAACGATGTAAGACAAACCCACCGCCGATAAAAAAAATCACCGCAACTACTGCTATACATGCAATGATGCCCATCATAATTTCTGCTAGCCCTTCAAATCCCATAATTACCTCCGCTATTTCCCTGCCACAAATGCATTATTCATAATGCGCGGGCTCACCAATTTTCCCGATGACGATAGATTTCCCGCCGACCTTTAGATCGTCGAGCGTCTCTTTGCCTTGAATACAGAACATTAAGTTGGCCTCCTTTTCCTCTGTCGGGATGCTTGGAGTGTATGTGAAAAGTGAATCTAATAGAGATCGATTTTACCGAGGACACCTTCGAGGCCACCGTTGTTTAGATCGTTTTTCCACTCCGGTTTTAGGCCGACTTTTTTGAGCAGTTTGCGGTCACCGGCGTAGACATAGGCGGTGCAGCCGGTGCAGCGCTGCTTCAGAAAGTCGCCGAATTCTTTGGCCAGCAGTTCGGCGTTTTCGCGGTTGCCGAGCCGTACGCCGTAGGGCGGGTTGGTTACGATGGTCACATTGTCGAGTTTTTCGATGGTGTGGAAATCTTTCGAGTCGCACGTAAAGGCGTTTTTGCAGCCCGGCAGCCGGTTGAGGTTGCGGCGGGTGGCGCGCGCGGCCGCTGGATCAATGTCGGAGGCAATCAGCAGGCCTTCGGGCAGGGGGCGCATTTCGCTATCCGATTTTTCCTTCACTTTGTTCCAAACAGTGGAATCGAAATCTGGCAGGAAGAAAAATCCCCACTTGTGACGCAGGCTTCCGGCGGGAATGCGGCAGAAGCTCATGGCGGCTTCGCAGAGCAGGGTGCCTGAGCCGCTCATTGGGTCGACCAGCGGGCGCTCGCCAGCCCAGCCGGAAAGCTCAATCACCGCGGCGGCTAGCGTTTCGGCCATCGGCGCCTCGACGCGCGCGGTGCGGTAGCCCCGCTTATGCAGCGACCCGCCGGAGGTATCAATGCTGATGGTGGCGCGGTTGTCGCGCACATACAGATGAATTCCGAGATCCGGGTTTTCCACATCGACATTGGGCCGCTCGCCGGTTTTTTCGCGGAAATAGTCGCAGACGGCGTCTTTCACTTTGAGCGCGGCGTATTGCGAATGTTTGAGCGACGGGGTATTGGAGGTTACGGCATTCACTGCGAAGGTTTCGCGGATGCTGATGAACTCCGACCAGTCAATTTGCATAGCGGTTTTATGCAGGTAGCGGTCGCTGTGGCAGTCGAACGTGATCAGCGGGGCCAGCACGCGCATCAGCACTCGGGAGTTGTAGTTGATGTTGTAGAGCGTTTCCTGATCGGCTTTAAAGTGGAAGCCGCGGTAGTCCGGACGAATCGTGCGCGCGCCGAGCTTTTTGAGTTCGGCCTCCGCTAGCTCTTCAAAACCGCCGGATATCTGGGCGAAATACTGATTACGTTGTTGGTATTGGTGCATAGGAAACAGCCTATCAGCATCCTGCCGGATGCGTGAAGGCTGTTTCAGTTATTTGTTATTGGTTATCAGTTATTGGGACTCTACCATCCCTGATAACTTCTAACTGTTAACCGATAACCCAACTTTATGAGTACTCGATATAAGATAACAATTGCCTACGACGGCACGGAGTACGCGGGCTGGCAGGTTCAGCCGCGTAAAAATACCGTACAGGCTGAAATCGAGCGGGTGCTGCAAACACTGGCCGGTAAAAAAGTGCGGATTCACCATTCCGGCCGTACGGATGCCGGGGTTCACGCCAAAGGGCAGGTGGCGCATTTCGATTTAGATGAACCGGTCGATCTTTCCAAATTCCAAACCAGCCTCAACGCTCTATTGAATCCCGATGTGCGCATCATGAAGCTGCAAAAGGTAAAAGACGACTTTCACGCGCGCTTCAGCGCAACCGGCAAGGAATACCGCTACTTCATCTGGAATGGCCCGGCGGTTCCACCGGAGCTGCGGCTCTACCGCCTGCATGAGCGCCGCCCGCTCGACATTGATGCCATGAAACGCGCGGTGGAACTTCTCATTGGAAAGCACGACTTCGCGGCCTTTGCCGCCAACCCGAACCGCGAGATCGGCGGCACGGTGAAGACCGTCACCAAAATCACGGTGACCCGCTCGCGGGAAGGGGACGTGAAGATCTGTGTGGCAGGAAAGGGCTTCCTCTACAAAATGGTCCGCTCCATTGCGGGATTCCTGCTTCGCGTCGGAATTGGCGAGCTCGAACCCAAAGACGCCAGACGCGTCCTTCGCGCCAAAGAGCGCACCCACGAAGTCCCCACCGCTAAACCCCTCGGCCTCTTCCTCTGGAAAGTGGACTACTGAGTTTCCAAGCATTGGAACCCGGCTGAGCCGGGAGCTTGCTGTTTTTCCAAGCATTAGAACTTTTGATCTAAATTTTTCCAAGGT
>CAYVYL010000031.1:0-20163 GCA_964455665.1 uncultured Verrucomicrobiota bacterium
CATGCGCCGTCGGAGTTTTTTGTGACACCGGACAGGTTTTTCCCAAGGTTTGGAATGCTGATCGGCTGGGTTTTGAAAATCGTTTGTTTTTCGACGATTCCGGTGCCGCCCGGCGTTTTTGAAACTGGTGAGGCGTACCCGCGCGCTGAGATAATAATTTTTGGAATATTGGTTTCAGCCAGAAGGCCCAGTGGAACGATGAGACTGAACAGAATGACACGCTTCATTATTTTGATCCTTTTTTTGAAAGCATTGATTTAACAGATACGCCGGGTAGGCCGCCGAGCTTTCCAGTGAGAACGCCGAGCTCATCAGTGGAGGCGTCGATAATTAGGGTGATGGCCGAGCAGGCACGCTTTTCGTAGGGGACGCCCATGCGTGCCACGACCAGCTTGCCGTATTCGCCAAGCAGTTCATTCACGGCCGACGCGTTGTTTTCGCGCTGCTCGATAATAATTCCGATAAATCCCAGTCTCTTTTCCATATTCCCGTCTCCTTAAATAAAAAACGCCCCGCGGCATTTCTGCGGCGGAGCGTTAATCCCGGCGGTTCGCTGGTGCGGACTGCCTTCATTAAAAACTTCCATTCGCCTTGGGTCAGGGTCTTCGCCCCTTGCCGCAGAAAAACAAGGGCCGAATATCGATGTTTTTAGATCGAATGTAAACTTTTTTTGACGGGTTTATGGATAATAAGCCCTGGGGGTGAACTGTAAATTAAAGTGTCCGGATTGGAATTGCTCGGTACTTATCGAAGTCGAGGTATCATAAGTACAAAGCGCGTCAGGTTCCCATCGCTTTGCTCCAGGGTTAGGTCTCCACCGTGCGCTCTTGCAATTTCGCGGGCGAGACTCAGACCGAGTCCGGTGCCTTCGGTTTGGCGGCTACGGGCTGGGTCGCCTCGATAGAACCGTTCAAATATTTTATCTTGGTCCTCTTTGGGAATCGGAAGTCCGCTGTTGGCTACGGTCAGGACAGCGCTCTCATTCGACTCAGCGACTTCTATTTTTATCCAGCCATTTTCCTCTCCAAATTTGACGGCGTTGGAAATTAGATTTTCAAGAATCTGATTAATGAGATGCGCGTCGCCGTGTGCGATCAGTTCGGTCGGAGCATCAACCGTCAGGGTCCGATCAGGGGCTAGGATTTCAACATCAGCGGCGGCAGAACGAGCTAGTTCTGCGAGGTTGATTGCAGCCACGTTGAGCGGCAGTTGTCCCGCATCGGTTAAGGAGAGTAAAAACAGCTTTTGTAGAATCACCTTCAGCCGTTGTACTTCGTCGAGCTGCCCGGCATATTCAAGTTGCTCGGAACTGGCATCTGCTGCCCGCTGCAGTGAGCGTTCGAGTTGGGCTTGCAGGATTGCCAATGGCGTCTTGAGTTCGTGAGCCGCATCGGCACTGAAGCGGGTGGCTTGATGAAAGCTCCGGTCCAACCGTTCCAGCATGCCGTTGATGACATCGATCAGTCGTCGAAATTCTTCATCGACGTTTTCAGTGGAGATGCGCGCATCCAGACGATGTGCCGTCATATCTTTTGCCGTTCGGGCGATTCGGTCGACTGGGCGCAGCGCAAGGTGCCCGATAAGCCATCCGCTGGCAGCCAAAAGCAGGAGTCCTAGCGGGACGCCAATCAAGAGGGTGTTACGAAAGTGACTGATTTCGGTGCGTAACCCTTTGAGGTTGATTGCGATGCTGAGCGTCACCTCTTCGTTGGCCATGGTGATGGCTCGCCAGCTCTCGCCCGCGCCCTGTAGCGTGGCATAAGCCGGCTCGCAAACGGTCATTCGTCGGGGCGGATTCATGGGGTTGCCATCGGAATCCATGCGTTGCGGCCTCGTCTCGTCCCAATACAAATCCTGCGGCAAGGATGATTGAGGAGGAACGGGTTGGGTCTGAAGGGGTAACGCATCTTGCGGCAAGTCGTCCGGCCAATCCTCGGTGATGTGCAGGATGTCGCCCGCTTGCGTTGCCTTGACGACAAATTGCTTGGATTCGGCCATGCCGTACATATCACGGAACGATTCGCTGAATCGTTTCCAATGGAGCGGTGATTTTTCTTTGCGGACCTGCGTGTCGGCCAAGGCGCGTAATTCACGGTCAATTCGGTCAATTCCAAGGCGGTTCAACGCCGATACGGCGAAGAATCCAAAGGCCAAAAGCATCAACCCCGAGATGCAGAGGCTCAGCAGACTGATTTTGATGCGAAAGGAGCGAAACATCAGCGGATCTCCATCTTTCGGAATCGATAGCCCACTCCCCGGATGGCCTCAATGAACGATTCGGATCTTCCTTTATCGATCTTGATTCGCAAACGCTGGACGCAAACATCCACCACGTTGGTGCCCGGGTCAAAGCTGCAGCCCCAGACGTGTTCGAGAATTTGCGAGCGCGTAAAAACACGTCCGGGCGAACGAATGAGGTATTCCATTAGAGCAAATTCCCGGGGGGCAAGTGTCAACTGGTTTCCGTCGCAGGTCACTTCCCGTGTCATCAGGTTCACGCTAAGGTTTTCTGCCCGCAGGATGCTCAACTGCTCACCGGAGGTCCGCCGTAAAACGGTCTGGACGCGCGCAATCAGCTCGTCCATGAAGAACGGCTTGGCGATATAGTCATCCGCGCCCAACCGGAGCCCCTCCACACGTTCGGCCGCTTCGGACCGCGCGGTGACCAGGATGACAGGAATCGTGTTTTTTTGGGCGCGCAGGTTTTTGAGAATGCTGAGTCCATCGCGGCCGGGCAACATGATGTCGAGCACGATCAGATCGAATGGTTCGACGCAGGCCAAGGTATACGCTTCGTCGCCGTTATGCAGAACGGTGACGACAAATCCATGTTCTTCGAGACCTTTGGCGGTGAATTGGGCCAACTTTTTTTCATCTTCGACGACCAGAATGTTCATGAGCAAAACCTATCATTTCCGGGGAGCTCCTCCAAGGATCACAAAATGACCATTTTGTAATTTTCCTGTGTTCGACCTGTAATAGAGAAGGAGTTATCTGTTCATCGAAGCAGGCAATGGGGCTTGCGAACAAATGATTAAAGAAGGAGTTGATCATGAAAATAAGGATTCGAATCGGCCGGGTCGGTCTCATTGCTGCGGTCGCGGCCCTGTTCTCCTCCTGCACAACGCTGGAGCCCGACCGCAAAAATATGGTGGCCGCCCAAACCCCGGAACAGTTTGTCGGCCACTCCGGAACCAACGCGGTTCAAACCCATTGGTGGACGAGCTTTCATTCCACACAGCTCAACCGTTTGATGGATAAAGCCTTCGCCAACAACCTGACGCTCGAACAGGCGGCAGCTCGGCTGGATCAAGCCGAAGCCTCCGCCCGTAAAAGTGGCGCCGCCGGAAAAATTCAGCTCGATGCCAAAGCGAGCGCATCGTCCACGCATTACATGCCCGACGGCGCGAACCACTCCACCACCGCCGCCAGCTCCGCCGGACTGTATGCGAGCTATGAACTGGATCTATGGGGCCGACTCAAGTCGACGGAAAAAGCTGCGCTGGCCACGTGGACAGCCTCTAAATTTGACCTGCAGACTGCCGCCATGTCGCTCTCCGCCGAATTAGCCAATCGCTATTTTACGTGGCTGGCTCAAAGCGAGACCCTCTCGCTGTATGAGAGTCAACTGGAGTCGAGCCGCAAGAAGCTCTCCGCACTGGAGCTCCGCTATAAAACCGGGCAGGCCACGACTCTAGACCTCTTGCAACAGCGCCAACAGGTCGCCGCGGCCGAAGCCAAGTTGCCACCAGTCCGCGCGTTGATCAACGCCTCTGTCAATGAAATCGCCGTGCTAACCGGACAGATCCCCGGCACGGATTTGCACCTGGTGCCCGAAGCGCTTCCGGCGCTCCCACCGCAACCGACCGCTGGCTTGCCCGTCGTCCTTCTCGAAAATCGTCCCGATGTACAGGCAACCCGACTCGATTTAGAGTCTGCTGACTGGACGGTGGGCGCAGCCCGAGCCGCACGACTCCCCACGGTCTCGCTGAGCGGATCCGTCTATTCAAGCGACGAAAAAATCGATGACTTGTTCGACGACTGGGCATCCAATCTCGCCGCTAGCATGATCGCGCCGCTACTCGATGGCGGATCGCGCAAGGCGGAGGTGGATCGCACGTTGGCGGTTTCTCGCGAAAAAATCGCAGCCTATCGCCTCGCGGTACTCGAAGCCATTCAGGAAGTCGAAGATGCACTCAGCGATGAAATGCAACAGACCGACTACGTGGAGGCGCTCGGCAGGCAACACACCGCAGCGCAGAAAAGCGAAACCGAATCCATCAACCGCTACCAGCGCGGCATCCTACCCTATATTGATACCCTGACCGCAATCGTCGCGCGCGAATCGTTGGAGATGACTTGTCTTCAGGCTCATGCAGACCTGCTGGCCGACCGCATTCAACTTTACCGCTCCCTTGGGGGCGACTGGACATTTATTCTGGAGGAAAAATAATGAACAATACAATCAAACGACTCACCCCGATCACAATCGGAATTATTCTGCTCACCAGCGGGATCATCGGCGCGATTATTTTTATTAAAACCCAACCCGAGGCTCAGCGCCGTCGGTCCATGTCTTCGATGGTTCCCGTCGTAGAAACCATGCCCCTGAACTGCTCGGATCGATCTCTTCGTGTTGATTGCCTAGGCACGGTGATTGCTGATCAATCCGCCGCCCTTCAAGCGGAAGTTGTCGGACGCATTGTTGCCGTTGCCGACAACCTGGTCGAGGGCGAACACGTGAAAAAAGGGGATCTGCTGATCGAAATCGAAGCGGCCAACTATCAGTTGGCACTCGCCCAGGCCGAAGTAAGCCTGCTGACTGCTCAAAGCAACCTGCGCATTGAAGAGGGACAACAAGATGTCGTTCGCAACGAACTTAAACTGATGGGTTCCGACGAATCCGACAGCTATCGCGATTTGATTTTGCGCACACCGCAACTCCAATCTGCCGAAGCCGCTGTGAAAAGCGCCGAACTAACCGTGGAGCGTGCCGCGCTAGATCTGGAGCGCACGAAGATTCGCGCGCCGTTCGATGCCGTGATTGTTTCCACCGATGCCGATGTCGGCGACTATGCGCAATCCTCAAAAACGCTGATCGAACTCGCCGCAACCGACCGTTACTTCATCCGTGCGTCGGTTCCCCTCAGCGCCCTTGAACCGCTTCCAATGCTTGGAAAAACACCTTACGTCGCCGAAGTTACCCTTTCCGACGGAAGCATCCGCCCGGCGCAAACGCATCGGCTGTTACCCGACCTGACCGACACCGGTCGCATGGCGCGAATCCTTTTGGCGGTCGATTCACCCTATGCCGACGATCAGTGCCGCCCCTTGCTGTTGAGCGAGGTGGTCAACGTGAGCATCTCGGGTGAAATCGCCAAAAATTCTTCGCTGATTTCTCGAAAATATCTCCGCGACGGCAATAGGGTCTGGATGATCGACTCCGAGAATCATCTCCACGTCTTGAACGCGGAGTTGCTGCAGGGCTATGCCGATGACGTTCTGATTCGAATTGATGCAGCACCCGGCATGGAGCTGATTACGTCCGATTTGATCTCTTCGGTCGATGGCATGCAGTTGCGCCGCGTTGGCGAAAAAACGTCGACCCAGCCGAAGGCCGCCTCGCGCCCCGAGCGGGATGGCAAACGCCAACGAAAGGAGGGAGAATAACCCATGAACGATTTTATGAAAAAATCCAAAGGCCCCATTGCCTGGATGGTCAAAAACCCGGTCGCCGCGAATCTGCTGATGGCGCTTTGCCTTGTGGGCGGATTCTTTACCTTCACAACTCTGAAACAGGAAGTGATGCCCGACATGACCACCGATATGGTCACCATCAGTGTCTCCTATTCCGGCGGCACGCCGGAGGAGATGGAGCAGAGCGTCTGTCTGGCCGCCGAAGAAGCGGTGCGCAGTCTGGAAGGAATCGACGAAGTGACCTCCATCGCGAAAGAGGGTTCCGCCACCATCAGCGCCGAACTGATGGAGGGCGTGGATCGCGTCAAAGTCTATCAGGATATCAAAAGCGAAATTGATCGCATCACCACCTTCCCCGATGGAGCGGAAGAACCCGTTGTGTCGCTTTCCGCACGGAGGCGCAATGCGATATCGCTGGCGTTGTATGGCGATACGTCTGAAATGAATCTGCGTATGTTGGCCGAGCAGATCCGCACCCGCCTGCTGCAGAGCGAACATATCACGCAGGTGGATCTAACCGGCACCCGCGATCTAGAAATCAGCATTGAAGTGTCGCAGGACGACTTGAGACGCTATAACCTCGACCACCAGTCGTTGGCGGACTCCATTAAAATGCAGTCTCGCGAGATCTCCGGCGGCGGCATCAAGACCGACAGCGGAGAAACCCTGCTGCGCATGCAGGAGCGACGCAACGACGGCTCCGATTTTACTCAGGCTCCGGTGCTGGCATCGGAAGACGGGACCCCGCTCAATTTGGGAAGTATCGGCACCGTCATTGACGGCTTTGAAGATACCGATCGCTTCGCTCTCTACAATGGAAAACCTGCCATTATGCTCGATATCTACCGCGCCGGGGAACAGACCCCGTTCCAGATTTCTGAAACCGTAGAAGACCTTCTCCCCCAAATTAAGAAGCAACTGCCGGAAGGCATCGGCATCGCCGTTCTCAGCGACCAAACTGAAGTCTTCTCCCAGCGTGCGGATCTATTGTTGCGCAATGGCGTTATGGGACTCATACTTGTATTACTGGTTCTCGGGCTTTTCCTCGAAATTCGCCTCGCCTTCTGGGTGATGATGGGCATTCCGGTCTCCTTCCTCGGCTGCATGTTGCTGATGCCAGCCGCGGGGCTTTCGATTAATATGATCACTATGTTTGCCTTCATTGTGGCGCTGGGCATCGTGGTCGACGACGCCATTGTGGTCGGTGAAAACATCTATCATCACCTGCAGAACGGCATGGATCCCATGCAGGCCGCGGTGACGGGTACGCGCGAGGTCGGGGGCCCGGTTGGCTTCAGTATCCTCACCAACATTGTCGCCTTTATTCCGTTGATACTGTTGCCCGGCATGATGGGTCGCGTGATCGGTATGCTACCGATCATCGTCATCTCGGTCTTTATCATCTCCTGGGTGGAGAGCCTCTACATCCTGCCTTCCCACCTCAGCCATCTTCGTCAGCGCGAACCGAAGGGTGTTTTCGGAATCCTCCACCGGGCGCAACAGCGCTTCAGTAATTCCTTCCGCAACTGGGTCAAAACCAAATACGGCCCGTTCCTGGATCTCTGCCTGACGCACCGCTATGTCGTCGTGTCCGCCGCGCTCGCCGTCCTCATCCTGACCGCCGGTTACTGGGCCAGTGGTCGCATGGGTTTCTCCATGTTTACCACCGTTGAATCCGACTATGCCAAAGCCTCCGCCACCTTGCCGTTCGGCGTGCCGGTCGAAACAACTGAGGCCGTAGCTAAACGGTTGGTGAAAGGCGCGGAAGAGGTGCTGAAAGAGACCGGCCATCCCGAACTCGTTGAAGGTATTTTCGCTGATACCGGCCGCAGCGGAAGTCACACCACACAGGTCCAAGTTTTCCTCGCCGAGCCTGAAATTCGTGACGAAATCATGGGCACCGAAGCCTTTGTCGAGGCCTGGCGGGAAAAAGTGGGAGAGATCCCCGGCGTACGCTTCATTCGCTATGCCTCCGACGAAGGCGGCCCCGGAAGCGGAGCCGCCCTGACCATCGAGCTGCGCCACGACGATATCGACACGCTGGAAAAGGCCGCGCAGGATTTGGCTGTTGAACTCAACACCTACGCGCTCATACAGGATGTCAACGACGGGGTCGAAGAAGGCAAAACCCAATTCGACTTCACGCTGAAACCGGAAGCCATCAGCCTCGGCCTCTCCGCCAACGATATCGGCCAGCAGGTTCGCGCCGCCTTTGAGGGCACCGAAGTCCTGCGCCAGCAGCGAGGCCGCAACGAGGTCAAAGTTCAAGTACGCCTACCGGAAGCAGAGCGCACCCGCATGTATCACTTTGAAAACTTTATCCTCCGCACGCCCGACGGCGGCGAAGTCATGCTCTCGGATGTGGTCGATGTCAACGTCGGCACCGCGTACACCACCATCAACCGCCGCAACAGTATGCGTACACTCACCTTGACCGCTGACGTCCGCCCGCAATCCAAAGTCGGCGACGTGATGGCGAAACTCGATGCGGACTATTTTCCGCAACTGCTCAGCCAGTACCCGGGCCTCGACTACAGCTATGAAGGCCACACCGCCGACTCGCGCGAAAGCTTCAAAAGCATGGCGATCACCATTCCGCTCGTTCTACTGGCCATCTATGCGCTACTCGCCATTCCGTTTAGAAGCTATGCCCAACCGCTCATCGTCATGATCAGCATTCCTTTCGGCATCATTGGCGCGATCATCGGCCATCTACTGCTCGGCTATGAAATGACCATGATGGGCGTCATTGGGATGCTTGCGTTGAGTGGGGTCGTGGTGAACGATGCGCTCGTGTTGATTAGCTTTGCCAATCAGCGCCGCGCGCATCATGCCAATGCTCACGACGCCGTGGTCTCCGCCGGCATCCAGCGCTTCCGCCCGATCCTGCTTACCACGCTCACCACCTTCGGCGGGCTGATGCCCATGATGCTTGAAACCTCGCGCCAAGCCAAATTCATGATTCCGATGGCTATCTCGCTCGGCTTCGGGATTCTCTTTGCTACATTTATTGCCCTCATCCTTGTCCCGTCGCTTTATATGGTCATCGACGACTGCGGGCGCCTCAGAAGGCATTGGCTGGCTCGCCGCGATTAGCGGTTCACCGAACGCAAAAATCGGAAAAGGTTAAAAATATTCCAATTTCACTTGTTCTTTTTCTATGGAACATCTCCGCGCCGACCCCAGATTGCAATCCAGAGCCCTCATGCTACAGTCTCATGCAGTAGGAGAAATCAAACATGACCGCTTTTGCAGAAAAAGTGATGGAAGACGCAATGACTCTCTCCCCTGTTGACCGGGCAGAGCTGATTGAGCGTTTGTTTTTCAGCTTTGACCCATCCCCCGACCATCGCGTTGATGACGCATGGAAAGAAGAAATCGAATCCCGCATCGATGCATATGACGCAGGAAAAATCCAAGCGTCCCCGGCCAGTGAGGTTTTTAACCGGGTCGCAACTCGATGACCCCGCAGACCGGGCGTTTCTTTTCCGAAGCAGAGTGTAACTCCTGAGCGCGCGTGGCCGTGATCGGGACGACGGTTTACGAAGAATTATTCGATGGGCAGGATCCGGTGGGTCAAATCATTCGCCTTAATCGCAATACCTTTGAAGTGGTGGGCCTGTTGCCCGATAAAGGGAGTAGTGCGTCCGACGACGAGAACGACCAAATCCTGATTCCGCTCAGCACGGCCATGCGCCGTGTTTTCGGAGAGGATTATCTGAAGGAAATTGAGATTCAGGTCGAGTCGGCGGATTATCTCGATTCGGTTGAAGCCCAGACCATAGTTCTGTTGAACGAGCGACATCGCGTAACTGACGTAGAAAACAACGGTTATGAAATTCGTAATATGGCCGACCTGCAAAGCACGATGGCGGCGACTAGTAACACGCTGTCCATGCTTCTGACGGGCGTCGGCGGGATTTCGCTGTTGGTGGGCGGTATAGGAATCATGAATATCATGCTGGTGAGCGTCACCGAACGGACCCGCGAGATCGGAATCCGCAAGGCGATCGGCGCGCGCCGGGCCGATATCCTGATGCAGTTCTTGGTGGAAGCCGTAGCCGTCAGTCTCTGCGGCGGCGGACTCGGCATCGCATTGGGCGGAGGATTCTGCTTGGCCATGGCTTGCTTCGCGGGATGGGCGGTCGCCATTGAGCCCATCACCCTAATCATTGCGCCGCTGTTTTCCGTGTTCATCGGAGTTGTTTTTGGACTGTGGCCTGCACGGCAAGCGTCCCTCCTGCAGCCGATCGAGGCCTTGCGCTATGAATGAGATAGCTTGGCGGCATATCTTTTCCAAGGGTTGGAGGTTTTCCCTTTGTTGTTTCAAACATTGGAAAAACAGGCGGGTGCAGGCTCAGCCAACAAAAAAGCCCCGGCGGTGAGGCCGAGGCTTTTTCTGATCACAGGTTGTGATGTTTATTTCTTGTACACTTCGCGTTCGTGATAGCCGGTGTGCAACAACTCATGTGCTTTGTGGCTGAGCGGGGCTCCGAGGAAGTCCTCGTAAATTTTGGTGATCATTGGGTTGTGGTGTGAGCAGCGTTGAGCCGATTTTTCATCGTCCGAGTAGATTCCGGCGGTGCGTTTCAGACGCACCTCGTCGGTCGCGCCCTGGGGTTGTCCGCCGCCGCCGATACACCCGCCGCGACAAGCCATCACTTCGATGAAGTGCCACGGGGTTTCCTCGCCCTTTTCCTTGGCTTCGCGCACCCGATTGAGAACGGCTTCGATGTTGCCCATCTGGTGAGCGATCGCGATGCGAACCTTGGTTCCCTTAATATCGATCTCCGCTTCCTTGACGCCTTCGAGTCCGCGGCATTCCATGAAGTTTACATCTTCGAGGTCTTCTTTGGTGATCAGGAAATAGGCACTGCGCAGCGCGGCTTCCATCACGCCGCCGGTGACGCCGAAGAGGGTTCCGGCACCGCTGTAGTCGCCGAGCAGGTGGTCGGCTTTTTCTTCCGGAAGTTCGTTAAAGTTGATGCCAGCCTGTTTGATCATGCGGGCCAGTTCGCGGGTGGTCAGCGCCACGTCGACGTCCTGGAAGCCAGTGGAGTTCATGTTGTCGTCGCGCGACACTTCAAACTTTTTGGCAGTACACGGCATGATGGAGGCGACGAACATATCTTTGGGATCCACGCCGGCTTTTTCGGCGTAGTAGGATTTAGCCATCGCGCCAAGCATCTGCTGCGGGGACTTCGCCGAAGAGAAGTTCGGAATAAAGTCGGTCGCGTATTTTTCCATGTAGTCGGTCCAGGCCGGGCAGCAGGAGGTGAGCTGCGGGAGGACGCCGCCTTCGGTGAAGCGCTTCACGAACTCGGAGCCTTCCTCGAGGATGGTGAGGTCGGCACTGAAGTTGGTGTCGAAGACGGCGTCGAAGCCGAGACGGCGCAGGGCGGCGTAGAGCTGGCCGGTCATAATTTCACCGGGTTCCATGTCGAAGGCTTCGCCAATGGCGACGCGGACGGCTGGGGCGATCTGTACAACACAGTGTTTTTTGCCTTCTTCGATGGCGTTCCAGACCGAGCGGGTCTGGTCGTTTTCGTAGATGGCACCGACCGGGCAGTGGGCGGAGCATTGTCCGCATTTGATGCAGGGGCTTTCTTCGAGCGTGACGTCTGCGGCCGGAGCAATTCGGGTGCCGTCGCCGCGCCCGATGAATTCGAGCGCCCAGACACCTTGCATCTCCTGACAGACCTTTACGCAACGTCCGCATTTAATGCATTTTCTCGGATCCAAAACAATTGATCCGGTGGTGTTGTCGATCGGCAGTTCGGTGACTCGTTTTTCGTAGGGCACTTCGCGGATGCCGAATTCCTCGGCGAGCGTTTGCAGTTCGCAGTTGCCGTTGCGTCCGCACTGCAGGCAGTCGTTGGGGTGCGTGGAGAGCGTCAGTTCGAGCACCGTGCGGCGCACTTTGACGATTTCTGGGTCGTGGGTGATCACTTTCATGCCCGGTCCGACTGCCGTGGCGCAGGCGCGCAACATTTTCGGCGAGCCTTCCGCTTTGACCACACAGATACCGCAGGCCGCCCACGGCTCGAGATCTGAGTGGTAGCACAGGGTTGGAATTTTGACGCCGACTTGTTTCGCCGCGTTGAGGATGGTGGTTCCGGCCTCTACGGAGACGGGAATTCCGTTAATTTCAAGTTCAATCATACTCATGGTTCTTCTCTCCCTAAAGGTTAGACGCGGTCGATGGCCTCGAATTTACAGGTGTTGTAGCACTGTCCGCATTTAATACATTTTTCCTGGTCGATGACGTGCGTTTTTTTCACTTCGCCTTCGATGCAGGAGACCGGGCAGACGCGGGCGCAGGCGGTACAGCCGACGCACTTGTCATTGATCGTGAAGGAGATCAGTTCTTTGCATTTGCCGGCCGGACATTTTTTGTCTTCGATGTGTGCACGGTACTCCTCGGGGAAGTATTTCAGGGTGGACATGATGGGGTTCGGCGCGGTCTGGCCAAGTCCGCAGAGCGAGGCTTTACGCATGGCGTGGCTGATATCCTTGAGCTTCTGAAGATCTTCCATTTCGCCCAACCCTTTACTGATGCGATCGAGGATATTGTAGCAGGTGCGTCCGCCGATCCGGCAGGGGGCGCATTTTCCGCAGGATTCATCCACGGTAAATTCGAGGTAGAACTTGGTTACGTCGATCATGCAGTCGTCTTCGTCCATCACGATCATTCCGCCGGAACCCATCATTGAACCGATCTGCTGCAAGGTTTCGTAGTCGATCGGGGTGTCGAGGAATTCCGGGGTAATGCAACCGCCGGACGGGCCGCCGGTTTGCGCGGCCTTAAATTTTTTGCCGCCGGCGATGCCGCCACCGATATCAAAAATGATGTCGCGCAGCGTGGTACCCATCGGGACTTCGATCAGACCGGAGTTGTTAATTTTTCCGGTCAGCGCGAATACCTTGGTTCCTTTGGAGGTTTCGGTACCGATGCTGTTGAACCATTTGGCTCCTTTGAGAAGGATGACCGGAATGTTGGCCCAGGTTTCGACGTTGTTGATGACGGTCGGTTTGCCCCACAGTCCTTTGACGGCCGGGAACGGAGGGCGCGGGATCGGCATGCCGCGTTTGCCTTCAATCGAAGCGAGTAGCGCGGTTTCTTCTCCGCAGACGAACGCACCGGCTCCGAGACGAATCTCGATGTCGAAACTGAAGTCGGTGCCGAGAATGTTGTCGCCGAGCAGGCCATATTCTCTGGCCTGCGCCATGGCGTTGTTCAGGCGATCAATCGCCAGCGGGTATTCTGCACGGATGTAGATGAAGCCTTTATTGGCCCCGACGGTGTACCCGGCGATGGACATGGCTTCGAGCACGGAGTGGGGGTCGCCTTCGAGAACCGAACGGTCCATGTAGGCCCCGGGATCGCCTTCGTCCGCATTGCAGACGATATATTTCTGATCGGCGGCGGTGCCTTTGGTGAAGCCCCATTTGGTGCCGGTCGGGAAGCCGGCTCCGCCACGGCCGCGCAGGCCGGATTCCTTAATTTCGTTGAGCACGTCATCGGGTGTCATGTCGAACAGCGCTTTTTCGAGAGCGCCGTATCCGTCGCGGGCGATGTACTCGTCGATGATTTCGGGGTTGATGACCGCGCAGTTGCGAAGCACAATGCGAAGTTGTTTGCGGTAGAAGCTGATGTCTTCCGAGCGCGGATCATTGGCTTCCGGGTGCTCCTTGTAGACCAGACGCTCGACCTTGCGGCCTTTCACCATGTGTTCGTTGACAATTTCTTTGGCATCCTTGGGGCCGACTTTGACGTAGAAAGTTTCGTCGGGGAGGATTTTGACGATCGGACCCTGTTCACAGAAACCGAAGCAACCGGTTTTTACCAACTGAACGTCCGCTTCGAGACCAGCAACGGCGATTTCTTTTTTAAGCGCTTCGTACAGCGCCTTTCCTTTGTTGGATTCGCACGCGGTTCCTGCGCACACCAGAATATAGTTCTTATAGGCCATGGTTACTTGTCCCCTTTAATAATGTCGGTGGAGGGCTTGTCGAAAATATGATCGCTAACCAGCGATTTTCCTTCGAGATGCTCGCGGACGATTCGGCGGGCAGTCTTTTCGTCAACATTTCCGTAAACGACGCGCGGCATGTCTTCGCAGGCCACTTCAACGGTTGGTTCGGAGAAGCACAGTCCCATGCAGCCGGTTTGTTTGATGGTGACATTCTGGATTCCGGCTTTTTCGAGTTCATCGAGGAAGGCATCAAACACGCCTTTAGCGCCCGCAGCGATCCCGCAGGTTCCCATTCCGATGATTACTTCCGCGCTTTTGTTATCTGCGTCGCGCTGGTTCATCGTCTGTTTCTTTTCGTCGCGCAATTTGCGCAAATCATCGAGTGTCAGTTTTGCCATAATTTATCCTGCCTTTCTCAAATTGTCTTCCTGAGAGCCGATGTAGGTTTTTATCAGCATCAGGTTCTGTGTTTCGTTCAGGTTGCCGAGCGTCTCTTCGAGCTCCGTGCGTGAAAGAGTGTAGCTTTTGCCGCTAGCTTCGCGAACAATCCGCAACTCGCCACTGTTCATCTGCGACATCATCAGGGTCGCAGCGGAGGCAAAGTCGCCAAACGGCGGCAGATCTACATGTGCGGCTTCCGCGCAAAAATGGATCCGTGTTCCGCAGCCCTCTTTGCTCTCAATAGCGGCGCGACCTTCAGTTGCTTCCGCAGTTTGGATCAGGAAGGGCAGGCCCAGGCCAACGCGCCGGTGCGCGTGCTTTTCGCCGTCGCTATAGAACGGATCGATCGCCTTTGCTTGGACTTCTTTGCTCATCCCTTTGCCGTTATCCTTTATACTGAACTCGATCTGATTACCGGTTTCCCTGAGAATCAGTTCAATCGCCTCGGCATTTGCCTCAATGGAATTTTGAACCAGATCCATGATTAGATCGCAAATCGTTGCATGCACCGGGTTATCCTTTAAAGCGCTCGATGATTCCTTTGAGCTCTTTGGTTTTTACATTACCGAACACTTCTCCGTTGACGGTCATCACCGGTGCCAGTCCGCAACAACCGATGCAACGCACCGCTTCGAGGGAGAACTCGCCGTCTTCTGTGACGGTATTCAATCCCACGCCCAGCTGACGCTCGAGTTCGAGGATCAGATCCTCGCCCCCTTTAAGGTAGCAGGCCGTTCCCATGCAGACGGCAATTTGATTGCGACCGGGTTTCGTCAGCCGGAACAGGTGATAGAACGTAATCACGCCGTAGATTTTTGCCACCGGCACGTCCAGTAGGTCGGCTACTTCAAAAGCGGTTTCACGCGGGATAAATCCGAAATGCTCCTGCACCCGATGCAGAACCATAATCAGGTTGCCCGGCTTTTCTTTCCACTCTTTAATAAAGCTGATCAACTCAGCCGGTAATTTATTCTCAGACATAGCTTCCTCCAAATTGAGTAGGCAGGGTACTCCATCTCAAATGGCTAACAATAAAAATGTCATGATTTTGTTATTTTAGATCACATGTAGGTAATATGTTTGACATTAAATGCGCCAAATGGTCTATCTGTTGTCACAAAAGTAACATTTAAGCGGGGTTATGCGCCTATGAAAACAAATGAAGAAGTGATCAACCGGCTGTTAAAGTACCGGAACGTCATGCAGAAAATGAAGGGACTCGGTTTTGTGAGGGTCTTTTCTGATAACCTGGCCGATGCGATCGGGGTTTCGCCGTCACTGGTGCGCAAAGATTTTTCCATGTTCGATCTCACCGGCCACAAGCGTGGCGGCTATCAGCTCGAAACACTTCTCGAAAAGCTCAATGTGATCCTCGGCAAAGACAAAAAGCAGAAAATTATCATTGTCGGCTGCGGAAAAATAGGCCGGGCGCTGATGAATTATAACGGGTTTCCAAGGGTTGGAATCCGTGTGGTGGCCGGATTCGACAGCGAACCGGCTCTGCTCGAACCGGATGCCCCCATTCCGATCCTGCACGTCGGCAAGATGAAAGAGTACATCGTCAAAAACGATATTAAACTCGCCGTGCTCACTGTACCGGAGCCTTCCGCGCAGTCCATCCTCGACTCGCTGATCAAAACCTCGATCCGCGGCGTGGTCAATTTTGCCCCCATTCTGTTAAAGGGAAGCGACACCTGTTTGATTCATAACATCAACATCGAGCAGGAATTTGAAAAACTGTTCTATCGGATCCAGTTCGCCGACCAGGAAGAGTAGGGGGAGGTTTAACCACGGAATTGCCTCTCACTTCGTTCGTTGCTGTTCTTCGCTCAGCCTCGTTTCGCGTCACTGAACACACGGAAAGACATTTTCCAATGTTTGGAAACTTCTGTGCATTCCGCGGTTTTCATTTTCCAGGGTCTGGAACTTTTTTGTCCCGTTTCCCCAAGCTTTGGAAAGAAGATCTGCCCGCGAAACACGCGAAATTTCCGCGGAAAGGGAGCGGGTTAAAAGCTTTCGCGTTCCTTTTGCGTATTGAAACGTTCCTGGCGTCACTATTTTGCTTCGCAAAATTATTTATCGCTTCGCTTTCAGCGCGGGGAAAAAAAGTTGTTCCATTTATTATCCTGTTAGAAGTTTTTTTAATGGTTGGAAACATTAGCGTGAATTGGCGTTCATGAACCGTTTCTTGCCAGTCACTATTTTTGGATACAAAAATTATTTATCGCTACGCTTTCAGCGCTGTTTTTAGTTTCCAATATTTGTAAAACTGTTTTATGGATAATGCCATGAATTTAAAACAGATTGTTGAAACACTGGAAGCGGTCCCTCTCCATGCGCCGGAGGGGTGGGAAGCGCTGGAGATCGAGGATGTATTTGCCTCGGATCTGATCAGCGATATTCTGGTGAGTGAAGGGGATAATCAGCTGTTGTTGACATCGTTGACCTCTCTGCAGGTGGTGCGTACGGCTGCACTGGTCGGGGCCGTGGCGATTGTGCTGGTGCATCGCCGGCAGACTCCGCCCGGCATGGTGTCCGCTGCCAAAGATCAGGACACACCTCTTTTCCGAAGCACATTGCCGAAGTATGAAGCCTGCGTGAAGCTCGGCCGGATGCAGGAGGCTGGGGCATGAGCGAGGTTCCGCAACCGCTTGATGATTCCTCGTTGCGCATTCAGGAGCTGGCCTACGGCCTGAAGGTTCGCGATGTGATGACCACAAAGATTTTTGCCGTCACCCGGACCTGCACCATGCGCGATGTACAGGTGATTATGAAAAACAACGGAATCAGCGGGGTTCCGGTTGTCGATGATTCTCATGTGGTGGGAATTATCAGTATGAACGACATCATGAATGCCTTTGTGGACGGATACATGGATGATGCGGTGTCGTTGCATATGATTTCGGATGTACAGACATTAAGTGATGATGTTCCGCTGACCTTTGCAATGTCCGCGTTTAGTAAATTTTCTTTCCGCCGGTTCCCAGTGGTGAATCAGAAAAATGCGCTGGTGGGGATCATTACACCGCGCAACATCAATTTGGCATTGATTCGTGAGTTGTCGCGTCAACTCGACGAGATGGAAGAGACCGGCGAGCAGACGAAGTCAACCGGCGAGAACAAGGTGTTTCATCGGATCTATCGGCTGACTCGTTACGACTTCGAGCATGCGGGTCGCGCTTCGGCCGAATTAAAAAAGCAACTGAAGGCACGCGGAGTCCCGCCAAAAATAATCCGCCGTGCTGCCATTGCTAGCTATGAACTGGAAATCAACATTGTGGCGCACTCTCATGGAGGAACCTTCACGGTTTTGATTGATAATGAACGCGTCCGGATTACCGCCAACGATTTTGGCCCCGGCATCCCCGATGTCGATTCCGCGATGACAGAAGGCTACTCTACCGCCAACGACTGGATCCGCTCGCAGGGCTTTGGCGCCGGGATGGGACTGCCCAATGTGAAACGGGTATCCGATGAATTTGAAATTCAGTCCGGTCTTGAAATGGGAACCATGGTGAAAGCGATTGTTTATTTGACAGATTCTAATGGGGAGTGTGGTCAGAATAATTAAGGTCAGAATAATTTTGGTTGCGGCAAGGGTTCTCCCATTATTTTGACCTTAATTATTTTGACTAAATGGCTGTTTTGTAGCTGTTGATCAAAGGAGTGAAGATGAAAATTAGTGAGCTTAGTGAATTGGGGTTTTTCTGTCTGCAGGATCAGTTCGAGGATGTTGACCTGACGGGCGGCTACACCTCCGATCTGCTCAGCGATGTCATGGCTAATCTTAAAGAGGGGCAGGTTCTCATTACGATTCAGGCGCACAAAAACACGATTGCCGTCGCGTCACTTTCCGGAGCCGCCGCCGTGATCTTCTGCCACGGACGCGTTGTGCAACCCGACATGCTCGAAGCCGCCGCGAATGAGGGCATTGCGCTGTTCACCACGTCGGACAATCAGTTCGAAGCAACGGTGGCCTTGGCGGAGTTTCTCCGCCAATGAAATGTGAAGTTTGAAACTGGAAACTTGAACATTCAGTTTAGGAATAGAAAAACCGTGCAGGGAAAATCACACATTCAAATCTCCAGTTTCCAATTTCAGGTTTCGAAATGAAAGCTCGAATTGATTTCCACATTCATTCCTGCCTGTCGCCGTGCGCGGCGCTGGAGATGTCGCCGCGCGCGATTGTCGCCGGCGCAAAGGCTGCGCGGCTCGATTGCATTGCGCTGACCGATCATGGCTGTGTGGAAAATCTGCCGGCCTTTCATGAGGCCTGCGCGGAAGCGGACATGCCGTGTCTCTACGGACTGGAGGCTACCTCGTCCGAAGAGGTGCATACGCTTTGTTTGTTTGATCAGCTTGAACCCGCGCTGGCTTTCGGACGGATGATTTATGATTCAATTGGCGATTTTCTCAACGACCCTGACCGCTTTGGTTTGCAACCGATTGTGACGGTCGACGGCGAAGTAAGCGGTTTCGCGGATAAACTTTTATTCGCGGCAACGAATATTTCTTTTTTCGATCTGGTGCCGATGGCGCTTGAAGCCGGGGCGCTTTGTATTCCGTCACATATTGACCGGGAATACTTTGGCGCGATTTCACAGCTCGGGTTTCTGCCGGACCTGCCGTACGATGCAGTGGAGGTGGTCGCCAAAAAGCCGCCGCGCGGTGCGGAAAAGTGGCCGGTGGTTCGTTTTTCCGATGCGCATTATCCAGAGCACATCGGTCGGCGCTTCACTGAATTGGAAACCGAAGCCTTTGCCGTCCCCGCGCTGCGCGAAGCCTTTCGCCAGTTGCTTTTGTAGGACAGGCTTCCCAACGGGAGACTGTATTCATCACACGCGCTCGAATACAGGACGCGTGCCCTACAATTTCCAATGATTGGAAAAGTATCTCTGTCCGCGAAAAACGCGAAATTTTCGCGAAAAAAGAGCGGGTAAAAAGCTTTCGCGTTACTTTCGCGTGTTTAGCGGTCAAGAAAACCCGATCCCTTTCCCTAAGGCAGAGAGACTTCGACGCGGAAGAAGGCGGAGGGGACGGTTTGGCTGATGGGAATTCCGCCGGTGTTTCCAATGTCTGGAAGAGGACTGGCCACAAAAAACCACAAAGAGCGGTGCGGATATTTTTTGTGTCTTTTTGTGTTTTTTGTGGCTAAAACTTTTTCTGCATGGCAGTCGGCTAGGACTGGAAGCGCTGAAGGTAAAAATTGGTGGCCAGTTCGTGCTCCATGGTGGAGTCCTCGCCGTGGCCGGCGATGATGCGCGTTTCGCTCGGCAGGGTTTCCGCCAGTTTTTTGAGCGAGGCGGTCAGCGTTCGCGCATCGCCGCCAGGTAGGTCGGTGCGTCCGCACGATCCTTTAAAAAGGGTATCACCGGTGAAGCAGACGTCCGCTTCCTTAAACCAATAGCAGACGCCGCCCGGCGTGTGGCCCGGAGTTTCCAAGGTTTGGAAGCTCATGCCGGAAATTTTCCAAGGTTTGGAAAAATCGAGGTCATTTTTCCCAAGGGTTGGAAAATTGGCGGCGGGTTTGGTCGGGACAGGGTAGTGGGGCGGTATCTGGTTGTTGGGTCCGAAGGCCCATTTTTGGTCGGCGGTGTGCAAATAGACGGGAGCGGGGCGGGCGGCGTGCAGTTCGCCGAGGGCACTGATGTGGTCGGCGTGGCCGTGGGTCAGTAAATACGCGGTAACGGTCAGGCCGTTGACCTGTAGGACCGCTTCGATGTCGGCGGCGTTATAGCCGGGGTCGATGATGAGCGCCTGTTTTCCTTCTCCCCAGACGACAGCGCAGTTGACTTCGAAGGGGCCGACGGTGATTCGTTCAATTTTCATAGGGGAGGTTTTTTCTAATTCCAACAGAGGCGAAACAGGGCTGCCTGCAATGCAGGCAGCCCTGACAATCAAACTAACAAAAATTAAGCTTTGAAATCACCAGGTTTAATCTCGTCACCAAACGTGGCTTTTGCTACGGAAATATTCTTAATCGCTTCATCCCACGCTGCAAAAATTTCTGCAGGACAGTTTGTGTCCATTTTTGCATAGAAAGCTTTTG
>CAYVYL010000032.1:0-20012 GCA_964455665.1 uncultured Verrucomicrobiota bacterium
AAAGCAAACCCCCAGCTGAACAGGAAGCGGAGATAGTCGCGCACGAAATTACGCGGACGGGTCTGGGCGAGTAGCCATGGATCTTCGACGTCGAGATAACTGCCGTCCTCAGGATCAATAATCCGATTGCCCGACACGATCTTTCCTTTGATCTCCAAATTGCAGCCCACATAGGTGTCGGAGAGGATGATGCTGTCGGATAGTTCGCACTGACGGTCGATGAGGACGTGGTCCGAAATGACCGTTCTGGGGCCAATGGAGCAGAGCGCACCCAGACGGCAGTCGTTGCCGATGGCCAGCGGCGGAATGAGTGTGGCAGACGGAGGAATGATGACGTTGTAGCCGATAGAGGCTCCGTCCGCGGAGGAATAACCGCTGGAGAGATAGCGATCCATTTCACGCTTCACAATCGCCATATTGAGTTCGTAGTAATGTGATACATCCTGAATCAGAACGGGATTCAGACCGATATTGTCTGTTGGCTGACGGTTCGACAATTCACACGTTCCTCCCTGAACAAAGCGGTTGATATTTTCCAACGACTGGCTCAGAAAAAAACCGGGGCGCTCGTCAGCGACGACACAGCATCCAGAGAAAACCTCTTTAATCCCGTTCGCATTAAAGCTGTCGAGACGGCGGGGGAAAATCGCATCGGCAATGTAAAACAGCCCCTCGCTCCAGCGGCCGGGATCACGAGCGAGATAGCTTTGAACGGACTCATCGGGAGATTTGAAGCCGTAGTTGATATCCAGCCCCCATTGCTCGCCGTTGCCGCAGAACAATTCGATGTGCTCAGCATCCCGCCCCAGAACCATCTGAACGTCTGTAATGCCAAGATCAACACAGAGCTCGAACCAGTAACTCAACAGCGGCCGGCCCGCGACAGGGAGCAATGCCCACGAACGGTCGCCCATTGCGGCCGCCCACGATTTTTTACCCCCCCGTATAGAAAACAGCTTTCATCCGGCCTCACAATCGGAATGATTAATCGCTAGCCGCTTGGGTGGCCTCTTCCACCGTGTCGTAGATTTCGAACACTTTGTATGCGCGAGTGATTTCAAAAACCATGCGCGGTTTTTTCTGGAGGCAGGCCAGTTTCATGTCGCCGCCGCGCTCTGTGATGCGCTTGAGCGCCGCGATGAGCGAACCGAGCCCTGCGCTGTCCATAAAGTCCACTGCGGATAGATCGAATACAAAATTTTTCACGTCCGCTTCCGCAGCCTGCCATACGGCAAGTCGCTCACGAAATGCTTCAACCGTCACCGCAGTCAACGGTCCGGACAGACTGACAACTCCAACGCCGTTTGTTTTTGTGCATGTTACACTCATTTACTCTCTCCTTCTGCTTTCCTAGTACGCCCCACGCCCCAGTAGAACCGCGGGAATTGTTTTTAACATGATGCGAATGTCTTTCAAAACACTCTGGCTGTGGATGTATTCCATATCCAGATGCACCTGCTGATCAAAAGGGATTTCGGAACGACCTTCAACCTGCCAAAGGCAGGTCAGCCCCGGCTTCACATGAAGCCGTTTGCGTTCCGCCAGAGTATATTGCTCGACTTCGGCAGGAAGCGGCGGACGCGGCCCCACGAGGGAAAGATCGCCAGCGAGCACATTGAAAAACTGCGGAGTTTCATCGATGCTGAAACGGCGGATAAAGTGCCCGACCCGTGTGATCCGCGGGTCGTTTTTTATCTTAAAAATCACACCGTCTTCGGACTCATTCTGATCCGCCAACCGCTCTTTGAGCTCATCGGCATCGCAGCGCATGGAACGGAACTTATAGAAATTGAATACGCGACCGTTGATTCCGACACGCGACCGCACATACAGAACCGGCCAGCCGTCTTTGATCAAAATAAGAAGCGCGGTGACGAGAAACAACGGCATCAACAGGGGAATTGCGATCAGGCTGCCGACAATATCGATCACACGCTTGATGACCAGCAAACTGCTCAGCGCCCCTTCCCACAGGAACAGCCGGGAACGCTGACGCCACCGGAGACGTTTCATATCCGCCGTCGAGACGGGAAGATCGAGTGTCTTAAACAGCTCGAGTCGCGCCTGATATACCGATTCATTCATTAGTCAGCCTGCCTCCTAAAGAGATAGCTTACAACATTCATGGACTCTCGTCTATAGCGCTCGACAGAATCCGCGGCCACGTTGGTGATCGCCAAGCCGCGCCCGCCTTCCGCATACTCATCGATGTTAAAATCCCTCAAAGCCGCCGCGGCGTGATTCCATTGGCGTCCCGTATCTGAAAAAATCAAGCGGCAGTTTTGGTCATCCAGCAGCAACTGAAACCACATGATGCTTCCGGCATCCAATCCGCCATGTTCCACCACATTCATCGTATGCTCCATGGAAACCAGCCGGACGCGGGCGGCGACATCTTCATCCACATGCTCGAGAATCAGCTGCTCCATCTTTTCGCTAGCTTCCGATACGGCATCCATATCAACCGGGATATACTCTTCAAACAAAACGTGGTCCGGGTCCGTCATGCGAATGACAATGGCCGTACAATCGTCGTGTCCAACGGAATAGTTTTCCTTTTCAATCCGCCTAAGCAGTTCGGTCGGCTTTTCGATAACAGACAGGTCGGCGGCTACGTTGGCAAAGATTTTGCCCAGATTTTCCGCTCCGCATTCTTCTCCGGTCTCGTTGTGAAGCGCCTCAGTCAACCCGTCGGTGTAGAGCAAAATCTGCAGGCCGGGCCAGCTTTCCACGATGGTTTGATCCGCCTCTTCATACGGCCGGGCCGGACCCAGCGCCATGCCAACAGGAATACCGCCGCCGCCTTTGGGAAATTCAACCGGCTCGCCATTGCACATCAATATCGGATCCGGATGTCCACAGTTCATGCAAACCCAGCAATTTTTCGAGGGTTCATAAAGTGCCATAAACATCGTGGCATAGTAGGATGGATTATTCAGCGCGGCGCACACGCGGACATGCAGTTCGTTACAGATATGGGCGGGACCCAGCTTATAGAAAGACTGAATCAGCTCGGTCGAGGTCGCTTTGAGCATGGAGGAAATCATGGCGGGTGCCACGCCATGCCCCGACACATCGGCCAGATAGACACAACACCGTCCGTCCGGCAAAGAAATCACATCATAGGCGTCGCCACCCACATCCATGGAAGCGCGGTATTTAATCCGGATTTCGAATGCACTGGAATAACAAGGCACATCGGAGAACATCGATTGCTGAATCGTTCCCGCCAGTTCGAGCTCATGGCTCATCCGGCGCTTCCAGCGGGCCAGAGCCTCCTGACTTCGCTTCAGCGCCAATGCATTGCCGACCCGCAGCACCAGCTCCCGGGCATCGAAGGGCTTGCGAATGTAATCCATCGCCCCAAGATCAAATCCTTTTTTTAAATCATCGATGTGCCCCTTGGCCGTCACCATGATGACAGGAATATCGTGAGTGAGGCTCAATTCTTTCATCGCGCCGCACAGCTCAAACCCATCCATATTGGGCATCATCACGTCCGCAAGAACCAGATCGGGACGATGCGTGTGAAGAATTTCAAGCGCGGTGGGTCCGTCAGGAGCCTGCAGCACCTCACAGCCGTATGAGGACAGCAGTTTCTTTAGATAAAGCCGGTTGAGCAACTCATCGTCAACAACCAGAACCGTACCGCCCAGATTGGGTTTCGAAGGCTCCAAAGACTCGGCGTTCGCCGCCCGACCTGTCGTAGAAGAACTCATTTATTGGTTGCAACAAAATCAAAGGCCCAATGAACCAATGCGCCGCAAAGCTGCTTGCACCGGCTCTGATCGTCGTCGGGAAGTGTCAGCTCGATTTCCTGCGCCAGCACAGAAATCTCGGGAAGCCCCATGGTTCCGCCCATTCCCTTGAGGGAATGTGCCGCCACACGAATTTTATCGTTATCCGGTTCATCCAGCCCGGCCCGCATGTCGCCTCCGACCCGCTCAAGCTCTTCACAAAAAGCCTCCATGAGCTCATCGTCCATTTCAAATGTTTCGACCTCGAACTGACTGATCCGTCGATCCAGATCAGGCAGTAATTCGCGAACTGTATCCATTGCACGTGCGATCATATTGCTATGCCCTTCATCCTGTTCATTAAAACGTTACTGCTTGAATAGTAAACCTTTTTATCAGAGAGAGGCAAGCCTTTGCCCCGCAGGTAATTTAAACCACAAGGGATTGAAGAAACCCTTAAATTGAGACAAGATGAGGTCTCGTTTATGCAAAGCGTATTCATAGAGTATCCCGCCGTTCCTTGGAAGCAGGGATGGCGATTTGCATCCGGCCCCGGCGACCTCGCCCCGCTACAAACCACCGACGACTCCGGCGAAATCACCGCACCGGGCGCGAACTGGACCCTCCGGCTAACCGACCCCTCCATTGCGTTCACCGTCCGGCTACTCTCCAACGGATTGTCGCTAACGAGACGTAAACACGAAAAAGAAAGCATCCTCCGCGCGATCCTGAGCGAGCCCGGCGTACTGACCGGTTCCGTCCGAGGCCTGCCCCTGCCGACCCTCACCGCCATGGACGGGCTTCAACATGAGTCCGGCCTGTCATGGGTTCGAGCCGATCACGGCACGACTCTGCTTCTGTGCAGGAAATCACGGTTCGCACTCGTCACCGGCGAACTGCCGAAGGATCTGGCGCTCGTAAAAGCAGAAGAGGCGCTGGAAGAAGATTTTGAGTCTCTCGCGAATGAAGAAACACAGCGGCGGCTTCCGACGACTAGCCTGCTCAGCATCAACCGCCGCCACAACCCGCCGGTGGCGCTGGCGGCGGAGTCGCTTCGCCAACGCCTGCGCGGCCGCACCGCCGCACTACACGGCATCTGGAGCACCTCCGACGTGTTCGAACACGAAACCTTTTCCCTCAACGAACTCTACCCGCTGATTCAGGCCTGGATGCTGATCGAGCCGGACACCGCTCTGGAGTTGGTTCAAACCGCTCTTTCCCTGCAGCAGAGTTCGGGCGGCTTCCCCACATGGGTTAACCGTCTGGGCGTCTCGGCCTCCTCCGCGCCGTGGCCGATGCTGATTCAATCATTCGAACTCGCATGGCAGCACAAACGGGATTCCGCTCTGCTGAAAAAAACGCTTCCGGCGCTACGGAAATATATGCAGTGGGCGCTGCGTCGCTTCGATCCGCACCGCGACCTCATTCCCGCATGGCAAAGCGACCTCGAAGTCTTCATTCCGGAAAACTTCGAACGAGGAAAAGCCACTCCGGATCTCACCGTGATGCTGTTAGGTGAGATTGATGCACTACGTCAGCTCTGCGAAGAAAGCGACCACTCCGAGGCGGCCATCGATTCGCTAGGCGAAGAGCACGACCAGCTAACCCAAACCCTCACCACCATTTTCTGGAATCCGCAAACCAAAGCATTTTCCAATGTTTGGAACGCGGGGCACTTCACCAATGAACCCACCTTTGGCTCTTTCCTCCCCCTGCTGCTGCCGGATCTTCCGCCGGAGTTCAAGACCCCGCTGCTGGAAAACTTCGAAGAAACACACGGCTTCCCCGGGCAGAAAGATCCCGCCAGCTGGAAGAAGGAACAGATTGATGACACCGCCCATCTGCCGGCCATCCACCAGTTTATCGCCTTTAAGGCTCTGCAGCGTTCCGACGACGGCCGCGCTCTGCTCCTGCTGTTTGTCAGACGGGCGCGGAAAGGCTTTGCCGCATGGTTCGAACGTGAAAGCATCGAAGCCGCCCGAATCCAAAATCACCACAAACATATCGAAAAAGCCGCCTACAGCCTCGGCCCCGTCACCGCCGCGTTGGTTCTGAGCACGCAACACGAATTCCAACGCGAAGCCGTCACCCACAGACCCACACTGAAAAGCCTGCAACGCATGGTTCACCGGATGCGCCTCAACCTCACGGATCTGCGCATCATTCTGGTGGTTGGCCTCGCCATGATCCTTGTGCACCTGCTCTACAATCTACGAACCGAGGTCAACGTCGAGGCGCAGATGTCGGAAGCCGCCATGAACTATGAACAGGGACAGTTCACCGAGGCGATGCGGCTCTGCCGAATGCATCCCGAACACGCCCTCTCCCGCTTTCTGCAGGCCAACCTGATGATGCTGATCGAAAAGCCGGAAGAAGCCGAAACGCTCTATCATCAAACACTGCTTGATAAAACCGAAAGTCCATCGGCTCTATTCGGCTATGCCCTCGCCCTCCAGCAGAACGGAAAATTCAAGGATGCGGCGCGCCGCTACAACGACTTCCTTGACATCCATGAGGCGCGCCTCAGCCGCTCCGGCGAAAAAGATCTCGTCGACTTCGCCTACGATTTTCTGCGGCTGGCGGATGCTAAATTCCCGAAACCGCCCAAATGGAAACAGGTCTATAATCTACCCATCATGAACGACCTCGGATTATGAGGTTTACCCCTCCGCCGTTCCGTACTATTTTCTGCGTATGAAAAAACTGATTCTTTACTCTGTTTCTCTCGCCTGTGCGCTGTTTCTGACAGCCTGCCATCGTAACGACCTCCGTACGGAAACGTTCCAGATTGAACAACTCCGCAACCCGGAAAGCGTTCAGCTGATCGCAAAAGCCCTGCAACCGCTCCAGGGCATACAGAAAATAACCCCCGACTATGAAAACCACGAACTCATCATCGTTTTCAACGGACTGGTCGTTTACGTTAAAAATATTGAATACGCCCTAGTTGAAGCTGGCTTCAGCCTTCCGAACTGGCCCGCCACGGACGCCGCCAAAGCCAAACTACCGGAGGACCTGCGCTAATGAAATGTACCCTCACCGCCCGCCCGCTCGATACACAGGCCCAAGACGCACTGATCGTTTTTGTCCAAAACAAAAAGCCGCTGACCGGCGGGAGTAAAGCGCTCAACAGCCTGATCGCAGAGCGGATCAAAAAAACCGGCTTCAGCGGTGAAGCGCTGCAGACCTCTGTTTTTCCAACCTTCGGAATTTATGCCGCCAAAGGCGGTAAAACCAAAGCAGACAACATCATTCTAGCTGGTCTGGGCAAAAGCTCCGACTTGCGCATAGAAACTCTGGAGCGCTCTGCCGCCGCCGCCATCCGCGCCGGAAAAAAAGCGGGCGCGAAAAGCTTCGCCACCGCGACCGCCGCTGGCATCAGCAAACTCAGCGAACCCGCATTCGTCCATGCCGTTGCGCGCGGCGGCGCTTGGGGCTCCTACGACTTCAGCACCTTCAAAACCAAAACAAAAAAGCCCGCTACGCTCTCACTGAGTTTTGCCGGTGAATGCAAAAATGCCGCCGCCTGCCGCCGGGCGCTGGTCGAAGCGCAGGCCGAAAGCGACGCCCTGCTCTCCACTGCCGATCTAGCCAACCTGCCCGGCAACGTCGCCACGCCGCAAAAGATCGCCAACTGGTCCGCCAAAATGGCCAAAGAAACCGGACTCACCTGTTCTGTGCTCAACAAGCCCGACCTCAAAAAGAAAAACTGCAACGCCCTGTTGGCGGTCGCTGCTGGCAGCGATCTGGACGCAAAAATCATCACGCTCAAATACAAAGGAACCGACCCCAAAGCCAAACCGGTGGTTCTGGTCGGCAAAACCATCACCTTCGACTCCGGCGGCATTTCGCTCAAACCCGGCAAAGGGATGGGCTGGATGCTCTACGACAAATGCGGCGGCATGGCAGTCCTCACCGCCATGCAAATGATCGCCCGGCTCAAACCGAAAGCACCGGTCATCGGCATTCTCACGGTCGCTGAAAATATGCCGGGCGGCGGTGCGACCCGCCCGGGCGACATCATCAAATCGCGCTCCGGAAAAACCATTGAAATTTTAAACACCGACGCCGAAGGCCGCCTTGCACTCTGCGATGCGCTCGACCTAGCGCTGACGCACAAACCCGCCGCCATCGTCGACCTCGCCACCCTCACCGGTGCGGTTATCGTTGCGCTCGGCCAAAACGGTTCAGCGATCGTGGGTAACAACAGCCGCCTTACACAAAAACTGATTAAAGCGGGTGAAGCCGGCGGCGAGCGCCTGTGGGAACTGCCGATCTGGGACGAACACAAAGAGGACATGAAAGGCACCTTTGCCGACCTGCAAAACATCGGAAAATCCGGCACTGCCGGCACCATTACTGCGGGCGCATTCCTCAACGAATTTGTGCCCGACAACATTCCGTGGGCGCACATCGACATTGCCGGAACCGCCTGGGTCGAAAGCCCCAAACCGTGGATGGCGCCCGGCGCCACCCTCTTCGGCGCCCGCACCCTCATTGAATGGATTAAGGGGCTGTAGCCCCGCCGTCTTGATCTTAATCATACTCCTAATCTTAATCTACAAGGGGCATGAGTAAGATGATGATTAAGAGTAAGATTATGAATCTAACTGGAAAAAGAGCTCTCGTAACCGGCGGCGCGGTGCGCATCGGCCGCGCGATTGCGGAAGCACTGACCGCCGAAGACGCGGAAGTAATCATCCATTTCCGAAGTTCGAAAACGGATTGGCCACAAGTCATTCAGGCGGATCTGGATGATCCCACGCAGTGCGAAAGCCTGATTCAACGCGCCACTGACGAGTTCGGGGAAATCGATATCCTCATCAATAACGCCGCGGTATTTCATCAGACATCCATTCTGAATTCCACGCACGATGTGCTGATGAGAGAACTCCAGCCCAACCTGTTGGCTCCGTTCGCACTCATCCGCGGATTCGCGCAACAGACGAAAAGCGGCAAAATCATCAACCTGCTCGACCGGCGCGTTACCACGCACGACACCACCTGCGCACCGTATATTCTCAGCAAAAAGGGGCTCGAAGAACTGACCAAACTGGCGGCACTGGAGCTGGCACCCGGCATCACGGTTAACGCCATCGCGCCCGGCGCGGTGCTGCCGCCGCCGGATAAAGAAAGCGACACCGCCTGGGAACCGGCTGGCACCATCCCGCTCGAAAAACGCCCCACCCCTGCCGACATTGCCGATGCCGTCCTCTATCTTCTAAAGTCCGACATCATCACCGGCCAAACGCTATTCATCGACGGCGGCCAAAACCTTTTAGGAACAGAATAACCAATCAGTTGGGAGTTTTTACAGAAGGTAACGAAGTCAACAAAGGGATACTCCAGCAGGTTTTTAATCTTAGTTTCCTTCGTTACCTTCTGTAAAAATGTTCTCCTATCTATCCAAAGGAACTTTATGGATCAAATTTATATCAGAGATCTCGCGTTGAAATGCATCATCGGGCTTTACCCCGAGGAGCGGGATAAAAAGCAGGATGTAGTTATCAACGTGGTGATGGGAACCGACCTGCGCACGGCGGGACAAAGCGACGACCTCAACGACACGGTGGACTACAAAGCCATCAAGCTAGCTATTCTCGACTTCGTTGAAAACAGCAGTTTCCAGCTGATTGAATCACTCGCCGAAGGGATTGCCGCCATCTGCCTAAACGCCGCGCGCGTGCAAAGCGCCACGGTGACGATCGACAAATCCGGCGCCCTGCGCTTCTGCAAAAGCGTCGCCGTGGAAGTAACGCGTCCCTAAGCAGTTTTTAAACATTAGAAGTGTTTATCCGCGGATCAAAACTCTCCAATGGTTGGAAAACTCTGTGCCCTTGGCGTCTTGGCGGTCATCGCTGTTCTAAACAGAGGAAACTCATGACCACAAGAAGCACAAAAAAAGAAGCGGGCTATAGGCCCGCCTCTCAGACTCGACTAAAAGGAGAGAGGCTGGCGCTATCGCGACGGCAATGAAATGGCAATCCGTTTCGTGTTTTTTGTGGCAACAATTCTTCCAAGGGTTGGAAGCTATTCTTCGAAGACACCCATGGCGCGGAATTTGTCGTAGCGGGTGTTCATGAGTTTTTCCTCAGAGAGTTCCTGAAGTTCCGCCAGATTGCGCAGAATCACCTTTTTAAGATTGTCCGCAGAGGCCTGATGATCGGTGTGCGCCCCGCCCTTCGGCTCGGGAATAATTTCGTCCGCCAGCTTGTTTTCAATCAGGTGCTGCGCGGTGATTTTCAGTGCGTCGGCTGATTTGTCGGCATAGGCGCGGTCCTTAAATAGAATCGCGGCGCAACCTTCCGGTGAAATCACAGAGTAATACGCATGTTCGAAGATGAGAATGCGGTCGCCGATTCCTATGCCAAGCGCACCGCCGGAGCCGCCTTCACCAATAATGGTGACGATGATCGGAACCCGCAGGTTAAACATTTCGCGCAGGTTGACAGCGATGGCTTCGGCGATGTGGCGCTCTTCGGACTCAAGGCCGGGAAAGGCGCCGGGGGTATCGATGAGCGTGATGATCGGCACATTGAATTTGTCGGCCATTTTCATCAGGCGCAGGGCCTTGCGGTATCCTTCGGGATAGGCGCAGCCGAAATTGCAGATCAGGTTGCTTTTGGTGTCGCGGCCTTTCTGCGAGCCAATAATCATCACCTTCTGCCCGTCGATTTTGGCGAAGCCGCCAATGATGGCGCGATCATCTTTATGGATACGGTCACCGTGGATTTCCACGAAATCGGTGGTCATGTTTTTGATGTAATCCAGGGTGTAGGGGCGCTCGGGATGACGGGCCACCTGGACCTTCTGCCACGAGGTGAGGTTGCTATAGATCTGCTCACGGGTGGCCTTGATTTTTTCCTTCATGCGGTCAATTTCGTGAGACACATCAATGTCCTGCTCTTTGCTGAAACCTTCCAGCTCGTACAGTTTCGCTGCCAACTCCTGGACAGGTTTTTCAAAAGGAAGTGTAAAGGGGGGCATGGGGACTCCTTGGGTTATCCGTTATTCCGTCATCCGGTAGGATGACTTCTTTTTACTCTTGAATGACAACTTTTGTTCCGCGTGGAATCAACATAAACATCTGTTCAACGTCCTCATTGAGCATTCGAATGCATCCGTTGCTGGTTTCACCACCGATACTGTCGCGCTGCGACGTGCCATGAATGCCAAACCCTTTCAGCTCGGGCCGAACTGGGTCTTCAAACGACATCCAGCGCGTGCCAAGCACGTTGCGCGGATCGCCAAAGGGGATAATACCGCCGCTCGGCGGGGTCCAATCCGGATTTTCCTGATGAACCACCGTCTGAAAGCTTCCGACGGGTGTTTTGCCGTACTGCCCCACTCCGACGGAATAGCGTTTAAGCACCTTTCCGTTGAGGACAAGATCCAGTTGACGGGAGGATTTATCTACATGGACTTCAAACGGAGCAACGGGAAGCATCAGACGCGCACCCGGATAAATCAGAGTGCCGCTGATATTGTTCATTTCGCGAATCAGTGCCACGGTTGTGTCGTTTCGGCGGGCGATGCGATCAAGCGAGTCGCCGGGCTGAATCACATAACTTTTCTTTTCCGGGGTCGGCACGTCGGACAGGAACAGCTCCATATTGACGCGTCCCTGCATCCGCAGTGCGCTACTTTTGAGCCCCGAATCCGTTGATTTTTCGACCACTTCATTAAGCAGAGCCGATGCCTCAGTCAGGTTACCGGCGGCCAGCTGAGACTGCGCACGATCAAACGTCTGCTGAATATCCGCCGACGGAGCGGTCGAAACGGCCGAAGAAGACGCCTGCGGCTGAACAGCGGACGGAACCGCCGTTTCTTCAACACCGGAGTCTTCTGCGGCTTCGGGACGTTCGAGCCACCACCAGATTCCGCCACCGACCAGCGCTGCAACAATCAAAACAGGCAGCAAGAACCGCAACGGTTTTTTGCCCCAGTCGTCATACGATCTTACATAAATATCTGCCATTTTTTCGTCCTGAATCGTTCAAAGTGAACGGCAAAATTAATGCAAATCACATCCTTTTGCAATCCATTAAAAATGGTCTACACTCTGTGGTATGCAAACTCGATCCTACACGCACTACGGAGACCCGCGCGGTATGACCTACGGCGTGCAAATGCTGCTCGTTGCCAACATCGCCGCCGCACTCATCGACTGGCTGATTTTCCCGCTCAAACCGTTTTTACAGCTTACAGCCAACTGGTGGACCCATTTCGGGGTCTGGGAGTTGATTACCTATCAGTTTCTACATCAAGGCCCCATGCACCTGATCTCCAACATGCTGGGGCTCTACTTTCTCGGCCCAGAAGTGGAGCGCGGCATCGGCACCAACCGCTTTTTCATTCTCTATTTTCTCAGCGGCATCCTCGGCGGACTCGGCTGGTCGCTGCTGGCTCCAGCCTGGCACAGTTGCGTGGGCGCCTCTGGCGCGGTCTTCGGTGTGCTCGGCGCCTACGCCGCGCTCTACCCCAACCGCGAACTGATCCTGATTATCTTTCCCTTCAAGCCGATCAAAGCTTGGGTGCTGGTGCTGTTCTTCGGTGCCTATGAACTGCTGCACACCCTGAACGGCCCCGGCGGCGCGATCGCCAACTCCGCGCATCTCGGTGGCGGCATTGCGGGTTACATCTACGCCCTCACCATCGGCCGGCCGGATTTGATGCGCAAGCTGAAGAAAAAAATGGCCGCGCGGCCCGCGCCATCCGCCGTCAGTCAAAATGAGATCGACCGGATTCTCGACAAAGCGGCATCCAAGGGGATGCACAGTTTGACTCAAGACGAGCGCACCACACTCAAACGCGCCGGGAAGAAATAATTTCACAAAATCATTCGCAGCAGAATCATTCGAGATTCAATGCCGCGGGTCAAAAAAAATGATTTTGCTATCAATGATTCTGCAAGGTTTCCCTAAGAAACGAGACTATGAACCGCCTTCTCGGCGGCGTTTTTCTCCGCTTCGCGGCGGCTGCGCCCCTCGCCTTTAAAACCGAATGTGGAAACAGTCACCTCCACGATGAAAAGGCGGTCATGATCCGGCCCGCTCTGCTCCACCACGGTGTATTCAGGAATCCCAAAGCCCTTTTTCTGGGCATATTCCTGCAGAGTGCCTTTGGGATTTAACAACGACGGCTCCACGCTTTCCAATGTCTGGAAAATATGGCGATCAAAGAAACGGCGCACTGCACGCAAGCCACCATCGAGCCAGATCGCGCCGATCAGCGCCTCCAGTGCATCCTCCAGATTCGATTCGCGCTCCGCGCCGCCGCCGGCTTCTTCGCCGCGGCCCATCATTAAAAAATCGCCCAGTCCGATTCTTGCCGCCGCCTGTGCGAGCGATGTTCCGGAGGCCAGCGCACTTTTCATCTGCGTCAGCTCGCCCTCCGCGGCATCCGGATGGTTTTTCATCAGCGCGTCAGCCGCCAGTAGCCCCAGAACCGAATCGCCCAAAAACTCCAACCGCTGATTATCGGACGGCGTTTCTAGGTTTTCATAGCGGTACGACGGATGCGTCAGCGCGGCCCGCAACCACTGCTTGTTTTTAAACCGGTACCCGATCCGTTTTTCCAAGGAGGCTGAGCCTCCACCCTTCTTTTTTTCCACTGTTTGGAACTTTTTCATTTTATTCACCGTTTTCGATTCTGTCGGTTTCCAACCATTGGAAAAATCATCTGTGCCGCCATGCTATGGCTTCCAAGCATTGGAAAATTTTTACCGGATTGTTCCAGACATTGGAAGCTCAAGCTCGTGGATGGAACTGACGGTGGACACCTTTGAGGCGGTCGGGGTCGACGTGGGTGTAGATCTGGGTGGTGGCGATGTCGGCGTGGCCGAGCATTTCCTGAATGATGCGCAGCTCGGCACCGTTAGCCAGCAGATGACTGGCAAAGGAGTGACGCAGGGAGTGCGGATAGACGGTTTTGGTGATGCCAGCGTTGCGCGCGCATTTTTTGATCATGTCCCACACGGTTTTACGCGAAAGCGCCTGCCGGCGTTTGCTGAGGAATACCGTCTGCTCATGGGCTCCGGGGCTGAGTTGCGGGCGAACCTCTTCGATGTAGCGCTCAACCCATTTGATGGCGGTTTTGGCAACCGGCACCACCCTCTCCTTGCGGCCCTTGCCGATACAGCGCAAAAAGCGTTCGTCAAAGTGAAGATCAGTCAGTTGCAGTCCGGTCAGCTCGGAGACACGCAGACCGGACGCATAGAACAGTTCCAGAATGGCGCGATTACGGAGACCGAGCGGAGTTTTTAAATCCGGCGCATCAAACAGGCGGTCAATCTCTTTGGGCGTCAGCACGCTGGGAAGCATTTTCCAGACTTTGGGCGAGTCCATGGTCTCGGCGACGTTGACACTCAACAACCCCTCCTGCGCCAACCAGCGAAAAAAGACCTTCAGCGAAACCAGATGACGGGCTAGCGAGTTGGCGCCGAGCCCGCGCGCCTTTTCCGACATCAGGTGGTCGAGGATATGCGTGCGCTTGACGTCGTTGAGCGATTGGATTCCCGTCTTGGCGAGATCGTCCAGAAAACGCCCGACATCATCCGCATACGCCGCACGGGTGTTTTTGCTCAATCCTCGTTCGAGGCTGACGTAATCGAGGAAGCTGTCTAGAAGGGCTCTCACAGGGGAAAGTTAACCACGAATAGACACGAATCTACACGAAAAAAGCCTGCCAGCAGATGCAGACAGGCTCTCGCTCAGTTTTTTAAGTTTCAGGTTTCAGACTTCAAGTTTCGCGCCTGTAAGGCGCTCATAGGCTTCAAGGTATTTGGACTGCGACTTTTCGATGATCTCTTCAGGCAGCGCGGGCGCAGGCGGGGTTTTGCCCCAGTCGAGCGTTTCGAGATAGTCGCGCACAAACTGTTTGTCGAAGGACATCGGCGAGCAGCCGACCTGATAGGTGTCGGCCGGCCAAAAGCGGGAGCTGTCCGGCGTAAGCGCTTCGTCGATCAGAATGATTTCCCCGTCGAGCTCGCCGAACTCAAATTTGGTGTCGGCAATAATGATGCCTTTGGTCAGCGCATAGTCGGCGGCTTCTTTGTAGAGACGCAGGCTGATCTCTTTGAGCTTTTCGGCTTTTTCTTCGCCGACGATTTCCTTCATCTGATCGAAGGAGATGTTTTCGTCGTGAAGCCCCTGCTCCGCTTTGGTGGACGGAGTAAAGATCGGCTCGTCGAGTTTGTCGGCCATCTGATAGCCGGAACGCAGCGGCATGCCGCCGATGGTTTCGGTTTTCTGATATTCCTTCCAGCCGGAGCCGATCAGATAGCCGCGCACGATGCACTCAACCGGAAGCACTTCGGTCTTTTTGACGAGCATGGAACGGCCTTTAAGTTGGTCTTCGTACTCATTGAACGGAGCGGGGAAGTCGGCCACCTCCACGGAGAGCATGTGGTTTTTCACAATGTCACCGGTGCGCTCGAACCAGAATTTGGAAATTTGCGTCAGCACTTCGCCCTTTTGCGGAATGCCGTTGGGCATCACGCAATCGAATGCGGAAATACGGTCGCTGGCCACAAACAGCAGTTTGTCGCCCGCATCAAAAATTTCGCGGACTTTCCCGCTGCGCGAGGTGGTGTTGGGAATTTCAATTTTAGTCAGGGCCTGGCTCATCATTCTATCTCCTGTTCTTAATCCTAATCTTACTCTTAATCCTAATTAGACTCTTCATCCTCCGGGCGCTGCAGGATTACGAGTAAGAGTCTAATTAGGATTATTAAATTTGGCTATACAAAGGGTGAAAGTTCACGAAGACGTTTTACAACTTTGGGCAGCTCGGTCAACACCGCGTCGACATCTTCTTCGGTGTTATAGGTACTGAGACTGAAGCGGATGGAACCGTGCACGGACATGCCCGCCACCTGCATCGCGCGCAGCACGTGCGAGGGCTCAAGCGAGCCGGAGGCGCAGGCCGAACCGGTGGAGGCGCAAATGCCCTTGTCGTCAAGCATCAGCAGAATGGCTTCGCCCTCGATGTAGTCAAAACTGATATTGGTGGTGTTGGGCAGACGTCCGGCGGGATCGCCGTTGACCCGCGAGCCGGGGCAGCTTTTTAAAATCCCCGCTTCGAGCCGGTCGCGCATCGCTTTAACCCGCGTATTTTCCTCGTTCATCTTTTTGCCGGCCAGTTCACAGGCGAGACCGAGGCCGACAAGGTACGGAACATTCTCGGTTCCGGCGCGCCGTCCGCGTTCCTGATGACCGCCGAGCACCAGCGGTTTCACTTTGGTGCCGCGCCGGATATAGAGCGCACCGACCCCTTTGGGTGCATGAATTTTATGGCCAGAAAGCGAAAGCATATCAATCGGAAGCTCGCTGACGTTCATCGGGATCTTGCCGACGGCCTGCACCGCATCCGTGTGGAAAATTCCGCCGAACTCATGAACCATTTCGCCGATCAGGCCGACCGGAAAGATCACGCCGGTCTCATTGTTGGCCCACATAATCGAGGTCAGGCTTTTTCCGGCTTTGACTTCACGCTGAAGCGTTTCAACGTCCAGCCGCCCCTTCGCATCGACATCAATCTTGGTCAAGCGGAGGCCGCGGTCTTCGAGATAGTGGCAGGGTCCGGATACCGCGGCGTGTTCCACCTTGGAGGTGATCACATGCGGCGGCTTATCCATCGCTTCGGCCCCGCCGCGAATGGCGAGATTATTGCTCTCTGAGCCGCAGCTAGTGAAGGTAATCTCCTGCGGGTCGGCGGCACCGATCAACGCGGCAACCTGCTCACGGGCGGTCTCGATATATTTTTTGGTCTGCCCGCCAAAGGTGTGCATGCTCGACGGGTTACCCCATAAATCAGTCAAAAACGGAATCATCGCTTCGCGGACTTCATCCGCGATCTGCGTCGTCGCGTTGTTATCAACATAAACGGTTTTCATTATTTGATCTCCTCAACAACGATGTCCTGCGACACGTTGTCTTTCAGGCGAGCCTCCACAACATCCTTGAGCGTGATGGAGGAAACCACACAACCGGAGCAGGCGCCGCGGAAGCGCACCTTCACGGTGTCGCCGTCCACATCGATCAGTTCGAGGTCGCCGCCGTCCTGACGGAGCGCCGGACGGATTTCGCGGTCGATTACATCTTCAATGAAATGAATCTTTTGCAGATTGGTCATGGGGCGGGCCCCATCCTCCTCTGCGGCGGGCTCTTCAGCAGACAGGCGCTGGATCATGGATTCCAGTTCCGGCAGACAGTTTCCGCACCCGCCCCCGGCTTTACAGTGGTCGGTCAAATCCTCGACGGTTTTGATATCATTCTCGCGGACAGCTTTTTCGATATCCTTGTCTGTCACCCCGAAGCAGTGGCAGATCACTTCGCCATCGATCTCTTTGTCCCACGTCTTGCCGGTGCGGTAGTTATAAATCGCGGCTTCAAGCGCCTCGCGCCCCATCACCGAGCAGTGCACCTTCTGTTTCGGAAGCCCGCCGAGATAGTCGGCAATATCCTTATTGGTAATTTTCTCAGCCTCTTCGATCGTTTTGCCGAGAATCATATCGGTCAGCGCGGACGACGACGCAATGGCGCTCGCGCAGCCAAACGTCTGGAATTTTGCTTCAGAAATGCGGCCTTCGTCATCGAGCTTAAACATCAGTTTGAGCGCGTCGCCGCAGGCCAGCGATCCAACCTGTCCCTCGCCGTCCGCGTTTTCGATCTTCCCCGCATTGTGCGGATTGCGAAAATGTTCATTTACCTTGTCTGTGTAGTCCCACATAAAAACTCCTTTGGAGAACTGGAATACTGGAATGTTTGAAGAATGGAATGCTGAAGAATTTCTATTGCCGAGTCAACAACTCATCTTTACCGTTTTTTCTCTTCTTCCAACATTCCTCTCATTCCATTGTTCCAATATTCCGTTTCTCTATATTTCGAGCATGCGCTGGATCGATCCAACCGCGCGGGCGGCAACATCGGGATCGACCGTCACGCGCTCTTTCATGTCCTGCAGCGACCAGAGAATTTTTTCGAGTGTAATTTTTTTCATATTCGGACAAAGCGCGCGATCCGGATTCACCGGATAGAACGTTTTACCTGGGTTTTCTATCCGCAGGCGGTAATTGATTCCAATTTCCGTCGCGACAATAAATTCGGTTTGCTCGGACGCTTTTGCGTAGTGGCACATCTGCCCTGTCGAGAGCAGCTCATCGGCCAGATCGCGCACCGGCTTGCTGCACTCCGGATGCGCCATCACCGTGGCGTCCGGATGTTTTTCCTTCATCGCCTTCACGTCCACATCGCGAATGCGCTCATGGGTCGGGCAAAAGCCGTTATAGAGAATAAACTCCTTGCCGAGCTTTTCGGCCACGAACGCGCCGAGATTGCGGTCCGGCACAAAAATAATTTCCGACTCGCCGAGCGACTCACAGACCTTCACAGCACTGGACGACGTACAGCAGATATCGCTCTCGGCCTTCACTTCGGCCGAGCTGTTGACGTAGCAAACCACCTTGGCGCCGGGATGTTCGGCCTTCAGCGCGCACAGCTGTTCGGCGGTCACCATATCGGCCATTGGACAACCTGCATTGGGGTCCGGAATCAAAATCTTCTTTTCGGGCGAAAGAATCGCGGCGGTTTCGGCCATAAAATGGACGCCGCAGAACACCACGACCTCCTCGGCAAGATGGGCGGCCTTGCGGCTGAGTTCGAGCGAATCGCCGGTAAAGTCCGCAATGGCCTGCACTTCATCGAACTGATAGTTATGCGCCAGAATCACCGCGCCGCGCCGCGCTTTCAGCTCCTGAATCTGTTCCTCAATCGACTTCATGCCGCGCAATATACCCCCTTGTTGCCTCTCCTTCCAGTCATTGCTTTTGAAAATACAAAAGCCCCTCTTCGTTTCGCTCTGCTACTGGGGGTTGGAAAAAATGGCTCTTCTCGAAATTGCGTTTTCAGGAACTGGTTCTGTCCCACGGATGGCAGCGCCGTCCCACGGATCGTTTGCCGCTGCGCTTCTTTTTGAGGATACAAAAAGCATTTTCGGGATACCTCAGGTTAAACACAAATTGACCAACGAATGAAAAAGCGCGGCGAACTAGATTTGTTGGAATCATTCTCTCGGCCATTGATCTGAGGGTGTGGATAAAAAACTGCCGGTTATTTTGTCAGCCCAATGCAGAGCTCGCTTACCCCGCAGGAAAAGCGGGTGTCATGCCTGCGGCAGATCCGTGGGACGCGACTGCCATCCGTGGGCTTCAATGTTATTATCCCGAGAATTCGGGGACTTGATACGAGTGAAAAAACGCACGTCCGAGAAGAACTAGTACCCTGCATGGCTTAACAATTTCCACGATTCAAATACTATTTTAGGCAGAATGATTCGGATTCTCCGCTGAGGGGAAAATTATTCTGCCTATAAATCATTCTGCCTACTTGCTCCTGTTTATTGTGGCCATGAATGAATTGGATGACGTTGTAAACATCGACTTATCGAATCAACACTGTTGCCTTTCCAAGGTTTGGAATAATCATTAGAGTGTGTGCATGAGCGAAGAATACTGGAAAATCAACAACTGCGTCGAAACAGCGCCCGCCGGCTTTAAACAGATCATTCGTTGGCTCGACCGCGAGCTGCCGGCCGAGCAACCGCTCGACAACCTTCTCGAAGCCGGATGCGGTGCCGCCGCCTTCACTCCACACCTCGCGCGCCGCGCCGGCCACATGCGCGCTTGCGATATCTCTGCCACGCAAATCGCCGCCAATTGTAAAGATCACCCCGATGTCAGCTTTTTCGTGCAAGACCTCGGCAACCCCATCGCCGCCGAATCGAAAACCTTCGATGCGCTCTGGTGCGCGGAAACGCTCGATCGGCTGCCCGACCCCGCCTTCGCGATCGACGAGTTTTACCGCGTCCTCAAACCCGGCGGCAAACTGCTCCTTGTTGTCCCCTGCCACAGCCTCTTCAAAAACCTGATGATCGCGCTGTTCAAATGGAACACGCACTTCGCGCCGGACAACCCGCGCATCCGCTTCTTCACCGTCAACATGCTTAGCGGGCTCGTCAAAAAAACCGGCTTCCGCAACATGAAGGTGGAAACCTGCGGCACGAACAACCCGCTGACCGGCCTCTTCGCCCCCGCTCACATCCTCCTCTCCGCCAAAAAGTAGATGCGCGCAAAAATGGCGGTTGATTTGGGTGATGGTGTCCATGGTGGATTCCTTTCTGATTTGGGTACAAAAATGCCCCCTCGGATGAAGGGGCGACGGGGCGTATTTCTTGATCATTTAATTATTCCTCCGAATTGAACGTAAATGTGTTTAA
>CAYVYL010000033.1:0-17828 GCA_964455665.1 uncultured Verrucomicrobiota bacterium
CGTAGTTGGCAGAGCGATCAAATAAAATGTCCAAATGTCTACACTGACACCTTTTCCAAATGTCTACACTGACACCTTTTCTGACACCTTTTCCGACCGGGATCATCTGACCGCAAGCGATTTGTTGCAGTGTTTTTCCGATCAGTTGGCTCGTGATGATTCAGTGCAAGACTGGCAACTGCGACAGGCTATGCAGGCGGTGGAGCTCTATTTGAATGTCTATTTGCCGACGAAGAGTGGGAGCCCTGAACCCAGTGCTGCCGAGCGGGATCTTCTTTTGTCGGACGATGAACAGGCGATGCGGAAAATGAAGGAGCTTTTGAAGCTGCGACATTATTCTCCGAAGACGTATAAAACCTATGTTGGATGGGTGGGGCGCTATTTCCGATATGCTGAGGAGCAAAAGCTGGAGTGGAATTCTCCGGATACGGTGCGGGCCTATCTTTCCTATTTAAAAAGGTGTCAGTGTGGACATATGAACATTTTCTCCAGATTTCTTTTCCCGTCTTTTTCTATTTTGTTTTTCGCACCCTCAACACGCCGAATCGCTCCGCTTCAGAATCGTCGTGCATTTGACGGGGCTCTCCAACGATAGAATCCCTCATGCAGGATCGACTGGATGGGGAAATTTAAATCCTGTCCATCCTGGACCCCGAGATTATATCGAGAGAGGCTGGCCTGCTGAAACAGGCCAGCAAGGAGCAACGCGACTGGCCATCCTGTCTAAATTCTCTTTCTCGATTTCGCTCCCTTCGGTTTCGCTCAGGACAGGCAGGGTAGGCAGGGCAGGCAGCCATTGGAACTAGCCACGAAAACAGAACAGGGATTTGCTTTTGTGTTTTTTGTGGCCGACAACGCCCCCGTGTTTCCAATGTTCGAAAACAAAAAAGCCCGCAGTTCCTGAGCCTGTCGAAGGGCCAGTGAGGGCGGGTGTTTGTGCGGCGATGAATGGGTTATCTATTGAGAAAAATCATCCTGCCAGAACCAGATCAGTTTTTTGTCCTTGATCACTTCTTTTTGTGTGCCGGTCAGCGCATCGTTCGCAGTGGTCGTACGGCTGACGCATGCACTGCACAGCAGCAGCAGGCTGATCAGAATTAGAATGTTTTTGATCATTTTTTAAGCTTTCGTTGGGTTGCTGTTAGAAGGAGACGGCGCAGGAGCTGATCGCGTCAATTTTCGAGGCGATTTTGGCGAGAACTTTGTCGCTGACCGGTTCGCTCACTTTGAGAATCGCGATGGATCGCTCGCCGCTTTCGTCGTGCGGGTTGCGGACGTCGTCGATGTTGATTCCTTCGGTGGCCATGGCGCCGGCGATTTCGCTGAGGACGCCGGGACGGTCGCAGTAGGTGAACAGCGCGAGGTGGCCTTTGGGCTCGAAGTAGAGTCCGTTGAAGCCGCCGATGCGGGAGATCATGAGATTTCCTTCAGCAACGGTTCCGCGCACGCTGATGCGTTTGAGGCTTTCTTCGTCCACACGGGCGACGAGGTCGACGGTGATGGTGTTGCCATAGCCTTTGCTGTCGTCGGCTTCACGGGTGTCGTAGTCGATACCCATTTCCTTGAGATAGCTGATGGCGGCTTTGTCGTCCATGGAACGGTCGAATTCTTCGCTGAGTGCGCAGACCACCGGCACGGCGAGCCAGTTGCTGAACTGGCTGAGTTCTCCGTAGAAGCTGGTCTCCACTTTGCTGAGCTGGGTTTTTGTGCCGATCATGGCGCGGGTCAGCTTGGCGATGGTGAAGGCGAGGTCGGCGTAGGTTTCGTCGAGACCTTCCGGAATGTCGCGGTTGACGATGTAGGAGGTGACGCCTTTTTCGTCGAAGTCGATCAGCTGCTCGGCCGACCGTGTGGCCGCATTGAAGTTGGCCTCCTGAGTCGACGCGCCGAGATGCGGCACCATGATGTCGGCGATATCGGCAACTGTTTTGTCGCCTTCCGCGTCTTTAGAGTAGACGTCGTTGAGGAAGCGCAGGCCTTTTTCGGCCTTCAGTGTGCGCAGATCGTCTTCGTTGATGACGCCGGCACGGGCGCAGTTAACGATGGTTGCGCCGGTTTTCATTTTGCCGAGCAGGTCTTTGTTGATCAGTCCGCGGGTGTGTTCGTTTTCGGGGATGTGTAGAGAGACATAATCGCTCTGCGCGAACAGATCCGTCAGCGCGACCAGTTTGACACCAAGGCGCTCAGCGGCTTCTTCGGACAAAATCGGATCGAAGGCGAGCACTTTGACTTCAAAGCCGCGCAGACGTTTGGCGACCAGACGGCCAATGGCGCCGAGACCGACAATGCCGATGGTTTTGCCTGTGACTTCGCGGCCCATAAAGTTTTTCTTTTCCCATTTTCCGGCGCGCGCGGAGGTGTCTGCGGGAACGATGTGGCGGGCGTCGGCCAGCATCAGGGCGATGACTTCCTCGGCCACGGCGTTGGCGTTGGCGCCGGGGGTGTTCATGACGTCGATTTTTTTCGAGCGGGCGTATTTGGTGTCGATGGTGTTGTAGCCGGCGCCAGCGCGAATGACGACTTTCAGCGAGGGAAGGGCGTCGATGATGTCCGCGGTAACTTTTTCACTGCGGACAAACAGGGCGTAGGTATCGGGGTTTTGTGCGGCGAGAGCGGCCAGGTCGGCGCTGTCATCCTGCACAACCGTATAGTTTCCGTTGTCTTCCAGCAGTTCTTTGGCCACCGGGTTGAGTTTGGTCGGGATCAGTACTTTTTTCATCATTTAGGTTCTCCAGTAAAAATGTTTCCGACCACGTTAATGACGGGACGGGGGCGAATCAAGTGCAGACGGTTTTGTTTTTCGTGTCTTGACCGTTGGCGGGACGCTCTTCTAATGTGCCCATATGAAATTAACAACCATTCTCCTGTTTCCCGTCCTGTCTCTCGTCCTGGCCGGTTGTGCCGGCTATCAACTCGGCAGTACGCTGCCTGAAGATGTGCAGAGTGTCAGTCTGAGCATTGTCAATCAGACCGACGAACCCTCCATTGAGGTTGCGGTCATGAAAGCGATCCGCGCCGAATTGCTGATGGACGGCCGGCTGGAGATCCGTTCGCAAAACGAGGCGGATGCCGTGCTGAAGGTGACGCTGAACAGTTTTGATCTCAACGCGCTGGCGTTCGACCGCGACCGCGGCTCGCTGGCCCGCGAATACCGCATGGTGCTGTGCGCCTCATCGGTGCTGTACAAAGCGGAAGACGGCGAAGTGATTCTTGAAAATCCCGAGATTTTCGGGGAGTCCGATTTTCCGTATGTGGCCGACCTGACCACCGCCAAACTTGGTGCGCTACCCACAGCCGCCGCCGATTTGGCCCGTAAAGTGGTCAGCATCATCACCACCGCGTGGTAGCCGGCATTGGGCCGCGCACGATGGCCGCCCGCAGGGCGGCCCTTTTTGTAATATCAGTTTAAAGGGGACCAAGATCATGGAAACGTGGATGCTTTACATTCTCGCCGGAATCGCCGCGGGGATCATCAGCTCGATGTTTGGCGTCGGCGGCGGGGTGCTGATGGTGCCGATTCTGGTGCTTGGCTTCAGCTTCGGACAAAAAAGCGCGCAGGGGATGTCGCTGTTTATCATGTTGCCGATGGCACTGGCCGGAGCGCTCCGCTACAAACTGAATCCCGATGTTTCGGTGAACCTGCCGGTTTGCGGCATGGTCGCTCTGGGCGGAGTCGCCGGGGCGATGATTGGCTCGCACATCGTTTTCAGCTTGCCTGAAATCGTCCTGAAACGGGTTTTCGCCGTGTTCATCATCATCATCGGCATCTACATGATCATCAAAACGCTGCCGGACTCGACGGCCAAGGAACCGCCGTATGTTGAAAATCAAACTGAATGAACAGCCGATTGAAGCCGAAGAGGGGATCACGCTCTTCGGACTGCGCGACCGCATCCAGCCGGAGGCCGACATCGTTATTCTCAACGGCGCGGCGATGAGTGACGATTCGTCGCTCACGGACGGCGATGAGGTTTCTCTGATCACTCGCGGCCAGATTCCATCCGAAGCGGAGCTTGAAGCGCTGATGGCCGCGCGCCACACGCCGGGTGTTCACGCCAAACTCAAAGCCGCGACCGTCGGCATCGCCGGGCTCGGAGGGCTGGGATCCGCCATTGCCGTCGCGCTCGCCCGGGTGGGAGTCGGCAAACTGATTATTGCCGACTTCGATGGGGTGGAGCCGAGTAATCTCAATCGCCAGCAGTATTTCGTCGACCAGATCGGTTTGCCCAAAACCGAGGCGCTAGTTTCCAACCTTCGGAAAATTAATCCCTATGTCGAGGTCGAGGCGCACACGGTGAAACTGACGCCGGACAACCTTTTTCCAGCCTTTGGGAAAACCGATGTGATGATCGAGGCGTTTGACCGCGCCGATCAGAAAGCGATGCTGCTGCAGGCCTTTACATCTGGAAAACCGGAGACTCCATTTGTCGGCGCATCCGGCATGGCCGGCTATGCCTCCGGCGAAACCATCGGCATTAAACAGCTCGGTAAAAATATTTATATTGTCGGCGACCTCGAAACCGGCGCGCAGTCCGGCTGCGGCCTCATGGCCCCGCGTGTCGGCATTGCCGCCTCCATGCAGGCCAATCTCGCTTTGCGCCTGATTGTCGAAAAGGGCGCGTAGCCGGTCAGGTATTTTTCAAAAAAGCTGATTCCGGGTTCTGTGTTTTTGTATTGCTCATGACGTTTCCAATACTCCCTTACTCCCTTATTCCACTTTCTTTAACAGCCGTTCCCTTTGTCGCAGCAGCATTCGCCGGAGCCGTTGAGCAGTCCGTTGATGATGCCGCTGGCGCAACCGGTACCGCTGTCGACGCTCAGTGCGTCAACGGGGCAGTTTCTGGCGCAGGCGCCACATTCCATGCAGGCGTCGAGATCGATGATGTGCGCCTTGCTGTCCGCGAGGGCAAACACGCCGTGCGGACAGACGGCAATGCACAGGCCGCAGCCGATACAGGTTTCGGTGTCAATTTTGAGGGTGGTGACGTTTTTTAGATAGTTCACAGCAAACCTCCAAGTACGATGCAGGCGGTGCCGGCCAGCGCGGCGATCAGTTGAAGCGGGATGGCAATTTTCATCTCTTTTTTGACGCCGGAGACGGAGGTGTAGGTGGAGGTGCCGGTAAAGTTGAGCGCCATAAAGGAGACAATCGCCGTGAGGATTAGTCCCCAGCCCAGCTCGATCAGGCCGCCGGGGCCCAGCAGCTTCGCTGTGCCGAGCACCACCCACAGGCCGAGGCCGGCCCAGACGCCTTTCAGCGAGAAGGCGCGGGCGGGAATAAACGGCAAAAGCATCGGAACCAGCGCACCACCGGTCAGCCATGCGGTGAAGACCAACCCGAACGCGCGCGGCGCGTTGGCCAGGCCGTAGCCGTCGCGCGAGAAACCACTGAGCAGGGCAAGGAGTACCGCGAGAATCAGCGCCTGTTTGAACCAGATGACCAATTCGACGGGAATCACGGCGATGCGATCGCGCAGGGCGAAACGAACGTGGCGCATTGTGGGCGTGGCGGTGAAGTTGTTTTTCAAAAAGACGGGAATGTCTTCGGCGCGGACGGGGCCGTAGAGGACGCTGAAGCCGCACTGTTTCGCCACGTCGGTGGCAGACACGCCCGGCGCGCCGAGCTGCGGGACGACCAGTTTGCGGTGGCTGACCACTTGGTCCAACTGCGTCTGCTTCACACGGTTGACGATTTCCCCGGTGCCGAAGGTGCCTTTGCCGGCGGCACACCAGACGTTGATGCCTTGGGTATCGAGCACCATCACCCATCCGTTGGTGCCATCGAGCGCGTTGCGTAGGTGGTCGAAGGAGAGTTTGTAGTTGGCGGAAACAAAGACCGGTGACTCAGCGGTCGGCTCACCGACCGCATAGAGGCCGGGGGGGATGGTGTAGTTGTGGCGTCCGACCGCGAAGCGGACTTTCAGCGCGCCCAGTACGTCATGAATGGTGAGGCAGGTTCCAATCCTTGGAACTTTTCCGGCCGGTGTTTCGATTTCAGCGATCATCCACGCTTCGCGTTTCGTCGGACAGCAGGTTGTTTTGTAGCAGCAGTCTGTCATGGAGTTTCCTTTTTAAAACAAAAAATTGAACAGCAGACCGACCAGGACGATTCCTGTGGCGGCGGTGGCGATAAATACAGCGATCAGGCGCGGTTTCATGACTTTGCGTAACAGTACCATTTCCGGGAAGGAAAGGGCGGTGACGGCCATCATAAAGGCCAGGGCCGTGCCAAGTCCAACGCCTTTGCCAATGAGCGCTTCAGCAATCGGGATGGTGCCGAGCGCGTTGGCGTAGAGCGGAACACCGCACAGTACGGCGATGAGGACGCTGAGCGGTTTGTCGTCGCCGGCGTAACGCGCGAGAATTTCTTCCGGAGCCCAGCCATGAATGGCCGCGCCGATGCCGATGCCGATCAGCAGGTAGATCCAGATGCGCCGGACAATGCCGGTGGTCTGCTCCGTCGCGTAGGCGAGGCGCTCTTTCTGCGTCATTTTGGGTTTCAGCTTATTGAATGCCTCGCCATCGAATGCGGCCGCTTCGAGATAAGCCTCCGGCTTGAACCGTCCGATGAGCAGACCGCTAACGACCCCGATGGTGACACCGGCCACCACATAGGCCAGTGCGACTTTCCATCCGAAGGAGGCCAGTAGAATGGCGAAGGCCGCTTCGTTGACGATGGGCGAGGTGATCAGAAAGGAAAAGGTGATGCCTAGCGGAATGCCTGCTTCGACAAAGCCAATGAAGATCGGAACCGATGAGCAGGAGCAGAATGGAGTCACGATGCCCAGCAGTGACGCCGCGAAGTTGGCTTTGACGCCTTTCACGTGCGTGAGCATCTCTTTGGTTTTCTGTGGTTGAAACCAGCTGCGCAGATACGAGATGGCAAAGATCATGATCGACAGCAGGATCAGAATCTTGATCGTGTCGTAGAAAAAGAAGTGCAGGCTGCCGCCGAGCGGCGACTCCACCGGTATTTTAAAAACACCTTCCACCAAACGGGTAATCAGATTTTCCAGCCAGTTAAACATATTGTTCTAGATCCTAATTTCAGGTTTCTATGACGCGTTTTCTTCGAGGTTGCCGGGGAGCTGTTCAACGAACGCTTTGATTTCGTCGCGTACACGCCGAAAAGCGTCGAGCTGTTCCTCTTCCGATGCATCCGGCGGAGTCATTTTGGGCGGGTCGTCGAAACCGATGTGCACCACGCGCGCGTTGGCGGGGAATATCGGACAGGTTTCGTGGGCGTGATCGCACACGGTAATCACCACATCCAGCGGAATGTGGAGCAGGTCGTTAATGTTTTTCGATTTCTGCCCGGCGATATCGACGCCGGCCTCGGCCATGACTTTGACGGCATTGGGATTGAGGCCGTGGGTTTCGATGCCGGCGGAGTAGGGCTCGATCACATCGCTTTTGAGCGCGTGCGCCCAGCCCTCGGCCATTTGACTCCGGCAGGAGTTGCCGGTGCATAAAAACAGAATTTTCAGTTTTTCCATTTTGATTTCTCCGTTTAAACAGCGGTGCTGACCAGATAGAGCCCAGCTAGAAGAACCAGTACGCCGCACACTTTGCGAAGTCGCATGGCACCTTTTGAGTTTTCGTTCCAGTTCAGCCAGCGCTGAATGGCTCCGGCAGAGGTTCCCGCTAGAATAATCAAGGCGCAGTGGCCGATGCCGTAGAGCAGAACCAGTGACCAGGCAAAAAGAGGAGCTTCGGCGCTCAACTTAAAGGTCATAGCCAGAACCGGTGCCATAAAAGCGAAGGTGCAGGGGCCGAGTGCAATGCCAAATATCAAACCGGCCAGCAACGCCGCGTGGATGCCGGGTTTTTGTTCCGGTTTTTTCCAGGGGCTGGAAATGACGCCCAGCAGTTGCAGACCCATAAAAAAGAAGATGGCCGCCGCGATCCAGTTGCCGATGTTTCCGAGGTCGCCGAGAATACGCCCGGCCGCCGCAGTGATCAGTCCGATGATCGCAATGCTAGCCAGAATGCCGATGGAAAACAGAGCGGATTGAATTATTGCGGTTTCCTTTTTTTCGTCAACCAGACCGACAATCAGCGGAATGCTTGCCAGGTGGCAGGGACTCAGCAAAACGCTCAGTGCGCCCCAGATAAAAGCGGCGCTCAGCGCAATTCCTGCCGAACCTTCTATGGCATGGGTCATCTGGGTGAACAGTTCGGTCAAAGCTCAACTCCCAGTTCTACCCACTTGGCCAGAATGTCCTCTTTCGAGATAAACCCTTCGTGCCGGAACAGTTCGTTGCCTTCCGCATCCAGAAAAATCTGCGTCGGGATCATGCGGATCTCGTATTGTTCCGCTTTGGCTTTGTCTTCCAACGTATCAATTAACTGAATGATGAGCCGTCCGTTGTATTCACCGGCCAGATCTTCGAGAATCACATTCATCATTTTGCAGGTCGCGCAGCTTCCGGCGCCGAAATCAATGAGTCGGGGCAGGGGCTCGCTCTTAGCTTTTGATGGCGAAAGCATCATCGGAACACTCTGCGGACCGATGATTGCACCGGCCTGTTCAGCCGGAAGCACGCAAACCCCGTCCACACATTCCGCCGCCTTGCGTTTTGTGTGTTTCTCCCACTCCACGATACCGACCACCGCAATGGCGAGTGCGAGGAGAGAGATCAGTTTTCTTTTCCATTTTGCTTTCATGCGGGCTCCTTGGTTTCACCGACAATGCGGTCCATTGAAATCAGAAATTTACGCAGTCCGTTGCAGCAAAGGTGATAGTAGACATAGAGTCCACGTTTCTCCTCAACCAGCAGTCCGGCATTTTTCAAAACAGAAAGATGGCGCGAGACGGTGGAGAGGTTGTGTTTGTGCTGCAGAAACTCATGTAGCTCGCAAACACACAATTCATGGTCCATCAGCGCATGAACAATCAGCAGGCGCGACGGATGCGCCAGTGCCTTCATTACGTTTGCCTGTTCGTTATAATCAATCCGCTTAATGTCGTAGAGTTTCATCGCGATCTCCCTGTATTTGTCTATTTCGCAAAATAGACAAATAGTGGCTCTTAAACAAGAGTAGAGTGAAAGAAAATCCTCGATCAGTAGCCACTTTATACGAAATAAAGCGAATTAAGATTATTCCACGCAAAGGCGCAAAGAACGCAAAGCAACTTCCTTCCTTTCTCTTCGCGGACTTTGCGACTTGAGTGAGCGAAGCGAACGGGCGTGGGATAAATACGGTTCAAGTTAATTGCGTATTAGTAGGGCTGGAACGGTCGTAGACGTTGAAAAACCCCTTGATTCAGAACGAAAATGAGATGGCGTCATTTTTTTGTAATGACCGGTGTTTTGCGGTTGGGGAACAGTTCGCGACACATGGGGCATTGGGTGCCGTCGCAACCGCGGGCGGTGCAGTGTTCGCGACCGTACGTGATGAACTGCAGGTGGCGCAGCTCCCATTCTTCGGGCGGAAACAGCTTTTTGAGGTCCTTTTCGGTCTGTACCACGTTTTTGCCGTTGGTGAGTTTCCAGCGCTGGGCGAGGCGGTGAATATGCGTGTCGACCGGAAATGCCGGCACGCCGAACTGGTGAACCATCACCACACTGGCGGTCTTGTGGCCGACGCCGGGCAGTTTTTCCAAACCTTGGAAACTGTCCGGTACTTCGCCGCCGTGTTCGGCGACGAGAATCTTCGACATTGCAAAAATGGCTTTGGACTTATTATTGGCCAGCCCGCAGGTGGCAATCAGCTTACGAATTTTTGCCTGACCGAGTTTGACCATTTTTTGCGGGGTATCGGCGGCGGCGAACAGGGCGGGCGTCACTTTGTTGACCCGTTTGTCGGTACATTGCGCGGAGAGGATTACCGCCACCAGCAGCGTATAGGCATCTTTGTGATCCAGCGGAATATCAATGTGCGGATACAGCTCATTCAACCGTTTTCCGATCATTTCTGCCCGTTCCTTTTTCGTGCTCATGATCTGGTTGTACAACAGGATTTTGAAAAATGAAAAAAACTATTGACCAGATTATCAAGAAGCGTTATCTATACCAAGTTGATCGGGATAATAGATTATGATGTCGAAACGAACAAAATACGGGTTGCAGGCTCTTTTGGCATTGGCCAGAGAAGAGAGCGGTAAACCGGTATTGATTGCCGATATCGCACAGCGCGAGAAAATTCCGACCAAGTTTCTCGAGCAGATTCTATTACAGCTCAAACACGCTGGTATTGTCTGTAGCCAGCGGGGGAAAAACGGCGGATATATGCTGAACCTGCACGCTTCCGAAATAACAATAGGGCAGGTGGTGCGTCTTTTAGACGGCCCGTTGGCACCGCTTCCCTGTGTGAGCCAAACGGCCTATCGCAAATGTGCGGAGTGCTCCGACGAGCTGACCTGTGGAATCCGGCTTGTGATGAAAGATGTGCGTGATGCCATTGCCGGCATCCTGGATCAGACCACGTTCGCCGATGCGCTTGAACGGTCACAACAGGCAGCGCTCCGGATAAAAAAAGAGAACTAAAATTTTTTCTGTTAAATCTATACTAAACAGATGGACAAACTGTAGATAAAGCCAAGGAGGATGCAATGAATCGTAGAACAGGGGTTGTGAGATTTGTTTTAACAGTGGTAGTGCTACTCAGCTTGTCCGCTATGAGAAGCTTTTCGGCAGAGATTACTCTGCTCAATGTGTCCTATGATCCGACCCGCGAGTTCTATCAGGAGTTCAACGACAGTTTTTCCAAACATTGGAAAGAGCTGACCGGCGACAGCGTGATGATTCGTCAGTCGCATGGCGGTGCCGGGAAACAGGCCCGCGCGGTGATTGACGGTCTTGAGGCCGATGTGGTGACGTTGGCGCTGGCCTATGATATCGACGCCATTGCTGAGAAAAGCGGGCTTTTCCCGAAAGAGTGGCAACCGCGCCTTCCGCATAACAGTTCGCCCTACACATCGACTATTGTTTTTCTTGTTCGCAAAGGCAATCCAAAGGGAATTCATGACTGGGGCGATCTGGTGAAGCCGGGGATCTCTATCATTACGCCGAATCCGAAGACCTCCGGTGGCGCTCGCTGGAACTATCTGGCGGCATGGGGATATGCCCTGCGCCAAAACGGCGGAAGCGAGCAGGGAGCCAAAGAGTTTGTTGCCCGCCTCTATAAAAATGTTCCGATTTTGGATTCCGGAGCGCGCGGCGCCACCACGACGTTTGTACAACGCGGGATCGGCGATGTGTTTCTTTCCTGGGAGAATGAGGCGTTTCTGGCGATTAATGAACTGGGTCCCGATCAGTTTGAAATCATTGTCCCATCTGTGAGTATTTTGGCTGAACCGCCGGTTACTCTGGTGGACAACGTGGCAAAAAAACATGGCACGACCGACGTTGCCAAGGGCTATCTCGAATACCTTTATTCGCCGGAGGGCCAGCGGCTGGCCGCTAAACATTTTTATCGCCCGGTATCCCCCGAGTATGCCGATCCGGCCGATATTGCCCGCTTTCCGGAGGTCAATCTTTTCACCATTGATGAACTGTTCGGAGGCTGGCAGCAGGCTCAAAAAATCCACTTTGCCGATGGCGGCACGTTCGATCAGATCTATATGCCGTCTCGATGAGGAATAGTCTGAAACAGGATAAAGTAAGTGAATAAAACACGATATATGATCATGGCGATACTGCTGGCGATGGCATCCGGTGTGCGGGCGCAGGGCTCTGAGGAACTGGCCGCATTGCAGAAGCAGCTCAACGAACTATCCGCAAAAATTGAACGGCTCGAAGCGGCCAATGCAGAACGGATCACAAAGCTGGAAATCAATAACGCGGCGAAAATTGCTAAACTCGAAGAAGCCTCCGCAAAAAACAGAGTTCCGGCCTGGGTAACCGACACCCAGCTCAAAGGCGACTTTCGTTACCGATATGAAAACACCGATACGGCCGGGGCGAATACAAGAGACAGCCAACGGATCCGTTTGCGCGTCGGGGCCTACGGAACCGTCAATGAAACCATCGACTACGGTATCCGTCTGGCAACCGGGGGTGCCAGCGCAACATCCGCCAACCAAGATGTGGACGGCGGAACCAAAAAAGAAATCCGGCTGGATCAGTACTACATTGATCTGCATCCGGATTTGCTGATGGGCTCACACCTGATTATGGGGAAAATGCCCCAGCCGTGGATCAATCGCACCGGTTTGATCTGGGATAGCGACCTGAATCCGGAAGGGATTGCGCTGACCTATAAGACCGCATGGACCAACGGCTTCAATCTGATGGCCAATGCCGGAAGCTTTGTGATTAAGGAAGACAAGGGCGACGACCTTCAGCTTTGGGCTGGTCAGATTGCGAGCGAAACCAAAATCGGCGATGCAACCGTGCGAGTCGGTATGAGCGATTTCTATTACTCCAATTCAGACCGTCAGGGTGTAGGTGCCGGGCTGACTTCCGGAGCGAACACCCCTGGAACCGGCTTTAATCTGGTGGAAGGTTTTGGTTCTGTCGGAATCAAGGCGGGTGACCTGCCGATCACCTTCCTGGGTCAGTACGTTAAGAATGTTGCGGCTGCCAGCTCGGATGACACCGCCTATCTGCTTGGCTTCAAACTTGGCAAAGCCAAAGCAGTCGGAAGCTGGGAAGCGGGCTACAACTACCGTGACACGGGGGCCGATGCCGTTCCGGACGGGTTCAATGAGGGGACCTTTGCGGGCGGACGGACCGGGTCGCACGGGCATTCCTTCTGGGCAAAATACCAGATGGCCAAAAACGTCCAGGGCGGGCTGACCTATCTGATGGCGGTCGACAACACTGGCGAGGATGTCAATACCTTCATGGCCGATCTCAACTTCAAGTTTTAATCCGGCAGGCGGAATCCAAAATGAGCTCACCTTTTAAACAGCGCAGTGTACTTCCGGGGTTCGGGTTGACGCTCGGGTTCACCCTCGTCTATCTGAGCCTGATTGTCCTGATTCCGCTCGCGGGGTTGCTGTTGAAAACGGCAACGCTTTCCTGGGATGAGTTTTTCGGGACGCTCACGTCACCCCGGGTACTGGCCTCATTCCGCCTGACCTTTGGCGCGGCCCTGATTGCCGCACTGGTCAATGCAGTTTTCGGTTTGCTGGTTGCTTGGGTGCTGGTGCGCTATTCGTTTCCTGGGAAACGGATAGCGGATGCTCTGGTGGATCTTCCGTTTGCCCTGCCGACGGCCGTGGCCGGCATCACGCTGGCCGGGCTCTATTCCCCTAACGGTTGGATCGGGCGGTTTCTTGATCCGGTGGGAATCAAAGTCGCCTACACGCCGCTAGGAATCATGGTGGCACTTGTTTTTATCGGACTTCCCTTCGTGGTTCGAACCGTGCAGCCGGTTCTGGAAGATCTGGATAAAGAGCTGGAAGAAGCCGCGACCTGTCTGGGCGCAACCCGTCTTCAGGTATTTGTCCGGGTCATTTTCCCAGCGGTTTTACCGGCGTTGCTGACCGGCTTTGCGTTGGCCTACGCGCGGGCCATCGGCGAATATGGATCGGTTGTGTTCATTGCCGGAAACATGCCGATGATTTCCGAGATCACGCCTTTGCTGATCATCACCAAGCTGGAGCAGTATGACTACGCCGGAGCAACCGCCATCGCTACGGGCATGCTGCTCATTTCATTTATGATTCTGCTGACCATCAACCTGATTCAACGCTGGAATCGGCGCCACATTGAACCGTAAGGAAAATAGGTATGTCCGATCCATCCGAAACTTTTACCGTTAAGTCCAGCCGAAGTCTGACCGAACCGCGGGCGGTGCGTTGGCTCCTGACCGGACTAGCTCTTGGTTTCCTTACGCTTTTTTTGGTGATTCCTCTGGTTTTTGTATTTGTTCAGGCGCTGGCGAAGGGATTTTCCACATACTGGACGGCAATTATCGAACCCGATGCGCTGGCCGCCGTCCGTCTCACGCTGATTGCCGCCGCCATCAGCGTGCCGCTGAATCTGGTTTTCGGTGTGGCGGCATCCTGGGCGATCGCAAAATTTAATTTCCGAGGCAAAGCGCTGCTAATCACCCTGATCGACCTTCCATTTTCAGTTTCTCCGGTTATCGCGGGCATCATCTTTATTCTTCTTTTCGGCCGGCAGGGATGGCTGGGTCCGTGGCTCGCCGCACACGACATCAAAATTATCTTCGCGGTTCCCGGTATTGTTCTGGCGACGATCTTCATCACCTTTCCGTTTGTTGCCCGGGAACTGATTCCGCTGATGCAGGCGCAGGGGAGTGAAGAGGAGGAGGCCGCTTTGGTTCTCGGTGCAACCGGATGGCAGACCTTCCGGCGGGTGACTCTGCCCAACGTGATCTGGGGGCTGCTATACGGTGTGATTCTGTGCAACGCCCGAGCGATGGGTGAATTCGGTGCCGTATCGGTGGTTTCCGGCCACATACGCGGCCTGACCAACACGTTGCCGCTGCATGTTGAAATTCTTTACAACGAATATAACTTCGCCGCCGCATTCGCCGTGGCGTCCCTGCTGGCGCTGCTAGCTCTTTTTACTCTGGCGGCGAAAACAATAGTGGAGAGCAAAATCCGGCATCATCCCGGAAAAACAACAGGGAAAACGGAGGGCTGATTTATGGGAATTAAAGTTGAAAACATCACGAAACATTTCGGGGGGTATACCGCTTTGAATGGCGTTGATCTGGACGTTCATGAAGGGGAGTTGGTTGCGCTTCTCGGCCCGTCGGGCTCCGGCAAAACAACACTTTTGCGAATCATCGCCGGACTCGAAGCCCCCGATTCTGGTTCCATCTACTTCTACGGCGAAGAAACAACCCATCGGCGTGTGCGGGAGCGCAAAGTCGGTTTCGTTTTTCAGCACTACGCGCTATTTCGGCACATGACTGTATTCGACAATATTGCCTTCGGATTGACGATTAAACCGCGGTGCGAACGTCCGGACAAAAGTCATATCCAAAAAAGAGTCAACGAACTGCTGCACCTCATTCAGCTCGAAAACATGGCGGATCGCTATCCCTCTCAACTCTCCGGTGGACAGCGGCAGCGGGTGGCATTGGCCCGTGCGCTCGCTACGGAACCCAAGGTTCTTCTGCTCGACGAACCGTTCGGGGCGTTGGATGCCAAAGTCCGCCACGAACTGCGCCGCTGGTTGCGCAGGCTGCACGACGAAATACACGTCACCAGTATCTTCGTTACGCATGACCAGGAAGAGGCGCTCGAGGTAGCCGATCGCGTCGTCGTCATGAATCAGGCCCAGATCGAACAGATTGGAACGCCGGAGGATGTCTATGAAAATCCGGCGACACCGTTTGTTTTCAACTTCCTCGGCAAAGTGAATCTCTTCCACTGTCGCGACGGAGAGGGCAACCCGCATAAAGGGCCGGACGGAAAAACGGTGGGTTATGTTCGACCCAGTGATATTCACATTTTTCGTGATGCGGAAACACCAGACGATCTATCCGCAGAAGTCATACTGATTCAAAGCGCAGGGGCCTTACCCTGTATCGAACTGAAACGGGACGACAATGGCGCGATGGTGCAGGTCGAAATTCCGCGCGAACGCTATCGGGCACTGCAACTCAATGTTGGAGAAAAGGTCTTCATTCGTCCACAGAACATTCGGACATTCCAGACCGAATGAATACAGCGGTTTCGCTCCTTTATTTTTCCGGTTTCTTCTGCTAATCTCACAGCATGAAACGCCAAAAGTTTGTCAATAATCTGCTGAAGCGAGCTAGGGGGAAATCGGGAACACGCGGCGAAGCCTTTGCTCCGTCCAATATCGCGCTGTGTAAATACTGGGGCAAGCGCGACCCAGAACTCAATCTGCCGGTCAATTCAAGCCTTTCCATTTCGCTGGGGAAACTTGGTACGCGCACGATCATCAAATTCGCCAAAAATGCCGACCGCATTTTTCTCAACGGTAAACCGGCGCCGAAAGATTTTTCCGCGCGGCTTTCCGCGTATCTCGACCTGTTCCGCAAAGAGGGGCAGTTTTTTGAGGTCCGCACCAAAAATACGATTCCGACCGCCGCCGGGCTGGCCTCGTCGGCTTCCGGCTTCGCCGCGCTGGTGAAGGCGCTCGATGACTTGATGAACTGGGGTTTCAACTCGCGCGAACTCTCCATGCTGGCGCGTCTCGGCAGCGGTAGCGCAAGCCGCTCGCTCTACGACGGGTTCACGGTTTGGCACGTCGGCCAGCGTGCCGACGGCATGGACAGTTATGCGGAGCCGCTTGGCGGCGTATGGCCAGCTCTTCGCATTGGTGTCCTCGAAGTTTCTAAGGCTCGGAAAAAAGTTGGATCCACCGACGGCATGAACCGCACGCGCGAGACCTCGGAACTGTATGAGGCATGGCCGAAACAGGCCCAGTGCGACTATGACGAGCTGCGCACCGCCATTGCCGCCGAAGATTTTCCAATGCTTGGAAAAACCGCCGAAAACAACGCGTTGGCGATGCATGCCACCATGATGGCGGCTTGGCCGCCGCTGTGCTACTGGAAGCCGCAGACCGTTTCTCTGATGAACAAGGTGTGGGAGGCGCGGACTAACGGACTGGATCTGTATTTCACCATTGATGCCGGACCGAATCTGAAACTTCTGTTTTTGAAAGAAAATCAGGCAGCAGTGAAAAAGCTCTTTCCAAAGGTTCAGATCGTTAACCCTTGGCAGTAATGTTCAACAAACAATTCTCAATTTCCAAGTACTTGAGCATTGTACATTGAGCACTGAAAATTGAATATTTCCGCCCATGCCTGAATTACCCGAAGTCGAAACGATACGCCGTCAGCTCTGTACGGCCGGTGTCCAGGGGCGCGTCATTGAAAAAGTTCATATCGAATGGCCGCGCACCGTCGAGCCGCTGTTGCCGACCGCGTTTTGCAAACAAGTGACCGGCCGCAAAATTGAGCGGCTGTCGCGTCACGGCAAGTGGATGATCTTCGAGTTGGACGGTGAAAACAATTTGCTGGTGCACTTACGGATGACCGGCGGATTTTATCTTTCTGAGGGTGCATTCAAAAAAGGCCCGCACGACCGCGCAATCCTTCAGCTGAGCGACGGACTGAACCTTCACTTCCGCGATCCGCGCAAATTTGGACGCTTCCGCCTCGGTGCATTTCCTTTGGGTCTCGGACCCGATGCCATGGAGATTGGCGCGCGGCAGTTTTTCCAAACATTGGAAAAAACAAATCGTGGCCTCAAGGCTCTGCTTCTCGATCAAAGCTTTATTGCAGGGGTTGGAAACATCTACGCCGATGAGGCGCTGTTCGAAGCCAGACTGCATCCCGAGCGTCGGGCGGGGTCATTGCATGATGATGAAAAGCTGGCGCTTTATACGGCGGTCACGAATGTCATCCGCTCTGCGGTTGAAAACGGCGGTACGTCACTCGGTGACGGGCAGGGCAACTATGTTGATCTAAACGGCAACTCCGGCGGTCATCGTGAAAAAGTGAAGGTCTACGGCCGCGCTGGGCAACCTTGCGTCGAATGCGGTGCTCCGCTCAAAAAAACCACCCTTGCTCAGCGGACGACGGTGTTCTGCGCGCATTGTCAAAAATAAGACAAAACAGACATTTATACGTTTAAACGTATAAATTTAATATACGTAACATGTTGTAAACAAGCTCATTATGAGCATTGAAGATTATACGTTTAAACGTGTATTTTAGTGTTAGATACAAAAAAACCGCTCCATAAAGAGCGGCTTGCCATAGCATGGCGGCACATATTTCTTTTCCAATGTTTGGAAAATTTTGGGTGCAGGTCTTTTAATCCCGATCATTCGGGGCTCAGTCTACTATGCGTCGCCGAGTTGCCAGCGGGTGTAGCGCTTGATGGTGATGGTGTCACCCAGCTCTTTGCCTTTGGCTTCCAG
>CAYVYL010000034.1:0-15057 GCA_964455665.1 uncultured Verrucomicrobiota bacterium
TTGTGCGTGCGGCAGAAAATCACACGTTCGACTTCGCAGAAGCGCGTTCTACAATTCAATCGGTCAGCTTGAACTGCTGCGGAAGAAGTGCAGCGAGGCAGACCACTTCGTAGTCCTCCAGTGCATCCGCTTTGGCGATGTAGACCGAGAATTCCCCGTGGCAGAATTCGCTCAGCACCTGACGGCATGCGCCGCAGGGGTACGGCATGCTCTCCCCACCGGCCACGACGGCCATGGCAACAAAATCTTTCCGGCCGGCGGCAATCGCTGAGAAAATGGCTGTGCGCTCCGCGCAGTTGGTCAGTCCGTAGGATGCGTTTTCGACATTACAGCCGGTAAAGACATCGCCGTCGGCGCACAGCAACGCCGCGCCAACTTGATAGTTTGAATACGGAGCATAGGCTAACCTCGCGGCTTTCGCGGCGGTTTCGAGCAGAGCGTCCGTTTTCATTTTTTATCTCCGAATTCTTCATCTATCGCTAGGCGGTAAATATCGGAAAGCTCGGATGCTTCCTGCACGCAAACATGCAGATCCTGAAGCAGCCCGTTTTTCAATGCGTAGATCCAGCCGTGCACGGCCAGCGCCTGTCCGCGCTTCCAGGCATCCTGCACAATCGTTGTGTGGCAGACGTTAGCCACCTGTTCAATCACGTTGATCTCACACAGCTTCTCGGTCCGGGCTTTTTCATCGTCAATGGCATTCAGGATCGTTTCATGTTTCGCATAAATATCGCGAATGTGCCGCAGCCAGTTATCAACCAGCCCGTTGGACTGACTGCTCATCGCGCCCTTAACCCCGCCGCAGTCGTAATGCCCGCAGACAATGATGTGTTTGACCTTCAGCACATCCACCGCGTACTGCAAAACCGACAGGCAGTTGATGTCCGTGTGAATCATCATATTGGCGATGTTGCGGTGCACAAATACTTCGCCCGGCTTCAGTCCGATAATTTCGTTGGCCGGCACCCGGCTGTCCGAACAGCCAATCCAGAAATATTCCGGATTCTGTTGGCTGGATAAGGTGGCAAAAAAATCAGGGTCTGCATCATGAACTTTCTGCGCCCAGTTTCGGTTGTTCTCGAACAGCTGACTCAATACTTTCATCACAACTCCTTGGTAAATTGTTCAATCACCGCTTTCATACGCGGCATCGCTTCGTTCGCGGTGCGGATCACATCTTCCCCTGTAAGCTCTTCGTGGCCCAGCCCGGCCGCCCAGTTGCAAACGCAGGAAAGCCCCGCCACCTGCATTCCCATCGCGTTGGCCAGTATGGCTTCGGGCACGGTGGACATACCGACTACATCCGCGCCCATTGAACGGAACGCACACACTTCAGCCGGTGTTTCAAAGGTCGGCCCGGCGGCGGCAACATACACACCGCTTCCGTTGGCGCCGGCATCCAGCAGGCCCTGCCGCAGGGCGGGCGTATAAACTGTAGTCTGATCCGGAAAGCGAACGCCGAGATTCGGGTTGTGCGGTCCGGTCAGCGGATTGGCACCGAGCATGTTGATATGATCTTCGATCACCATCAGCGATCCGGGGCCGAGATCGTTGCGAATGCCGCCAGAGGCGTTGGTGAGCAAAACCGTCTCCACACCAAACTGTTTTAAAATCCAGACCGGCAGCACAACCGGCGTCCAACCCTCGCCCTCATAGCAATGACGCCGCCCCTGAAAAATAAACAGCTCGGCTCCGGCCAGTTCGGCATGCAGAAGCTTTCCCGCATGACTCATCACGCCGGTTTTTCCAAGGTTTGGAATTTCGTCATACGAAAGCGATGCCTTTACCTCAAAATCAGCCACCGCCCCGCCCCATCCGGAACCGAGAACCATTCCGAACTTGGGTTTTGCATCCGGCCACGCGGCTTTCACCGCCGAAACCGCCTCATTCATTGCCGTCTGATTGATCGCTTGCATGGGCTTGATAGTACGGACGGCGGCGGGTAGCATCAAGCCCATGAACGAAGCATTTATGCGAGAGGCCATTGCACTTTCCATCGAAAAAATGGAGGCGGGTGAAGGCGGTCCGTTCGGTGCCGTCGTAGTGAAAGACGGCGCGGTGGTCGGCCGCGGTTGGAACCGGGTCACGTCGTCGAACGACCCGACCGCGCACGCGGAGGTGATGGCCATCCGCGATGCCTGCCAAGCACTCGGCACCTTCGATCTGTCCGGATGCGAGCTCTACACCAGTTGCGAACCCTGCCCCATGTGTCTGGCCGCCATCTACTGGGCGCGACTCGATAAACTCTATTATGCCGCCACACGCGCCGACGCGGCCGCCGCAGGCTTTGACGACGAATTTCTCTATCAGGAAGTTTCCAAACCTTGGAAAAACCGCGAGCTGAGCGCCGAACAGGGGCTCGCCGCAGAGGCGCAAAAGGCCTTCAATGCGTGGAAAGACAAAGCAGACCGCACCCCCTACTAAAAGGACAATCCCATTCAGGCTCTCATTGCCTCACACCTGCTGGTGGTCGCCTCGTTGCCGATCCTCCTCAAAATCATCGAGCTGGTCATTGACATCATCCCGAAGCGCTTTTTAAAAACCCTGTTCCAGTTTCTGCATTCACTGCGGAATCGAAACCAACTGCGCCTCCTCTTCAACCGACTTGAAGTAGTTGCACACCGGAACCGAAAACAAAAACCCCAGCAGTAATCCATCCAGTATTGCCAATGAGAGCGTCACAATCAGAATACTCCCGATCCCCTGTGTTTTCAGCGCAAAAATCACACTGAGGGTGGTGCACAGCAGCGAAAAGGAGAACATCGCCGTAAGCATAATTTGAGCGACCAGCCAGGCCAGCCGGGATCGTTGAAGAAGCCCGCGAAAAACAGCGACCGCCAGCAGGAGATAGCAGAAAATCTGCAAAACAATCAATACGGAACGAATTGGGCTCCAAACGCCGGTCAGCAACGCATACTGAACCACCATCACCACCATCATAGAAGCGACTAGAAACTCGAAATACTTCGCACTTATTTTCATTGGGTTTCCCTCCCGATCACTTCGCACACCAACGGCGACGGCACAACGCTATCGCCGATCTCAAAACTTTTCCCAAATAGGGGGAACGCCTCATTCAGTTTTTTCCGGTCATTGGAAAAAATGACGGCCAACGGTTCTCCTTTTTTAACCGATTCGCCCGGCTTTTTCATCTGCGAAATGCCGACAGCGTGATCGATGGTGTCATCCGTTTTCCACCGCGCCGCACCGAGCATCAGGCAGCCTTTTCCGATCCATTCCGCATCCACCGCCGTAACGATTCCGTCAGCCGGCGCAAGGAGCGGCTCCTGAATGGACGCCTCAGCAAATTTCCAGTCCGTCGACCCGCCCTGCGCAGCTACCATCGCTTCAAATTTTTTGAGGGCCTCTCCATTTCCCAAACAGTCTAAAATTTTATCCTTCGCTTTTCCAATGGTTGGAAAAACTCCGGAGAGCTCGAGCATATGCGCCGTCAGCTCAACGGTCAATTCGCGCAGATCGTCCGGTCCGCCACCGTTTAAGACCTCCAAGCATTCCTGCACCTCAAGTGCATTGCCCACCGCGCGACCGAGCGGCGCATTCATGTCGGTGATGAGCGCGCGCACTTTTTTTTCCATGTGTGTGCCGACCTCGACCATCGCTTCAGCCAACTCACGCGCCTGCTCTTTGGTTTTCATGAAAGCGCCTTTGCCCCATTTGACGTCAAGCACCAGCGTATCGATACCTTCCGCCAGTTTTTTGCTCATAATCGATGCGGTGATGAGCGGGATGGAGGGAACGGTGCCGGTGACATCGCGCAAGGCGTAGAGTTTTTTATCGGCCGGCGCGAGCTGAGCGGTCGAACCGGTGATGATGCATCCCACGTTTTCCAAACAGTCGAAAAACTCATTGCCGGTGAGATCGGTACGGTAGCCGGGAATCGACTCGAGCTTGTCAAGCGTGCCGCCGGTGATGCCGAGGCCACGACCGGAAAGCATCGGAACGGTCAACCCGCAAGCTGCGGCAAGCGGGGCGAGAATCAGCGAGGTTTTGTCGCCGATGCCGCCGGTCGAATGTTTGTCCGCCTTAATACCCGGAAGACTTGCCGGGTCGATGGTTTCACCTGAAAGCATCATTTCAATGGTTAGTGCGGCGGTTTCGGCAGGGGTCATTCCCTGAAAGTAAACGGCCATGACGAAGGCGGCAATTTGATAGTCCGGGATGGAGCCGTCGGTAAGACCCTGGATCATGAAAAAAATCTCTTCGTTGGAAAGCTCAGCGCCGTCACGTTTATTTTCAATGATCCATTGCGGTAACATTGTTTGAGTTTAAAGAGTGATGATCCGTTTTGCAAGGCACACTGATTTGTTTATTCCGCCCAACAAATTTTGAAGAACAGCATGAAGTGCTGTTCTTCTGTCGGCCCCGGAGCCTTAAGCGGATGGTTTCAGTCGGCGAGGTGGTCATGGAGCAATTCTCGCAGCGTGCGTTCGACTTCGTCGAGCATGGCGGTTTTTTCCTTCGGGGCGGTCAGGCGGATTTCAACTTTTCCACACCCTGGATAAAATCCGATGTCGGTTTCCAATGGTTGGAAACCGGCGGCTTCCAGACGGGTGACGATATCGGATTCGCCGATGCCCTGTGTGGTGAGTATGCGCAACTCAAGCGGCGTGGCGTCCGGGAACTGTTGAATCAGCCATGGAACGATATGGTCGGACAGTACGGCGGCAAATTCGCCGGGCGGACCGGGCACGACAAACAGCACTTTTTCGCCCGGCAAGTCCAACCGCTGGGCAACAGCCGCGCCAGCGGAGTTGAGGAGCGCTTCGGCTCCATTAAGAATGTGCGCCATGCGCTCGGAAGCGGGATTCATGGTGTGACCGCGGACGGCGTAGCGTTTTTTGATTTCCTCGAGCGCGGCGGCAGACGTGACTATTTTCCGTCCGAAGAGCTCGGAGAGTGCCTCGCGGGTGATATCGTCGGAAGTCGGTCCAAGTCCGCCGCTGACGATGACGATATCGGTTCGTTCAAAGGCTTCACGGATGGCGGATTGGATGGTGTCGGTTTTATCGGGGATGGTGGTGTCGCGCGACACGTTTAGGCCCATGACGGAAAGCGCCGCGCCAAGCGTCTGCGCATGGGTGTTGAGTGTGCGCCCGCTAAGTAGCTCGGTTCCGATTGAGATAAGTTCTATGGCTGAGTTCATGCGGCAAGTTTCTAGTTTCGAGTTCAACGTTTTCCGCCTGCGGCGGATTTGCCGAAGGCATGACAAATTTCAAGTTTCAGGTTTCAGAATTCTCTCTACCGACGCAGGGCTTCGATGGGGCTGAGGCTGGCGGCTTTCCATGCCGGGTGGGTTCCAAAAACAATTCCGGTTAAAATAGAAACGGTGAGCGCGACGATGACGCTGCCGGGCGTGACGACGGTCGGCATGTCGGCGGTATGCCTGATCAGCACGGCGATCAAAAAGCCGATGCCGACGCCGAGCAGTCCACCGAGCGAGGTGAGTGTGACGGCTTCAAAGAGGAACTGGGTAAGAATGGTTTGTTTGGGAGCGCCAAGTGCACGCAGCGTGCCGATTTCTTTGGTGCGTTCGTAAATGTTAGCGAGCATGATGTTCATGATGCCGATGCCGCCGACGAGCAGAGAGATGGCTGCGATGGAGCCCATGACGATGGTGAAGACGTGCTGGGTGGCCTGCTCGGTGAGCAGCAGTTCGTAGGGAACGCTGATGGTGTAATCCTGAAGCTCATGGGTTTCAGTCAGATAGGTTCGAAGGCGATCGGCCGTATTTTTGAGATAAGCCAAATCGTCGACCTGTACGTACACATAGTCCGCTTCAACCTCCATGAAGTCGCGGTTGAAGACCGACAGCAGGGTGTCGTAGTCTGTGAAGACCATGTTGTTGATGTCGTGTTTTCCGGCCAGTTTGGAACGGAGCGGATTTTCGAGCAGGCCAACCACCTGAAAGGTCGCACCATACACGGTGACGCTTTTGCCGATGGGATCCTCCAGCCCGAACAGCTGACGGGCGGCATCCACACCAACCGAGCAGACCATTTCGGAGAGTTCGCAATCGGAATCGGTGAGCCAGCGACCGCGGGGGTCGGCATTGCGGGATCGAGAAATCGTCAGAAACTCCGGGGTGGTTCCAACGAGCATCACATCGGTGGGAAGGCCGGCGGCATAAACGGTTTTGCGAAGTTCCACAATGGGGACAACCGTTTTGACATTCTCGAACACAGAACTGAAGTGGCGGATATCTTCCTGTGAAATTCCGTAAAAAAAGATGTTTTCTCCGCCGGACGCGTTCAACTTCGGCTTTTCGGAATGCAAGATGATGTTGTCGACCCCCTGCTGCTGAATGCGCTCGATGGACTCGCGCTTGGCGCCCTCACTAACCGCCAGCATGCCGACCACGGCGGCGACACCCAGCACGACGCCGAGCATGGCGAGCAGGGAGCGGAAGGCATGGTGCTTCAGGCTCAGCCAGGTGGATTCAATGTTGTAGATTAAACTCATTGGCGCACCACGTTTCCGTCCTGAAGCTCGATGACTCGCTGCACGTGTTTTTCGTATTCGGGATTGTGCGTCACCATGATGACGGTTCGTCCCTCATCGACCAGCTCATGAAAAATATCCAGGATCTCGTCACCGGTTTTTTCATCAAGGTTACCGGTCGGTTCGTCCCCGAGGAGGACAGCGGGGTCGTTGGCGAGCGCACGGGCGATGGCGACGCGCTGGCACTGTCCGCCGGAGAGCTGCGAGGGACTGTGGTGCAAGCGGGCCCCGAGCCCCAACCGGTCGAGAAGCTGAGCTGCACGTTCTTTCATCTCGTGGCGCTCCATGCCGGCGAACCGCATCGGCATGCAGACATTTTCCAGAATGGAAAAATGGGAGAAGAGATTGAAGGACTGGAAGATGATGCCGACCTTTCGGCAGCGGATATTTGAACGATCCACATCGGAGAGTTTCGCCACATTGCGCCCCTCGAGAAAATAGTCGCCGGCGGTGGGTTCATCGAGAAGACCGAGCATGTTGAGCAGGGTAGATTTGCCGGAGCCGGAAGGGCCGTAGATGGCAACAAAGGTGCCCTCCTCCACACGGAGCGTAGCCGGACGCAATGCATGCACGGCGGTGGGACCGCTGCCGTAAACCCGGCTGATTCCCTGCAGTTGGATCAAGCTCAAATTACCGCTCCTCCCGGCTCAGCAGAACCTTCTCTCCGGGTTTCAGGCCGTCCAGAATCTCAACAAAGCTGCTGGAGCTGCGCGCGATTTTCACCTTCCGCTCCTCCGAACCGCCGACTTTTTTGACCCGGCAGTAAACGGAGCCTTCCTTGGAATACAGGGTTTCGACCGGAACAAAAATAACGCCCCGAACCTCTTCGGAAACCATGTCCACTTCAACGGTCATGCCGGGACGAAGCGCCAAATCTCCCTGATCGAGTGAGATCACGGTCGGATAAATCTTGGGGCTAGTGCGATCCCAGAACGTCAGATGGGACGCCATGTCGGAAATCTTACTGATTTTGCCGGACAGCCGCAGGTTCGGAAGCGCTTTGATGCGCATTTCGGCGCGCATACCCACATCAATTTTGGGGCGGGTGGATTCCGGAACGTCCAGGTTGACGATCAACTGACTCAGATCCGGGATGCTTCCGATAATCTCGGAGGGACGCATGGAGGCACCGACGGTGATGTCTTTCTGCTCGCGGCCGCGGCGGCGCGGATCGGGGTCTCCATAGCTGATGACGCCATCGACCGGCGCGGTGACGCGCAGCATACTGATATTCTCGATCAGCTCCTCACGCTGCCGCCGCTGGGTCTGAAGTGTCCGTTCCTGCGTATCCATTTTACTCTGAAGTTGAACCCGTTTGGCCGCGGCGTTAACCAGCTGCTTCTGCAGGTCCATTTCGGTCTTCACCACATCGCGCTCGACCTCACGCGATTTCTGCGGATAGGTATACTGCTTGAACATACGGAGGTTGTAGGCGGCCCGTTCCTCTTTGCTTTCCAGATTGCGAATCATCTCCTCGCTGTCTTCAACTTGCCCCTCGATCTGGAGGCGGGCGGCCTCGTCGCCCATGGAGGCGGACAAGAGGTCCTCTTTCAGGGCAGCCAGATTATTTTTTTCATCTTCGACATCCTGGCGAGCGGCCTCGAGATCCTGCTGTAGATTTTTTTTCTGAAGCGGCGCGTCTTCATTCACATATTTTTCCAACACCTCCACACCGACCCGACGGGCATCGCTGGCTTGTTTGATCTGACTGACGCTGTCGGCAGTCTCCATTTGGTAGTCCTGCTGCAGGAGCATCAGATTTTTTTCGCTCTCTTCGATTTTGATTCCCTGCTCCTCTAGCTGGTCCTGATATTTTTCATCCGAGAAGGCAACGATCAGATCGCCTTTTTTGAGCGGGGTCTGGTCGGGCACGGCTTCGATGATATCCAGACCAAACTTGGCGGCTGGGGGCGACTCGATCCGGTAGCGTTTAATGGCATCGAGGGTGCCGTTGGCTGAGATGATAATATTGAAGTTGCCACGGACGACTTCATAAATCTGATCGGGCTGGTCGCCGCCACCATTGTTTTTCCCGCATCCGCTAAAGAGTAGCAATGCGGCTAGGCAAATGACTGAGTGGTGAATACATTTGCGCATAATCTTACCGGAAGAGTTTTTTCAGCCCGTCCCACAGGGACCATTTTTGCGGAGGAAACGCCTCGTGCGAAGCATCCACTTTTTCCTGCAGCTCGTCTGAAACCTTGTCCGTACGAATAGTATCCGCCGAAAGCTCGTCGGGCTCCACGATATTCACGGTCAGAAAGATGACCAGTTGCGACCGGATTTTTTCGCTGCTGGATGAACGGAACAGAATTCCCAGGATCGGGATTCTTCCAAGAATTGGAACCTGTTTTTTGGTTTCGATCTGCTCTTCGCGAAGAAGCCCGCCGATGGAAACCATCTGTCCGTCGTTGATTTCCAACTTGGTGTTGGCACTGCGGATGGCAATGACGGGGTTGCGGCCGGCGGCGGATTCCTCATAGCGGATAATATTGGAAACCTCGGGGCTGACTTCCAGCACGACGCGGTCATCAAAGATCGACTCCGGCGTGACCCGCAGCTTGATCCCGACGGATTTGTAGTCGACCGAATAGTTGGTCCCGGCCGAGTTTTGAGTCGACTTGGTGATTGGAATGTCCTCACCGGAAAGAATGTTACCGGTATGGCCCCGGCGCATAATCAGTGAAGGCGATGACAGGATCCGGGCGCTACCGCTATTGTCGAGAAAGGTGAGGAAGGAGGATAGAACCGCCTGAGAATCCTTATCATAATAGACATATGAAGACTGTCCGCTCAACGAGGCGGGATTGCCGCCCGATGGCAAAACCGCGCTCAGGACCCGCTCGGCCAGGTCTGCTGTTCCGTCAGAGATCAATCCACCCGAAGCCAACTCCGCCATATTCTGGAACTGGTTGTACTGAAGACTAATGTCTTTTTCGAAGCCGTCGGTAATCTGAAAGGCGACCACGCTGGCGCTAACGAGCACCTGCCGCACGGGACGATCGATCGCTTCAGCGATTATCTTTAGGCGCTCGATCCGCTCTTTTTCATCGGTAATCACAACTAGGTCGGAGTCCTCGCTGTCGGAGATTTCGCCGTTGACTGAAAGGAACGGCTCCAGCGTTTTGGAAAACGCCTCAGCGCTGATGTATTGGCATTCGTAGACGAATAGATCGAGCGCCTCTTTTTCATCTTCGGAGAATTTCAGAGCCAGCTCGGAGAAACTGCCCATAATCTGGTCAAAATCCTCCTGCCCGCCATTGGTCGGATTCTGCTTCTCAGCCGGTTTGGCGGCCGCATCCTCCATCGCCTTCGCCCGTTTTGCCTGAAAAGCGGCAATTTCTTTCGCCGTCAGGCGGTTCCGCTGCCCCTTTGACGGAGCTTCCTGAGCCCACCCGGCAAAGGAAACCGTGCACAGAATCAAACACAGATATTTTCTCATTGGACTTCCTCTCCCCTTTACCGCATTGCGGACGAGCCCTGTATAACGGATGAACCGTTCGCTTTATTGCACCCGATTACTCAGCATAGCCGTCAGCTTGCGGCTCCGCTGCCCGTTTGACGGAGCTTCCTGAGCCCACCCAGCAAACGATAACGCGCACAGAACTAAACAATACTGCATGTTTCATGTTAAAATTCATCCTAAATCTAATATTTAACACATTCACAGAAACGAGTCGCCAACCGACCGAAAAAAGATTGCACCAAAAATCAACCTGCATTATATTTTAATGCGAAACTGATTCAAAAGGATTGATTATGCTTAAGCTAAAAAAAACAACGATTTTATGGGCGGTTTTTCTTTTTTTCGCAGCCCAATCGTTTGCCGCAGAAATCATCATCGACACATTCGCCTCACCAACTTCTCAAGCGACCTATTCTAGTAGTAGCAAAACACAGGTTCAGTGGACCGACAGTTCTAGCAGCGGAGACATTCTCGGCGGAGTTCGAGACGGCAGCGTCGGTTGTGAACTATCAACCGACAACAATCAGTCTCAGGCTCGGGTGGGCGACGGAACATTTGCAATCACTGCACAACCGAAAGCTGGACCGAGCACATACCTCTCGTATGACGGAACAGAGGGTTGGAGCCAGCCGGCAGACCCGGAAAACGATCGCTTTAACGGAACCTTTGCTTCCGCCATCGACCTGACTGACGGCAGACTGAATGACCGGTTCTACTTCTCTTTTGTTTATGCCTTTCACGGAAAGGATGGTGATGGAACTGTCACCTTCAACGACTTCCGAATTACTCTTCTGGAATATGACAACGGCGAAAATAATACTTATTCATACAACGTCGGCTATCAGGGAGACGGCTCGGCCAACACGTGGATGACCGAGAACTATACCGATCTTAATGACGGTGAATCCGCAACCTTTGCGATGGATTTTTCATCGTTCGGCGATGCGTCACTGGATGATGTGCTAGCACTTCAGATTCATATCTGCTCCGCAGATTTGGGCTCGGACTATACACTGAACAGCATCTCGGCAGCAGTTCCAGAGCCGACAAGCATTGCCATGATTTCTGTTACAGGAGCCATTGCACTGATCATTCGCCGACGCTTTTGCAGTTAACCCAGCCAGCCAAGATCGAAGCCAGCATGACGGCTTAAACGGACAGGCATTTCTGCCTGTCCGTTTTTAGAATCAGCATTCTGGATATCCATTGGGATGCGCCTGATGCCAGTTCCACGCACTTTCGACAATAGTCCGCAAATCGGCATATTCTGGTTTCCAGCCCAGAATGGTTTTTGCCTTGGTGGAGTCGGATATCAGGCGGGTGCAGTCGCCGGCACGGCGCGGCTGCAGCTCGGCCGGAATCGGATGGCCGGTCACTTCGCGGGCAATGTCAACAACCTCTTTCACGGAGTAGCCGTCGCCGTTGCCGAGGTTAAACGCGCCGGACAGACCGGGCTTGAGGGCGAGGATATGGGCCTGCGCAAGGTCGCGGATATGAATGTAGTCACGAATGCAGGTTCCGTCGGGCGTGTCGTAGTCGTCGCCAAAGATGAAGATTTTTTCGCGCTGGCCGAGCGGCACTTGTAAAACGAGCGGAATCAAATGGGTTTCGGGCGCGTGATCCTCGCCATACTGCTCGGTGGCACCACTGGCGTTGAAGTAGCGCAGGAAGACGCACTCGACGCCGTGAATCTGTTCGGCCCACTGGAAGATTTTTTCGCAAAGCAGCTTGGACTCCCCATAGACGCTTTCGGGCTTCTGCGGAAGGGTTTCGTCCATCGGCATTTTTTCAGGCGTGCCGTAGGTGGCACAGGTGGAGGAGAAGATCAGTTTTTTGCAATCGGCAGCCACCATGGCTTTCATCAAATTCAGAGAACCACAGACGTTGTTTTCGAAGAAGGGAAGCGGGTCGACCATCGACTCGCCGACTTCAATATAGGCGGCAAAATGGATGACGGCTTCGGGTTTGGCTGAGGCAAGGGCGGCGGCGATGGTGTCGGGTTTGCGCAGGTCGCCCTCAATAAATTCGGCGCGCGGATCGATTGCGGCACGATGGCCGCGCTCGAGATTATCGAAAACGGTCACCTCATGCCCTGCGTCGCAAAGCATCTCCGTCGTCACGCTTCCAATGTATCCGGCCCCGCCGGCGACTAAAACCTTCATAAAAATCTCCTTACCAAACGAACCAGCAAGATAATACCTAAGCCCTCCCGCGCCAAGCCTTTCCATAAAAAGTCCTGTTTAATTCTTTTCGCAAGTCCTTGATCCTCAGGCACAAAACACTTACGTTGGGGCGATTTTAAGCTGTGGAGATTTTTTTATGCGCAAATATCTGACCCTCTTTCTGTCTGTAGCGATGCTGATTCTTATCGGAACGTTTCTGATCCACTGGACACAAACCGTTCGTATACAGAAGGTGCGATCCACTCAAGAGCGGGCCGCTATTGATATGGGAAGCGCCCATGTGAAGAATAGCCTGCGGAACATCAATGAAGATCTGCTTTATCTGGCCAGTCAATGGGAGATCAATACGCAGAACCCGCAGATTAGCCCCGATCATCTGACACGCCAGTGGCTTTATTTTTCGAACATCAAGGGAATATACGATCAGGTTCGCTTTCTGGACGAAACCGGCATGGAGAAACTTCGAATCAACTACCGAGCCAACGGCGCCGAAGTGGTTCCCGAAGACCAACTCCAAAACAAAAAGGACCGCTACTATTTCACCGATGCGTTCAAACTGAATGCCGGTGAAATTTTTGTGTCTCCACTCGATTTGAACATCGAGCACGGGGAGATTGAAACCCCCTACAAGCCGATGATCCGGATCGGCACCCCGATCGTCGATCAAAACGGCACAAAACGCGGTGTGGTTATGCTGAACTATTACGGATCAGCACTTTTTAGCGGGTTCAAAGACCACACAAAAAACGCCAATCATCACGTCTGGCTGGTCAACCGAGATGGCTTCTGGCTCAAAGGCCCCTCTGCGGATGATGAATGGGGATTCATGCTGCAGCGCGATGATCTGAATATGACCCAACGCTATCCGCAAGCCTGGAAGAAAATTTCAACCGAAGAACAGGGACAGTTTTTGACCGACGCCGGACTATGGACATTTGATACGGTCTGTCCGCTGGTCGAGGGAGAAAAGTCGAGCACAGGGAGCAACAAGGCCTTTGCACCCAGCCGGAGCATGATTGAGAGTCGGGAATATGTTTGGAAAACCGTCTCGTTTCTCCCTGCGACGGAATACACCGCCGGACTGAAAGGGCAGAAAACTCTGCTGGGATCCGCCGCCCTGCTTCTTTTAGGACTGGCCTTGGCCGGAAGCTGCAAACTGACTCGATATCATCTTAGAGAGCACCAATTGAACGTCAATTTGCAGGAACGGGTTGACGAGCTGGCAGGAAAGAACTTAGAACTGGACGTAGCCCGGGCCGTCGCCGAAAGAGCCGCGCAGGCAAAAAGTTCGTTCCTGGCCAACATGAGCCACGAAATCCGCACGCCGATGAATGCGGTGATCGGCATGACCGATCTGCTGATAGAAACCGACCTCGACCCAGAACAACTTGAGTCGGCCAACATCATCCGTGTCAGCGGCGAGGCCCTGCTGGCACTGATCAACGACGTGCTCGACTTCTCCAAAATCGAAGCCGGGAAAGTAGAATTCGAGCAACAGGACTTCGACCTGAGCCAATGCGTGGAAAACACGCTGGACTTGATGGTTTCCACGGCATCAGAAAAAGATGTGGAACTGGTTTATGACCTCGACGGCAATGTCCCCGCCGTGATTCGCGGCGATGCAGGCCGCCTGCGTCAGATCCTGCTCAACCTGCTGAGCAACGCATCCAAATTCACCCATAAAGGCGAAATCGGCGTTTCTGTCACCGCCCGTCCGATAGAAGGCGGCCATGAGATCGAATTCATCGTGCACGACACCGGCATCGGCATTGAGCAGGATAAGCTGCATAAGATTTTCCGGGAATTCACCCAGGCCGATTCCTCCTCCACGCGCCAATACGGTGGAACGGGGCTGGGGCTGACCATCAGTCGCAAGCTGAGCGAGCTGATGGGCGGCCGCATGTGGGCCAAAAGCGCTCCCGGAGAGGGGTCTGCGTTCCACTTCACCCTCTTCACGCCGACGGCCCACCATGCCCGGACGGTTCTGGCCGACCAGAAAAAACTCGATCTGAAAAACAATGATGTATTGATTGTCGATGACAATAAAACCAACCGAAAAATTATTAGCGCCCAGCTGACCCGCTGGGGGTTGAATCCGGTGGCGTTCGACACCCCCCACGCCGCGCTTGAATCGATTCAATCGGGCCGCGAATACGCCCTGATGATCACCGACATGCAAATGCCGGAGATGGACGGAGCGATGCTAACCCGCCTTGTGCGCGAGATCCGTCCGACACAGAAGTTGCCAATCATCCTGCTCACCTCCATCGGGCTGGACAAACCGGATGCTTCGCTCGAAATTTCATCGTATCTCACCAAGCCGGTCAAACCCGCCCAGCTCTATCAAAACATTGCCAGCATCCTGCGGGGAGACGCCGGCAACTATCCGGAGGTTGTATCCGCCGCCCAAACCCATGAAGCCAGCCGGACGCTGAATATTCTACTGGTGGAAGACAACCTGCTGAACCAGAAAGTGGCGCTGCGCATGCTCGACAAACTGGGCTACGCGGGAGATCTGGCTCGCGACGGCATCGAAGCACTCGAAATGGGTAAGGCAAATAAATACGACATCATCCTGATGGATGTCCAAATGCCCCGCATGGACGGGCTGACCGCCACGGAAGAACTGATCAAACACTTCCAGGGCAAAACGTGCCCGTTGATTATCGGCATGACGGCCCATGCCTCCAACGAGGAACGCGCGCGCGGACTGGCCGCTGGGATGAGCGACTACCTAACCAAACCCATTCAACTGGTGAAACTCAAAGAAGTGCTCTGGAAGATTCAGGAGCAAAGTAGCTGACTTTTCCCAAGGGTTGGAAAAATTTCGTTCATTTTTTCCAAGGGTGCAGAATCAAATATCAAGTGCAACAACGGCCTTTTTCATGA
>CAYVYL010000035.1:0-14761 GCA_964455665.1 uncultured Verrucomicrobiota bacterium
ACGAAGAATTCAAACGTCAGTCAGCTGCAAACAGCGATTTCGAATTCTTCAAATTTCGTCATTGCTCCGGTGAATTCGATGAGCGCATGACGTCCAAAAACTTCGAGTTGAACCGTGTGTATATGGATCACACTCGGAACACCGTGATGTCGGTCAACACGCAGTACGCGGGGAATACCGTGGGTCTGAAAAAATTGGCGCTTCGTTTGGCGATTCGCAAAGCCGACCGCGAAGGCTGGCTGGCTGAGCACATGTTCACCATGCGCGTCAACGGACCCGAAGGCCGCAAGAGCTATTTCTGCGGAGCGTTCCCGTCTGCTTGTGGTAAAACTTCCACCGCCATGGTTCCCGGCGAAAACATCATCGGGGATGATCTGGCCTACTTCCGTGTCATCGATGGCGAATTCCGCGGTGCTAACGTTGAAAACGGTATCTTTGGGATCGTCAACGATGTGAACTGTGACGACGATCCGGTCATCTGGGACGTGCTTCACAAACCCGGCGAAGTCATCTTCTCCAACGTGTTGATCAAGGACAAAACCCCCTACTGGCTCGGCATGGGCGAAGAAATCGCGAAAGACGGACAGAACCACAGCGGCGACTGGACAGAAGGCAAGACCGGTCCAGATGACGCCGTGGTGACTCCTTCTCACAAGAACGCTCGTTATACCGTCAAAATGGCTGACCTCGAAAATGCGGATCCCGACTGGGACAACAAAAAAGGTCATCCGATCAGCGGAATCATCTACGGCGGCCGCGATAGCGACACCTCCGTACCGGTTCGCGAAGCATACAGCTGGGAGCACGGGGTCTGTACCATGGGTGCAACGCTCGAATCCGAAACCACTGCAGCGACCATCGGTGCTGAAGGGGTTCGCAAATGGAACGTGATGTCCAACATGGACTTCCTGTCCATGTCGGTTGGCAAATACATCCAGAACAATCTGGATTTCGCCAAAGACATCAAGCGTCCGCCGGTTTTCGGAACCAACTACTTCATCAAAAAAGATGGCAAGTTCCTCAACGGCAAGCTCGATAAAGGGGTTTGGCTGAAATGGATGGAACTCCGTGTTCATGGCGAAGTCGAAGCCTTGGATGCCGGTTACGGCATGATCCCAAAATACGAAGATCTTAAACCGCTCTTCAAGTCGGTTCGTGGTGAGGACTACAGTGAACAGGCCTATGTGGACCAGTTCACAATCCGCATCCCGAAAGTCCTCGCAAAACACGACCGCATGGACGAAATCTATGCGACCGTCGGCGACACACCGGAAGCCTTCAAAAAAGAGATGGCTGAACAGCGTGAGCGTCTTGAAAAACTGCAGGCTGAAAAAGGGGATAACATCAGTCCCTTCGATCTGTAATAAAATCGAAAAACTTACTAGATACCCTCGGGCTTGCCCGAGGGTATTTTTTTAGAGTTCTGGATCGGGAATCCGTTCATCGGCCCGGAGTCGGCGAAAACTCCCGCGTCCTCAAATGGATGTGTGATCGTGTCGAAGGCAAAGTTGGCGCCAACGAAACGCCGATTGGCCTGATGCCGAAGAAAGAGGACTTCAGCTTCGAAGGGCTGGAGCTCTCTGACGGTGCCTGGGACGAGTTGATGAAAGTCGACACCGAAGCCTTCCTGAAAACCGTTGAAAGCGCCAAAGAGTACCTCGCCAAATTCGGCGACAAACTCCCGGCCAAGATGACGGAACAGCTCGGCAAGCTCGAAGCTCGTCTGAAAGCCTAAATTTTCCAATCATTGGAAAATGTGAAAGCGCTCTCCGAAGTTTCGGAGGGCGCTTTTTTTATGCGAGTCGTGCAGGTTTATCGCAATCCGGCCCGGGACATTTTGTTGTAGATGCTTTTTTCGCTGATGCCGAGAGAGCGGGAGGCCTGGGCTTTGTTGCCGTTACACGAGTCGAGAGTTTGTTCGATTGCCTGCTTTTCAATTTCAGCTAACGTCATGCCAGCCAGTGATGTGGAGGCAACGATGTCTGCAGGAGAGTCAAACAGGAAGTTGAGTTGATTGGACGGAATGGATGCCCCCGGTGAAAGTGTGAATGCACACTCAAGCACGTTTTGAAGCTCGCGCACATTGCCCGGCCAATGGTATTTCAGCAGCGCATGGCGCGCGTCCGGGGTCAGTGATTTGCCCTGGCCGGTTTTCGCTGAAAGGTGTGCGATGAAGCGGTCGATCAGCGCTTCGATATCATCTGGACGTTCACGTAACGGCGGAATTTCGATCGGCAGCACGCTGACTCGGAAGTACAGGTCCTGGCGGAATCTGCCGTTTTCGCACATCTGGCGCAGGTCACGGTTGGTGCAGGCGATTACACGTGCCGTCATCTTATGGGTGTGGGTGCCTCCGACGCGTTCGAATTCGCGCTCCTGAAGAACGCGCAGGATTTTCGGTTGAAGCGAAAGCGGCATCTCGCCGATTTCGTCCAGAAAAATCGTCCCGTCTTTGGCAATCTCGACTCGCCCCGGCTTTTCGCCGACAGCACCGGTGAAGGCTCCTTTTTCATGACCAAACAGCTCGGATTCAATGAGGTTGGCGGGAAGAGAGGCGATACTGGCCGACACAAACGGTTTGTCGGATAGGGGACTGATCGAGTGGATATAGCGGGCGAGAAGGGATTTGCCGGTTCCGGTCTCTCCCGTGATGAGTACGGTGGCGTCAGAGTTGGCAATCTGTTGTGCTCTCTCCAGGATATTTAAGCTTTTCTGTGAGACCCCGATCCAAGTGTCTGTTGCATTATCTTGATTCATTGAATTCCGGAAAACTTGGTTTTCAGTATTGATCCTTACGGCTTCAATCGCGTAATGGACCCGTATGACCAGTTCTTCATGGTCGATCGGTTTTCGCAGATAGTCACATGCGCCGGCACTCATCGCGGCGACCGCCCTGCGCACATCCTCTTCAGCGGAGATAACCAGACAAGGCATATCCGCGAATTGATCCTTTATTGCCATAATGCCCAGAATGCCATCCATACGCGGCAGGTCTAGATCCATCAGTACGGCCGAGAACGATTCATCAATCGTTGCTAATGCACTTTCGCAATCGGCGCATATCACTACGTCCATTCCGGAAGCGGAGAGTACTTTTCTTACCATAGTCGTAATGAGGCGGTCGTCGTCGACAACGAGTATTTTTTCTTTTTTCATTATCTACCCCTTCAAACTTAGCCAACTGAATGTAAGTAATACACTAGATCAACGCAATAGGCACGCAATTTTTACAGTGTAAAAATTACTGTCTGTACTTTTTACCGTCCGTGTCAAACCGGTCGATTCGTGAAAACATCATTTTTCTTAGGAAATAACCGGTTTTTGTCCGTTTGGCGAAGGTGGCACACTTCGTGCTTTCTATAGAGCCATGTTGAAACAAATAACCAACCTAAAATGGAGAGTCGCGGTCGTAGTGGCGCTGATCCAGGTAACGGCATCTGTTTCAATGGCGGCTAGAGCCAATACGAATAGTCAGAATTCCGCAGGAAACTGGACAGCCAAACGCGGTTCTTCTTCTTCTTCTGATACGGCGGGGAAAAACGGAAACTGTAAAAATGCAGATAAAAAAATGGCGAAAGCCTTTAAGCAGTTCCTGAAGGAAAAGGTAAAAAACGACCCAGAGTTCAATTGCGGTATAAATCTAGGTGAGTATGAATCTGACGAGATCATCAATTGGCTCAATAATCATTCGGACTTGTTAGAAGTGTTAATGTCCCAGCTTGAGTCTGGAACGCTTGAGTCTGAAAATTTATGGCCGGTATATAAGGGCTGGCGCGCATGGGCATTGGCAGATTCTGATGGCGACGGAATGACCAATGGCGACGAGCTTCTGGCACTTACAGATCCGGATGACGACATGTCCGCTGTTACTTTAGAGTTAATCAAAAGCCCTGAAGGGGATGACCTTGTGAGCTGGGATGCTCAGTCCACTTGCACCTATGCGCTTGAAGGCAGTAATGATCTTATGTCCGGCGAATGGACGACTGTCGTTGACGGGCTGATCGGAGACCAGACGATCGATTGGGAACTTCCGGTTGACAATCACTATTCATACTACCGTCTTCAAGTCAGCAGGTAATGCTGTTTGGCGGACAAACTCTTTTCTTTCCCCCTGATCCATACGTAATCCGGCTGATTATGTATGGATCATCTTGTATTCGCACCGCGGCTTGACCCCTCTAGCGGGGTAGTCTACTCTCTGACCCTTTGGGGAAATCTCGAACAATAAGGAATTTAGAGAAATGGCTAATACAATTTTAATCGGTTCGCAGTGGGGTGACGAAGGCAAGGGCAAGGTCATCGACGTGCTCACCGAAAAAGCCGACTGGGTGGTGCGCTATCAGGGCGGCAATAACGCCGGCCACACCGTGGAGGTGGGCGACCAGAAATATGTTCTTCATCTCGCGCCGTCGGGCATTCTTCGCCCGAATGCCAAGTGCGTGATCGGCAACGGCCTGGTGGTCGATCCGATCGGCCTGGCAGACGAACTGCAGGATCTTGAAAAACGCGGCATTTCGATTAAAGGTCGCCTGTTTATCAGCGACCGCGCGCATTTGGTGATTCAGTATCACAAGGCGCTCGACGGCGCTAAAGAAGCAAAACTTGAAACCGGTAAAAAGATCGGCACCACCAAGCGCGGTATTGGCCCTGCCTACTCCGACAAAGCCGACCGCAGCGGTTTGCGTATGGGCGATGTGCTCGAAGATGATTTTGAAGCCATGCTCCGCGAACGGATTGCCGCTAAAAATGAGATGCTTGCCATTCTCGGTGCGGACATACTGGACGCCGATCAAGTGGTTGCCGACTACGCACCGGCTTTTGAATACATCAAACCGTTCATTTGCGACACGGTTCCGATGCTCAACGCCGCGATTCGCGACGAGAACCAGAATGTGCTCTTCGAAGGCGCGCAGGGCGTGATGCTCGATGTCGATTTTGGCACCTATCCCTTTGTCACCTCATCGAGCACCGGTGCGGGCGGCGTTCCCGCCGGCGCGGGCGTTCCTCCGCACTCGATTGATGATGTGATCGGCATTGTGAAGGCCTATACCACCCGCGTGGGGGAAGGGCCGTTCCCGACCGAGCTGTTCGACGACGACGGCGCGAAGCTCGCTAAGGTCGGTAACGAATTTGGCGCCACCACCGGCCGCCCGCGCCGCTGCGGATGGTTCGACGCCGTGGTTGCTCGTTACGCCGCCATGATTGGCGGGATCGACCGCTGGGCGCTGATGAAGCTCGACGTGCTTGATGGGTTTAAAACCATCAAAGTCTGCACGCACTATGAGTGCGACGGCGAGCGCGTGGATACCGTCCCGGCCAGCATCGGCAGGCTGGCGCGCTGCAAGCCGGTCTATGAAGAGTTTGAGGGCTGGAACTGCCTGACCACCGGCTGCACTTCCATCGAAGAGCTTCCGGAACAGGCCAAAAAATACATCAAGTGGCTCGAAGAACTGACCGACGTTCCGGTCAGCATTCTTTCCGTTGGACCCAAGCGGTCCAGCACAATCGCAATCGATTGAATTTGTGAAGACAAAAGCCCCAGAGCTGACGAACGTTCCAGAGCACGTGGCTATCATCATGGACGGCAACGGGCGGTGGGCGAATGAGCACGGCCTGTCGCGGTTGAAAGGTCATGAGGAGGGCGCACAGTCGGTTTTGGCGGTTCTTAAGGCCGCCAAAGAGGCCGGGGTCAACTATCTGACGCTCTATGCTTTCAGCACCGAAAACTGGAAACGACCGAAGGATGAAGTCGACGGCCTGATGACATTGCTTATCGCATTTATGCAGAAGCATGCCCGGGAGTTTTTGAAAAATAAGATTCGCCTGCGGGTGATGGGCGAGGTGGACCGTCTGCCGAAAGCGGTTCAGGCGGGGCTTCGCAAACTGATGGAGCAGTCCGCGAAGGATTATGAGCGTACGCTGATCGTCGCGCTGAGTTACGGTAGCCGCAAGGAAATTGCGGAAGCGGCCAAAGCGATCGCCCGCAAAGTGGCGGCCGGTGAGCTGGATCCGGAAACCGTAACAGAAGAGACGGTGGCACAGCATTTGTATCTGCCCGATGTGCCCGATCCCGAACTGATGATCCGCACTAGCGGTGAATTCCGCTTGAGTAATTTTTTGCTTTGGCAGCTCTCGTATGCTGAGCTGTACGTCACCGAAACGTATTGGCCCGACTTCCGTGAAAAGGATTTTTTACAGGCATTGGAAAGTTTCGGGAAGCGCGGTCGGCGTTTTGGCGGGGTTGTGACGCAATAAAGGAGCGTATGGATAAAAAACGAATCATTTCAGGGTTAAGTATTGCGGCAGTCATCATGGGTTCAATGCTGTTTGTGCCGGCGGGGAGTCCGATTGCGCTACTGGTGTTGCTGGCGGTCTGCGGGTTGGCCATGCGCGAGATTTATGCCCTGATGGCGATGGGCAATATGCCCGCATCCAAAAAGATGGGAATGATCAGCGGGTTAATTTTTGTGGCGCTCACGTGGTGGGTGTCGCTCTCGTCCGGGAGAACCGATGATGCACTGTGGGCATTGCTGTTAACTATTTTGATTGTGAATTTTTACCGTGTGCTGGTGGATTATGCGGATGCTCCGCGGGCATTTCGTAATGCACTCGGCACATTGTTCGGCTTTGTTTATGTCGCCTTTTTCTGGAGCTTTTTTGTGCGGCTCTATCTGTCGGGTGATCCGGCGGAGCCGGTTAAGGTTGCCTTCTATCTGCTGCTTGCGGTCAAGTGGGGCGATGCGGGCGCCTATTTCATCGGTTCCAAATACGGCAAGCATCGTCTGGCTCCGGCCATCTCTCCCAAAAAGAGTTGGGAAGGGCTGTTTGGCGGCATTCTGTTTTCCTGTGTCGTGGGTGTGATCTGGTGGGTGCTGAATGACGGCATGCTCGGACCGTACAGCCTTCCGTTCTACCACACGCTGATTCTGGGCGTGGTTCTTCCAATCATTGGAACGCTAGGCGACCTCGTTGAGTCGCTCTTCAAGCGGGCGGTGAATGTAAAAGACTCCGGAGCCATCGCGCACGGAATGGGCGGCATGCTCGACATGATTGACAGCCTTCTTTTCACCGCGCCCTTTATGTATATCTACATCCAGCTTTTCTTAGATTAGGTTCCTTATGCTCGACTCTCTTTATTCCGCCTGGACTGTGGTCTACACGCTGGGTCTCGCGCTCTTTTTGTTTGGCCTGACCGTCTTTGTCCATGAATTCGGACACTTCATTGTTGCGAAGAGAAGCGGCCTAAAAATCATCACGTTCTCTATCGGCTTCGGCAAAGCTATCTGGCAGTGGGAGCGTGACGGAATCATTTACAAGATCGGCTGGATTCCTCTCGGCGGCTATGTCGCCCTCCCGCAGCTTGACCCCGAAGGGATGGAGCGTATTCAGGGCGGTGAGCCTGTAAAGTGTCCGTCGGTTTCCCCTTGGAAAAAAATCGCAGTCGCCTTTGCCGGCCCCATCGGAAACATCCTGTTTGCGGTTATTCTGGCCTGGGTGATTTTTCTCTCATCGGATCAGCCGATTCTCGAAGAAACCGCCGCAGTGGTTGGCATGGTGGATGAAACCTCCGCCGCGTATCAGGCGGGCATCCGCCCCGGTGACACCGTGATTGCCGTGAATGGAAAATCCGTCAATTCTTGGTATGATTTTGCAGTGGAAAGTCTTTTGGGAGAAACCGATCGGAACGTGGAGCTTACGCTGCTCGCATCGAATACAACGAAAACCGTTCAGGTTGAAATCGATGACATGGAGAAAACCGGGCAGATCGTCAAGGGAGTGAATCAAGCCATTCCCTGTCTGCTTGGAGCCGTTACGGAAGGGTCGCCCGCCGATATCGCTGGGATTCAGGCCAATGACATGATTGTGCAGTTTAACGGGATTTCGGTGATCGGTTGGCGTCAGTTCACCGATGTGGTTCAGGAAGCCCCTTTGGAAGAAATGCCCGTTGTTGTGGAGCGGGATGGACGGAATATTCCTCTGTTTATCACACCGGAATACAACGAAGAGTATGAGCGCGTCATGATCGGAGTAGCGCAGGGCGGTTTTCGCGTTCGCCCACTGGATCAGCTCAAAGGGGATGCGTCGATGATCAGCCGTGTGTTAAAGGGACTGGTCACCCGAGGGGAGTCGGGCAAAGTGGCTAAAAAACTGCAGGGGCCGGTGGGGATATTCGGTATGCTGATGATGGCGATTAAGAACGGTTTGTGGACGACCCTTTGGCTGATTCGCTTGATTAACATCAATCTGGCCCTTTTAAATCTGCTCCCCATCCCGGTGCTAGACGGAGGACACATTGTTTTCTCGCTGTGGGAGGGCATCACCCGTCGCAAAGTAAATGCGAAGATGCAGGCCGTTCTGATAAACGTTTGCGCCATGCTGTTGATTTTCGCCATGTTGTTAGTCACCTTCAACGACATTGATCGAAAACTGCACATCAAGAAATTTTTTGGTAGTCTCGTCTCCGGTCAGACCGAGCAGGTTGAAGAACCCGCTCCGGTTGAAAAGGAGTAAAATGGATCGATTTCGAAAGCGCAGCATGTTTAACGGGATGTCCCCAATGCGTGTTGTTGGCTTTCTGGCGTTAATGGGATTTGTGCTGTTTATTGCATTCCGCATCCTCACTTCGCCGACCGAAGTGATCCAGCAGCTACCCGCTCCGGACGGAAGCCGCGAAGCGCGGCTGATGCATGTCTATTACCATTCCGACCCTGGCTACAAAATTGCCACCCGCACCGGCCGCCTGTGGCACACAGCGCTCTATCTACCGGAGTATAAGGGAGATTCATCCAAAGGGCGCGAAGCCGTGCTGCGCTGGCGCTCCGATTCTAAGCAGCTCGTTTTTGAGATCAACGGTGAGCCGGTCTGGAGCGAAACCTTTTAGATTTAGACCCGTAGAGCGCTGAGTTGCCGGATGAATGGGTGAGCGGATTCTTCCATCCATCCAAAAATCCAGCATTCCATTATTCCGCGTCCGACAGGATGCTTTTATCAGTCATCCAGGCTCAGATCGCCGTGAATTCGGATGGTTTCGTTTTCCTCCGATACCTTCAGCTCTCTGCCGGGGAAAGCTGCCGGCAACTTTTTCCCCAATGTTTGGAAAACCTGCTGCTTGATCTGTGCGCGGATATCCGCCGGCACATTTTTGAGCGTTGAAAACCGGATTTCCACCGTGTAGCCCGGGCCGTGTTGGGAGCCGATGCCGGCGGAAAAGGCTGCGCCCACATTAAAGAGCCCGTCCTGTTCCGGATTGGAGGTGGTTCCTTCTTTCGGGCGGGAAGGGTGGAGCGGCCACTGGCCGCCGTACTGCGCCTCTAGCTCGCGGTCAATCTCATCAAACACACCCTTGAGCGTTTTTTCCCACTGCATGGCTTTTTGATGTCTCATCGCTACGAACTCTAAACGTTTTTTCTAAACCTTGGAAGCCATAGCATGGCGGCTCGTTAGGTTTTTCCAATGGTTGGAAAGGGCCGGAGGCGAACGCTGAATAACTAATAACTGCCGCGAAGCGGCTATCGGGCGTTACGTATGGCGCGGCGGGCTTCCATGTCGGCGGTTTTCTTTTTGAGGGTCTCGCGCTTGTCGACCGCGTCTTTCCCTTTACACAGGGCGACCTTCACTTTGATAATGCCTTTTTTGAGGTAGATTTTGAGCGGGATGAGGGTGAGGCCCTTTTCGTTGATTTTGCTCTCAAGGCGCAGGATTTCGTTTTTATGCATCAGCAGGCGGCGCGGGCGGGTCGGCTTGTGGTTGAAAATGTTGCCGTGGTCGTAGGGCTGAATGGTCATCTGCAGCAGCTCGGCCTGTCCGTCTTTAACCTGTACGTAGGCTTCATCGATGCGGACGTGTCCCTGCCGGATCGACTTCACCTCGGTGCCGCGCAGTTCAATGCCAGCCTCTAGATCGTCCAGAATATGAAAATCTCGCCGAGCCTTGCGGTTGGAGGCCATCACGCCGGGTGCGCTGCCGGATTTTTTCTTTTTCGAGCTCATGAACTGGTTATCGGTTATCTGTTATTCGGAATTCTCGCTTTTGTTAGCGGAAAGAATATGAGAAATGATTCAAATAACGAATAACTAATAACGAATAACTGCCGTGCAGGCGATGCGAAATAAAAAAGGAATGGCTAAAACAGCCATTCCTTTTCTTGAGCAAGCCTGAATGGCTTCTTAGAGAACCACAGTCGGGCCGGTATCTTCTTTAGCGGCATTTATGTTGCCGAAGAGGTCGTCGGGCGGCTCAACACCCATTTCAACCGTCAGCTTTCCTTCGACAATCTCTTTGAGGACGATGTCGTGGTTGTCCTGTTCCGGATGGTCGGGTTTAACCATCGGGCGGGCGCCGTGGTTGAGCTGGCGGGTGCGGTAAGAAACCAGATTTACCAGTGTCGGCACATTGCCGATTTTTTCCTGTGCTTTGGTCAGATATTCGAAGTTCATAGAGTTTTTCCTCTCCTAAGGGAATAAAAGCGTCGGACTATACGGTTTGGAGCAGGGGGAGTCAACCCGGAGGGGACAGAATAATGGAGTAAGGGATTGATGGGTTATTGGAGATAGTTGGTCATCCACTACTCCCGCAATCCAATACTCCATTGTAAAGCCCCGGCGCAGTTGCGACCGGGGCTTTATGGGCCAGCTTACATCATGCCGCCCATTCCACCCATGCCGCCCATGTCGGGCATTGCAGGAGCATCTTTTTCCGGCAGGTCGGTGATCATGCACTCGGTCGTCAGAAGCAGGCCAGCGATGCTGGCTGCGTTCTGCAGAGCCGAACGGGTCACTTTGGTCGGATCGATGATGCCTGTGGCAACCATATCGACATACTCGCCGGTGTCCACATTGTATCCGTTGGTCTGTTTGGCTTTTTTGACTTCCTGCACAACCAGGGCGCCTTCGATTCCGGCATTGCTGACCAGCTGACGAAGCGGAGCTTCACAGGCTTTGCGGACGATTCCAACACCTACGGCTTCATCGCCTTCGAGGACCAGTTTGTCGAGGGCTTTCTGTACGCGGATGAGGGCAACGCCTCCGCCCGGAACAATGCCTTCTTCAACGGCGGCACGGGTGGCGTGCAGCGCGTCGTCGACACGGTCTTTCTTCTCTTTCATTTCGGACTCGGTCGCTGCGCCGATGCTGATGACTGCGACACCGCCACTGAGTTTCGCCTGACGTTCCTGCAGTTTTTCGCGGTCGTAGTCGGATGTGGTGGTCTCGATCTGACGGCGGATCTGATCAACGCGGGCGTTGATGTCCACTTTTTTGCCAGCGCCGTCAACGATGACGGTTTCATCTTTGCTGATGGTGATGTTTTTAGCGGTACCGAGGTCTTCGAGCGTCACGTTTTCCAGCACGATGCCGAGGTCTTCGGTGATGAATTTACCATTGGTGAGAATGGCAATGTCTTCCATCATCGCTTTGCGGCGGTCGCCGAAACCGGGAGCTTTGATTGCGCAGACGTTGAGGGTGCCGCGCAGCTTGTTCACTACGAGCGTAGCGAGGGCTTCGCCTTCGATGTCTTCTGCGATGATCAGGAACGGCTTGTTGGTTTTGGCTACGTTCTGGAGCAGCGGAAGCATGTCCTGCAGGTTGGAGATCTTTTTCTCGAACAGGAGAATGTAGGGATCTTCCATTGCCACTTCCATGGATTCGGCGTTGGTCACGAAGTAAGGGGAGAGATAGCCTTTGTCGAAAAGCATCCCTTCTTTGACTTCGAGGCTGGTTTCCATCGTTTTTGATTCTTCGATGGTGATGGGCCCGTCATTGCCAACTTTGTCCATTGCATCCGCAATGATTTGTCCGATTTCGGCGTCACCATTGGCGGAAATGGTTCCGACCTGAGCGATTTCCTCGTTGGACTTCACTTTTTTGCTGAGCTTTACGAGTGCTTCAACCAATGCGGCGGTCGCTTTGTCGATTCCGCGCTTGAGGCTCATCGGGTTGGCACCAGCGGTGACATTCTTGATGCCTTCGCGATAGATCGCTTCAGCCAGAACGGTTGCCGTGGTGGTTCCATCACCGGCAATGTCGCTGGTTTTGCTCGCCACTTCGCGAACCATCTGTGCGCCCATGTTTTCAAAGGGATCGTCGAGCTCGATTTCCTTAGCAACCGACACACCGTCTTTGGTGACAGCCGGTGAGCCGTATTTTTTGTCGATGATCACGTTGCGGCCTTTCGGGCCGAGGGTGACAGCCACCGCTCTAGTCAGCTTTTCCACGCCTTTCAGCATGGCGTCGCGGGCTTCTACGTCGAATTTTAATTGTTTTGCCATAATTTCTTTATCTCCGATAAAGGGTTATTGGTTGTTTGTTATTGGTTATTCGTAAAACTCCAGTAACAGCTGACCGTACAACCCAAGATTTATTTTATTAACTGATAACTATTAACCGATAACAGCCAGAATATCCTCTTCGCGCATGATCTGATATTCCTTGCCGCCCATTTTAACTTCGGTTCCGCCGTACTTCGGCATCAACACGATGTCGCCCTTTTTAACATTGAAGGGAATAATTTTCCCATCGTCGTCGAGCTTGCCGGTTCCCAGTGCGATCACTTTGCCTTCCTGCGGACGCTCTTTGGCGCTGTCAGGAATAATGATTCCGCCTTTTTTCACTTCGCCTTCTTTCAGCGGTTCGACCAATACGCGGTCACCTAATGGTTTGATCTTCATTGCTTCTCCTTCTTGGGTTTATCTTTTCCGGCAGAACCTCTCTGCCGTTCTAATTTCTAAATATTTTTGACGGGATAACAGGATTTACAGGATTAACTATTTCAGGCATTCGATCCTGTTAATCCTGTAATCCTGTCTGAATTCTTAACTTACTTCTCGTCGTCGTCCATTTTGTAGTCGGCATCGATCACGTCGCCGTCAGCCTGCTTTTCGCCAGCTGGCTCAGCGCCTTCCGCGTCGGGGGCAGCCTGTTGCTCGGCTTCTGCTTCGGCCTGAGCCTTGGAATACATTTCCGTGGCGGCGGCCTGCATGACTTCGTTGAGTTTTTCCATGGCCGATTTGATCTGGTCATCGTCATCGCTTTTCAGCGCTTCCTTGACCGGCTCGATGGTCGCTTCCACTTCCGCCTTCTTGGCATCGTCGAGTTTGTCGCCGTTTTCCTTCAGGAATTTTTCGGTCTGGAAAACCGCCTGATCAGCCTGATTGCGCAGGTCGATTTTTTCTTTTGCGGCTTCGTCTTCGACGGCATGGGCTTCGGCATCTTTCACCATTTTTTCGACTTCGTCGTCGGACAGACCGCTGGAAGCGGTGATGGTGATGTGCTGCTCTTTACCGGTGCCGAGGTCCTTGGCTTTCACACTCAGGATCCCGTTGGCGTCGATATCGAAGGTCACTTCAACCTGCGGTACTCCGCGCGGGGCGGAGGGAATGCCGTCGAGCTGGAAGTGGCCGATGGTTTTGTTGTCTTTCGACATTTTGCGTTCACCCTGCAGCACATGGATATCCACGGCGGGCTGGTTATCAGCCGCGGTCGAGAACACCTCGCTCTTTTTGGTCGGGATGGTGGTGTTGCGTTCGATCAGCGGGGTGGAGATTCCACCAAGCGTTTCGATACCGAGCGACAGCGGGGTCACGTCGAGCAGAACCACGTTCTGGTTCACGTCGCCGGAAAGGATTCCGCCCTGAATCGCGGCGCCAGCGGCAACCACTTCGTCCGGGTTAACCCCCTTGTGCGGATCCTTACCGAAGTGTTCTTTCACCATTTCCTGAACGCGCGGGATGCGGGTCGATCCACCGACCAGAATCACTTCGTGAATGTCGCCGGAGGAAACTTTTGCGTCGCGCATACAGTCCTGAACCGGATGTTTAGTGCGGTCGACCAGACTGTCAACCAGCTGCTCGAATTTCGCGCGGGTCAGCGCCACGTTCATGTGTTTCGGGCCGGAAGCATCCGCCGTGATGAACGGCAGATTGATGTCGGTGCTCTGCGAGCTGGACAGTTCGCATTTGGCTTTTTCAGCAGCTTCTTTCAGACGCTGCAGTGCCATCGGATCTTTAGAAAGGTCCACACCCTGTTCTTTTTTGAATTCTTCGACGAGCCAGTCGATCACCGCCTGGTCAAAGTCGTCTCCACCGAGATGACCGTCACCGTTGGATGCGTTCACTTCGAAAAAGCCGTTGTCGATGTCGAGGATCGAGACGTCGAAGGTTCCGCCCCCAAGGTCGTAGACCACCACTTTTTCCTCGTTCGTTTTGTCGAGACCGTAGGCGAGGGTGGCGGCGGTCGGCTCATTGACGATACGTAGCACTTCGAGACCGGCAATTTTGCCGGCGTCTTTGGTGGCCTGGCGCTGCGAGTCGTTGAAGTAAGCCGGAACGGTGATCACGGCCTGCGTGATGGTTTCGCCGACGTATGCATCTGCGTCCGCTTTCATCTTCTGCAGAATCATCGCGGAGATTTCCGGCGGGGCGTAGGTTTTGTCGTCAATCTGAATATGGGCATCGCCGTTTTTGGCTTTTATCACCTTATAAGGAACCAGATCGATCTCGTGGGCGACTTCAGCGAACTTACGACCCATGAAACGCTTCACGGAGAAGATCGTGTTGGTCGGGTTGGTGACCGCTTGACGTTTCGCAGCCTGACCAACCAGACGCTCGCCGTCTTTCGTAAATGCCACCACCGATGGGGTGGTGCGTCCGCCTTCGGCGTTCGGGATGACGGTGGACTCGCCACCTTCCATAATCGCCATACAGGAATTGGTTGTCCCTAGGTCGATTCCTAAAACTTTATTTGTTGCCATAATTGCACTTCCTTTC
>CAYVYL010000036.1:0-2933 GCA_964455665.1 uncultured Verrucomicrobiota bacterium
AATCCCCCCCTCTCCGCCAAATTCTTAACCCTGTCAGACCTTGGTCTGGCAGGGTTATTTTTTGGTGAAATGGCGGGAGATGAGAAGCCCCGGAGGGGGTTTGACGCGAAGCGAGGCTGGCACGCAGTGACGGCCCCGAAGGGCAAGGCAAAGCCGCAGCAATCCCCCCCTCTCCGCCACTTTTTAAAAACGCCAGCCCCTTACAGGATCACGGCTTTCTTTTTATTGTGCTTGATGTAGCTCATTGCGATGGCAATGAGCAACAGCAACGCCCCGCAGGTGGTGACCCAATATCCGGCGGACGTCTGGCCCAGGACAGATCCAAGAATTATTCCGAGTGCTAGCGTATAGAGTATCGAGTTTTTCATGATCGCCCTCCCTTTGACTTCATTGCCTTCCGGCTCGCCAACAGCGTAGGCCGCTCACTCCTGCAGAACAACAAAACAAGTTGGGCAAGACCTACCGTCTGTCGGCCGGCGGAGCGGTGGCTCGCCACCGCTTTCTTTGCGGATGCAGGTTTTTCAGCCAAGGCTAATCCGCCAAAGGAGGAAACCGCGGATGTAAACGGATGAGCGCAGATCCGTGCGGATCAAGTTTTAGGCGCAGAGAACGCAAAAGCAATCTGGAGGGTCGCGGGCCTCCGCGACCGGGAAATAAGAACAGAGACTGTGCGACAGATGTTAATCGCGAACTGACCCTTCTTCCTCAAGCCAGCTTAGGGGATTCTTACAAATACGCCATCAGGTCGCGCTTGGAGCAGCCAAGGCTCCGCATTTTCAACATAGGTCTCGCCGGTGGGCTCGTTCCCCTGGAGCAAATCCAGAAGCCGTGTTCCCGCTAGATGGTGACACACGATCAAGATCGTCTTGTTGCCGTCTGCAAAGCGGTCCGTAATCATCTGATAGGCTTTTTGGACCTGTAACATGCCATCGGCATAATTCTTCTCCGGCCAGTCATACTCCAAGGTCGAGTCTTTGTCTCTGAATACGAAATGGTCTTTATCTTCGAGCTGGATCAATTTTGTTCGGGGCAGGACGACATTGGGGTCGTCAATTGCATACGTTGGTTTGTCCGTGTGTGCTTGCCAACAGCACTCAGTTAACTCCGGCCAGATTTCAGCCACACGACCCGTTTGTGCCTTTAGGTAGGGAAGGATCGTGTTTTGTGTTCGCCACGTGGGGCTCACGAGGATTACGTCAAAATCGACCCCTCGAAGCTTTCCAGCCAGATCTTCTACCTGCTTCTTGCCATCATCTGAGAAGGTGGATTCCGTATAGCTAGAATACTCATGGGTTAGATTTGCGACGGTTTGAGCATGGCGTACGAAAACTATGTTTGTTGTCCTTTTATTGATTTTTGAGGCCAGCGCAGATTGGGTCCCCGCTGAATCTTCGGGATCGGGATGTGTCGCCCGCGTAGAAGCACAGCTGGTCAGGAGGACAAGACAAGAGATCGATACCCAAGACAGTTTTTTCAACACGTAAACCTCTGCTTTCTTCATGTGATATTGCCGTTCGCGCGCTCATACGCGAAGTTGAAGTCGGAATGTAGGAAATCTGTTACATCACGTCAAGCTGGCAGGCCTCCTTGCTGGAGATGCGAGTTGCCTCAAATTAAAAGACACCGTACAAAGATCAAAGGTCGTGGACTCCGAGATTTTCTTTTGATCCCGATCGTTTTCATTCATCCCGACACTTCGGGACGGGGCGGAGACTGACCCTTTTTTTGACCCTTTTTTCGGATTTTTTATTCTTTTCCAATGCTTGGAACCGGCATTGCCGGCTTATGCCACAAAGACTCAAAGGCACGAAAGCTCACAAACCACTTCGAGTCTTGGTGCCTTCGTGGCGACTTCTCTATTGCCCTCTCACGCGGAGAACGGCTTATGGAATTTCGACCTGAATGCGATAGTAGCAAGCAGGGTTGGTGTTGGAAAAAGAGTCCATGAAAGAATCTGTGCCGCCGCTGCCCGTCACATCCGTTTGGGCTGGCAAGTTAGTCCAGACCCCTTCAATCAGGTTGGTACAACTTTGCAGAGTGTAGAGCCGATTACTCGACGAGTCGAAGAATACCGTGCTGTTGATGAACGATGTGATACAGAACCAGTCGTTGCTATCGGTTGCGCCGGTGTCGGCAACATACTCGTTGTAGTCGGAGACGTCGTCGCCATCGGAGTCGGTGATAAATCCGACATATTCAAAACAGCCCATATCGACCGTGCCGTGGATGATGCGCGGGTTGCCATCGAGGTCGGTTCCAGCGGATACAAAGGCATTGCTGCCCGCATCGACACAAGGCGAACCGGGCAGGAGACGAAACGCCGCATCGGCAAAGAGCGGAACGTTGGTGATATTGCCAACTCCCAGGGGAAGAGGCGTGGTGCAGCAATAGGAGCTGGGACAGTTAGTCCAGTTATCCCCCGAACCGGCTACTGTATTGCTCCAGATGATGCAGTTTTTCAGCGTGCCGGCGCAACTCCCGCCGCCCGAAACGTCGGACGAATTACCATAGAGCGTGCAGTTGTTCAGCGTGTCGCCGTAACTCCCGCCACCCGAGACGTCGGACGAATTACCGTAGAGCATGCAGTTGTTGAGCGTGCTATCGTTACCCCCGCCCCCATTCCTTTGTGCAGAATTTCCCGAGAGCGTGCAGTTGTTCAGCGTGCCGTGGTAGCACCCTCCGCCGTCGTCGTCAGCCGAATTACCCGAGAGCGTGCAGTTGTTCAGCGTGCCACCATAGTTCCCTCCGCCGTTGTCGACAGCCGAATTGCCCGAGAGCGTGCAGTTGTTGAGCGTGCAACCATAACTGCCACCTCCCCTTTCAGCAGAATTGCCCGAGAGCGTACAGTTTGCGATAATCGGAGTAGTGTCGTAATAAGCACACATTATGCCACCGCCGTACCCTGATCCTGCATTTCCATTCTGGATTGTGAA
>CAYVYL010000036.1:3033-14586 GCA_964455665.1 uncultured Verrucomicrobiota bacterium
CACACATTATGCCACCGCCGTACCCTGATCCTGCATTTCCATTCTGGATTGTGAAACCACGAATGACACAAGTCGTGGCGTAGTCGATATTAAAGCAACGGTGCGCGTTTTGTCCGTCCACCACAGTGACCCCATCGCCGTTAACACTTTCGATAGTGATGGCTTTCCCCACTGGAATCTCTTCTGTAAGCAGATAGGTGCCGTTCGTCACCAATACCGTATCGCCTGCCGAAGCCACGTCGACCGCGTCCTGAATATTTGTCGCCGCCGTGACCCAGTTGGTGTATGGCGCAACGGAGGTTCCGTTGGTGGAAACATAAAAGGTCTGCGCTTCCTTTAAAGCCCAGCACAGCACGGCGTTGCCGGTATCGCCGTCATAGCCATCGACCGCAACCCAATAGGTTGCGCTCTGACTCACGATCAAACTGACTTCGCTACGGGAGTAATCATCGGTATCCTCGTTGTCGTTGAATGCGACTTCGGTCAGACTGTTGACCGCACTGCCGATATAAACTCCGAGGACGGTATTAAAATCTTCATCTGAAGCTAAGGTGTCAATTGTCAGCAGCCCGTCGGCCGGAGCCACGTATTTCCACCAAACCGAATGGGATGCGTCGCTGTAGGCATGGACCGGTTCACCCGTCTCAGCGGTTGCGGCACCTGTGTCGGTCACGGCGGATGATCTGTCGCTACCGTTGAGGGTCGTAGCATCTGCAAAAGCGTCGCTTCCAAGTCCGGCCCCGATTGACAGGAAATCCCAGCTCAACACGGCGTTGCCGGTATCGCCGCCATACCCATCAACCGCAATCCAAACGGTTTCGCCCGGGAGTATCGTTAGCCGGGCTTTGCTGCGAGAAAAGTCATCGCCACGATCGTCGTCGTTGGATACGACTTCGGTCAGGTCGCTGACCGCACTGCCGGTATAGACTCCGAGGACGGTATCAAGATTTTCATTCGAACCCAATGTGTCGAGGATCAATACGCCATTCGTCGGAGCCGTATATTTCCACCAGACCGAATGGGATGCAGCGCTTCCAGCATGCGCTGGCTCTCCTGCTTCAGCCGTGGCCGCGGCTGTGTCGACTGCGGCCGACGACCCTGAGCTTCCGATGATGACTACCGCATTCGTGAACTGGTCATTAAGCGGTGCGGAAAAAACCGCTCCGGATAACATGATTCCGCAGATTAGTATGATTCCTCTCATCGCCATCTCCTTGCTTATATTTTTTACTTTTTTTATTCCGTAATTCTAAACTTTGGCTGCAACTCGAAAGGGCGAAAGGGAAAGGAGAAAGGGGTCGACCAATGAATTTTAGAATCCATTCCTTTTCCTTGATCCATTTTTTTGCCCACGGCTGATGCCTCTCAGTTCAACCCCGAAATATACCGGTCATGGTACACGAATTTAAGAGAATCTGAAAGAGGAAGGCTTAAGAGATTTTATCCATATTCGCAGAATGAAAAGGATTTGGGTTCCACTGGTTGGAAAACGCGGTGAGAACACCGCGTCTACAGGAAGATGATTCGTGTTAATTAGTGGTTCCTCCTTCGCCAAGGCTACGGCGGACAAGTAAAACCTACCCCTTCCCATCCGCTTGTCCTGAGCTTGCCGAAGGGCGTTCATCCCCGGTCGCGGAGGCCCGCGACCCTCCAGAATGCTTTTGCGTTCCTTACGTTCTTTTGCAGTCAAAAAAACTGCCCCGCACGGCGAGGTCATGGCCCCCGCCCTACAATCCTCTTCCGTGTGTTCTGTGTGTTCTGTGGTGAAAATTGACCCTTCCCATCCGCGTTGATCCTGTAATCCTGTCAAAAAAAACCCGCTCCGGACGGCTCGGAGAGCCATCCCTACCCTTGCGTCTTCGTTCTTTGCGATCAAAAAATCGAACCCGCATAGTTTCCGCGGTTCATCCCCGGTCGCGGAGGCCCGCGACCCTCCAGATTTCTTTTTGTGGCGTCTTTTGTGGCAAACCCCTGAACCGCACCTTCCCATGACTTGAACCACTACGTTATTTCCTTCGGAAATTATCCGTCGCTACGCTCAGGGTAAAAACTGCCTTTCGTGTGTTGAACCGAGCCTTCGGCTCCACCAGCTGATGCGAAATGATGTACTTCGCCTCAAAGCAATCCAGCTCCGTAGAGAAGTCCGCATCTGCGGTTATGCCTTTTTTTAATGATGCGATCATCGAGTTACTCGTTCTCGACGGTTAGCCGGTAAAAAACGCATTCCGTACCATCCACACCTGTTGTGATCGTGTTCGCCGGCGGGGTCGCCAAGATGGCCAAATTGGTGAGTGCAAACTCTCCGGAAACCAAATTGGTGCAAACCCACAGCGAATAAATTTTTCCTGTTGCACTGGACCAAGTGAGTACGTAATCCGTACCGGCGCCCACCGTTTGAAACGCAAAGACAGAGTCCGCATCGGTGGGGTCGGTGCCAGCGATGTATTCATCATAGTTCGACGATCCGTCCTTGTCCCAGTCGTCATCGGCTTCGCCATTTTCAGCATCGATGGATTCAAAGTAGGTGATTTCCCAGCTGTCAAGCATGCCGTCTGAATCGGAATCGGTGTCTACAACGTCAATATCCGCTGTTCCCGGAGTCGGGCTCGCATTCGCTATCCAGTTTTCGCTGTCGTTCGGGTAGAGCGTGGCGTCGACTCGCTCAAGGGAAGAGCCGAGTCCATCGGCCGCAAGCGGCCACGGGGCAACGTCGTTGTAGTCGACGAATTCGACAAGGATGTAGGGGATTTCTCCCGTTAGCGCTTCTGGATCACCGGGACGTGTCAGCATGAGGTCTTCCCCGTCGTTGTTCAGTGCGCCGTCGTAGGGGCCGAGTACTGTGACGCCTGCATCCACGGAATAATAGCTACGGAACGCTGCTTCGGTTGTCTCGGTAATCAACAGGCATTCACCGGCGGAAAGTACAAGCCCTTCCGGGAAGGTGAATTCAACCGCGCCTTCGAGTTTCCAGGTATTGGTCGCATAAGTGGAGTGGTAGAGCGGCACGCCTGCCGACCCCGTGTTGCAGATTTCGACGAACTCGTATCCGTTGCTATCGGCGGGATGATACATAATCTCGGTAAAGACCACATCGCCAATCAACGGAGTTGCATTGGTGGCGCCTGATGTTTGTTCGCTCTGGGCGGTGAAGTCGGTTGTACCGTCGCTCTTCACATGCCGCCCGAAGGTGACATCGCGCTCGGCAGCACCGAACTCCTCCTCGACCCGGTAGCCAGTGAGTTCGCCGCTTTCTCCGGAGGAGAGATAGATCCCCTCGCCCAGCTCGCTCAGCGCGAAGCCGTTGGTTCCGGCCACGGTGGTTCCAAAATGGGAGGCCTCGGTCAGCACCCGGTAACCGCCGGGTGCAATGGAGGAGAGCCCGCTCAGTTCCACGAGATCAAGGTTGTCTTCATCATCGCTAAGATACCATCCGTTAATGTCGAGCGTGTTGGTGGAGGTGTTGTATAACTCGATCCAGTCGCCGGGCGTGTCATCGTCCTGATGCGTCAGGGCTTCGTTGATGACCAAATCATCGGGCGAAAGAAATTCTTCCGGCCCTTCACCCGGTGTGCCGCCAGTATATTTACTCGCCCGCCAAGAGGTGCTATCGCTCCACGTGTTGGTCGCAGCCGTCGCATCGATCAACGTCAACGAATAGCCTTCGCCATCGGTGACGTCGTACCAGTCGTCGTACTCGAAATCCAAAATAGTGTTGCCGAGTCCGTCGACCAACGCGAGGTCCTCGCCTCCATTATCGAGCGCACCGGTGGCGATGAAAAACTTACCGTGATACTCGCCGGCGATCTTGATGGACGCCCAGTTGGAGTAGCGATTGGTGAACGCTTCAACGTTGCTGACCAAGATCGCATATTCGCCGGGGTCGAGGGTGCTTTCGTCTCCCTCGGTGAAATCGAATTGAATGCCTTCCGAGAATTCGGTTCCGGCCAGCCCGATGGTTTCATCGCTCGTGTTAAGGATTTCGATGAACTCGAAGTCCGACGAGCTGTAGTTGGTTCCCCCGATCGGGTTGTACATAATTTCCGTCACCCGCAACGGGGACTCTTCGTTCAGCACAAAGGTGGCTTTGGTCAGCGCGCTCCATGTGCCCCCGCTCAACACACGCGCTTTAACCTGCAAGGATTTAGTCAACGTAATGGCGGAACCATAAGTCGAGCCGACAGCACTGCCACCCACTTCACGCGGATCGGTTCCATCGGTCGTGTAGTAAATGGTGCCGCTGCCGGAGATCGAAAGCGAGAAATCGGAATCGATGCTGCCGCCATGTTGATTGAACTCGGGCGCGTCCACCAAAGGGTACCAGCCCTTGGTTTCAATCTGCCCAAGCACAATGGCAGTGCGCTGCGACATATACGTATTAAGCAACCAGTTGGCCCACGTCTCCCAGTTGTCATCTCGGGTGTAGAGCGTACCCGTGCTATCGCCCCAGCGGGCCGACTCGGCCACCACCGCCGCATAGATTTCATTCTTGCGAACTTCCAACCGGCTGGCGGTTTCCGTAGCGGTGAGAGCGCCGTTATTGAAGAAATGCTCATGAACATGATCGGCAAAACGCAACGCATACTCTTCGTTACCCATGAGTTTCAGATGCATCCACCACGGCGTCATTCGGTCGATTCCGTCAAACGCAGTGCTTAGTGTCTGGCTGAAGCGGTTGTGGCTCACTCCCTCACTGATTTCCAGAGAGTGTTCGTTGTCGTGCGCCACGAATTTGAATCCGTCGGGATCAGCCCGGTTGTAAACCGTCGTCAGATTGCGCGGCATGGTGTTCTGATTGGGCGGGCCGATCGGCGAGTCGCGGTTGGCCGTGAAATAGATCAGCATCATGTAGTCAATGACGTTGTCGACATCCAGCAGTTTGGTGTAGCTACTGTTTTCGGTTCCATCGGCATTCATCCCCTGCAGGGCAAAGTAGGCGGCATTGCCACTGACTCCAGCAGTCATCCCCGTCCACAGATCTTCATACGCGTCACGGGTTCCGTCTACGGCATACATGTCTCCCGTATCGCCATCGGCTTTGACCGCATCGAAATCATCCTTGTCTCCCCCGTAATAGGATGCCGCATAGCGGGATTCGCAACGTTCTTCGGTCTGATAAAGCCCCCAGTACATGCCATTGATGTAGAGATGATAAAATTCGCCGCGGGTATGAGGCTGGTTCATATCGCGATGGGAGTCGCGTGTGAAGATATCGTAGAGCCAGGTCGCATATTGCGGGGTCTGGTTCGCCCATGAAAAGTTTTGCCCGGTCCGCAAATCCATACGCTTATAGCTATCAGCTCCTTCATCGCCGAACAGCTTGTAGTTCAGGCGGGAGGTTCCGTATTCCGAATCGAAAATAAAACGGAAGGAGTGCTTGGGATTCGAAGCTGTTGTGCTCGATTCCCCGCGAATGCGGAGGCCGCCGTTGATCTGGAATCCCTTGGCTCCATCGGGGTTGATCAGCTCCACCGAGGTTTCGCGTTCCCAGGCCTCACCTTCCTGACTGGCATTCACATAAATACCGCTCGAAGCATCGAATAGGTTGTCCGGATCGGTGACCATGGAGATGGTCGGAATCGCCAGCAATGCACCTTCTATCTGGCTGGAGTAGGTTGAACTTTGCGTGACATCGGTATCCATTCCATAGTCGAAATCCTGACCATTAACGGCACTGGCAGGAAATTCGGGGTCTAACGATGAGACAGTTGTTCCCTGCGCGATGATGTCGGCGAGAAAAATATAGGTCTGCGTATCGGTGTCGCTCGGTTGATAGCCGGTTATAAAGGCAGCGGCCCGCAATACCGTCGTTTTACTGATGGTGATCGGACTTGCATAAAGCGTTCCATTGTCAGTGGCCGGAGTGGTGCCATCGGTGGTGTAGTAAATTTCTGCGCCCGCGGTGTTGCAGCTGATTGCCACATCGAAGGAATTGGTAAAAAAACCGCGATCAACCGTGAACGAGGTATCGCTCACATAACCCAGCACGCCAAACACATTGTCAGCCTCGGGAGTGGGTGTGCTGAAATACATCGCGGAGTTTGTCTGAATACTCCCGACGGTAATTCCGGACAACACCGGCATGATGAAAAAGTCCGGGTCTCCCGTAGAGCCGTTCTGCGGATCAAATTCATTATTCAATCCATGAGTGGCCAACACATTGGCTCCGGTTTGAAGATAGTTTCCCGCATTCAACAGGGTAAAATCCTCATAGGCCGTGCCCGTGTGCTCGGCCGGGGCCGAGGAGGAATAGGTTGGAGACGCCGGCGCGTTGGCCGAAGCCACCTCGTTGCCGTTGATATAGGCAACAAAACCGTCATCATACTTCATCCGCAAGACCAGCTGTGAAATGCCGGTTGCGTCAGCCACATCAAATTCGACCCGAATATAGGCCGAATCATAAGTGGTGGGTGGCATCCCGTCGATGAACATAGAGCTTTCCAGGTCTAGGTTGATCATCGACGCGTAAGTCGACCCTTTATCGTATCCGACCCCAGTACTGCCAGAAGTCCAGCTAGAATCATCAAAGCTGGCCGTATTCCAACTAGCCGATGGTTCCGCTGTTCCAGCAATCGCCGTGGCATCTTCACCTTCCGCGATCAGATAGGAATAGCTAGAGTCCTGCGCCAACCCATATGAAATATCGTCGTCCTGCTCCGGATAATCGACAAAGGAATGTTCAATGGTCGTTCCGTCCGATTGCGTGAGCAAAACGCTCTCACCACTCGCACTAAGCTTGAAGGTGGTGTGGAGATAGCCGAGACTGTCTGTATAATCAACCGTTTCCTGCCCCGAAGCGAAGACCACCAAAAACTCATCCGCCGCGATACTTTTGGAAGGAAACACCCACTGCGTGAGATTGTTTGTATCGTCACTGAGATACCAGCCCGTCAGATCGACAGAATTCGAACTCGTGTTATACAGCTCAATCCAGTCCGAATACTCTCCGTCCCCATCGATCAGTGTTTCATCATTGGCAGCCATGAACTCGCTGATCACCACTTGAGCGCTACTGCTCATAGCCAGCAGCATAGAAAACAGCACAAAAACTGCGGCCTGTGCCTTGATTTTTGATGTGCCCCAGGGCGCAACTGAAGTCTGCTTCATCATAGTACGTCTCCTATTTCTTAATGATGCATGAAGGCTAGCACCCCGAACCTTAAGCCAGCATGAAGGCGAAAATTAATTATCACAGCGGGTACAGAGATTCAAAGGGGAAGAATTAACCACAGATGAACGCGGATATTTTCCAATGCTTGGAACATTTTCTTCCAAGGGTTGGAACTTTCCCACCCGGATTTTCCAACCATTGGGAAACGCGGTGAGAACACCGCGTCTACAGGAAGATGATTCGTGTTAATTAGTGGTTCCTCCTTCGCCAAGGCTACGGCGGACAAGTAAAACCTACCCCTTCCCATCCGCCTGTCCCGAACTTGCCGAAAGGCGGTGATCCTGTAAATCCTGCGTGCCAGGCCATAGCCTGTTGGCGACGGCTAGTCAGAAATATTCTCCCTGTGTCTCGGCGACCTCTGTGGTGAGGTTTCAAAAATATAAACAGGGCGCTTCTTTCGAAGCGCCCCATCGTGAACCAGACCTATAAACTATGGCCGTCCTCCCTTTCCTTTTCCGGGCGGCGGGCCGGTGGGTGCTTCGTCTTCGCTGATGAAGCCGTCGCCGTTTTTATCCATATGCGAAAAGTGATCGGCCGGGCCGTCGAACTCTTCCAGAGAAACTTTACCGTCAGCATCTTTATCAAGACGTTTTACAAAACCGTCGCCTTTTTGCGAACCTTGTTGATCGTTGCCACGTCTGGGCGGCGGGCCTTTAGGTGCTTCGTCTTCACTAATGAAGCCGTCGCCGTTTTTATCCATATGAGCAAACGGTCCGGCCGGCCCGTTGAATTCGGCCTGCGAAACTTTGCCGTCGCCGTCCTTGTCGAACTGCTTGATGAAGTCGGCGCCGCCTTTGCGCGGTTGCTGCCGGTTGCCGTCTTCGCTCTGTGCCATTGCGGCTCCTGCGATGAGCAGGGTTAGGATTGCTACCTGTGCCTTCATGATGTACCTACCTTTCTGCGGCTGTGCCGCGTGTGATTATGCCGTTCTGATTTCGCGAGCAGATTAGCGCACCGAAGCTTAAGTAAAGATGAAGGGCCATAGCATGGCGGCACATTTTTTCAACAGCACCGATCCGTGGCTGTTTCTGACAGGATGAACTGGATAAACAGGATTTTCATAAAAAGAAATCTGTAGCCGGTTGATCAAATTCCTCCGCTTGATTCACAAGATTGTTTATCCAGTCCATATTGTTGATCCCGTCAAAAATTGACCCAGCTCAGAATCGTTGACAGATTAAGGAATGGAGTGCTTCCCCATTAACTGATCACTGATCACTAATAACCGCCGTGCATTGCGCGGCGCCTTAATCCAATCTTAAGGTTGGCTGGGGTATAAACGATACCGTACAGTCAGGTTAAGGAGAGCATATGCGGCTTTTAATTGTAGAGGACGAGGCAGATCTGAGGCAGGCGCTGACGATGGGGCTGTCCGATGAGGGCTATGCCATCGATTCCGCCACAGACGGCGAAGAAGGTCTCTATAAAGCGCTGAACTGGGACTACAACGCCATCGTGCTCGATATTATGATGCCGAAGATGGATGGCTGGGAGGTGCTCAAGCGACTGCGCGAAGAAAAGACAACCCCCGTCCTGATCCTCACCGCACGCGGCGAGCTCGACGACCGTGTGAAAGGGCTCGATCTCGGCTCGGACGACTTTTTGGTGAAACCGTTTGAGATGGCGGAGCTGGCCGCCCGCCTGCGGGCGCTGATCCGCCGCTCGGCCGGCAAGGCGACGACGCTGCTGAGTTTCCATCCGCCTTCGCAAGGCTCCGGCGCGACAGGCACTTTGGAAATTGATACGGCGAAAAAGAGTGCAACCGTCGACAGGAAGCCGGTCAAACTGACCGCGCTTGAATATTCGCTAGTTGAGTATTTGATGATGCACCGCGATCAGGTCGTCACCCGCACCGATCTTTATGAACATCTTTTTGACGAAACCGACGATTCGCTCTCAAACGTACTCGATGTGCATGTCTGCAATGCGCGCCGCAAGCTCGGCGGTGGCTTCATCCAGACCCGCAGAGGACAGGGATATATTCTGGGAGAAAGTTAAAACTAGAAACTTGTCATGCCTATGGCAGATCCGCCAAAGGCGGAAAATCTGAAATTGGAAACTCGAAACATCCGAAGACCGCAGGAAGAAAACGAATCACACGAATGGACACGAAAAAGAAATTTTTAGACAGGATTACAGGATAAACAGGATTTATGAATGACAGGAAAACAAATGAGGTCGATTGGATTAAAAAAATCTCCACAAACTGGTTTGCGGGAAATTTTTCATCTTCAAATCGATGCGTGCCGATAGGCTCATCGCCTATGGCTTCGTTTGTTTTTTGCTATTCATCCATTCTACTTTTGCGTTCTTTCGCGGTTTCAAAAGTCTATTCGCGTAAATTCGTGTCTATTCGCGGTTAAAACGGTTGTTTATGAAATTATTTAAATCCATTCGATGGCGGTTGCTAGTCTGGCAGATGATTCTACTGGCTGGGGTGCTGCTTACATTGCTGACACTCCATTACCAGCTGAAAAAGCGAGATCTGATTGCGGCAGTTGACGCCGAGCTTCAGGAGGCGTTGATGGTTGTGATGCCGGGAATTGCTCCTCCGCAGGGAGACCCGCAGCTGGGTATGCCGCCGCCCCGTGACGACATGCGCTTTCCGAATGACCGTCCGCCTCCACGACAACGGCTTCCTCAGCTTGAGCGCCCCGTGGACGAAAAAACCACGGAGTTTCTTGCTGAGTTGGAACAACATGACCTTTATCTGGCGGTACAGGATGCGCGCGGGATCGAGCGGTATGGCCAGGTTCCAGAATCTCTGGCCAATGATATGCCGAAGGCTGCGGAGCAAACCCAAAAGGTAATTCGTGATGGAAACCGGGAGCTGATTCAGTCGCACCAAAAGAATGTGATCGTGCTCGGCCGCCCGTTAACCGAGGTCTATGCCAAGCTCTCTGCAACCCGGCTTTATCTGATCGGGATCGGCGGAGCCGTACTAGCCATCGGCTTTATGGGCGGACTGCTGATCATCGGCCGGGCGCTTCGACCGATTCAAAAAATCAGCGATACGGCCAAAACCATCGCGGAGGGAGATCATCAACAACGAATTGAACTGTCCGATGCGCCCGAGGAGCTGTCCGGTCTTGCAGATACGCTGAACAACACCTTCGATCACCTCCATGAGTCGATTGAAAACCAGAAGCGTTTTTCGGCTGATGCATCGCATGAACTGCGCACACCGATTGCCGTGGTCATCGCGCAAACCGAAGCGGCGCTCAAACGCAACCGCTCGCCTGAAGAATATAAAGAAGTGCTCAACGCCTGCCTGCGCGCCGGACGGCGCATGAAAAGCATGGCCAACAGTCTACTAGAGCTAACCCGCCTCAGCACAACCGGGTTTGAGCTCTTCAAAGAGCGGTATGATTTAAACACCATCCTCACCGATGCAGTCGATTCGGCTTCCTTGCTTTCGAAAAAACATTCGATAGATTTCCAATGTCTGCCTGTCCTGCCTGTCCTGAGCAATGTCGAAGGGAGCGAAGTCGAAGGGAGAAAACCGCTGGAAGTAGACGTCGACAGCGACCGCATTCACCAAGTGATGATGAACTTGATCTCTAACGCCATGCAGCACAATCCGCAAGGGTGTGAAATCACCATTCGTTTGAAAGAAGGCAGAATTATTGAGATTGTTGATAACGGGATTGGCATTCCTGAAGAACACCTGCCACATATTTTCGAGCGATTCTATCGCGTCGATAAATCCCGCTCCCGCGAACAGGGCGGTGCCGGGCTCGGGCTCTCGATCGTCCAGAGCCTTGTCGAGGCGCACGGCGGAACCATCGCAGTTGCCAGCGTTCCAACCCTTGGAACCACCTTCACCATCACCCTGCCGCTGAAGTGATTGAAGCTCACAACATCCGTTTATCCGGATTTTAGGATGTATCAGTTGCCAAACTTGGTCGAAGCTGTTAGATTCCTGCCCATGAAAATCAAAGATCAATTGAAAGCCGGCCCTTTACTCCTCGACGGTGCAGGCGGCACCTGGCTGCAGGGACAGACCATCACCCCCGAGCAATGGGGCGATGTCGAAGGCTGCAACGAGTGGCTCAACCTCTCCGCGCCCGACATAATTCGCGGCCTGCACTCCGCCTACCTAGAAGTCGGATCCGATGTGGTCGAAACCAACACGTTCGGCGCCTCGCCCGCCACGCTCGGCGAATACGATCTGACCGATCGCGCCTACGAAATCAATAAAGCCGGCGCCGCCATCGCCCGTGAATGTGCCGACAAATTTTCGACTCCCGAACAGCCGCGCTATGTCTTCGGATCGATTGGCCCGGGAACCAAGCTGCCCTCCCTCAGCCAAATCAGTTTTGATGACCTCTGCAACAGCTACAAAATTCAGATTCAGGGTCTGCTCGACGGCGGAGTCGACGGAC
>CAYVYL010000037.1:0-13990 GCA_964455665.1 uncultured Verrucomicrobiota bacterium
ATGAACCATGCCGCCAGTTGTTGCACTTGGTTTGTGACTGTGCAGGGTTGGAAAACAGATTCCTGATTAAGATTACGATTAGGATTAAGATTATGAGGGGCTAACGTCCTAATCTCTCTCTCGCCCTATGATTGACTCCATGTCTGTTTTCTCTATATTCGGGGCTCAATTTTAATCAACAGGGAGATTCTATTATGAACAAAATGACGCTTCGTGATCTGGATGTGCAGGGCAAAAAGGTGCTCATGCGCGTAGACTTCAATGTGCCGGTGAAAGACGGCGTGGTTGGCGACGATACCCGCATCACCGCGGCGCTGCCTTCCATCAACTATGTTCTCGAAAACGGCGGCTCGCTTATTCTGATGAGCCACTGCGGGCGCCCGAAAGGCGAAAAAAACATGGAGTTCACCCTCAAACCCGCAGCCGACCGCCTCGCCGAGCTGGTTGACGCCAACGTGACGCTGGCCCCCGACGTGATCGGCCCGGAAGTGAAAGCTCTGGTCGACGGCTTGGCAGCCGGTGAAATCCTCGTTCTTGAAAACGTCCGCTTCTATAAAGAGGAAGAGGGCAAAGGCTGTACGCAGGAAGAACAGGACGCCTTCGCCAAAGAACTCGCATCCTTTGGCGATGTCTACGTCTCCGACGCTTTCGGCACTGCGCACCGCGCGCATGCCTCTATGGCCGTTGTCACCAAATACATCGACCCGTGCGCCGCCGGCTTCCTGCTCGAAAAAGAAATCGAATACCTCGGCAAAGCGCTCGAAAATCCGGTCAAACCATTTGTCGCCATCATCGGTGGAGCGAAGATCTCTGGTAAAATCGATGTGGTCACCAATCTAATGGACAAGTGCGACGCGATTCTCATCGGCGGCGGCATGGCCTACACCTTCTACAAAGCGCAGGGCAAAGCCATCGGCGGATCCCTCGTGGAAGACGACAAAGTGGAACTCGCCGGCGAAATCCTCAAACAGGCCGAAACCAAAGGCGTGAAGCTGATGCTTCCGACCGACAATATGGTGGCTGATGCGTTCTCCGCCGAAGCGAATACCAAAGTGGTCGGCGACAGTATCGAAGATGGTTGGATGGCCCTCGACATCGGCCCGGCAACCATCGAAGCCTACTGTGCGGAGGTGGCTGGTGCCAAGACCGTCGTCTGGAACGGCCCGATGGGCTGTTTCGAAATGGCTCCGTTCGCGGCGGGAACCTTTGCGGTTTGTGAAGCGGTCGCCAAATCCGACAGCATTAGCATCATCGGCGGTGGTGATAGCGTGGCCGCGGTCAACCTGTCCGGCGTGGCTGATCAGATGAGCCACGTCTCCACTGGTGGCGGCGCCTCCCTCGAATTCATGGAAGGCAAACAGTTGCCCGGAATCGTTGCCCTGACCGACAAGTCATAGCCTGACGGCATAGACATTTTCCAAGGGTTGGAAAAATCAAAAGCCTCCGGTTCGCGCCGGGGGCTTTTTTAGTTTTCGGGTTGATTGTCCTCAGCAACTTGCACTGCAGGCGGGAGTTCCGTGGCGTCCGGAAGAAGTTCTGCCGCGTGCATGCTGAGCTCACCGGTCAGGAAGGTGCTGGTGAGTGCTCGCAGGCTGCTGTTGTCCTCCGCTGCCCAGCGGAGTTTTCGTTGTTTTGAAAACAGGGCCAGAAAGCCGAATTCCCGGCCTTGAAGCTGCATGGGCGACAGCACGAGTGAGGTGATATCCCATTTTTTATGCAGCTCGGTCAGCGGGCCAGGCGCCGTCTCCAGATCCTGCGGAAAGCGGTATGCAATTTTTTCCTCTTTTTTTATGGCGGCGGCGGCTTTTGCCAGAGCTTCAGTGAACGCCGGATCGGATGATTCCGGACTTTCCGGCCAGATCCAGAATTTGCGGAGGGTGCTGCGGCCCTGTGCGTCAAAAAAGCCGACGCTAGCGGACTCATGATCAAAGATTTGGGCTGTCCGTTCGAGGGCGGTCAGGCAGGCATTTCCGAACAGTTCCGGGCTGGTGCGCAGAAACGCTGTTGAAATGTCTGCAAAGGTTTCCTCCAACTTGAACCGTCGTTGCAATTGGATCCGGGCGTGCCGCCGTTCGTCTAAATTGTGCAGAATCAGAACGGCTCCGCCGTTGCGACTGAGCAGGCCGGACGTTTGAATTTCAAGGAGGTAGTCTTTGCCGTCTTTGGTCCGTCCGGTGGCATAGCCCAGATGAAATCCGGCCTGCTGAATCGCCGATTGAATTTCATAACCCTGTCCGCCGCCTTCCCGTTCGTAATACAGCATGTCTGCCTTTTGTCCGATCACCTCTTCCGGCTTGTAGCCGGACATCTGCTCTACGGCGCCACCGCATCGGAGAATCCGGTTGTTGCGGTCAATGGCAATAATCACGTCCGGACCGATACTTTCGAGAATGGTTTCTAGTTGATCGTGTTCACGAGTGATGTTTTGCCACTGACGATACGCCAGCCACATCAGTCCCAGCATCAGGAACAGCAAGAAGATGGATAAACCCTGAACCAATCGCTGGTAGTGGTCGATGTCATTGAAGAGTTCTAGTCGCGCGATTACGCTAATCAGCACCTGGTAGATCGTCAGAACAACGACCATGCCGACAATATAGCAGAGCAAGCCGGCTCTTTGTTCTCCAAAATGATTCACTTTTTTCATTTATACCGCCTGAAGAGAATTTGGCTCGGCCTCGCCGAACGACCTTGGGCTCGCATCGTATCAAATTGCCCGAACAGAACACAAGGCACGATAGCGGTCATTGACGTGTCTTTATACGGTCGTCCGGTGCGGATTTATCCCGTGTTTGGACGTTGCGTATCAAGGCGGGGTTCGGTAGATTTCCTGCTCATTTTTGGGGACACATTTAAACAAGCAGAGGAGAATTCAATGAGAAAAAAAATTGTAGCAGGTAACTGGAAAATGAACAAAACCGTCGAAGAGGCCGTGGCGCTCGTCGAAGGTCTAAAGCTCGAACTCGCCGATGTCACCGGTGTGGAAGCGGTCGTTTGCCCTCCGTTCACCGCGCTCAAAACCGTTAGCGATCTGATCGCCGACACCGACATCAAACTGGGCTGCCAGAACATGAGTTCCGAAGATGATGGCGCCTACACCGGCGAAATCTCCCACACCATGCTCAAAGAGCTGTTCGTTAAATACGTGATCCTCGGCCACAGCGAACGCCGTGAGTACTACAAAGAAACAGATTTCTGGATTAACAAGAAGGTCAAAAAGGCTCTCGAAAAGAACCTGCGTCCGATTGTTTGCGTGGGTGAAAAACTCGAAGACCGCGAAGCCGGCAACACCGAAAAAGTGGTTGAGGCGCAGGTGCGCGGCAGCCTGGCCGACATCACCGCCGAACAGTTCGAAAATGTTGTGGTTGCCTACGAGCCCGTCTGGGCCATCGGAACCGGCAAAACCGCCACCTCCGAACAGGCGCAGGAAGTGCACGCGTTCATTCGCGGCATCATCGCCGACATGGTCGGCCAGGAAGCGGCCGATGGCCTGCGCATCCAGTACGGCGGTAGCATGAAACCAGCCAATGCGGAAGAACTTCTCTCGCAGCCGGACATCGACGGCGGCCTGATTGGTGGCGCAGCGCTCGACGCGGCCTCCTTCGCAGGCATCATTAAAGCTGGAATGTAGGGAGAATGGAGTGATGGAAGTTGGGAATGGTGGATGATTGGAATCCAATACTCCTGTACTCCAACACTCCATCGTCTTATGGAATTTGGTTGGCAACAGGTGCTGCAAAGGCCTAAGCTCCACGTTTTCAAATCCACGGAGGATTAACCATGGCTGTTATTCGTACATTACTGATTATCTTGGAAGCCGCTGGCAGTCTTGCACTGATTGGCTTGATTTTATTGCAGAAGTCTAAAAGCGAAGGTCTTGGCCTTGCGTTCGGCGGCGGCGGTAACGACTCGCTGCTCGGCGCCCGCGCCGGCAACGTGCTCACCAAAGCGACCGTCGGCATCGGCATTGCATTTTTAATTAACACGCTGATCCTCGGCATGCTCTTTGCGGGTAGTGCGGATCAATCGCTGATGGATAGCGCGGGCATGCCAGCCGTAGCTCCGACGGCCGTTCCGATGGAACAGCCGGTTGGAATTCCTGTCATTCCCTCTGAGTAAAGGGAGGCCGGCGTGATGCAACAGCGGAACCATGGATGGAATGTTTTCCTCCGGGGTTCCGCTGTTTTTTTGTGTCTGCTCACCCTGTCCTGCGGACGACAGGAACTCGACGAGCTCCGCTTTGCCGGTGAGCAGGTGCTCTACGGAAAGACCGCTCGCATTCAGGGGTTCGACCCCGCCAAATCCGGCGATGTTTCCTCGTCGATGGCCATCGGCAAGATGTACGAGGGGCTGCTCGAATATTCCTATCTCGATCGACCGTACCGCGTTGTTCCCCTGCTGGCCGAAGAAATGCCGAACGTATCCGAAGACGGCCTCACCTATACATTCAAAATCCGCAAGGGCATTTTCTTTAAAGACGATCCCTGTTTCCCGGGCGGAAAGGGCCGCGAGCTGGTTGCGGAGGACTTTGTCTATTCCATCCAACGCATCGCCGACATCAAAAATGCCTCCGCCGGCTACTGGGCCTTTAACAGCCGCATCATGGGTCTCGACGAATTTCGCGTTGCCACTGGGGGCGCCGAACCGACCGACTACGACGCGCCGGTCGAAGGATTGCGCGCGCTCGACGACCGTACTCTTCAGATTCAGCTGACCGGCCCGTACCCGCAACTGCTGTGGATTCTCGCCATGCACTACAGCTTCGCTGTGCCGCGCGAGGCGGTTGAATATTACGGCGACGATCTCGTCAACCATCCGGTCGGCACCGGCCCGTTTATGCTTCACAAATGGAAGCGCAACTATCGCATCGAATTTGTTCGCAATCCGAAATGGGTGGAAACGGGCAGGGTGGAACTCTATCCCTCGGAAGGTTCCGAAGCGGACCGCGCCGCCGGGCTGCTCGACGATGCGGGCAAACCGCTCCCGTTTCTCGACCGCATCGTGCAGTACGTCGTCGACGACACGGCCACCCAGTGGATGATGTTTCTTTCCGGTCATTTCAGCTTCAGCGGCATTTCGCGCGACAACTGGGATGTGGTCATCAAAGAGGACAGCGGTCTCGACGAAAAACTGTCCGAACAGAAGATTCGGCTGCTCGCCAGCCCGACGCTCGACCTGTTCTACATCGGTTTTAACATGGATGATCCCGTCGTCGGCAAAAACAAAAAGCTGCGGCAGGCGCTCTCCTGTGTCTACAACCCCGACATTATGGTCAAATACTACAACGGCCGCATCACGCCGGTGTATGGCCCCATTCCCGACCCGCTGGTCGGCTTTAAACCCGAACCGACCGCTTATTCCTACAACCTCGAAAAAGCCAAACAGCTTTTGGCGGAGGCGGGCTATCCGGACGGCATCGATCCGGAAACCGGTCGCCGCCTCGAACTCACGCTTGAACTCGGCAGCGCCGCCGGCGACACCCGCCAGCGCATCGATCTGCTTGTCGACATGTTTGCGAAAGCGGGCATCGTGCTGAAAGCCAGCTACAACAACTGGCCCGCTTTCCTCGAGAAGATGGATCGTCGTCAAGGACAGCTCTTCCAACTTGGATGGGTTGCCGACTACCCCGACCCCGAAAACTTCCTGCAGCTCTTCCACAGCGACAACGTCTCGCCCGGCCCCAACCACGCTAACTACACCAACCCAGAGTTCGACAAGCTTTACGAAAAAATGCGCGTGATGCTTCCCTGTGATGAAAAAGACCGCCTGTGCGAACAGATGGCTGATATCATCATTGAAGACTGCCCCTGGATTTTTATGAACCAGCCAATGAGCTATGCGCTCATCCACAACTGGCTCAAAAATTTTAAACACCACGACTTCCCCTATGGCATGGTCAAATACCGCCGCGCCGACAACGCGCTCTGGAACGAGTGGAAACAGGAATATAAAAAGTAAAGTGGGACAGGCTTTCAGCCTGTCTGCCGACGCAAAGAGAATTTAGACAGGATGAACAGGATTTCCAAACAGTGGAAAAAAACGAAGTCTGGGCTTTCAGACATTGAAATTCGCGGTCATTCGCGGTCATTCGCGGTTAAGAAAAAATCAACATGTTGAAATATATCGTCAAACGAACGTTGCAGATGATCCCGACGGTGTTCGGAGTCATCCTGATCACGTTTATTCTCTTCAACGTGGCAGGGGGCAGTCCGGCGCTCAAGGTTCTCGGCCCGCACGCGCAGGCCGACACACTCGAAGCGTTCGACGAGCAGCGCGGATTCAATAAACCGCTTTTTTTCGGTTTCAAAACCGAAACCCGCGCCTACGAAGACTCCGACTTTGAGCGCACGGCGGGCGATTGGCAGAAGATCGATGGCGTCACTTACACCAACGGCATGATCGTGCTGGCCGAGGGCGGCGAATATGCCATCCCGCTCAAATTTGATCTGCGCGACGACTGTGAGTATGAACTCGAAATGGAAGGCCGCACCACTGGTTTCCCCCTTCTTCGCCAAGGCTCCGGCAGGCAGACAATGCCTGAAGATCGCAAACTCGGATTTTCCAGGGATTGGAAAAAAACGACGCTGGTTTTCCAGGGTTTGGAAATTTATGACGCCGATGGCGTTAAAATTATCCCAGTCGACGGGCCGGTCGAAATTCGTTCCATTCAGCTGCGCCGTGTGATGAGCAACCCGTTCGACTCACAGCTCGTCTTTTACTTTAACCGGCTCTTCCACTGGGATTTTGGCGTATCGCACAGCACCAATCAGCGGGTCAGCAAACTGCTGGCCGATGGCATCGTGCCGTCGCTGATGCTCACCGTGCCGATCTTCATCATCGGGTTGTTTACTTCGATTGCGCTGTCGCTCTTCTGCGCCTTTTGGCGCGACACCTGGGTGGATCGCTTTTTTGTGATCCTTTCGGTCGCACTGATGAGCGTGAACTATCTGGTCTACATTGTGGCGGGGCAGTACTTCCTCGCCTTCAAGGCGGGCTGGTTCCCGGTGTGGGGCTTTGAAAATTACCGCTACCTTGCGCTTCCGATTTTGATCGGGGTGGTCAGCGGCCTCGGCGGCAGCCTGCGTTTTTACCGCACCATCATGCTCGACGAAGCGCACCGCGACTACGTACGCACCGCGCGCGCCAAAGGCGTCAGCAAAAGCCGCGTCCTGTTTCGGCATGTGCTGAAAAACGCGATGATTCCCATCATCACCAACGTCGTCATTGCCATCCCGTTTCTCTACACCGGCAGTCTACTGCTCGAAAGTTTCTTTGGCATCCCCGGCCTTGGCTACCTCGGCATCAGCGCCATTAACTCGTCGGATGTCGATGTAGTGCGCGGCATTGTTTTAATCGGGGCGTTCCTATTTGTGATTGCCAATCTGCTGACCGACATCTGCTATGCCCTCGTCGATCCGCGGGTGAAATTGAAGTGAAAATTGAAACTAGAAATTTAAAAACTGCCCACGAATTACACGAATAGGCACGAATAATAAAATATTCGGATTCGTGAAAATTCGTGTGATTCGTGGGAAATATAAAATGGCTGAGAACCTGACAACTGAGAACTCTGAACTGAGAACGCCGGAGCGAGGTAACTCGCTCTGGTCCGATGCTTGGCGGCGGTTGAGAAAAAACCGCATCGCCATGGTGTGTCTCGGCATCATTGTGCTCTATACGTTCGGCGCGATTTACGGCGAGGTGATTCATCAGTACTATCAGGCCAAGGATCAGACCCCGTTTTATAAGTTCACGGACCTCGACGCGGCGTACCAGTCGCCGTCGGCAGCACACTGGATGGGAACCGACGCGCTCGGACGTGATGTGTCAGCGCGGTTGATTCAGGGCACGCGCATTGCTTACAAGGTCGGCATTATCACTGCACTGATCGCTATTCCCATCGGTGTGTTTCTCGGCTGTCTGGCCGGCTATTTTGGCGGGCGGGTTGATGATTTTATCGTCTGGCTCTATTCCACCTTCGCCTCGATCCCGGGCCTACTCTTCATTTTGGCCATCGCCATGGTGGTGGGCAGGGGGTTGACCGGAGTCTATCTGGGCATCGGCCTGACCACCTGGGTTGGCATTTGCCGCCTGATCCGCGGGGAAGTGATTAAGCACAAAGAGCAAGCCTACGTGCAGGCGGCCAAGGCGCTCGGTTTCAACTGGTGGCGCATTCTCTTCCGTCATATTCTGCCCAATGTTTCTCACATCATCATCGTTACCTTCACCTTGCGTTTTCCTGCCGCCGTCAGCACGGAGGTGTTTTTAAGTTTTCTCGGCATAGGTGAACAAACTGAGCCATCGTGGGGCATTATGATCAACTCCGCGCGCATGCGCCTGTGGCAGGGCGTCTGGTGGGAAATGACCTTTGTGACGCTGGCCATCTTCCTGCTCGTGCTCGCCTTTAACCTGTTTGGCGATGCCCTGCGCGACGCTCTCGATCCCCGCCTTCGTACCGAAGGGAACTAGGGGTAGAGGTGCTCGGCACAAAGGCACAGCGTTTCCAACCTTTGAGAGAATCTGCGTTTCGGATCGTTACATTTTTCCAATGCTTGGCAGCTGAGATGTTATGAAAAAATATATCATACCTTTAAAGGTATGATATTCGGTGGCACTCCAAGGTTTGGGAAACGAATAGCTGCCCCGACGCAGTTCGTGAGCCCGATCTTTCGGGCCTGCCGAGAGATTACGGAGCAATGATTTTCAACAGGTCGGATTTGTGTTGTTCAACCAATGTTTGGAAGAAGGCTGAGCCCTTACCCGTCAGCTTTTCCAAGCATTGGAGGCCATAACATGGCGGCGAAGATGTTTTCCAATGTTTGGAATTTTCAATAATCGGCTGGGCGTGCTAGCGTCTTTTTCTCTTTTGAAAACACAAACGGTGAAACATCTGAAGTATGAATATTGATCAGGTATACAAACAGGTTGTTGAAAAAGTTCTCCGGGAGGGGAAAAAGAAAACCAACCGAACGGCCACGGATACTATCTCCGTGAGCGGCTGTATGATTGATTACGACATGGCGTATGGCTTCCCGTTGCTCACGACCAAAAAGATGGCGTGGAAAACCCTGCGTGTTGAGCTGGAGGGATTCATCAAGGGCGTCACCGATAAATCGTGGTTTCAGGAGCGCGGCTGTAAAATTTGGAACGAGTGGTGCTCGCCAACTAAAGTGCCCTACGGCCACGACGAAGAAACGCTGAACGCCATGGCTGAGGAAAAAGACCTCGGCCCGATCTATGGTTTCCAGTGGCGTAACTTTAACGGCGGGTATGAATTCGGAGCCGAAAATTTTACCGGTGGCATCGATCAGTTGGCCAATGCGATTGAGACTCTGAAGACCAACCCGAACAGCCGCCGCATCCTGGTGAATGCATGGAATCCGCAGCAACTTGACCAGATGGCGCTGGTTCCGTGTCACTATTCCTATCAACTGCTCTGTAACGATGGGGTGCTGGATCTGCTCTGGAACCAGCGGTCGTGCGATATTTTTCTCGGAATCCCCTTCAATATTGCTTCGTACGCCCTGCTATTGGCGCTGATCGCCAAAGAGTGTGGCATGAAAGCCGGTAAGCTGATTGGGTTCCTCGGCGATGCCCATATTTATGCAAATCATAAGGCCCAATTGGACGAGCAGATGAAGCGCGAGCCCTATGCTCCGCCGACGCTGAGGTTGGAAGGCTACGACTCGATCTTCGACTGGGAGTGGCAGCACGCCACACTCGAGGGTTATGAATGCCATCCTTCTATCAAAGGCGAGGTGGCGGTTTAATGATTGCGATTGTTGCCCGGTCTGAAAACGGAGTCATCGGGTTAGACGGCGGCCTGCCGTGGCGCTGCAAAGGCGATCTGCAGTTTTTCAAGCGCACTACAATGGGTCGTAAGATCGTTGTCGGCCGCACCACTTTTGAAGGTCTGCCGCCGCTGAAAGGGCGCGAGCTCTTTGTGCTGACTCGCAATCCGGACGCACGTTTTGAAGGGGCAACCGCCGTTTCGAGTCCCGTTGACATTCCGGCTGACGCGATTGTCTGCGGCGGCGCGACGATTTATGACCTGATGATTTCGCAGTGCGACCAGCTGCTTGTGACTACGGTTAAAAAAGAGGTCGAGGGTGACACTTTCTTCAATTGCAAATGGTTGGAAGGTTTTGAACCGGAGGAAATAATCGAAGAGACCGATGAATATTCGATTGTTTCCTACAGCAGATCTGCCTGATCTGGCTAATCAGCGTGCCTTCGTTGAACCTATATTCGGCAGTTGCCAAGTTTGTCGTGTTGGTGTTTTCTTAACCCATTAATTATCAGCAATTAAGCAGTATCCATATTGCCCACGAATCTGCACGAACCGAGCCGCAGGCGAGCTGGGCTTCACGAATGTGGAAAGAGAGCGGCAATTTTCACTAATCAGGACTGCGGAGGCGTCGCCGCTCACTCCTTATATCGTTTGTTAAAACTTATTAGTATTCATTATGGCCCGTTGTGGGCAGACGCTCCTGTCTGCCCATCGTGCAGATAAGAGTGTCCGCGCCACGTTTGTACCAACAAGTTTTGGTAACTGGTATTCTATCTGTATTCGTGTTGATTCGAGTGATTCGTGGGCAATTTTTAATTTTTATTCGTGGCTGTTTCGGGACGAATAGTTTGCTGGCAGAGTTGACTTTTTATCCTCAAAGCGCATCATTTCGCATCAGTTAGGTGATGCACTTATGAGTACATTTGAAGGCACAGGGATTAAAAATCTAAAAATCCGCGGGGGTGTGTACTACTGGCGGCAGAAGGTCAATGGGGTGCAGTTTTCGGAATCGTTGCAGACTGGGGAACGAGAAGAAGCCCTGAAACGCATGGTGGATAAAATGGAGGCCGTGAAGAGCGGCGCAGTTTTAAAGGAGAAAAAAATGACGAAACAAAAAGATATCAGCTCTGAATCGATTGATTACTGGCCGCAGCTCAAAGTGCTCGACTGCACCATTCGTGACGGCGGCCTGATGAATAACCATCAGTTCAGCACCGAGTTTGTTAAAATGGTCCACAAGTTGTTGGTGGCTTCCGGGATCGATTACATGGAAATCGGCTACAAAGCCGACAAAAAGCTTTTCAGTCCCGATGAGTACGGTCCGTGGAAATCCTGCACCGACGACGACCTGAGACGTTTTTTTGGAGATGAAGACCCTGGAATTAAAATTGGTGTGATGGCGGATATCGGTCGTACCGCCGCCGCCGACATCGAGCAGGCTGATCAGAGCGTGATCGATCTGATCCGTGTCGCCTGCTACATCCATCAGATTCCGGCCGCACTGGAAATGATTAAGATGGCCAAAGACAAGGGCTACGAAACCTCCGTCAACCTGATGGCGATTTCCACGGTTCCGGAATTTGAACTGAACAAGGGTCTTGAAATGATCGGCAAGTGTCAGGACGTCGACATGCTCTACCTTGTCGACAGCTTCGGCTCACTTTACTACGAGCAGGTCGAAGACCTCATGCGCCGCTACCTCGGTGCCATGGAGCATGGACAGCAGATCGGCATCCACGCGCATAACAACCAGCAGATGGCTTATGTGAATACGGTTTGTTGCGCCATTAACGGGGCGACCATGCTTGACTCCACCATCGACGGCCTCGGCCGCGGCGCGGGCAACTGCCCGACCGAGCTGCTGCTCGGCTTCCTGCGCAACCCGAAATTCCACCAACGCCCGATCATTGAAGCGGTCGAAAAGCTGATGGTGCCGTTGCGTAAGGAAATCGACTGGGGCTACAGCGTGCCGTACATGATCACCGGCCAGATGAACGAGCATCCCCGCTCGGCCATCAAACTGCGTGAAAGCGACAGCCGCAACGACCTGATTGCCTTCTACGACGAAATGCACGAGCAGTAGAGGAATGGATAAGGCTTGAGGGATGAGACCTGAGGTGGACCAAGGGTAAAACCTTGAAGCTGAAAGAAGGATTTTTCAAGTTTCAGGTTTCATCCTTCCTCCTTTTCTCTTATCTTCTCACCTTCTCACTCAGCCGGGGTGGCGGAATTGGTAGACGCACTGGACTCAAAATCCAGCGCTGGCAACAGCGTGAGGGTTCGATTCCCTCCCTCGGCACCAACTCATCTTTTTTCCAAAACTTGGAAAAAGGGGGTCTGGATTTTCCAATCATTGGAAAACATTGTGTTTGATTTGCGATGCTGAAGCCAGAAACAAGGTGTTTGTCGAGATAATCAACAAGCAGAAGCGACTTGAATCAATGCTGAAAGCATAATTCAAACCCAAGGGAGGAGTAGATGAAAACTGCACAGAGGCGCAGGGTAATCGTTGGTTTGTAAAAACATATACCAAGTCCAAATAATTCAGAAATGTGGAGATAGTATATGATTCCAGCAGAATCCTTCTCCAGAGAGTACATACAGAAGCAACGTGAGAATCTAGGCGTCCCTTTTCAGACGAAAAAAGGAAATTCCATGATCATGCAGGTGGTCAAACAGCTATTTGATGTGGGAGAGCTGTTTAGCGAGGTTTAAGTCCTCTTCGGGGCACCATTTGCTAATGAGGTGGACAACGAAGGCCCTTAAGTATAGCATCTTAAGGTATGTTTAATTAGGAGTGTTTGAGATGGCTCGTGAAACCAAAGTGTCAAAGAGTTTAAAAAAAAGCGCGAGATCGGCCTCTACACTCGCCGTAAAACAGGCGCGTGCGAACAAGGTTTCTTATACGGTTCAGAGTGGAAAATCAATTGTTCAGCATAGGCCTGATGGAACTACGAAAGTTGTTGAAACGCTATCTAAGGCCTATGTCAAATCTTCTGCTAAGCGCTATAAGGTCGCTTGAACATGCGTCGCCTTCGTATCTTTGCCGGCCCGAATGGCTCTGGGAAATCCTCGCTCTACAAACAGCTCTATAAACAAGCTGATGTGCGAATAAATCTTGGTCATTATCTTAATCCAGATGATTTGCATCAGCAGGTCAGTCAATCCTTAAGATTGTCTCTGGCTGACTTTGGAGTGGTTGCAAAACAATCGGAGTGGCGTGAATTCTGGACTAAGCATGGTTTGAAGGAGAAGGCACCTTTGCTGCATGGGAGTCGAATCGAAAAGAATACCCTTCTTTTCAATGATAAGCCGAAGTCCTACGAGGCCGCTATCTTGAGCGATTTTCTGCGTCATCAGTTGTTAGAGACAGAGCAGACCTTTTCGTTTGAAACTGTATTTTCGCATCCGTCCAAGCTTGAATTCATAAAGAAGGCCAACGCCAGAAACTATAAATGTTATCTCTATTTTGCCGCAGTCAGTTCCCCTGAAATCAGCGTGGATCGGGTTCAACAGCGGAAACTTCAGGGCGGGCATGGAGTTCCTGAAGATAAAATACGAAAGCGTTATTTTTTGACGCTACAGAATCTGTTGCCCGCAATGCGGTTGTCCTATCGAGCGTATTTGTTCGACAATTCTCAGACCATGAAACTCGTTGCCGAAATGACAACAGATAAGATGTTGCGACCTGCCAGTGAACATATCCCTATTTGGCTTGAAGAGAACGTAATAGACAAGCTTGAGTTATAAAGAGAGCTTCCGGTCTTCTCTTTTTTCGCCCCGATTGAATCAATGCGAGGATCGCTGCCTTCAGTGGTTTGGAAAGAGACTCCCAGCCTTCCAATGCACGGAGGGAGCTTTTTATCTTGTAATAATTTCGGATGAAGTTGAAACGGGCAGGGGTGGCAGTCTGGGGGGTGCTTGCGTTCCTTGCTGTATATATATCGTCTCTGAGATTTTTCAAAAAAATCAAAAGGCATGTGTGTGTTTTGAACGATGCCCATGCACAGGGAGAGCCTTCCCAATATCCGGCGAAATTCAGGCCAGTTAATTATTTCCCCGAATTAAACGCAAATGTGTATAAGCACCCCGTATCGCGTGCTTGAACACCTCGAAGAGGCGATAATAGCGACAAATATGTAAACATCTTGCCAGAATACGGGTGGAGAGTAAGGTGATCGGAGAAAAACGTGTGGTGTG
>CAYVYL010000038.1:0-12910 GCA_964455665.1 uncultured Verrucomicrobiota bacterium
GCTTAATTTAAAGGAAAATCGACCGCGGCGGAACCAACTTCAGCCATAAGGTCTGCAGATATGAAAAAAGCCGCCCCTTTCGGAGCGGCTTTTGTGTTTTCCAACTGGTTGGAAGGATAGACGGGGCAGGCTTAGCCCGCTTCCTGTTCGTGTGACGCCTGAAGCGCCCGCATGCGTTCAAGACGCTCCTTGGCCGCCTTTTTCTTTTTGGCCGGCATGGATTTGATCGGTCGTTCCCGCGGGAGCAGCTCGCCGCCAACAATAGAGGCGCCACCATCCACATAGAGGGTCTGGCCGGTAATCTTTTTGGAGCCTTCGCCCAGCAGGAAGACGACCGCATTAGCGACTTCTTTTTTGTCGTTAACGACATCCCACGGGAGCGGGCTCATTTTTTTCCAGGTGCGCGCCAGATGGGCAAAGTGCGGAATAGATTTTGCAGCCTTGGTGGCCAACGGGCCGGCAGACACCGCATTGACGCGGACGTGTTCGCGGCCGTATTCGCGGGCTAGCGCGCGCACAAGCGCTTCGAGCGCGGCTTTGTTGACGCCCATCCAGTTGTAGAAGGGGAAGGCAACCTGCGAGGCGAAGGAAAGTGTGACGATCGATCCGCCCTTATGCATGTGCTCCTGCGCGAACTGAGAAACGGTCGCCAGGGAGGCGCAGCTGATGTGGAAGCCTTGTTTGATGTCTTCGGTCGCACTGGTGTAGATGGTATCGCCCAGGCAGGTCTTCGGATTCGCAAACCCGATGGAGTGGACAATCCCGTTCAGATCCCCAATGTCTTTGAAAAGGTTCTGGACTTCGTTTTCGACGGTGACATCGCAGTAGCGAATGTCCATGGAGTCTTTGACCTCCTGCGGGAGATCGGTGCATCCGCGGTCGAAAAAGATTTTTTTCAGCCGTTCGTTCTGCACGGTGTAAATCACATTTCCGCCGAGATCTTCAATCATTTTCCCGGTGGCATAGGCGATGGAGTCCGTGTTGAGGAGTCCCATAACAACGTAGGTTCCGCCTTTTTTTATCATCGTATTTCCTTTCGCCGTCCAGAGACGGGTTTGGGTTCAAAAGCGCCGGACAATGCCAGACTGTCCGCGGAAGAAAAGCCTTTTTGGACTAAAAATCGACCCGCAAAAGCGGGCAGGTGCTGAAACGTGCCTCCTGAACGGTGTTGAACAGGCCGATCTGCACGCCTGTCAGGCGTGAGCAATGGTTGATCAGGCCGATCTGCACCCCATGTACACTCTGAGCATGGTTATATAGCACGGAGGCCTGCACGCCACTGGCGTGTTCAAAAACATAGTTCCAGACGAGGGATGCCTGCAGCCCGCGGAGCGAACCGGCTAGGGTGCTGACGCCGGCGATTTGCAGGCCGTCGGATTCGCCGATCACGTTCGCCGCGATTCCGGCCAGTTGCAGACCGCTGTTCATTTGACCGGCTTCCGACAGGATTAAAGCGCCTTGAAGCAGGCCGTCCGAGCTTAGCTCGGACCGGGCCAGCAGTCCGCCGAGCTGGATGCCATGGGTGGTTTTGGTCTGTGCGGTCAGTCCGCCGAGCTGGATGCCGTATAGATCGCGCGCTCGTGCGAATAAAATGCCCGCCTGAATTCCGCCAGCGGTTAGGTCGGCTTCGCTGAAGACACCGCCGAGCTGGAGGCCGACTATATTTTCCGCGCGGGCCTCATAGAGCCCCGCCTGCAAACCGGTCAACTGCGCATTGCCTTCGGCCGATTCCGATACCGCGGACAATCCGCCGATCTGAATGCCGCCGACGCCGCGGGCTTTGCCGAGCAGGCCGGTCAGCTGGATTCCGGTCACATCTTCCGCATCGGTCAGAATCGTGGCGTACTGAAAACCGCCCACATTTTTTGTTTCGCTGCTCCCGCCGGCCAGCTGGATGCCACCGAAGTGATGGGTTTCCGTGCGGTAGAGCGCGACCTGTAGCCCGCTGGCGTTTTCGGACACGTTCCAGAAGCCGAGGTCGATGCCGTGCATCGTTCGGTTGTCGACAAAGTAGCCGTTCAGGCGCAGGCCGTGCACGCCGTACTCTTTCGGGTAGAGACAGTGATCCTCATCGACGCCCAGTTGGATCGGGGTGCTTGCGTGGGTGGTGGTTTTTTCAACCGGCATCGCCGCGAAAACGGAGCCTGCCGCCAACGTGAAAAGAAGGAGCGTCTTTTTCATAATGACGATTTTTACCATGCCGCCGCCGCCCGTACCAAGCCAAACATTGGGCGAAGCACGCCGGTTTCGCTGCGTTTGCGGGGAAAACGAAGACGGTGGCGTCCAATGCTTGGAAAAAGAAAAAAAAGCCGCCATGCTACAGCCTCCAACTATTGGAACGTATGCAAACACGCGACACAGATTTTCTGATTATCGGAAGCGGGCTGGCTGGCTTGACCGCTGCGCTGCGCCTCAGCGCACACGGTCGGGTGCTGATTGTTTCTAAAGAGGAGGCCGCCGAGGGCAATACTCGCTACGCACAGGGCGGTGTTGCTTGCGTGATGGATCCGTCGGACTCTATGGCTGAGCATGTGGTCGATACTTTACAAACTGGTGGGGGCCTCAGTGAAGAGGCGGCCGTCAAAGCGATCGTGGAGGACGGCCCCGCTCGGATTGCCGAGCTGGAAGCCGCTGGCGTTCAGTTTGAGCGCCACGCCGACAAGCCAGAAGAATATGACCTTGGGCAAGAGGGGGGCCATTCGTGCCGACGCGTACTGCACGCCGGCGACGTGACTGGCTCTGAGCTGAGCGACCGCCTGCTGAAGCAAGCGCGCGCCGACAAAAACATCACGCTGATTGAAAACTGGATTGCGATCGATGTGGTGTCGACTGAGTGGATTGGCTTGTCCGGCGAAAACCGCTGTGCCGGCTGTTATTTTCTCGATAAATCGAACAATGAAATTTTAGCGGTTCGCTCGTCGGCTACCATTTTGGCGACCGGCGGACTGGGCAAGGTGTACCTCTACACGTCCAACCCGGACGTCGCCACCGGCGACGGCGTCGCCATCGCCTGGCGCGCCGGGCTACCCATTCGCGACATGGAATTTATTCAGTTTCATCCCACCTGTCTTTATCATCCTGCGGCCAAATCCTTCCTGATTTCCGAAGCGGTGCGCGGGGAGGGGGCGAAGCTGATCGACCGCCGCGGGCACGAGTTTGTTTATGATTTTGACGACCGCGGTGCGTTGGCTCCGCGCGATATTACTGCGCGCGCCATCGACTCGGTGATGAAAAAGCACGGGGATCCGTTTGTCTATCTCGACATTTCTCACCGTGACGCCGACTTCTTGCAAAAACGGTTCCCGACGATTTACAAAACCTGTCTGCAATATGGCTTCGATATGGCCCGTGCACCGGTGCCGGTGGTGCCCGCCGCGCACTACTCTTGCGGCGGAGTCATCGCGGGGGTGGACGGAACCACGGAAATGCCGGGGCTGTATGCTATTGGCGAAGTCGCTTCCACCGGCCTGCACGGCGCCAACCGACTGGCCAGCAACTCGCTGCTCGAAGCGGCCGTTTGCGGCCATCGCTGCGCGGAAAAAGTTTCAGAAGTTTGGCGTGCTCGTCATAGCCCAACGGGCGACGGAGGGAAAAGCAACGGGGTCGACGGAATAGAGATTCCGGTCTGGACACCCGGTGAAGCGGTTTCGAGTGAAGAGGCCGTGGTGGTCGAGCACGACTGGAACGAAGTGCGTGCCGTGATGTGGGATTACGTCGGGATTGTCCGCTCCGACGGTCGCTTGAAGCGTGCGCGCCGGCGGATTCATATTCTGCGCGAAGAGATTGCCCATTACTATAAGGAATATCTGGTTACCGCCGACCTGATTGAGTTGCGCAACCTAGCCGCCGTGGCCGAGCTGATTATCCGTTCCGCCCAGTGCCGCAAAGAGAGTCGCGGGCTGCATTACAATCAGAGCTGGCCGGAGAAAAGTGAAACCACCGGACACACGATCATTCAAGACCGACCCGGCGGCCCGGTGAATGTAGAATAGTTTTCCAATGTTTGGAAATGGATGCCGTCACAGGCGGTACGGAGCGTGACGATGAATAGAACAATCGGCTTTTTCCTGTTGGTCGCAGGTTCAGTTTTCGCCCAAACCAATGATGTGGCGGAGCCACAGACGTTTTATGTTTCAGTCGATGGGGCGCAGTCGCTTCAGTCTGCCGTCGATGCGGCGAATCCCGGTGATGAAATTGTGGTGGCGGCCGGCGTGTATGACACGGCCGGTCGGCAGATCCATCCCGAGAGTCCGGTTGTCCGGCTGGTGGTGGATAAGCCGCTGACGATTCGTAGCGAAGAGGGCGCGCAGAAAACGTTTTTAACAGGCGGTCCGTCGACCCGCTGCCTGTATCTGACCAACGGCGCGGAGGTGATCGGTTTTACGATCACGGGCGGTGAAACCTGTATGAAGGGGATGGAGGGGAACAAGTTTACGGATCTGTCCGGCGGTGGCGTGTGGAGCGAGCCGGGCGGAACGATTACCGACTGTACCGTGGTGAGCAACACGGCGCTATGGTACGGCGGCGGGCTCTACGGTGGAAACGCGATCCGCTGCACCTTTAAGAAAAACACGGCGCGGCGCTCGGGCGGTGCGGCGAGCCACGCGCGGCTCGGCAGCTGTCTGTTGGCCTATAACCGCGCCGGGCATTTCGGCGGCGGCGCGCAGCGCAGCGAGCTGTTCAATTGCACGGTGACGCATAACCGTGCCGAGCAACAGGGCGGCGGAACCGCATTCGGCGCGGCGCAAAATTCGGTAATTCACCATAACCAGGCGCTACGGAGCAATCACAATTATTACCGCACAGAGATGACCTATTCGAGCAGCTGGCCGAAGCCGAAAGGAGCGGGGAATATCGATGGGGAGCCGGGCTTTAAAAATACTGACACCGGGGTGTTCACCCTGCAGGACAACTCTCCGGTGATCGACCGGGGAACCAATACATTTTTGACGGCGGATCTGGCCGGCCTGCCCAGAGTTCTGGACGGGAATAACAATGGGCGCGTCCGCGCGGACATGGGAGCCTTCGAGTTTGTTCACCCCGCCGTGGAACCCGCTTCCGCTGTGCAGTGATCTGCCGGTAGCCGCGCTTATAAAGTCAACGGAGCCCCCAGCGTCTGCCGTAGCTTGACACCCCTGCATGCTCTGATAGCATGTCTGTTCTTTTTTGAAGATAACGGCGCATGAGACGTTCTGTTATTTGAAGGATTAAACTAAGGAGAAACCTGATGGCGAAGAACAAAAAGTACGTGTACTTCTACGGATTCGGTAAAGAAAATACCGAAGGCGACAGCACTATGAAAGCGCTGCTTGGCGGCAAAGGTGCCAACCTCGCAGAGATGTCAAATGCCAACATCCCCGTCCCCCCGGGCTTTACCGTTTCAACCGAAGCGTGTGCCTGCTACAGCAAAAACGGCGGACGATACCCGCAGGAAATGGAAGACCAGCTCAAAAAGACCCTGAAAAAACTCGAAAAACTGATGGGCAAAAAACTGGGCGACGCCAACGATCCACTCCTCGTCTCTGTCCGCTCCGGCGCCGCGGTTTCCATGCCCGGTATGATGGACACCGTTCTCAACCTGGGCCTGACCGACAAATCCATTCATGGCTTTATCAAACAGACCGGCAATGAGCGGACCGGTTGGGATTGCTACCGCCGTTTTATCGATATGTTCGGTAACGTGGTCATGGGCCCCTACACCGGCCTGACGCACGAGGATTTCGAAGAGGAACTCGAGAAAATCAAAAAGAAACATAAAGCCAAAGACGACACCGACCTGACCGCTGAACAGCTCAAGGAGCTCGTCGATATCTACAAAAAAGTTTATCTCAAAAAGGTCAAAAAACCTTTCCCGCAGGATCCGATGCAGCAGCTCGACCTTTCCATCCGTGCCGTCTTCGGTTCGTGGAACTCCGAGCGTGCCGAAAAATATCGCCAGATCAACAAGATCACCGGTCTGCTCGGTACCGCAGTCAATGTCTGCACCATGGTCTTCGGTAACATGGGTCAGAAATCCGGAACCGGCGTGGCTTTCACTCGCGACGGCGGAACCGGTCACAGCGATCCGATGGGAGAATACCTCATCAACGCGCAGGGCGAAGATGTCGTAGCGGGTATCCGTACCCCGAAAGACCTCAAAGACATGCCGAAAGAAAAATCGGTGGTCTGGAAAAAAGTGCATGCGGATCTGACCAAAATCATGGCCCGTCTCGAAAAACATTATAAATACCCGCAGGACGTCGAGTTTACGGTGCAGGAAGGCAAACTCTGGATGCTCCAGACCCGCAATGCCAAACGCACCGGTCTGGCTGGCGTCCGCTGGGCGGTCGAAATGGCCACCGGCGAAGATGTCTTCACCGGCAAAAAACTCACCAAAGTGCTGACTCAGAAAGAAGCACTGCTGACGCTCTCCGGTGATGACCTCGAACAACTTCTCTTCCCGATCTTCGATATCGCGGCCGAGAAAAAAGCTAAGCTGATTACCAGCGCGCTTCCGGCCGGGCCGGGTGCCGCGGTAGGTAAAATCGTATTCGACGCCAAAGACGCGGAAGCCGCTGTGGCCAAAGACCCGCAGGCAAAAGTCGTTTTGGTTCGTCACGAAACCAGTCCCGAAGATGTCGGCGGCATGTGGGCCGCGCAGGGGGTTCTCACCTCCACTGGCGGCATGACCTCCCACGCGGCGGTTGTGGCTCGCGGCTGGGGCAAGTGCTGCATCTGCGGCGCGAGCAATCTCCAGATCGACTACAAGAAGCAGACCATTACGGTCGGCAAAAAAACGTACAAAGCCGGTGACTGGTTGAGCCTGAACGGTTCGACCGGAAAAGTCTACGAAGGGCAGATCCCCACACAGATCAGTCCCGTGGTGGCCGGCGTTATCGACGGAACCGCCGTCGCCAAAAAAGACCCGATCTTCAAAATGTACGATCTGGTTTCGCAGTGGTCGGACAACCATCGCAAAATTAACGTCCGCACCAATGCGGACACACCGAAAGATGCTGCCGCCGCCCGTTCGTTCGGTGCCGAAGGAATCGGCCTTTGCCGGACCGAGCATATGTTCTTCGAAGGCGACCGCATTTGGGCAATTCGCGAGTTCATCCTTGCCGAAGACGAAGCGGGCCGCAAAGCCGCGCTGGCCAAATTGCTCAAACATCAGCAGAAGGACTTCGAAGGAATCTTCAAAGCGATGGACGGTCTGCCGGTGACGGTTCGCCTGCTCGACCCGCCGCTGCACGAGTTTGTGCCGCATACTGCCGTCGACCAAAAGGAAATGGCCAAACGTCTCGGTGTGCCGATCAAAAAGGTTGCGGATCGCGTCAAACAGCTGCACGAGTTCAACCCGATGCTCGGACACCGTGGTTGCCGTCTGTCGGTCACCTATCCGGAACTGTGTGTCATGCAGACCACCGCGATTATTTCTGCCGCCTGCAAAGTGTCCAAGGCTAAGAAAAAGATCAAAGTGCTTCCGGAAATTATGATCCCGCTCGTTGGAACCAAAGCCGAGCTCGATTTCCTCGAAAAGATCGCCCGTAAAACGGCAGAAGAAGTGATCGCGAAAGCGGGTGTCAACCTCAAGTACATGATCGGCACCATGATTGAAATTCCGCGCGCGGCGCTGACCGCTGATGAGATCGCCGAAACCGCTGAATTCTTCAGCTTCGGGACCAACGACCTCACGCAGATGACCTTCGGGTTTAGCCGTGACGACATCGGAACCTTCCTGCCGGATTACCTGAAGGAAAAACTGCTGCCGTCCGATCCCTTCCAGCACATCGACCAGTCCGGCGTCGGCCAGCTCATCAAGATGGGCGTGGAACGCGGTCGCTCGACCCGTCCGGACCTCAAGTGCGGAATCTGCGGTGAGCACGGTGGAGATCCCGACAGCGTGAAGTTCTGCTGCAAAGTGGGCCTCAACTATGTCAGTTGCTCCCCGTACCGTGTACCGATCGCCCGTCTGGCCGCCGCGCAGGCCGCCATTCAGGGGTAACCGCCCGGACCGGAAACGGTTGATGGAAAGCGCCCCGAAGCTTTCGGGGCGTTTTTCTTTTTCCAAGGGTTGGAAACTCTGCTAAAAACAGGTTCCGAGGAGTGGAAACAGTTGAATCCATTTTTCCAACCATTGGAACATTGCTTCAGAAACTGGACAAGATGACTGAAAAAGTCTCATCAGAAAACCGGCCAGCATTGAGTGATGTGGATCTCATCCGTCGAGCTCAGATGGAGGATACGTCCGCCTTCGAGGAATTGGTCCGGCGTTATTACAGCAAAATCTACGGGCTGGTCTACGGAATGACCAGCAACCGAGAGGACGCGGAGGATGTGACTCAGGAGGTGTTTGTCAAAGCCTGGAAGGCGCTCGGCCATTTCCGCGAGCAGGCCAGCTTTTATACTTGGATTTACCGCATTGCCATCAACCGCACCATTAATTTCCGCAAACGGCGCAATCGTCGCAAAACCGTTCAGTTTGAGAATTTCGATCCCGACATCAAGCAGGCGGAGTCCTATAAGGAGTTTTCCAGCAAGGGCTCGGTGCTGCGCAAAATCAATTTGAGCGAGTTTCAGAAAAAAATGAACGAAGCGCTGCTGACTCTGTCGGATAAACACAGGACAGTAGTCATCATGCACGACGTGCAGGGGATGTCTCACTCCGAAATTGCCGGCATTGTGGGTTGTTCGGAGGGGACGGCGCGATCCAGACTGTTCTACGCTCGCAAAAAGCTGCAGGCGGAACTGGCGGGGTTTGAGTCATGAAAAAGGAAGAAACAGAAGAGTTGGACATTGCCGGATTGCTGGCGCTGAAGGCGTTTGAACACCCCGATGCGGAACACATCGAAAAGAATGTTCAGACTACGATGCAGGCGGTGCGCGCGTCGCACAAACAACCGTCGCTACACTTCTTCCCCGACAAAAGCCCAGCGTGGATGTTTGCCCAGCCGCGGTACGGCATTGCCGCTTTGTTTGTCATTTTCCTCGGCCTGCATCTGTTGCAGCGTCCGATGCCGGATCAGCAGATCGGGGTCGGCGCGGTTGAAGAGCCGGGAGTTGAGATGGATATGGCGTCTGTGGTGCAGACCAACCAAGCTCCGTCCACGATTCCGGCGATGAGCAAAAGCTCCCTTCCGGTTTATTCCTCGCTGGTTCACCCGGTTTCGTTTACCGAATAACGTCCCTACCCAAGAGGTTCTGGCTTTGCCAACGCAACCCACTGCTCGATGGGGATCTGTTCCGGGCGGGTCGTCGGTTCGATGCCGGCCCTTTCCAAACCTTGGAAAAATTCCGGCAGATTGTTCCGAAGGTTGGAACCGATCTGTTTGCGTCGCTGGGTGAAGGTGATTTTCACCAGCCGTTTAAAGCGGGCGTAGTCTTCCACTTCGGCCAGCGGGGCTTCGCGCTTTTCAAAACGCACCACCGCCGACCCCACTTTCGGCGCGGGCATAAAACAGTTCGGGCTGACGTTCTTGATGTTCTTCACCTCATAGTTCAGCTGACTCCAGATCGCCAGCGGACCGTACGTTTTGCCGCCTGGCTGCGCCGTCAGACGGTCCGCCACTTCCTTTTGAACCATGAACACCATCTTTTCCGGCAGCGGCGCGGCTTCGAGCGCATTCACAATAAAGCGGCTTCCGACCGAGTAGGGCAGATTGGCCACGATCTTATTGATTCCCCCCGCAAACAGTTTTGATAGGTTCGCGTCGAGAACATCCTCTTCAATTAATATCACACCTTTAAAGGTATGATCTATGTGGCGGGCCATCGTCGGGTCTTTTTCAATGGCGGTGAGCGCCGCGTCGGTCGCCAGTAGCGCCTGTGTCAGTGCGCCGAGCCCCGGCCCGATTTCGAGCAGGCGGTCGCTTTTAGAAATTTTCGCGGCGTCGACGATGATGCCGAGAATGTTGCCGTCGATGAGGTAGTTTTGCCCGAGTCCTTTGTTGGGGCGATGGCCGAGATCATTCAGTAACGATTTGATAATCGATGGGTTTGTGAACTTCGGGAGAGGAGTGCTGGTGCTTTCTTTTTCCATCAATCCATTAACTCCACGGTTCCAACATTGCGCGCCGCAGGCGCGGTTAGTAGCGCTCGATGTAGTGCTTGGCCGAGAGACGCTCGACGAGCTGGTTGTGCCGGCGTTCGCGCTCCTGCTCGGCCAGCTGCCGTTCGATCGCTTCCCGCACATCGTTGAGTGGCGTGTAGCCTTCTTCCTGACGGCTTTCCACCTTGATGATGTAAAAGACCGTGTCGGCTTCAATGAGGTCGCTGATTTCGCCGGCGGCGAGATCGTGCAGGGCGGGGCGCATAACTTTTTTTACATCGGCGGGGTCGCGCCACGGGCTGAGGGAGGTGTCGCCTTCGGACACGTCTGCGGCCAGTTCGGCGAAGTCCGCTCCGTCATGGAGTTTTTTCAGGGTTTCTTCGGCCTGGCCGTGTTTGATGGCCTGCTCCTCTTCGGTGGCGCCTTTGTTGATGAGGATAAAGCGGTATTTGACTCGGAAGGGGATGGAGTAGGAGTCTTGGGTGCGTTCGTATTCCGCCTGAATATCTTCTTCCGAGATGTGAACGTTGCGGAACACCTCCCGGCTGTAGTAGGCCTGCATGAGCAGGCGGTCGCTGATTTCCTCGCGCCATTCCTCGAGAGTCATGCGGCGCGCGGCCAGCGCCTGGTTGAACTGGGTGCGGCTGCCGTCGAACCGTTCGCGAATGATGTTGTTAACCTCTTCGTCGACGATCGCCTCCGGCAGGGACATGCCGAGGCTTTTGGCTTCTGCCTGAATGAGCGCTTCTTCGATCAGCGTTTCGCGGCTTTCGAGGTGGAGCCGCTGGATCTGCTGTGCGAGCTCCTCGCCCTGATAGCGCTGAAAGACCTGCGGAAGGATGGCGGACAGGCTTTCTCGGATGTCCCCGTAGGTGATGATCGTGTTGTCGACCCGCGCAGCGTAGCCGTCGATTGCGATGGCAACCGGTTCGTTATTAGTCTGCGCGAATAGGTTTGCTGCGGCAAAAAGCAGAAGAAGAAGTATGTTTTTCATAGACGCACCATTATGCGTAAAGAGGTGGTGTTGTGCAACGGCTATTCATTTTGTTCTGTCCGGTCGCAGAGCAACGTGGCATCCTGCGCGGTTATGACAGAAACCAGTACAGACCGGGCCGGAGTCGTGGCCGTTATCGGCCGCACGAACGTCGGCAAATCGACCCTGCTCAACGCGCTGCTTGGCGAAAAAGTGAGCATCGTCAGCGACACTGTGCAGACCACCCGCAATGTGATCCGCGCGATTCTCACCGAGGCGCGCGGGCAGATTGTATTCCTCGACACCCCCGGCATTCACAAGGCCGAAGGAGACCTCGGCAAAAATCTCAACAAAATGGCGCGCTCCGCCATCGGCGGGGCCGATATCGCGTTGCTGGTGCTCGATGCCTCCTCCAAGATATGGCAGGAGGACGAAGGCTGGATGCGCCGCCTGATGAAAGACGACACTCCGTGTGTGATTCTGCTCAACAAGACCGATATTGGAACGAAACACCTGGACGCCTATAAAGAGTGCTGGGCAAAGGTCGCCGTTGAAAAGGAATCTTCGTTGGAGCCGGTCTGGATTGAGGGCTCGGCGCTGAAAGGCGGCGGACTGCCGGAGCTGAGCTCCGCGCTGTTCGATCTGATCCCCGATGGGCCGCACCTGTTTCCGGAGGAAATTCTGACGGACTATCCCCGCAAGCTGAATATGGCGGATGTGATCCGCGAAAAATATTTTGAGCGGCTCCACGACGAGCTGCCTCACTGTCTCGCCATCTGGATCGAGAACATTGAAGAGACCCCGACCAAGTGGACCATCGATGCGGAGGTTTATGTGGAGCGCCACTCCCAGAAGGGCATTGTGATCGGCGAAAAGGGCCGCCTGCTCAAGAGCGTGCAGTATCAGGCCGAGAAGGAACTCAAAGAGATGTACGGCGTGCCGGTGAAGGTGAAGCTTTGGGTGAAGGTCGAAAAGGACTGGCGCAAAAATTTCTGGGTCCTCAAAAAACTTGGCTACGCCTAGCGTTGTGATCCTGTAAATCCTCTTATCTCACAGAGCCCGCTTCTTCGGGCCGGTCAAAAATATCCAAATAAAACAATTGTGACTGACCGGTCAGTTCTGTAGTTTCCCGTCATGACACGAGAACGAAAAAAGCAGGCGAAGCGGGCGACGATACTGGAAGCGGCCTTCATTGAATTCACTGGAAAACGGTTTCATGAGGTGAAACTGGACGAAGTGGCCTCTAGAGCGGGTGTCGGGAAGGGCACTCTCTATCTCTATTTTAAAAATAAAGAAGACCTTTTCATTCAGATGGCCTTGGACGGCGTGGACAAGATGGTTGTCCGAATCCATGAAATATCGGAAATGGAAGAAAACTTCAGGGATCGGTTTCTCCTTTTCGGAACAGAGCTCGGGGAATTTGTCCGCAAGCGTTCGATCATGTTTCAGCTGATGCATCAGATCGGCTCCGAAGAGGTTCAGAAGGAGTTTATGAAACAGCATCTGGCGCTGATCCGTTCCGCCCGTGGAGTCCTGCAGACTGGCGTGGACGAAGGCATTTTCCGTGCGGATGTAACGGTGGCTGATCTGCACTGCCTTCTGATCGGTCCGCTGTTGTTCCGGGTGCGGTTGAACCGGTTTAACAACGATACCATCGACGTGGAGTCGCTTCTCAAACTTTTCTGGACCGCCGCGAGCCGGTGTGAAAAAGGAAACTGCTAATGAACGCAAATCAACGCCAATCTGGAGCAGGAAAAATAGTTCAAACCATTCGTGTTCATTCGTGTTCATTCGTGGTTGGAACATTAACGATGATGGTTCTCAGTTCGTGCGCAGTTTTTGCGCCGGACGCACGGGACGATCTCAATGCCGATCTTCCAGAACAGTTTACGCTTTATTCCGCAGAGGGC
>CAYVYL010000039.1:0-576 GCA_964455665.1 uncultured Verrucomicrobiota bacterium
GGTCAGATCATGCTGCTAGAATTATTCTTGGCCTTGTCTTTTTTGATCTGCCGTTGTTCCGGTGCGGCGGAGTTCGTCCTATCTTTTTTCCACCCGAGCTATTGCGAGAGAGGCTGGTGTAATGCGCCAGCAACGCAACGCAGAGGAGTGGCAAACATTGGGAAAAAAGTTCCAAGCATGAACCACTCCCGCTGGTCGTTATTTTTATTTCAGAAAAATTATCTATCGCTACGCTTTCGGGGAAAACTAAAAATGGCGAAGAATCCGTTTCGCGATTTTTCGCGTGTTTCGCGGGCCAAAGAATGGAGAATCTGGGCTGCGGAGAACACGAGTTGAAAATCTGACCGCTAAACACGCGAAATGACGCGAAAGAAATTTGGCGCGAAGCGGTGCGGGTCATATTTCTACAACCGCAGATGACGCGGATAAAAAGGGTGGGGCGATGCGTCCCGCAGAGCCGGCGGCAGTGTGGGTCAGGTTTAACCACGAAAACCACGAAAATAAAAAGGTAGGGCTGTCCTAGCCGTCCGCGCATCCGCAAGGCGGCGCGATGGAGACATTACGCCCTGCAATTTT
>CAYVYL010000039.1:676-2092 GCA_964455665.1 uncultured Verrucomicrobiota bacterium
GGTCAGATCATGCTGCTAGAATTATTCTTGGCCTTGTCTTTTTTGATCTGCCGTTTTTCTTTGAGGCTGTGCTGCGGCTCTTTTTTCTTTTCCCGCTTGCTCTTGTCCTGTTTTCCTTTGTCGCCCATGTCCATTCCTCCGGTTGCTGGATGTGATCCCTAATGCTGAAGGTTCGTAATGGCACCTGCATGTCGATGCCAGCGGCGGGCTTGTTTGGGCCGATCCGTCGAACGCATTTAATGGTAAACCTCTTCCACAAAACCACAACACATTCTGTGTGCAGGTTGTGCTGGCACAATCAGCCTTCTCAGTCGAACTGCGTTGGCAGGTCTGGGTTTTGATAATGCCGGTGGAGCAACTCGATGTGCTGCGGCAGGGTGCGGTGCTCGGAGAGCGGCGGCAGATCATCCAGATCAAAGAAAGCGGCGTCGGTGATGTCGTGGCACAGCTCATCGGCTTCGCCCGTGATCTCGCACAGGAACATCAGTTTGTAGATGTGGAACGGGTGGACGTGTTCTGCTTTCTGATAGTGCAGGTCGCGGTCGAGCACGGCGACGAGTTTGGTGCAGTGGACCGGATAGCCGGTTTCCTCGCGCACTTCACGAATGACGGCCTCGCTCGGCCTGTCGTTCACATCCGCCCAGCCGCCGGGCAGGCTCCAGCAGTCATCATCCTGCTCGCGGGAGAGCAAAATTTTTCCATCCTGAAACACCGCGCCGCGCACATCGACTTTCGGGGTGGCGTAGCCAGATTCGTTTTTGAAGATGGTTTTCCAGTGGCCGGCCTCAACATCGGATGTGGCGGCCATCATTTCGGCGGCCAGCTCGCGCAATTCTTCGCAGCGCTCCTTTTCGTAAGGATCTTTAGTGTAGGTCAGCCCGGCTTGCGCCAGCGCTGCAATCCTGCGTGCCCATGTGATGGCATTGGATTCTGAGCCGTCTTCTTTTGTTTCGTACTCTGTCATAAGAGAGCTTCCCTTATTGCCACGAAGTCTCGAAGACACAAAGCGATGCAAGGGCAGGTCCGGTTAGTGATTCTTTGAATCTTTGTGCCTTAGTGGCCGAAATATATAACCCTATTCTTTAACGGCGTTAGCGCTGCAATCCTGCGTGCCCACTCGATGGTTTTATTTTCGAACATATTTCAGGTCAAATTATCAGTAACTAAACTGGATCAGTTTTTCCCACGAATCTGCACGAATCGAGCCGCAGACGAGCTGGGCTCCACGAATGTGGGGCAACGAGGTGGCAATTTTAACAAATTAGGATGTCCCATTCGTGATCATTCGAGTGATTCGTGGGCAATTCTTTTGGCTGATCTGTTTTTGCGTTCCTTGCGTTCTTTCGCGGTTCCGTCTTCTGCTATTCTTTAACGGCGTTAGCGCTGCAATCCTGCGTGCCCACTCGATGGTTTTAT
>CAYVYL010000039.1:2192-12702 GCA_964455665.1 uncultured Verrucomicrobiota bacterium
TTTGCGTTCCTTGCGTTCTTTCGCGGTTCCGTCTTCTGCTATTCTTTAACGGCGTCGGAGTCCTGGTAGTCGGCGAACTTCATCGACATGACGCGCGAGACCCCGCGATTGGGCATGGTGACCCCATAGATCACATCGGCCGCGGCGATGGTCTGGCGGCTGTGGGTGATCAGGATGAACTGCGACTGCTCAAGGAAGGTCTGCACCATTTTCACAAAGCGGATTACGTTGGCTTCGTCGAGCGCGGCATCGAGCTCGTCGAGCACACAGAAGGGGCTCGGCTTCACTTTAAACAGCGAGAAGAGCAGGGCGACCGCGGTCATGGTGCGCTCCCCCCCAGACAGTAGCGAAATGGTCTGCAGTTTTTTGCCGGGCGGGCGGGCGATAATTTCGATGCCGGATTCGAGCACATCTTCTTCGTCCACCAGCACCAGTTTGGCGGAACCGCCGCCGAACAGATCCTTGAACATATCGCCGAAGTTATCGTTCACCTTATCGAACGTCTCTTTGAACATTTCGGTGGTGGTCTCGTTGATCTTCCGGATCATTTCGAGCAGCTGGCTCTTGGCTTTGGTGAGATCGTCCTCCTGCTGGTTGAGGAAGGCGAAGCGCTCTTCGAGCTCGGCGTGTTCTTCGATCGCCACCAGATTGACCGGCCCCATGGAATCGAGCTTGGCGCGGTATTCCGCCACCTGAAGTTCGAGCTCCTCAAGTTCCGGCCGTTCGTCTTCCCACTCGGGCTCGGGCTCGCGGACCAGCTCGTCGAGCGTGAGGTGCCAGGTGCTAGTCAGACGATCCGCCGCATTTTGATGCCGCATCCGCTGCTCGGCCAGTTCCACTTCAAATCCGGTTTTCTGTCCCTGCAGTTCTTCGAGCTGTTGCTGCATTGTGCGCAGGCTCTGCTCGCGCTCGGTGAGGGCGGTGGTTTTGCTTTCGCGCACCTGCCGGGTTTCGGCCAGTTTGGCCTCGGCGGCGGCGACCGCTCCTGTGAGCCCGTCGAGTTGTCCTTCGGCTCCGGCGGAGGCTTCTTTAAGCTGGGCGACACGCTCCTGATAGGTACTGACTCCGCGGGTGCGCTCGCTGATCACATCCTGAAGCTCTGTGAGTCGTGCTTCGAGCGGCTGGCGGCGGCTGAGCAGCGATTCGAGCCGCTGTTCGCGCTGGGAGTACTGCACGCGGCACTCGGAGGTTTCCGACAGTGCGGCAGAGCGTTTTTCTTCGAGCGCGTTGAGCGTTTCGGTTTTAGAAGAAATCAGCTGGCGGGTTTTCGCCAGTTGTTCGCGCGCCTCGGCGCCTTCGCGGGCGACGGTGGAGCGGCGGTCTTCCCCTTCGCCTTTTTGTTCAATCAGCGCATTAAATTCAAAGGTAACGGTTTCGACCCGCTCGCGGGCGGAATCGAGCTCGCGGGTGATCACCTGCGCTTCGCCTTCCTGTACAGCGAGGGTGCGGCGGCGGGCGTCGAGCTCGTTACGGGCGGTTTCAAGTGCATCGCCGGCTCCGCTCTGCTCGCTACGGAGGGCATCGAGCCGCTCACGTTTTTCGGTCAGCTCTTGGGTGAGCGCTTCGACTTCGCCCTGCAGCTGTTCGCGCAGGTGGTGGCGGCCCAGCGGATTCACATCGCCTTCTTCCGGCTTCCACAGCTCGGCCGCGCCTTCGGCGGTCAGCAGTTCGCCCGCTTGGGTCACGAAGATCGCGCCGGCGGGCAGGGTGAGCGGAATCGACTGCAGGCTATCGGCCACAAATACATTGGCGAGCAGCTGCGCGGCCAGCGGAGCCACTTCATCGGCAAAAGAAACCTGAGAGAGAAGCGGGGTGCCGTCGGCCTGTACCGGCGCCGGTGCCTGTCCTGAGTCTTGTCGAAGGGCGGGAGCATCGGCGGAAAGCAGACGAACTGCGCCGTGATCGCTGCCGGCCAGTAGCGTCAGGACATTGCGGGCGCCCGTACGGCTTTTGACCACCAGCGCATCCATCCACGGACGCAGTACCGCTTCGAGCGCGGTTTCAAATCCGGCTTTGGCGGTAAATTGTTCGGCCAGCGGGCCGATCACGTTTTCGTCTGCGGTTTCGAGCAGGTGGCGTGCGCCGGCTGGGAAGCCCTCTTCGCGGTCGGCGGCGATCATTTCGAGCCGGGCGTTTTTATCGGTCAGCTGGCGGTTGAGCTCGGCGGTTTCGTTCTGCAGCGTCTGGATCTGCTCGGCAAAGGTGGACCGCTTCGTGCGCAGATCATTGAGCGTCTGCTCCTGAGCGGCGACCGCCTGGCGCAGGCTCTCCACCTGAGTCACCATATCGGTTTGGCGCTCCTGGAAAGAAGCGAGCGAACGCTCGAGCCCGCTCTTTTCGGCGGCCAGCTGTTCCTTACGGATCACGCTGGCACGTTCCTTGGCGTCTACTTCGGAAAGTTCGTTTTGCAGACGCCCGATCCGGCCGTCGAGCTCCATCGACTCGGAGCGCATGCGGTTGAGTTCTTCGCGGCCGGTGTGCACTTCCGCTTCGGTTTCGCGCTGGGCGGCGGTCACTTTTTCGAGCTCGGCACCGGCGGTGGTTTTTTCCGCTTCGGCGGTTTCGATCAGCTTGAGCACTTCGTCGAGCGACACGCGGTGCTGCTCGAGGCGGCCTTTGGCCTCTTCAGATTCTTTGGAGTTTTGCTGTGCGAGCGATTCGAGCTCGGAAACGCGCTCGGCGTTGGTGTGGATGGTTTGCTGCGCGCGCTCCAGTTCGTTCTTCACGCGCATGGACTCGTCCATCGTATGGCCGATGGTCTGTTCGAGCGTGTGCAGCTCGGTGCGCAAAGAATCGGTCTGGCCGTTGGCGGTCTCGATGCCGTGGTGAGACTCATCCACTTTCAGGCGCAGGGTTTCGAGCTGGCCCTGAACCTCCTTCATGCTGGTTTCAAATTCGGCGAGGCGGGTGCGGGTCACATAGATATCGAGCGAGCGCAGGTTGGCCTGGATTTCCTTGTAGCGCTGGGCTTTGCCGGCCTGACGCTGCAGAGAGATAATCTGCCGCTTCACCTCGCGGATGACATCGGTCAGGCGCAACAGGTTGGCTTCGGTTTGCTCCAGCTTGCGCAGGGCCTCTTTTTTGTCCGACTTATATTTGGTGATGCCGGAGGCCTCTTCGAAAACGGCGCGGCGGTCGTCGGGGCGCGAAGAAAGAATCTGGTCGATCTTGCCCTGTTCGAGCACGGAGTAAGAATTGGTGCCGATCCCGGTGTCCATGAACAGGCGCTGGATGTCTTTACGGCGGCACGCTTTCTTATTGATAAAATAGTCGCTTTCGCCGGTGCGGAAGACGCGGCGGGTGATGCTCACCTCGTGCAGGCCGAGATCCAGCACCCCGTCGCAGTCAGACAGCGTGAGGGTCACTTCGCCCATGCCGAGCGGCTTGTGGGAATCCGTTCCGTTGAAAATGCAGTCTTCCATCGTGGCGCCGCGTAGCGCGCGTGCGCGCGACTCACCGAGCACCCAGCGGATGGCATCCGACACATTACTTTTGCCGCAACCGTTCGGTCCGACAATCGCGGTCATGCCCGGTTCAAACTCCAGATGGGTTTTTTCTGCGAAACTCTTAAACCCGACAATATCTACAGATTTCAAATACATCCGGACTTGATACCACGCACAGGCGGGGCGGGGCAATCCCGTAGGGGCTCAAAAGCACTTTTTCCAAGGGTTGCCACTCCTTATTGGCCACGAAAAACACGAAAAGCCACAAAAAGTTCCAAGCTTTGGAAAAAATGGGGTAGGGATGGTCTATCCTGAGCATCGTCGAAGGGCTCTCCGAGCCGTCCATGATTTTGTAAAAATACAGAATCAACCTGAACAATATTTTTAACAGAAGGTCACGAAGTTCACGAAGGGGGTCCAAGGGGTGGAATATTTTTTACCACGGATGGCAGAGCGGTCCCACGGATGGCTGGATAATATTTTAACAGAAGGTCACGAAGGGGGTCCAAGGGGTGGAATATTTTTTACCACGAAAAACACGAAAAACACGGAAAGTTCCAAGGGGCGGAAGATTGGTTACCCATTCGCGTAATTAGCGGTCAAAAACAGCTGGGGTGGAGGATTTTTTACCACAGAATACACAGAACACACAACTTTGGAGCGAAGCGGAAAAATAATTTCCGTAAGGAAATAGAGACCAATAGGGAACGGTTCATACACGGATGGCAGGATAATATTTTTAGCAATTAAACAGGGGCTGTTTTCGACAGAATGATTGATAACAAAATGATGAAGAGGTTTCCGTGGAAGGCGGTTGCGGTCCCACGGAGGGCAACCTGAGTAATATTTATTTATCCTAGGTGGGCGGGACTTCCTCAGCTCTCTTCAAAGGCTGTGCGGGTTGCATTCTGCATCTGCTCGATTTCCAGATCCGTCAGTTCTGAGAAAAATTTATCTCGTTTTTCTGTGCCGATCCGCCAGTTGTTTTGGCGGCAGAACATGATGAAACGGCTGATGTCTTTATCAGGCAACCCGTCAACAAGTTGAGTTAACTCCTGTTTTGCCTGATCGTAGTGCTTGAGAAAATTGAGTTCCTGAACAAGGTCGTTATCGAGCGTCTGCTCGATTAACCCGAAAAGAAACTCTACAGAGGCGGTCAGGTCTATGTAGCGATAATAGTCTGACGTCTCATTCTGAACGTTTATGTGGCCGTCGGGTTTCTGACGGAACCGGAGATGCTCCATCAGCGGCGCCGAAAATGTGTTCAAAACCGCCAGATAGGTTTTGAGGTCGCGTAACATAACGGCGGAGACCGGGAAAATGATTCCGGACGGAGTAAACCCTTTTTTGGCAAGAACATGGTGAATCAAAAAGCGGTGCATTCGTCCGTTGCCATCTTTGAACGGGTGTAAATATACAAAGGCGAATGAAAGGGTTGCTGCGGCGGCCACCGCATGCATGCCCGATGATAAAATTCGCTCTCCGCATTTGAAGAAAGAATCCATTAACGCGTTGATGTCTTGCGGCCGAGGCGGAATAAAATGGATTTCATCGCCGTGGAATGTGGTGCTGCCGACATATTCCTGGGTGGATCTGTAACCATCTGTCTGGAATCGTGCATCCGTAATGATCTGACGATGCAGCTTTTGAAGGCCTTCATCGTTCAGGTATTGCTCTGCGCCCGCCTGTGTCAGAATCTGTTTGAACCGCACATTGCGATCTGCAGGAAGCTCTTCCTTTTCAATCTGAAATGAAGATTTGGTTTCTCCCAGATAAAGCTGATTAACCGCCCTTGCGGCCAGCTGTTCATTATAGCCCGCCAGAATTTCGCTGCACCGGATGTTGAGCGCTTTTTTCTCAAAATTCTTGATGATTTCTGTGCGGCGCAGTTGCGGGCAGAAATTGATGTCACCCGGCAGATTCATCTTGATCCGCTGTCTTTGCTGTGGAACCGGCTCGGCGGTGAAATATTTTTCCGGTTCAAGCAGATCAACATAGTTTCCCTGACTTAGATCAGGGATTTCCAGTGTTTTGTCGGTGAGAGCTTCGTAGAGATACCAGAGTTTACGGACGTACTGGCCGGTCGGTTTGCGGAGGATGTGGGCGGTTAATTCGGTGGCATCGATCTGCTTGAAGCAGGCCTTTAGAATGGCCAGATTGATTCCCTCGTTCTTCACTGCGAATTCGAGGTGGCCGCAAGCCGAATTTTCACAGGCCTTCCCCTTCGGGTAATACTCTTCGGTAGAGCCGTCGCTTTTTTCAACGTGCCGATGCGCGCTCTTATCGGAAAGGAAGGAGGCGCAGTGATGGGGAACAACATCCAGCGACAGTGTGTCTATAAGCCATTTGTAGCCAATTGGGTTCATAAAATAACCCCCTTATTAAAACGGTTCGTAATAACTTTTATATATAAATAGTTATAAACGGCACTATTTGTCAACTTTTTATTACGAAATCTGCCCGCTACGCTAGATTGACCGCACACCAACATGAGAATGTTATCCGATAACAGTTTTTGCCCGTTGCCCTACAAGCGATTGGTACCACCGCGAAAGAGCAGCAAACGGTAAATCGGTTACACTTTTTAACCGGGAAGCCTCGCCCCAGTGCTGGACGAAGATGTTTTGGATACAGCGGCTTGTCGATGCCGGATTTTTATTACGTAGCCAAATTTATTATTATTTTCAGTCGTTTACAGCTGTTTTTTATTATGGATCGCCCCGGGGGCGTTCCCGAGGGGATTGTCGGTTGACACGTTCATATTTTTATTATGGACATGGATTTTCTATTACAAAAACCGTTTGACGGGATTTTTTTATTACAGCGTATTCGCGGGTTGGAGGAGTTTGTTAGACAATAAAAATTATAAGGCGTTTATAATAAACATGTTGTGCATTATAATGGTCACGAAGGGGGTCCAAGGGGTTCCAAGCATTGGAAGATTTTTTACCACGGATGGCAGCCTGTCGCGCCGTCTTGTCCCGCCGTAGCCTTGGCGAAGGAGGAAGTTCACGAAGGCGGAAGCGGTCCCACGGATGGCAGGATAATATTTTTAGCAATTAAACAGGGGCTGTTTTCGACAGAATGATTGATAACAAAATGATGAAGAGGTTTCCGTGGAAGGCGGTTGCGGTGCCTTCGGCAGATTTACTGCATTTAAAAAATGATTTTGCTGTCCATGATTTTGCAAAACACAAATTGACCTGAATAATATTTTTAACAGAAGGTCGCGAAGTTCACGAAGGGGAGGCGCATTTGAGCTTTTCCAATGATCTGCATTTAAAAAATGATTTGAACCACTACGTTATTTTCTCCGAAAATTATCCGTCGCTATCGCTCGGGGTTATCCATAATTTTGTCGAAACTTTTTGGTTGCGGCTTTGCCGCGCTAGGTAATTAGCGGTCAAAAATAGCCGTCGCTACGCGCTGGCTTTCTTCGCTTTCCGCTGACGGACAATTTCGAACAGGCTGACGCCGGTGGCGACCGATACATTGAGGCATTCCACAAAACCCGTCATGGGAATCGACAGCAGATAATCGCAGTTTTCCATCGTTAAGCGGCGCAGGCCTTTGCCCTCGGAGCCCATCACCAGCGCCAGCGGGCCGGTCAGATCGGTTTCATACAGATCCTGGCTGCCTTTGTGATCCGACGTGCCGGCAATCCAGATGCCGCGCGTTTTCAGATGCTCCATGCAGCGCACCAGGTTGGTGACGCGGAAAATGGGGGTGTGCGATGCGCCGCCGCAGCTGATCGCAATTGCGGTGTCTGTGACCGGTGCCGCCCGGTCCTTCGGAATAATCACCGCATCGACGCCGGCCCCGTTGGCGGACCGCAGGCACGCCCCGAGGTTATGGGGATCCTGAACGCAGTCGAGGATAAGCAGCAGAGGGTCTTTCACTTGATCGAGCAGATCATCGAGCTCGGACTCCTCCTTGATCAGCGCGGTGTCCCCGGCGGAATGCTTATTCATCCGGGTCGAATCATCATTCCGGCCAAAGTTCGATCCCCGGCTTTGAAACTGTTTTTTTCTGCTGGCCATCTGACTCTCCCCCTTGCGCGTCTGCTCTGTGCGACCCAAGCGAGTTATATAACGGGTTCCGGGTATTTAGTAAATTGAAACCCGGCATTTTCCCGCTAGCGTTTTCAGATTCATTTCTTTTTCTTCCCCACGGCGTTATCGCCCATTTTCATATTTCTGATTCATCTTTCATCTTTCTCCCCACGCTCTGCCCTGCAGATCACCAGTTTTTTGAGATTCCATGCAGAGCTTGAGAGCACGGAGAGCGTCGTGCATTTATCGCTTTTGTCATCGCTGCCCCAGATCGCCCGACATCTGCCGGATTTGTGGGACGACGCCTCACTGGAGCCAGTTTGTTCAGGTTTTGGAATTGTTCATAAAAAGTGAACAGGATAAAAACATGAACATTTTGCATGTTGGGGACGTCTTGTTGAATGCGTCGTCTTATCATTGTATATGCCTTACATATAAGTTGTTTGCGTCAGTTCTTGTCTAATATTTAGTGTAGTTTTTCTTGCAGTCTAGTATGCGAAATGTGTAAACAATCAATTACAGGGTGTTGTAAATAATAATTAACGCGACAATCATTAGTTGAAGGTGTTTTGAGATGAGTTGGAACGGTGCAAAACTAGATGTCCTATGCGATAAGCGGGGGATTGCAAAAAGCGAACTGGCTGACCGGTTGGGAGTCAGTCGCCAGACCGTTCATAAGTGGGTGGCGGGTAGCGATCCGCGGGGCGCGCAGCTGCTTAAACTATGCGGACTTTTAAAGGTTGATCCGGTAGAGCTGTATGACCGCGAGATTGTGGGCGTAAGGGAAGATTATATTGAAAGATTGCGATCAGCTTCCACCTTCGAGGGAAGTAGGGGTAAATTGTTCAAAAAGTCGGGCATCCGGTTGGTCTATGCGTTATTAACCGATCTAAGACTTGATGAGGATAGGGATAATGACCAGTTCAATACTCCTGTGCGTGAGTTGGCCTATAACGCCTGTATTTCAACGGGAAGTGTTTCCGAGCTGTTGTCCGAAATGAAGGACCAGGGGTTTCTGTTCATGGACGGACAGCGCAAACGGTTGGCAAATCGCAAGGAATTGCTTGATCGATGGATGCATGGCTATATGGATTACCGTTTTAAGGTGAAGAAGCAAAACTTTGAGACTGGCACGGTTTCTTGGTGGCACAATCGTCACCCAGAGAATGAAGGATTTCTTTGGGGCGGTGAACCAGCGGGCGCTATGCTTACGGATGGATTTTTACGTCCGCAGAAACTCACCCTCTACACCGACAAGCCACTCTATGACCTTGTGGTGGATGGCAACCTCCATCAAGTTTCTTCCGGAGGAAACATCGAGTTTGTTGAGCCATTCCTGAAGACAGAGGGGGCGCGGGGTTGTGTACACCCATTGCTTGTTTATGCCGATTTGATCTGTTCTTCCGATGACCGAAATGCCGAAACGGCAACGAGGATTTATGACCGTTACTTACGTCGAATTATCGAATCCCATTAATCCCGCCAAGGTAGAGACCCTAAAACGGATTTATTCTGCTGTCGGCTCCATGCCCGTTGTGTTGCTGGGAGCATTTGCGCGAGACCTGATTTTCGACCATATCCACAACATTGTGGCTCCCCGCGCTACGATGGATATTGATATCTGTGTCCAGATGACCTCGTGGGACGACTTTAATGCAACCTGTGTAAGGCTCAAGGACATGGGTTTTCGTGAAGACGGCCCGGAGCATCCTGAAAAAATGTATGACACCAACGGGCAGGAGGTGGATCTGCTTCCATTCGGGAGCTTATCCGATGATGGAAAGACGATCACTTGGCCGCAAGACGACAGCCCTTGGAGCATCTGCGGGATTCAGGAAGCCTATGAGCACGCGATAGTTATCACGGTGGATGGGTTAGAACTTCGGGTCATATCACCTTGCGCCATGATTTACTTGAAGATGTTTTCTGTTCATGACCGTCCTGATGTTCGGCGCAAGAAAGATACGGGAGACATTCAGTTTGTGCTGGAAAACTATCTGGATGTGACAGGGCGAAAGCGACTGCGATCGGGCGGTCGTGATAGCGACGTGATGGAGCTTGTGGACGGTGATCTTGAGAAAGCCGTTGCCCGCATTGCAGGGAGGGACATCGGAAAAATTCTCGGAGGAGAATCGGTTGGCGAATTATTGGAAATCCTACGGATCGAAACGCAGAGCCAAACTTCCAAGCCTATTGCACAGCAGTTGGCGAAATTTCATCAGGGGAAGTTTGAACGAGCACGTGAGATACTACAATCGCTAAGCGATGGATTTAACGAAGTTCGCGGTTAGTGCTGACTCGGCGAGCCCACTTCAGGGCACTGGAGAGGACGGGGATTTCCTGGCGAAGGCGGGCGAGGATAGCGTGCTGCGATTCCATGCAGAGCTTTAAGGCGCGGAGTGCGTCATCGCCCATTTCGGACGAGGCAAACAGCTCACTATCACGTTCGGAAAAATCCAGTCCGGTTTGAACCCCGTCGCGATGGCCTAAGTCGTAGCCGGACAGCAACAGACGTTTCGGGCCGAACTTGGCCGCGCAGAGATCCTCAAACCACATTGGCGTTGGCGTGTGGCTGTCCGCCTTCAGCAGTTCGAGCAACTTACGTTCACGGGAGAGCAGAGAGACGATCTCCTTTTTCGGTATAGAGGCGATGCGCAGCCAAATCAGCTTACTAATCAGCACGGCGTAACCCTCCGAGTACGTCTTGTTCGCTGGCAATCCGAAACTCTTCTGCGTCGTCATAATGAACGGCACACTCTTCCCGCATTTCTCTGCCAGTTCTTTCAGTTTCATGAACCGTTTATGCACTTGGATCTCGGTCTTCGTCAACTGGGTCTTGAAACATGAGCTGATCCCTTTTCTTTCCACCCGAGCTAAAGGCGAGAGTGCTTTTGTATTTAAAAGAAGTGACTGGAAGAAACGGCAACGGTCGGAAAAAGAAGGTGATTACTTTTCCAAGGGTCGGAAAAAAGGTGTAGAAACGTTCCAATCATTGGAAAATCGCGATCGATG
>CAYVYL010000040.1:0-12532 GCA_964455665.1 uncultured Verrucomicrobiota bacterium
CCCGAATCCCGAATCCCGAATCCCGAATCCCGAATCCCGAATCCCGAATCCCGAACTCTGAACTCCGAACTTATGACTCCATTTAATGAAGGTATAACTCTCGATGCGGATACTCACCGTACCCATCCGTTTTTGCGTCGCCGTTTGGCTGACGCGCTGATGCTGAACATCAGTGACGGGCTGATGCTGACCCTCGCCATTTTTGCCGGGGACTGGCTTTTGCTCTGGTGGCATGGTGTGCCCGTACAGGTGGCGCGGATGCTGCTGTTGCTTCCTGTATGGTGCGTTGGCACCTGGATGGTGCGTCTGGTTCCCGGCTGGGGGCTGGGCGCGGTGGAGGAGTTGCGCCGTATCGAGCTGTTATTACTGACGCTGTTCGCAGGCGCAACGGTTGTTCTTTTTCTCGGGGATCAAATGAGCGGGGGAGAAAGCCGAATTACTTTTCTTGCATCCTATGTTATTGCTGCGGTGCTCGTGCCCTTGGGTCGGGTGATGGTTAAATCTGTTTTGTCCGCACTGAACCTGTGGGGTATTCCGACGGTGATTTACGGTGATCGGCAATCGTTACCATTGGTTTCTGAAGTGCTGCGCAAGGATCGATTCCTAGGCTTTGTGCCTCAGGCGGCGCTTAGTAACGATTATAAGCAGGGCGAAATTGCCGGCGGGTTACCCGTTCTGGGTGGTTTGCACAACACAACTCGCCGCGCTCCGGTAGCTGTGGTGGCCCTGCCTAATTTGAGCCGCCATGAACTGATCAATTTGCTGGAAGGGCCCCTGCAGATATACCAAACCATCTTGCTGGTTCCCGACCTGCAGGACGCTCCGTCTCTGTGGGTTAGGCCCTGTGACCTTCAGGGAATTCTCGCCTTGGAAATCCGGCGTAACCTGCTTAACCCGTTAGCCCAGTTTTCCAAAACTTTTGTTGAACGGATACTGACGGTCCTTACGCTGCCTCTATGGGGGCCGATTTGTCTTTTGTTTATGTTGTTGGTCTGGCTGCAGGACTTTCATTCGCCGGTATACGCGCAGGAGCGGATCGGGAGGAACAACAGGCGGTTTAAGATCTATAAGTTGCGGACGATGGTTCCCGATGCAGAAACGGTGCTTCGTAAGAAGCTTGCCGCAGACCCAGAGCTCAAGGCGGAGTGGGAACAGCATTATAAACTGAAAAAGGATCCCCGCATCACATGGGTTGGAAAACTCTTGCGGAAAACTTCGCTGGACGAGATCCCACAGTTTTGGTGCGTATTGATCGGAACGATGGCCCTAGTCGGCCCGCGCCCGCTCCCTCAATATCATCACGAGGAGTTGAAAGTCCGTACGCAGCGCTTGAGAGTAAAGGTCCGTCCCGGAGTTACAGGCCTGTGGCAGGTGTCCGGGCGGAGCGATAGCGGGACGGACGGCATGAACCGCTGGGATACGTATTACGTAACCAACTGGTCTGCCTGGCTGGATCTTGTAATTATTGCACGAACGGTTCGGACCGTTTTGTTCGGTAGCGGAGCGTATTAGCCTTCCGTCCCGTTGATCGACGGTTTGAAGCCGCCGATAAAGTACTTCAAGCAGTACGTCTAATACCCAGAGCCGGGATGGCTCTTCTCTTCGTTATCTTCGTGTGAAAAAATTGGTTTCCAACGACTGAAAAAATGAACCGTATTGAAAAGTTTATAATGGGCTCTATTCTCCTCGCCCTGGGTGCATCGTTCACCCTGTACGGGCTGTGGGAGGATAAGATGACGTTTCTCCCGCCGCTGATTGTGCTGGTTTATGCCGCTCTGACGGCGTGGGCGGTTGGCGCGTTGCGCCCTCGCCAGAGGTCAGACATCGGCAGTCAGAAATCAGCAGCCACAGATCAAGACGCGGAGATTGCCGGACTGACTTCTGACTTTGCCGAAGGCATCCCGACCCTTCGGGGCCGATCTCTGATTTCCGGCAACAGGGTTCCTCCCGGAGGAATCTTGTTGCTTCTCTTCTGGTTCTACAGTGCCGTGATGATTCCGTTCTCCACCGTGCCGTATGAAGCCAGAATCAGCGTATTGCGGTTCGGGTGTTATCTGGGAGTATACTGGGCTTCGGCCAATATTCTTTCACGGTTTCCGCGCCGCAAGACGGTCTGGACAGCCATTTTTTTCTGTCTGCTGCTGGTCGCGCTTTACAGTTTGGTTCAGCACAAAATCAATCCCGAGATGCTGTTCGGCACGGAGCGCTATACGAATTACGGCGAGCGTCTTGGCGGAACCTACATCTGTCCTAATCATATTGCGCACCTGTTCCAGATGTGGATTCCCTTTTGTTTGGTATTCCTGTTTATCCCTCAGTTCGGTTGGTTCTGGCGTATTTGTTTTGGGTATGCCCTCCCTGTTTTCGGTCTGCTGATTTACCGAACTCAGTCACGAGCCGGTCTGCTGGGTGCGGTCGCTGCGACCGGCGTCTTGATGCTCCTGCTTATGTTGCGCAAAAGCCGCCGAGCGTTCCTGGTCGCGCTGGTCGCGGTGCCGTTATTTGTCATTGCCGCAATCGGCGGCCTCTGGGCCGGCTCTTCGATGTTTCGTGATCGCATGCAACCGGTAGTCAAAGTTCTGGCTGTCGCCTCAGAAGGGGATTGGGAGAAAGTCATTTCTTTGGATTTCCGCCCCATGACTTGGGCGGACGCATCCGTCATGTTTATGGACCGTCCGCTGACAGGTTTCGGACCCGGGAATTATGGTCAGGTTTTCCCTGAGTATCGCACTCGATTGCAGACTGTCCGAGTGGAGACCGTGCACCCGCACAATGAGCCGATCGAATTAATAACAGAATACGGGCTGATTGGAACCGGTCTATTTATCTGGGCGGTGGTGAGTATTTTCATCTCACTGATCCGGTTGATCAAAACATCGCCGCGCTTGTATCATGCGCTCCCCGCCGCCGCACTGCTCGCCGCACTGGCGGGAACACTCGTTCACGGCTTGTTTGATTTTGAACTTCGCATTTTTCCCAATGCGCTGATGTTGGCGCTGCTAGCAGGATGTGCCGTTGCGCCGGTGATGCGGTCTGACGCCGAGCCGAAAAAGCACAGCCTGTGGGGTCATTGGATATTCGCGGTGTGTATGATGGTTGCCGCGCTGTGTGCGCTTCAGTCGATGAGCTCGGCCACGCTTCAGGTCTGGGGCGACAAATATCGATTAGAGCAGGATCGTTCCCGCGCTGAAAAGTTCTATACGGTAAGTATCGCTGTGGATCCCCAAAACTGGATGGCGCATCTTGGGCTTGGGCAGGTCTACAGCTATTATCGCTATCAGGCACTGGATCCTGTGAAAAAAGCGGAGTGGGCCGCGCTCGAACGGGATACCTTCGCCGCAGCTTATCGCTACAACTCGAAAAAAGAAGAGGTCGTTTACGGCCTCGGCCGCGCTGAGCTGGCGGCTGGGAATTGCGAGGCGGGGTTGGACGCTTTAAGACAGGCCGCCGCCTATAAACGGTTCAACGATTTTTATTGGCGTAAGCTCGGCATCGAATTGCGCAAGGCCGGGCTTTACGACGAGGCGTTGGAAACTTTTCTTTATGCTCGAAAACTGAATCGTTCAAATGCAACAGTAAGCCGAAATATCCAATGGTTGAAACAGAGACTTGGAGAGGAATAAAATGAAACATGTATTAGTGTGTGGAGCCGGTGGATTTATCGGGGGCCATTTGGTCAAACGACTTAAAGCAGAGGGCTTTTGGGTTCGCGGCGTCGATATAAAGAAACATGAGTTTTCTGAGTCCTCTGCGGATGAGTTTGTGGTCGGCGACCTTCGGGATCCCCGTGTGGCTAACAACGTGCTGGACAGAACGTTCGACGAGGTTTATCAGCTGGCTGCCGACATGGGTGGGGCGGGGTACATCTTTACAGGGGAGCACGACGCGCAGGTCATGCATAATTCAGCGCTTTGTAATTTGAACGTGTTGGAAGCCGCCGCTCTACAGCAGGTTCCCCGCATATTTTATTCATCGTCTGCATGCGTCTACCCTCAGGGGATTCAGGTCGATCCGGATCAGATGGGGCTGAAAGAAGAGTCGGCATATCCTGCAGATCCCGACAGTGATTATGGGTGGGAGAAACTTTTTTCAGAGCGACTCTATTTTGCATATCAGCGCAACTGCGATATCAAAGTTCATGTGGCTCGTTTCCATAATATTTTCGGACCGGAGGGAGCTTGGTGCGGTGGAAGAGAAAAGGCTCCAGCGGCAGTTTGCCGGAAAGTAGCTGAGGCTGAAGATGACGGGGAAATTGAAATTTGGGGGGATGGAGAGCAGACCCGGTCTTTCCTGTACATCGACGAATGTTTGGATGGAGTTCGCCGGTTAATGGGATCCGATTTTTCAGGGCCTGTGAACATCGGGTCGGACGAGAGAGTTTCAATCAATGAATTAGTAGCGATGACCGCAGAAATTTCCGGAAAGAAAATAAACATACAGCATATTCCCGGGCCCCTGGGCGTTCGCGGTCGGAATTCGGATAACACACGAATCAAAGATGCATTGGGGTGGGCTCCCCGCCAGCCGTTGTGTGAGGGGATGAAAAAGACGTACGAATGGATCCGTCAGCAAGTATCAGCCGGATAAAAACTCTGTTGATTTAACGGGTCATAGAGTATTATTTAAGTCGGCTTGGGTAGTTTAAAATGCAGAATAAAACATCAATTAAAGTGTGGAACGAACGCTGGCGGTTGGGCGCTTTGTCGAGGGATGAGCTGATTCAGATTGGGATGTTCTCTTTGATTATCGGCATGCTGTTTGTGCTGTTCCACCTGCTGGGGAACACCGTTGGAAATGTGAACAGCCGGTCGGCATTCCTGTGGATGTTCGCCCGCTGGCGCGACACCATTTCTTTCGGTGCCGACTATTCTCATGGCTATTTTATTCCCTTTGTTAGCCTCGGGGTGATCTGGTACAAGCGCAAAGAAATTTTCTCGGTTGAGACCAGCGTTGACTGGCGCGGGTTGGTCGTTGTGATTCTTGCCCTTCTGATTCACTGGTTGGGTGCGAAAATGCAGCAAACACGTCTTTCACTGGGTAGCCTGGTGTTGTTGATCTGGGGCGTCCCGTTTTATCTGTTCGGGTGGCAGTTGGCAAAAAAAATAATCTTTCCCTGTTCCTATCTGGCCTTCTGTATTCCGCTGAACTTTCTGGACGTCATCGCTTTTCCATTGCGTATGTTTTCCACCAAGCTTTCTGTGGGCATGCTGAACGGGTTCGGGATCGAAGCCATTCGTTCAGGGACAGCCATTATTATCCCTTCCATGCCGACCGGAATGGATGTCGCCGACCCGTGTTCCGGTTTGAGATCTCTGCTGGCCATGACCGCATTGACGGCGGTTTACGCCTATTTAACCCAGAAAACATTTATCAAAAAATGGATCCTTTTCCTGGCATCCATTCCGTTGGCGGTGATCGGGAATATTTCGCGTATCGTGACCATTGCGGTGGTTTCCGAGGCTTTGGGCCCCAAACCGGCGCTGGGTCTGTACCATGACTACTCAGGCTATATTCTCTTCACTGCAGCGATTACGGCAATGGTTATTGTCGGCAGCCTGTTGAATCTTGATTTTAAGGAGGTAAAGGAAAAATGGAAATCCGCTCATTCACTCCGCACCTGATTTTGATTGGTTTAATGGCGCTGATGGCGCTGGCGCTGGCTTTTACGGTGGATGTCGCCCTGAACGACCAGGCGGGGGTGCGTATGGACCTCCCGCCTCAGATTGATGAGTGGGTTGGCGACGAACTGCGTTATAGCCACGATAGCGACAACCCGAAACAGTACCGCGTTAGCGAGCTCGAACTTCCCGACATCGACCCGGAAACTGGCGAAAAACTCTTTACGATGAGTTATGCGGAATATGAGGCGTTGCCGCACGATACAGAGTTCCGCAAATCCATCTACACAAACAGTGCGGCAGATCGCGTATTCGTCTCCATTGTGCTTTCCGGAAAGGAGCGCGACAGTATTCACCGCCCGCAGCGCTGTCTGGTCGGTCAGGGAAACAAGCTCATGGGATCAGAACGGCTTAAAATTCCGCTGGAGGGGCGCAAACCGCTCGAAGTAGATATTATCAAGATGGAACGCCACTATCAGGATGAAGACAGCGAGATGAAAACCTACTACGGCTATTACGCATACTGGTTTGTCGGGCAGAACAGGGAAACCCCCAGCCATTACTGGCGTATGTTTTGGCTGGCATGGGACCGAGTCGTTCACAGCGTGGCCCATCGCTGGGCCTATATTGCGGTGTCCGGACAGCGCCTCGACAATGAGTCCGAAGAATACAAGCAGGAGATCATCGATTTTGTTCAGAAGCTCTATCCGCATCTGCTGCTCGACTCCGCTCCGGATGGAGAAGGTTGACAAACCTGAACTCGCCGCTTACCATTTTGCCGATGATTATGAAAAACACATTCAACAAACTAGAACGCCTTAACCTCGCTGGGATGACCCTGCGGGAGTTTTGCGCTTGTTGATCTGATTCATCAGAAGATTTCGCTGAACCTCTCCGCACAACGGAGAGGTTTTTTTGTTTTGAGGATGGGTTTTAAAAAGAAAAAACAGTAAGGAATGAGCCATGAATACACCGAAATATAAAGTGCCCGTGTCGGTTGACCTGCCGGCCCGCCAGTGGCCCTCACGAACACTGACGGAAAGTCCCGCTTGGTGTTCTGTCGATTTGCGTGATGGAAATCAGGCGCTGCCGAACCCGATGACGCCCGATCAAAAGCTCGAGTATTTCCAGCTGCTGTGCAGCATCGGCTTTAAACAGATTGAAGCAGGCTTTCCGTCTGCCAGTCAGGACGACTTTGACTTTTTCCGGTGTCTGATCGAGGACGGGCACGTCCCCGACGATGTTTTCATCATGGGGCTGACCCAGTGCCGGCCGCACCTGATCGAACGAACCTTTGAGGCTTTTAAAGGCGTTAAAAAAGGAATCGTACACGCGTATATCGCCTCGTCCGACTTGCACATGAAGCAGGTGTTCGGAATGGACCGGCAGGGCACGCTGAAGGCTGCGGTGGCCGCAACCCGTCAGATTCGCGAGCTGGCCGATGCCATGCCCGAAAGCGACATCCGTTACGAGTTCTCTCCCGAGGAGTTTACCGATACCGATTTGGAATTTTGTCTGGAGCTGTGTCAGGCCGTCTATGATGCATGGGGCAAAGCGACACCCGAAAAGCCGCTGATCCTGAATCTGCCGGCGACGGTGGAACGACGTCCGCCCAACCATTATGCCGACATGATCGAATGGTTCTGCGCGCAGTTTCCAAACCGCGATTCGGTTCAGATTTCTCTGCACTCGCACAATGACCAAGGCATGGCGGTCGCCGCCACCGAGCTGGCGCTGATGGCCGGCGCGGACCGGGTGGAAGGCACCCTGTTCGGGCATGGCGAACGTACCGGCAACGTCGACCTGGTCACCGTTGCCGGCAACCTGTTCTCCCGCGGCATCGAAACGGGCCTGGACTTCTCCGATATGGAGAAAGTGGTCGAGACCGTTGAGCGTCTGACCGGCATGTCGGTGTACTACCGCCAGCCCTATGCCGGCGAGTACGCCTTTACGGCATTTTCCGGTTCGCATCAGGATGCCATCAGCAAAGGGATGCACCGCCTAGACAAAGCGGCTGAAATTTTCGGTATGCGGTGGAAAGTGCCATACCTGCACATTGACCCCGCCGATCTGGGCCGGAGCTTCGAGCGGCTGATCCGCATCAACTCGCAGTCCGGCAAAGGCGGCATCGCCTGGGTTCTGGAGCAGGACTACGGAATCCAAGTGCCCAAAGCCATGCAGCCGCAGTTGCGCGAAGAAGTGCAGGCCTATAGCGAAGAAGTTTCTCGCGAACTGAGCGCCGCCGAGGTGCACACCATCTTCCAGAAAAAGTTTGTTGAGCCCGAGGGCCCGTATCAGCTGGTCGCTTACTGGCCGCGTCCGGACGATCAAGATCCGACCTTTATCCACGGCGAAGTCAAAGTCATGATCACCGGCGAGGAAAAAACTGCCGTCGCGGATGGCAACGGGCCCATCTCCGCCTTCGTCAACGCGATGAATACGCTGGTTGACATTGACTTCAGCGTGGACGACTACCATGAGCAGGCCGTCGGCAAAGGCGCCGATGCGCAGGCGCTAGCCTACGTGCCGCTGAAGCTGAAAGACAACGGCGTGGTCTTTGGCGTCGGATCCGACTCCAACATTGACCAGGCCGCCGTGCGCGCCGTCATCGCCGGCCTCAACCGCATTGCAGGGAAATAAAATGAAGAAGCTCGCAGTACTCGGCCATCCGATCGGCCATACCCTTTCGCCTGTCATGCACAACGCCTCCATCAAGGCGCTGGGGCTCAATGGAGAGTATGAATACGGCAAGCTCGATGTTGCGCCGGACGATTTGATGGAGCGCCTCGCGCAGTTTCCCGCCGAAGGGGTTGCCGGCGTCAACCTCACCATCCCGCTCAAAGAGGTGGCTTTTCAGGGTCTAGAGGTTCTTGATAAAAGCGCTCAAATTCTCGGCGCAGTGAACACCGTTGAATTTACAGAGGACGGTCTGGTCGGTCATAACACCGACGGCTATGGCTGCCTGAAAGCATTAGAAGAAGCTTTCGGAAAAACCGCGGAAGGTGATTCTGTTTTCGTGCTCGGCTGCGGCGGAGCGGGGCGGGCCGTTGCGCTGATGGTCGCCCTCGACGGCGCCAAGTCCGTGATCTTGGCCGATGTCGCCGCGGAACGCGTCGCCAACCTGGCCGCTGAAATTTCTGAACGGACTCCAGACGTAGAAGTTATTCAATCTGTGGGTGGAGGCGCAACCTCCTGCCGTGAAGCTGATTTAGTGATTCATGCCTCTCCGATCGGCATGAAAAAAGACGATCCGTCCTTGATGCCGCCGGAGGCGTTCCGGGAGGGGCAGCGCGTGTTCGACCTGATTTACATGTATCCGGAAACCGCATTGCTGGGCGTCGCCAAATCGCAAGGGGCTTTGGTTGCCAACGGCCTCGGTATGCTGCTTCATCAAGGCGCCAAAGCATTTGAAATCTGGACAGGAATTCAACCGGATGTCGGCGCGATGCGCGCGGCCCTCGAAGCCGCTGTTTACGGGAAATAATCCGTATGTGCGCAAACTAGATTCGCCGACAGCTAAATAGGAGTATATTTTTCCCACGAATCTGCACAAATTTTCACGAATCAGGACTTTTTTATTCGTGTTGATTCGAGTGATTCGTGGGCAATTCCATTTTTTTCGTGTGGTTGGTGTATTTCGTGGTTAATACACACGGCATCCTGTATCTTCCAAACCATGACATTCATAGAAATCTACTTTGCATTTGTCACGTTGGTTCTCGGCCTCTGCTTTGGCAGTTTTCTCAACGTCTGCATCTACCGCATCCCCGCCGAAATCTCACTGTCTCACCCGCCGTCCACCTGCCCGAAATGCGATACCCGTATCAAGTGGTACGACAACATCCCCGTATTCGGCTGGCTTGCTCTCGGCGGCAAATGCCGTAAGTGCAAACTGCCGATCTCGGTCGGCTATCCGGTGGTTGAACTCATGACCGGCCTCTTTTTCCTGACGCTCTATTTGATTTACGGCTTTTCGTGGGTTACGCCGGTTTACTGTTTAGCCGTCTTTGGCCTACTGCTGGCCACCTTTGTCGATCTGGAGGAAATGTGGATTCCTGACCGCGTCAGCATCGGCGGCATGATCGTCTTCCCGATCCTGAGCGTTCTGGTTCCTGAACTGCATGGACAGTCCGATTGGACGGGCGGGTTAATGCATTCGCTGATCGGCCTAGCCGTTGGTTTCGGCCTCTTCTGGCTGATTGGCGTGCTTGGCAAGATGGCGTTCAAAAAGGACGCCATGGGCTTCGGCGATGTCAAACTGATGGGCGGCCTCGGCGCGCTGCTTGGCTGGCAGGCTGTGCTCTATGTCCTTTTCTTCTCCGCGCTGGCTGGCACGATCATTGGAGTCGCTCTGATTGCCATGAACAAAAAAGAGCTCTCTAGCAAAATCCCGTACGGCCCGTATCTCGCGCTCGCCGCCTTTTCCTGGATCCTTGGCGGCTACCGCCTCTGGGAAGCCTACCTCGCCCTCATGGGCCTTTAGCTCGCGACTAATTCGGACTGGCTCTACGGGTTCCAATGTCTGGAAACAGTTTTGTACAGGCTTAGCCTGCCTAGGCGTGGTAGGCTTGGATTGATTTCACATCCCCATCACTTCGCCAGCGGATTTTATTTCCGGGCCGAGAATCGGGTCGATACCCGCAAAGCGGTTAAAATCGACCCGCACGGCTGTAGCGTTGCCGGATTTCCGCTAAATTCCGTCATTATGTTTCCAATATTGTTGGAAAAGCACAGTCGGTTCTGGGTTTTGATTGAGATTTTTATTTGTGGCACTAAAATCCGTTCTCACGCATGCGATGGATGGCGAACGAACACGGAGGGTTTTGCAGGATGCATAAAATCGGTTTTGACAATGATCGTTATCTGGATGAGCAAAGCGAATATATCGTTAAGCGCGCAGAAAAATTTCAGAACAAACTCTATCTGGAGTTTGGCGGGAAACTGGTTTTCGACTATCACGCCTCGCGTATCCTGCCGGGCTTTGACCCGAATGTAAAAATTCGCCTGCTTCAACGCCTGCGCGATCGTGCCGAAATTATTCTCTGTATCTATGCGGGCGATATCGAACGTAAAAAAGTCCGTGCCGATTTCGGGATCACCTACGATGCCGATATGCTCCGTCTGATTGATGATCTGCGTGAGTGGGGGCTTTCCGTTGCAGGCGTGGTTATTACGCGCTTCAATGAACAGCCCGCCGCAGTTCAATTTAAAAACCGTTTGGATCGCCGCGGCGTGAAAACGTATATCCACCGAGCGACGAAGGGCTATCCAACCGACGTGGATGTCATCGCCAGCGACGAAGGCTACGGCGCAAACCCCTACATTGAAACCACCAAGCCGATCGTGGTCGTCTCTGCCCCCGGGCCGGGTAGTGGCAAGATGGGCACCTGCCTGAGCCAGCTTTATCACGATCACAAGCGTGGCCTTACCTCGGGCTATTCCAAGTTTGAGACCTTTCCCATCTGGAACCTGCCGCTGAAGCATCCGGTCAATATCGCCTACGAAGCCGCCACGGCGGATCTCGGCGATTTCAACATGGTCGACTCGTTCCACCTTGAAGCCCATGGCGAAGCATCGGTGAATTACAACCGCGACGTCGAAATCTTTCCGGTACTTAAGCGGATTTTGGAACGAATTACTGGGCAGGAATCGATCTATCAATCGCCCACGGATATGGGTGTGAATCGCGCCGGCTTTGCAATTATCGATGACGAGGCGGTCCGGGAAGCCTCCATTCAGGAAATCATTCGTCGCTATTTCCGATACCGCTGCGAATATGCTCTCGGAAGTGCGGATGCAAAAACGATCGAACGTGCGGAATTGCTCCTCAAAGAAGTCGGCGCAGAACCCGAAGCGCGTGCCGTGGTTGTCCCCGCCCGCAAAGCTGCAGAAAAAGCGCAGAAAAACGAAAAAGGACGCGATGGCGTTTTCTGCGGTGCCGCGTTGCAGTTGCCTGACGGACGGATGGTTACAGGTTGCAACTCGCCCCTGATGCACGCGGCCTCTTCCATGCTGCTCAATGCAATCAAAGTGCTTGCCGATCTGCCCGACGAAATGCATCTGTTGAGTCCCAGCATCGTCGAATCCGTCTGTCACCTCAAGCAGGATCTACTCAACGGAAAATCGCCGAGCCTAGACTTGGAAGAAACGCTGATTGCACTGAGCGTCAGTGCGGCGGTGAATCCCTCTGCGCAGATGGCGATGGATAAACTGCCCGAGCTTCGCGGATGTGAGGTGCACCTTTCGCACATTCCTTCGCCGGGGGATGAGGCGGGTTTGCGCCGTCTCGGAGTGAATACGACCAGCGACGCCGATTTTGCGGGTCACAATCTATTTCTAACGTAATTAAGGAGAACGAATATGCCAAAACTAAGCAATATCAACACCGTCCTGATCATCGGCTCCGGCCCCATCATTATCGGACAGGCTTGCGAATTTGATTATTCCGGAACGCAGGCATGTAAAGCACTCCGTGAACTGGGCTATAAAATCGTGTTGGTTAACTCTAACCCCGCCACCATCATGACCGACCCCGGCATGGCCGATGTCACCTATATCGAGCCGCTCAACCTCGAAACCCTCGAACGGATTATCGCTAAGGAGCGCCCCGACGCGCTGCTTCCGAACCTTGGAGGCCAGACCGCGCTCAACCTTTCCCTCAATCTTTCCAAACATGGGATTCTTGAAAAATACGGCGTCGAAGTAATCGGCGTGAAGCTCGATGCCATCGAGCGTGGCGAAGACCGCATCGAATTTAAGAAAACAATGGATACGCTCGGCATTGAAATGGCGAAGAGCACCGCGGTCTACAGCGTGGAGGACGCCGAAAAGGTCGCGGCCGATCTCGGCTATCCCGTTGTCATCCGTCCGGCCTACACCATGGGCGGCACCGGCGGCGGCATCGTCTACAATGT
>CAYVYL010000041.1:0-12187 GCA_964455665.1 uncultured Verrucomicrobiota bacterium
CGCGCTTCACGGTGTGGCGTTTAAAAAATTCTTTCACCATCCGGTCTTCCAGACTGTGAAAGGTGATGACCGCCATGCGGCCGCCTTCTTTGAGCATGGCCAGTCCGGCCTCCAGCCCCGTCTCGAGACTTTCGAGTTCGGCATTGACCGCCATCCGCAGCGCCTGAAACGTTTTGGTTGCCGGATGGGTTGGGCCGCGACGCCCGCCCTTGGCTCTTTCAACGATTTCAGCCAGTTCCAGCGTTCGTTCGATCCGCTGGCCCTCTCTGGCCTTCACAATCGCCCGCGCAATCCGGCGGGAGTCGCGTTCTTCTCCGAAGCGGTAAATCACATCTGCTAAAATCTGTTCGTCCTCTTCATTCACCCAATCGGCGACGGAGCGGCCCTGAGTCTGGTCCATGCGCATATCGAGCGGACCGTCCCTGCCGAAACTGAAGCCGCGCTCCGCGACATCGAGCTGCGGCGAGCTGACGCCGAGGTCGAGAAGCACCCCGTCCACCTCCGTCACGCCGATCTGTTCACAAAGCTCTTTCATATCCGCAAAATTTCCGTGCAGCCGCTGTGCCTGCTCTCCAAAAGGTTTCAACACCTCTTCCGTTCGCTGAATGGCCTCTATGTCCCTGTCCAGCCCGATCAGCCGGCCCGCCGGGGTCAGCCGTTTTAAAATCTCTGTCGCATGCCCGCCGCGTCCGAGTGTGCCGTCGATATAGATCCCCGCCGGATTGGTTACCAGCAGGTCCAGCGTTTCGCTCAGCAATACAGGAACATGCATAAAACCCTTAACCCATCAGACCGCTGGCCAGCACACGCCGCGAACAGGCCGCAGAAAATGTTGCGGCCCGTTTCTCGGTCATCAGCATGGTGCGAGTGGTCCGTCCGTCTGGCAGTCGTAGGTAGCGCTCATTCTCTCGTTTCAAGTCGATCGCCTGCGAAAGGTGCATATATTTTGCGATACCGCTCATACTCATGGTTGTTTCCTCCTAATAGCTTCCAAAAAACGCGTTCTCCGCCAGCTGCGAATCGGCCGGCAGCGCCATATCAAACTGTTCCTCGCTCCACAGCTCCATGCGGGTCATCGTGCCGACCAGCACCACCTTGCTGCTCACCTCTGCATGAGCCAGCAGCTCATCCTTAATCCGGACCCGCCCCTGCGCGTCCACGGCCAACGCATCCGCCGACGCGGTGATGGCGCGAACCGCCTGCTCATCGTTTGCATCCACCGCCGCGGCGTCACGCAACGTCATCAAACGGCGGTTCATCTCCTGCAGGGTGTAGAGGAAAAGGCATTTGCGGTCCGGGTGCGGCAGGACGTAGAGGCGGGGCGTTTCGCCCAACATTGAGCGCCACGTGGAGGGAATAATCAGCCGGCGCTTGGGATCAAGCGAATGGTGATACGAACCAACGAACAACTCTTCCGCCCTAGATTCCAATGTATTCATGCTCCACCTCGCTCTTATATGTCCCCTTTTATGTCACTACGCCCCACCCCGGTCAACAGGTTTTCCTTATAAAAGTTTAATTGAACTAAATCCGAATAAGGTTGACTAAACAGGAGCTACTGGGTAATGTTTAGAGACAAATAAAAAAGGAGATATCACATGAAGAAGATCATCACACTCGTTGTCGTTTCCGTCCTGAGCGTTTCTGTATTCGCAATGGCGAAAGCCCCGGCTGACGCAAAAGCCTACGGTGCTGAAAAAGCCTGTGCAATTAAAGAAGCCGGAACCTGTTGCACCACGGATGGGTTCTGTAAAACAGAAGCCGCTGGAGCTTGCGCAAAAGAAGCGACAGAAAAGGCCTGCGCTGTTAAAGAAGCCGGAGCCTGTGCCAAAAAAGCTTCTGCGGAAAAAACCGATTGCGCTGGCGGAACCTGTCCACTGCCCAAATAAGCCAACTCGCTCCTCAGATCGACCCTCTCCCCTCACCGGGAGGGGGTTTTGTTTTAAAAATCAGCTGTGGCGTGAGCGGAGCTGGCCGCAGGCGGCTTTGAGCTTCGAGCCTTTAGAGTCGCGCAAGGTAGTGTTGATGTGCGCGTTTTCCAAGGTTTGGAAAAACGCCTGCATCGTTTCGGACTCAGGGCGCTCACCGTCAAACTCCTCGACCGGACTGAGCGGAATCAGATTGACCCGACAGGGGAAGCGGCGCAGCAGCTTTACCAGCTCGCGCGCCTGCTCCACTGAATCGTTGAGGTCTTTGATTAATGTGTATTCAAAGGTGATAATGCGGTTGGTCTTTTCGGTGTAGGCCGCGCAGGCATCCATCAATTCGGTCATGGGCCAGGTTTCGTTGACCGGCATAATGCTCGCCCGGGTCTGTTCGTCCGGCGCATGCAGCGAAACCGACAGCTCCACCTGTAACCCCTCCTCGGCAAACCGCTCAATGCCCGGCACCACCCCGCAAGTGCTGACCGTGATTTTACGCGCGCCGATATTCAGCCCGTCCGGATGATTCAAAATCCGAACCGACTGCATCACTTCGTCGTAGTTGTCGAACGGTTCGCCGATGCCCATGAACACCACGTTGTCGGGCCGTCCGCCGAGCTGGCGGGAAACCTCCAACACTTGACCAACGATTTCCCCAGCGGTCAGGTTGCGGATCACGCCTTTCTGCCCGCTGGCGCAGAAGGCGCAACCAAAGCGACAGCCGACCTGACCGGAAATGCAGACGGTGTTTTTCTTCCGCCGAGGTGCCGGAATAATCACCGTTTCGATCATCTCCTTGTCAGAGAGTTGAAATAGAAGTTTTTGCGTTTCGCCCTTCACGCCGCTCACCTCCAGTTTTTCCAATGCTTGGAAACTGTAGTGCTCGGCTAGCAGGCCGCGCAGCGGCGCGGGCAGGTTTTTCATTTCGTCGAACGACGAAACCATCTGGCCGTAGAGCCAGTCAAAAATCTGCTTCGCCCGGAAGGCGGACTGACCCTGCTCTTTGCAGAATGCAGTCAGCTCCTCGGGTAATAAGCCATGAATGGATGGTTTCATTTAATTTTAACCACAGAATTCACAAAAAACACAAAAGATCCGTTTTGTGACCCTTGTGCATTTTGTGGTTACAGTTCTTCCGCAATAGCGATGGCCCTACCGATGTAGGCCGCGGGGGTCATTTTGAGCAGGCGGGCTTTATCGTCATCGGCCAGTTCCAGACTTTTGATGAAGTCATGGATAGCGGCCTGGTCTATTTTTCTGCCGCGGGTCAACTCTTTGAGTTTTTCGTAGGGCTTTTCGATGCCCGCTTTACGCATGACGGTCTGAATCGGCTCGGCCAGCACTTCCCACGCGTTATCAAGATCGGCGGCGAGCTTGGCTTCGTTGAGCTCTAGCTTGCTCAGCCCTTTCAGGGTCGAGCGAGTTGCGAGCAACGCGTAGCCGAAAGCAACGCCCATATTGCGCAGGACGGTTGAGTCGGTCAGGTCGCGCTGCATGCGCGAAACCGGAAGCTTTTCGGACATGTGACGCAACAGCGCATTGGCCAGGCCCATGTTGCCTTCGGAGTTCTCGAAGTCGATCGGATTGACTTTATGCGGCATGGTGGACGAACCCACTTCTCCTTCAATGGTTTTCTGCTTGAAGCAGGCGAAAGAGATGTAGGTCCAGATGTCGCGGTCGAAGTCGAGCACGATGGTGTTGAAGCGCGCCAGCGCGTCGAACAGTTCCGCCATGTAATCGTGCGGCTCAATCTGAATGGTGAACGGATTCTGTTTGAGGCCGAGATCGCCTTCGATCACGCCGGCGGCGAGCGCAGGCCAGTCGACACTCGGATAGGCACTCAGGTGCGCGTTGTAGTTCCCCACCGCTCCGTTGAGCTTGCCGAGAAGTTCCACACCCTGAAACTTTGCGGCCGCTTTGCGCAGGCGATCCGCCACAACCGCCAGCTCTTTGCCGATGGTGGTCGGCGACGCGGTCTGTCCATGCGTACGGGCCAGCAGCGGAATCGCTTTCCACTCTTTGGCCTTCGCAGTCAGATCAGCGACCAGCTCCTGCTGAACGGTTGCGAGCGCCGCACGGCCCTGTTTAAGCATCATGGCGTGGGAAAGATTATTGATATCCTCAGAGGTGCAGGCGAAATGCCAGAACTCGCCCAGCTCATCAAGCGAGGTACCCGCCACCTTTTCCTTAAGGTAATACTCCACCGCTTTCACATCGTGATTGGTGGTGCGTTCAATGGTTTTTACCTTTTCGGCCTCTTCCGGCGTGAAGCCGGACAAAATGTCGTCGAGCTGCGCCGACTCATCGGCCGATAGCGCGCGGCACTCCGGAATTCCGGCTTCGGCGCACAGCGCCTTGAGCCAAAGGACTTCCACGGTCACGCGGGCGCGGACCAGTGCAAATTCAGAAAACGCATCCTGCAACTCGGACACTTTCGATTCGTAACGCCCGTCGAGCGGGCTGATGGCGGTAATAGACATATTAAAAAGCTCCCGTTTATGGAAAGGCCGTAAATTATCGCGGGAGCTATCGAAAGTCAAAGGTCTCAAGGTCTAAAGTCAGCCCGAACCGGAATGATTGCCCTTCTCGCCAAGACGCGAAGCCGCCAGGCTATTCAATGGTTCAACCGTGCAACACCGCTTCCTTCTTCGCCGACTTGCCCTGCAATAGCTCAGATGGAAATCCCGCTGAGGGCCATTGCGCCCGCCTCGCCGTCTTGACCCGGCGAAGCCTTTCTCCGTCGCACCATCCTTCGCTGAAGCTACGGAGGGCACGGCAATCGCGATGGCGAAACAAAACGAAGAACCCGTTGGCGACGGCGAATCAAGATTCGCCCACGCTACATATTTTATGTGTTGAGTGACGAAACAGCCTCCTCCGCACAGGCTGCTTCCAAGAGAGTCTGCCCCTATCAAAATAGATCGAGAAAATGAAGCCCAGCGCAATCCCGTTATTTCCAATGTTTGGAAAAACCACAAAAAAAAGGCTCCACAAGCTGCAAAACAGCTGTTTTGGGTGTTTTTTGCACTAAAAAAAGGCCAAATAGCAATGGACGCCGTGAGACCTTTTCCCTATAGTCCGACGCTTCTATATGAGGAATGAAGGGTTTTTACTATGTCTAACAAATTAATAATCGGATTACCCAAAGGCAGTCTGCAGGAGTCGACTTACGCACTTTTCGCGAAAGCCGGCTTTAATATTAAGGGAAACTCGCGCTCGTACTTTCCGTCCATTGATGATGATGAAATTGAACTGCGCCTGCTCCGCTCGCAGGAAATGAGCCGTTATGTTGAACAGGGAATGCTCGATGCGGGAATCTCCGGCCTGGACTGGATTACCGCCAACGACTCAGATGTGCAGATTATTTGCGATATGGTCTACTCCAAGGTGAGCAGGCGTCCGGTGCGCTGGGTGCTGGCTGTTCCAGAAAACTCCGACATCCAGTCCGTGAAAGATCTGGAAGGTAAGCGAATCGCCACAGAGGGCGTTGCGCTGGTCGAGCGCTGGCTCAAAAAACACGGAGTGAAGGCTGAGGTTGAGTTTTCCTGGGGCGCAACTGAGGTGAAAGTTCCTGAATTCGTGGACGCCATTGTAGACATCACCGAAACCGGTTCGTCCCTGCGCGCACACAATCTGCGCATCGTGGACACACTGATGGAGTCCTACACACAATTTTTCTGCAGCAAAGAGGCGTGGGCAGACGACTGGAAACGGGCCAAGCTTGAAAAAGTTTCCCTGTTGCTGACGGCCGCACTCAACGCAGCGGATAAAGTTCTACTGAAGATGAATGTGGAAACGCAGAATCTGGAAGCGGTGAAGGCTCTGCTACCGGCGCTACACGCCCCGACGGTCAGCGGTCTCTCCGATAACGGTTGGTACGCGATCGAAACCGTGGTGCAGGAGTCCGTGGTCCGGGAAATTATTCCGGAGCTAAAGGCAGCCGGAGCTGAAGGAATTATTGAAATTGATTTAAACAAAGTGGTAGCATAACCACCGATAAGAGGAAGATACACATGGGTACCATTAAAAAATGGCGTAAAACAAAGATGTCCAACCACAAACGGCGCAAACGCCGTCGCGCGGATCGCCACAAAAAGAAATAATTTTTAACCTGAAAAGGGGTTGTCATGAGCACATCCCGCAACGCATGGATTCGCGGAGCCACAAGGCTCGGAGTTCTTCTCTGCGTTGCCGGCTGTGCCACCCCCGGGTCAAAGCCTCAGTTGAGCGTCGACGCTCAGGCTGAGGCTTTGTCTCATTTCAGTCTCGGTCTGCTGGCGGAAAATTCCGGCGATTCGGAAGCCGCACTCCGGCATCTGAAGGAGGCGATCCGGATTGATCCGGGTGAAAAAACTATCTACCCGCCAGCCATTGCCGCCGCCTTGCAGCTAAATCGACCTGAAGAGGCTCTGCAGATCATCGAACAGCTCCGGAAACGGCAGCCCGACGCTCTCGCCCCCCGCCTTCTCCATGCGCAGGTCTGCGTGCTGACCGACCGCACCAGTGAAGCGGAGGCTCTGTTCCAAGAAGCAGTTCTGGCTTTCCCAGACGATCCGAAAAGTCATTTATCGCTCGCCCGATTTTTCATTTCGCAGGAACGAAATCCGGAGGCCATCCGGACGCTTCAATCGGCAGAGGTTCTGCATGGAGAAAATGCGGAGATTGCTCACATGCTCGGCACCCTCTATGTGGACCGGGCACGCGATATGCAGCCCGGAATCGAGGCCCGGGACGCAATTCTAGAGGGCATTGTCCTGCTCGAAAAATCGCTGGCGATCGCTCCGGACAATCCGCAGCGCTGGCAGCAGCTCGGCTACGCCTGTTTGGCTGTTCGGAATCTGGAAAAAGCGCGGACCGCTTTTGAGAAGACCTACCAGCTCTACCCGCAGGATATTCAAATTGCCAGGCAGCTTCTGGACATCTGCATTCAGGATCAATCCATTGACCGTGCGCTGACGCTTTGCGAAGAGATTCCCCGGCACACCGAAACCGACCCAGAACTTTGGATTCAATACCTCAGTGAGCGTCTGCCCGAGGAGCTCAACGGAACCTTGGCAGAACACCTGCAGGCTTATCTGAACGACAACGCCAAGGCCCCGGTGTTTTATTATGCCCAGCTTGGATCGCTTTATCTTGATGAAGAAAAGCTCGACGATGCAGAACGCGTCCTGACAGACGCGCTAGCGATCTATCCAAATAACGAACGCCTGCGCATCGTGATCGGATATCTTAGTTTGCAGAAAGAACACTATCAGGAGGCCTACGATACGTTCCATCAGGTGCAGAGCGACTTCCCGGGCGCCGAGTGGGCCGCCAACCCGTTTTTTACATTTAACCTGATGGTCGCTGCGCAGAAAAGCGGACATCTGGAGGAAGCGGCCGAGGTGCTGGCCTCCTCCTACACAGAAGATCCGGTGATTCTAACCCAGTATATGCAGGCGCTACTGACCGGCAACACCCCGCTGTCTGCCCGGTCGGCCATTGATCTGCTCAATCAGTTCCGCGCACTGACACCGGAGGCCGCCGAAGCGCTCTACTACCTGACAATCCTTCAGGCCGATCAGGAAGAATATGAAGAAGCCCTGCTCAACGCCCGCCAGTTTGAAACCCTATCTGGCGGTGACACGAATCGGCTCAACGGCTTTTTCTACTATCAATACGCGGTGATCCAGGAACGCACCGGCAATCTCGATGAAGCGGAGGACCTGTTCCGCAAGGCCATCGATCGGGGCAACCCGACAACAGCGGCTGCTTCACAAAACTACATGGCCTACATGTGGGCGGAGCGGGGCGAAAAACTGGAAATGGGGCTGGCACTAATCCAAAAAGCACTGAAGGCTGAGCCGGACAACGCCGCATTTATCGATACACTTGGATGGATCTATTATATGCAGGAACACTATCAGGATGCACTGGACCAGTTGGAAAAAGCCTGCGGGCTGATTCCGGACGATCCGGCGATCTGGGAGCATCTCGGGGACGTCTACCTGAAACTGGGCCGGCCTCAGGCTGCAGTGCAACAGTGGGAAAAAGCGTTGGAACTCGCGCCTGATGAAGAGCGCCTGATTCAACGGATCAAGGAAAACCGGATCAACTCAGATGAGCTCCCGGCACAGTCGGATAGCCCCGAAGATACGCCGCTCCATCCATAACTTTTTTACCCGCCGGCTGCACGTCGATCAGACAGAGCGCCCCCTCTCCGGTCGCCACAAGCAATCCGTCTCCGGCCGCTTCCAGCACCTCGCCGGGTTCGCCGCATCCGTCTTCGACCCGGGCAACAAGCACTTTCAGCCGCTGCGTTTCAGAACGAACCGGAACTTCACAAAAACATCCTGGCCATGCAATGAAGGCCCGGATGCGGTTGTTGAGTTCCTCCGCCGGCAACGTCCAGTCCAGGCGGCCGTCCTCTTTAACCAGCTTGCGAACTTCAACGGCCTGCGCATCGTCCTGCGGAACCGCCTGAACGGTTCCGGAGCGAATCTGCCCTACCGCCTCCATTAATAATTCCGCGCCGACCTGCGACAGAACCGACTCCAGAGTGACGGCATTGTCCTGCGGACGAATCGGAACCGCGCGCTGCAGAATAATATCACCGGAATCCATCTTTTCGCTGACGTATAGAATCGTCGCCCCCGTACCCGTGTCGCCGTTTGCCAACGCCCACTGGATTGGAGACGAACCGCGGTATTTCGGCAGGAGCGAGGGGTGAAGATTTATGGATCCGTTCGCGGGGAGCGCCAGCACAGAGGGTGGAATGTACTGCCCGTAGGCAATCACCACAAACAGATCGGCATTCAGGGGGCGAAGCGCCTCCAGCCCTTCAGGCGAGCCGATTTTTTCGGGACACAAAACGGTCAGTCCCTTTTCCTGAGCAAGCTCTTTTACCGGACAGGCGGTCAAACACAGTTTGCGGCCCACCGGACGGTCAGGCTGTGTAACCACCGCGACGACTTCATCAGACGGACTGGCAAGCAGCGCCTCAAGCAGGGGAAACCCGATCGGTGCCGATCCAAAAAAAACAACACGCATGAGACAGCCCTCCCGGATTACTCTACCGCCCCAGCGTCTTCAGCCGCCGGCTCGGCGCCGCCGTCGGGGGCGACCTCACTGGCACCCCAGCGAACGCTGTCGGTGAGGAACATCTGGTCTTGGTTATTTAGTTGGAATCCATGGCGAAGCGGGAAGTCCTTCGGCATCCGTCCCATCATGACAGGCAACCAGGTTTTATCCGGTCCAGAGAGCAGGCCAGAAATAAAGGGACGGTCTTTGGTGAGCGTGGTGATATACAAACCGCTGATGTATTTGCGATAGTCGTTGATCTCGTAATATCCATCCAACGTTTCCGGCAGAAGAATGGATGTCCGGTTTCCGTACCACGCGGTGGCCCAAGGCATGTCTGTGCACATGATCTCCGGCGACTTGAGCAGTTCACTCACACGCATGATAAACGGAGGATAATACGGAGGATACGACGGCTTGGGCGGCGGCGAAAGAAAGATGGTTACCAGCAATGGAAGCGCGGTCAGCCCGATCACCAATCCAGTAATTCCCTGTTTATAAAGGTTAATGCTAATGTCTAGTCGATCGAGAAGAATCGAGAAAAACGCCAGCCCGTAGAGGATTACAAACGGCCAGAAAATGTGATAGAGATGAAAACTCTCTTCCCCGAACGCTATGGCTCCCACAAAAAACAGAATGATGGAAAAGCCGATCCCCCATCGTAAATTGTGCACGTGAACCCGAACAAAGCGGTAGAAATAGGTCACCATAAAAAACGCCATCAGCAGGCCACCACCCAACGTGGTGAAGTGGTTCTGATAAAGAGAGCTGAAATTGAGGGTCCATTTCTCGCGGACCGCCGTCAAATCAGAGAAAAAGCTGAATTTAGGGGCCATTGTGCGCATCAGGGCATCGCCCGGATAGCGGGCGGATTCAATTAACGCGGTGTGCGGAGCCAGTCCGAACGGAGTGCCGCAAATTTGATAGTTACGCAGAAGCCACGGAGAAACCGCCAGAAAAACAAACACCATGTAGAAGAAAGCCAAGTGCCCACCCCGCTGCGTGCGCGAACCCATCATCAGAATGAACAGCGCAATCCCCGGAATCACGGCGATGGCCACGTAGTGCGTCAAAAATGCCAGAGAGGAGAATCCAACCGACAGCAGAAAAAGTGACGTCCAGTTCCAATTCGGTCGGCGGTCACGACGGTTAATCACCGACAGCACAGCAAAATAGACCGCCCCCATAATAAAAAAGGTCAGAACCGGGATGCCCTCACCCTGCATACTATCCTCCCAGACCATGGCCGACAGAAAATAGGTCATAGTTCCGAGCAGAGCGATCTTGTGAGAAAACAGCTTTCTTCCCAGCAGGTAGAGAAACACACCGGACAACATGGCGAACAAATGGTTCAACGGCACAATCACCCACTGCTCCGCCGGATAAAACCTCATTCCCCTGTACGCATCACTCGTGGGAAACAGATTTACACCGACCAGATCAAAAAATTTAAATGCCCCCGCCAGAATCGCTGGATAAACCGGCGGGCGGAAAAGCTCGGGATGGAATCCGATCCGAGCATCCCCATCGAAGGTATTCGCGGAAACCTGTGCAATGGTCAGCGGCCGTATATTCTGCGTCACATAACGGTTTGACTGCGCCAGATTCCGCCCCAGTTGGGCATAATCCATTGCAGCCTCGGAATTGAATCCGCGAAACTGGCGGGCAGTGAAAATAACAGCCAAAAGGATGACGAAAAGACAAAAAAGAACCGTGCGAATGATCTGAAGGCCGGTGCCCTTATCCAGACTGTATACGAGGTCCTGTAGTGTAGATTCGAAAGGCTGATTCGGTTGTTTCGCCATAGAGTTCTCCTGATCCGGTACTAAGCACTCAGAGCATCCAGAAACACCCCTGTTTGTTCAATCTTAAACTCATTTAAGTTCTTCAAACCCGTATTCCGCAATCTTGCGGTGAAGCGTCCGCCGACTGATGCCCAGCTGCTCCGCCGCGCGGGTCCGATTGCCGCCAGCGGCCTTCAGCGCTTGGGCAATCGCCTGCTTTTCCAGATCTTCCAGCGTGCCGGAACCGACTGGCAGCGAAACACCCGCCTCACCAATTTCGCGAATATGCGCCGGCAAATCGCGCACGCCGATCCGTTTGCCGCGCGAAAGCACCACCGCCTGCTCCACCACATTACGCAGCTCGCGCACATTACCCGGCCAACCGTAGGACGTCAGTAGATCCAGCGCATCCGGCGAAAATCCTTCCACGTCCCGCCCGTTCTCCGCATTGAACTCGTCCAGATAATGCTTCAGCAACAGCGAAATATCACCCACCCGCTCCCGCAACGTCGGCAGGGTGATGGCCACGACATAGAGGCGGTAATACAAATCCTCACGGAAATCGCCGTCGACCACCATCTGCTTTAGATCGCGGTTGGTCGCCGCAATCAGGCGCGTATCCACCTCCACCGTATCCTGTCCGCCAACGCGCTCAAATTTACGCTCCTCTAGTGCGCGCAAAATCTTCACTTGCACGCTGGCGTCGATTTCGCCGATCTCGTCGAGGAACAGCGACCCGCCGTCGGCCAGCTCAAAGCGGCCCTTGCGCCGCTCCGCCGCTCCGGTGAACGCCCCCTTCTCGTGGCCAAACAGCTCACTCTCCAGCAACGACGACGAAAGCGCCGCGCAGTGCACCGCAACAAACTTTGCGTGATTGCGGCTACTCAGCTGATGAATCGCTTTCGCCACCAACTCCTTGCCGGTACCGCTCTCGCCCTGAATCAGCACTGTCGCCCGCGAACCAGCCACTTGCCGGACCGTATCGAACACCGCCTGCATCTGCGGTGAATTACCGATAATATTCTCCATCCCGAACTTCGAATCGAGCTGCTCGCGCAGTTGACGGTTTTCCGTCTCCGTCCTCTGCGAACGCAAAACGCGCTCCAGCACTAGTTCGAGTTCTTTCAAATTCACCGGCTTCGTCAAAAAATCGGTCGCACCGTGGCGCATCGCCTCCACCGCAGTCTCCACGCTGCCGTAAGCGGTGAGCAGAATACAAACTAGATTCGGAGAGTTGGCCAGCGCACGCTGCATCAGCGTCATCCCGTCCATCACCGGCATCCGCAAATCGCTCAGCATTACATCCACCGGCGTATCGCTCAAAATCTCCAGCGCCGCCGCGCCGCTCTCTGCCGTATGGACTTCATACGACCGCTTCAGTGCCCGCGCCAACCCATCGCGCGTATTCTTTTCGTCATCGAC
>CAYVYL010000042.1:0-12035 GCA_964455665.1 uncultured Verrucomicrobiota bacterium
GCCGGCACCCTCTTCTCCCTGCACATGAAAGCCACCATGATGAAGGTCTCCGACCCCATCATCTTCGGCCACTGCGTAAAGGTTTTCTTCAAAGAGGTCTTCGAAAAGCATGCCGATGTGATCGCCGAGCTTGGCGTCGACGTAAAAAACGGCTTTGGCGACCTGCTCGCAAAAATCAAAACCCTGCCCGCCGAAAAACAGGCGGAGATCGAGGCCGACATTGCCGCGGTCTATGCCAACAACCCCGACATCGCCATGGTCGACTCCGACAAAGGCATCACCAACCTGCACGTGCCGAGCGACGTGATCGTCGACGCCTCCATGCCCGCCGCCATCCGCGCCTCCGGCCAAATGTGGAACGCCGACGGCAAACAGCAGGACACCAATTTCATCATCCCCGACCGCTGCTACGCCGGAATCTACGCCGAAACCATCGACTTCTGCAAAAAGCACGGCGCGTTCGACCCGACCACCATGGGCACTGTTCCCAATGTCGGGCTCATGGCGCAGCAAGCCGAGGAATACGGCTCGCACGATAAAACCTTCGAAATTCCACTGTCTGGAAAAGTCCGCGTCAGCGATGCGGAGGGCAACACACTCATCGAGCACGACGTGGAAGCTGGCGACATCTGGCGCGCCTGCCAAGCCAAAGACGCGCCGATCCGCGACTGGGTTAAACTGGCCGTCACCCGCGCCCGCGCCACGGGTGTCCCCGCCATCTTCTGGCTCGACAGCAACCGCGCCCACGACGCGCAACTGATCGAGAAAGTGGAATGCTATCTGCAAGACCACGACACCGAAGGGCTGGAGATTTACCTGATGCCGCCGAACGAGGCCACCCGCTTCACTCTCGAGCGCACCAAGGCCGGACACGACACCATTTCGGTGACCGGAAACGTCCTGCGCGACTACCTGACCGACCTCTTCCCGATCCTCGAGCTCGGCACCAGCGCCAAGATGCTCTCCATCGTTCCGCTCATGAACGGCGGCGGACTGTTCGAAACCGGCGCCGGCGGCTGCGCGCCGAAACACGTTCAGCAGTTCAGCAAAGAAAACCACCTGCGCTGGGATTCGCTCGGCGAATTTCTGGCCCTCGGTGTATCGCTCGAACACCTCGCCACGATCTTCAACAACCCGAAAGCACAGGTGCTGGCCGATACGCTCGACACGGCAAACACCAAATTCCTCGCCGAAAACAAATCGCCGTCGCGCAAAGTGAACGAACTAGACAACCGCGGCAGCCACTTCTACCTCGCGCTCTACTGGGCCGAAGCGCTCGCCGCGCAGGACGCCGATGCCGACCTCAAAGCCCGCTTCGCCCCGCTCGCCGAGGCATTGACCGCTGACGAAGAGAAGATCATCGGTGAACTAAATAGCGTTCAAGGCAAGCCCGCCGACATCGGCGGCTACTACCGCCCCGACGCCGCCCTCGTCGCCAACGCCATGCGTCCCAGCCAAACGTTCAATAACACCCTTTCAACCCTGTAATAAAATTTATTTAGAAAAGGAACCCATCATGCTTACACTACTCATTTCAGTGGCTGTTTCAGCCGCATCCGTTATCGCCTGTAAAGTCGCCAACACAAACCCGGAAACCGCCGTCTTCGCCGGGGTCTCCGGATTTATTGTCGCTTATTTTCTAGTCAGTTTTCTGGTTCGGAAAAAAGTCACGTCGGTTCAGAATGAACTTCAGGAACAGATGATGGCCGGTCAGAAACGGATGAACTGGAAAATTCAGCAATTCCAGAACAAACCCGGCGGCAACATCAAAACCATCCAGCGCCAGCTCGAAAAAGATCAGATGGAACTGCTTCAAAGCGCGCTCGATTTTACTAAACGCCTGGACCCGTTCAAAAAGTGGGGTTCGTTGATGGGAAGACAAATTACAACCATGCGGATGCAGTTTCTCTATCAGCTGAAAAAGTTTGAGCAGGTGGATGCAATTCTCGCGACGCAGGGACTGTTCAAAGGCCCCATGATGATGGAACCCATGATGATTGCCATGAAGATGGCGCGGCAGTTCAAAAACGATGATGTGGCGGGTGCCGAAAAAACCTTCAAGAAACGCATCAAGTGGTTTAGAGGAAACAAAGGCACCCTGCTTTACGGACTGATGTCGTGGATTTACATGAAGCAAGAGGAATCTGAAAAGGCGCGTCAGCTGCTGCTGAAAGGTAAAGAAGCGACCGGCGATGAGACCCTTGCCCACAACTGGGAACTGCTTTCCAACTGCAAAGATAAAAGCTTCTCGAATGCGGGACTGGGCGACGAATGGTACGGCCTCCATCTGGAAAACCCGCCGAATCCCAAACAACAGCGCATGCGCGGCGATGCGCGCGGCGGCCGAGGGTTTTAGCGGCAAGATTCCGTAACCACAAAAAGCACAAAAAACAAAAGAAGCCCCGCTCAACCGAACGGGGCTTTATTTTTAGATAGGGGGTTTTCGGTAGGGATGCCTCTCCGTGTAAATCCAGTTATCCTGTCAAAATTCTTCTAAACGCTCTCCAAAAGTACGATTGACAGTGCTATTAAGAGTGCTATCATGAGCGCTATTGAAGGGGCTATTATGAACTACGTAACCGCAAATGAATTAAAACGAAACGGTGTTTCCGTCGTAAAAGAAGCAATTGCCGAGTACGGCGAAGCGGTGATTTCTGTCCGTGGAAAAAACAAATACGTAATCGTTGATACTGAAACCTACAATCATCTTCGCGAATGCGAAATTCTGGCCGCCTGGGCTGAAACTCAGGAAGATATCAAGGCAGGGCACTGTGTCGTAGAAAGTACCGAAGAGCATCTCGCGAGGATACGCAAGTATGTCTGAATTTGAGATTCACTATACGAAGCGTTATCTCCAACGAGAAAAGCTGTTTATAAAAAAACACCCAGAGGTCGTTCCACAGTACGAAAAAACGATCACACTTCTGGGAGCCAACCCGTACCACCCGTCCCTGCGCCTTCACAAGCTCAAGGGTCCTCTTCAGGCATTCCATTCGGTTTCCATCAACCGCAGTTACCGAATCACGATTGAATTCATCATTCAGGACAAACTCATCATCCCGGTGATGGTTGGCTCACACGATCAGGCGTATCGCTAGAACCAGTCGAAAGTCAAAAGTCGGAATGCCAAAGATCTGGATTCCAAAATGTAGACGCGACGTCCCCGTCGCGTCAGCGGTGCGGAAAGAAACGCGACGAGGGCGTCGCGTCTACATTAAAAAGCCGCTCCGGAACTCCGGAACGGCCACAAATTAACCCATAACAGATAACGGCTAACTCTTCTGCGCTTCGAAAAGCTCAGAAATCCCCTTCTCGGCGAGGTCCATCATCTGGGTCATCTGCTCTTTGGTAAAGGGTTCTTCTTCGGCGGTGCCCTGCACTTCGACGATGCGTCCGGAGGCGGTCATCACAACATTCATGTCGACTTCCGCTTTGGAGTCCTCGAAATAACAGAGATCGAGCAGCGGAGTCTCTTTATAAATGCCGACGCTGATGGCGGCGATGGGTTCTTTGATCGGGTCTTCCTTAAGAAGCTTTTCTTCGAGCAGGCGGTCGATCGCCATGCGGAGCGCGACATAGGCGCCGGTGATGGACGCGGTGCGGGTTCCACCGTCGGCCTGAATGACATCGCAGTCGATGGTGATCTGGCGTTTGCCGAGTTTCTGCAGGTCAACCACTGCGCGCAACGCGCGGCCGATCAGGCGCTGAATTTCCATGGTGCGGCCGCCGACGCGGCCCGTTTCACGACGGAAGCGCTCCGAGGTGGCACTCGGGAGCATGCCGTACTCGCAGGTGAGCCAGCCGCCGGGTTTGTTGTCGCGCCGCATCCATGGCGGAATGCTTTCATCGACGCTCACGGCGCAGATGACTTTGGTGTTGCCCATTTCCACCAGCACAGAGGCTTTGGCGTTAATGGTGAAATCACGGGTAAATTTAACCGGACGCAGCTCGTCCGGTTTCCGTCCGTCAAAGCGTAGTTCTGCCACGTTGATAAACTCCTCGAGGTTGATGCCGTTATCGATTTTGTTAAAAGGCTTCTTTGCCATAAGACCACCGATTATCGCCATGCGTCAGTTGATTGCAATTTCCAAACATTGGAAAAAAAGGAACCGCCCACGAATCACTCGAATCGACACGAATTCGAAATTGGATCCATTCGTGAATATTCGTGCAGATTCGTGGATAATGTTTCTTATCTCCGTCTGCGGTTTCCGCCACCCTGTCCGGGGCGACCTCCGCCAGAGCGACGGTTACCTTGACGGCCTTTGGGCTCGGGGCGCGCATCGGAGCCGGTGGCGCGGCGCGCGATTTCGGAGTGATATTTGTGATCGCTGTCGACCGGAATCTCTTTGCGGATCAGTTTTTCAATGTCGCGCAGAAAATCGCGCTCGCGGGCGGAACAAAACGCGACAGCGTCGCCGTCGGCTCCGGCACGGGCGGTACGGCCAATGCGGTGGACGTAGGTTTCCGGCTCTTCGGGCAGATCGTAATTGACCACATGGGTGATGCCGTCGACGTCGATACCGCGCGCGGCGATATCGGTGGCAACCAGTGCGCGCACGTCGCCCGCTTTAAAACCGGCCAGCGCTTTGGTGCGAGCGGTCTGCGATTTGTTGCCATGAATGGCGGCGGCGGTAATACCGGCATCTTCCAGTTTTTTGACCACTTTGTTCGCACCGTGCTTGGTGCGGGAAAAGACAATTACTTTGTCCATGTTGTGCGAATCAATCAGTTCGATCAGCAGCGTGTCTTTGTGGCCTTTATCGACAAACATCAGCTTCTGCTCGATGCGCTCGACGGTCGGCTTGCCCGGATCGATGGTAATTTTAACCGGGTTGCGGAGCAGTTCCGTTGCCAGCTTTTCAACGACCGGCGGCATGGTGGCCGAGAAAAAAAGCGAGTGACGCTTTTTCGGCAACTTAGCGATTACTCGGCGAACATCGGGAATAAAGCCCATGTCGAGCATGCGGTCGGCTTCGTCGAGAATAAATAGCTCGATCTTATCGAGGTGCAAAACCCCCTGATTCATCAAGTCGATCAGGCGGCCCGGCGTGGCAACGACGATGTCGACGCCGCGGTTGAGCGCTTTTACTTGCGGGTTCTGGCCGACGCCGCCGAAAATGACGGTGTGCGACACACGCACGTGACGGCCATAGGTGGCAATGCTGTCGCCGATCTGCGCGGCCAGCTCGCGCGTTGGCGTAAGGATTAGCGCGCGCGGGCGGCCTTTCGGCGGTGTGTAGTTGGTGGCGGACATTTCCTGCAGGAGCGGCAGGGTGAACGCGGCGGTTTTGCCGGTTCCGGTCTGCGCACAGCCGAGCAGATCTTTGCCTTCGAGCAGATGCGGGATCGCTTCCTGCTGAATCGGTGTGGGCGTTGTGTAGCCCTCTTCGGCCACAGCGCGCTGCAACGGCTCAATCAGAGCCGCGAATACGTTTTCTTGTTTCATGATGTCTTCTTTTCCGTCCGGAATTAAAAAAACTCTCTGCCATGCGGACGGTGCTGGGAAAGAAGGGGCCGCGAAAAAACGGGCCAAGTGAGCGGGGGTTGTAGGCGCATTGCCCCGTTGTGTCAACTGTTGTTTCCACTGTTTGAAATCCGCGCATGCGCCCTTGTAGCGTCAATCGAAGCACGCTATGGTTAAACAACTTTCCAAGGAGGGCTTTCATGAGAAAAGTTTCATCAAAAAATATATGCTGGCTAAACAGCGAACTACCGTTGCTGGAAAAGGCCGATGTGCTAACCGGTGATGCCGCAAAGCGCATCAAAACCTATTACGAGAAAGAAACGGTCCCTTTAAGCGGCGCGGGCTGGGCAGTAACCGTCTTTTCGATCATCGGTGCGCTACTGATCGGTGGCGGCATTATTCTTCTGTTTGCTCACAACTGGGATGGCCTATCCCGCAACGCGCGGGCCGTCATTTCATTCCTGCCGCTTCTTTTGGGTGCGGCCCTTAGCTTCACCGCTCTGCTCTGTAGCGGCAAAACCGCACTGAGAGAATCCGCCGGACTGTTCCATGCACTAGCCATCGGCGGGTGCATCGCTCTGATCGGACAGACCTATCACCTGCCAAGCGACATGCCCGCTTTTCTGCTGAGCTGGGCCCTGCTCTGCGTCCCGTTGATGTTCCTGCTTTCCTCCACGGGAACCTGCATCGTTTATCTAGCTCTGATCACCGGCTGGACAGGTGTCGCTCAAAATGAATACCGGCAGGCCGTCGGCTACTGGCCGCTCCTCCTCCCGGCGCTCATCTATATTTATCGGCTTTTGAAAAAGGATGCGCGATCGCCCGCAACGCTGCTCGCGCTCTATGGCCTACTGTTTTCGATCACGATTTCGCTCGGGATCGTTTTTGAACGTACCGTTCCCGGTCTCTGGACGATGGCATACGCCGCCCTGCTCACTGGCAGCTATTTGCTGGGCATCACGCATTATCGCGATGAGACCGGCTGGAGCAACCCGTTCAAACTATTCGGCACCGTCGGGATTGCCCTGCTGGCCTACCTCTTCACGTGGACTCACTTTTGGGATGAAATTGGCTGGAACTACTGTCGCACCGACTGGGGTTACGAACGTTGGGGAATCTGGACAGACAGTGCGATCACACTGGCCTTAATCGGCGGGTGGGCAGTCATTGCGGTAAAAGCCTTCAAAAAAAACAGCGGCGAGACAACGATTCTTTCCCTTTTCCCAATACTGGCGACCGTCTGCTTTCTGACTGGATCGCTAACGGATCTGGCAGAAGTCATCAACGCGCTCATCTTCAACAGCTACTTCCTTGCGCTCGGGATTCTTTATATCGTGCTCGGCTGTCGATCATTGCGCCTCCGCCAGATGAACGGCGGGATGTTCCTGCTCTCTCTGCTAATCGTCACCCGCTTTTTTGACGACGAATTCGGGTTTCTCGCCCGCGGCATTTCCTTCATCATCCTCGGTGCGGCCTTCCTCACCGCCAACCTGATTATCGCTCGCAAAAAGAAAGAGGTATCCGCATGAAAAAAACACTCCTTTTGATTTTTGGAATCACCGTCGCGCTCCAATTGCTAATACCCGCCTCCATGATTCTGAAACACGAAAAGGTCATGCGCGATGGGTCGCTCTATCGCTTCAAGACCCACCCCATCGACCCGGCAGATCCGTTCCAAGGCCGCTACGTTTGGCTCGGCTTCGAAAACGACTACATCATCGCGCCAACCAATGCAGTCGAACCCGCCTACAACGAACGCGTCTACGTCACACTCGACACCGACCCGGACGGACTTTGCAAGCTGACCGGATGGAGCCGCAACAAACCGGAACATGGCGACTACCTAAAACTCAAGTACTGGGGGGAGAAATACAACTGGAACGCGAAAGATAAAAGCCAACGCCACCTAGGCCTTCAGTTCAAACTTCCGTTCGACCGTTTCTACATGGATGAAAGCAAAGCGCCGAACGCTGAACGACTTGTACGCTCAGTAACCCTTAACCTTTTTGAAGAAAACACAAACCTCGTCACAAACTGCTGGGCGAACGTAAAAATTCTAAACGGTACAGGCCTCATTGAAGATGTTTTAGTCGACGGAACATCCATCCGCGACTTCATCGCCCAATCTGAGAAATAAGGAACAAAACATGACTCAATTCTTGCAACTCCATCAACGCCTCATTTTATGTGGACTGCTCGCCCTGCTTCTGAGCGGCTGCCAAAGCCCGACGATGAAAGGAACTCCGTTTTATACCGGAGAATATGAAGGTCCAAAAGAAGGATACTCTGACCGAGTCAACCTGTGGCCGGCTCTGTATTACCGCGATCCAGCTCTCTCCGTCTTCTGGCCGCTCTTTGAGCTGACCGATGACCACACGGCATTGCGCCCAGTCTACTCCGTCTATAACAAGAAATCAGACAAACCGATCTATAACGTGCTCTGGCCGATTGCCCGCTTCGACACCGGCAGGCAGTCCAACCGCATCTTTCCCATTTTCTGGGGAAAAGACTCCTGCATCGGTGACGAATATTTCGTCATCGCTCCGCTCTACTGGCATATCGACAACCCGTTCGGCGGAGATGGGGCCAATGCGCTGTTCCCTCTCTGGATCTGGCAAACGGATTCCAGAGGCCACCGGATCGATCTGCTTTGGCCAATTTATGCCAACAAGAAAACAGACACCGCACGGATGTGGCGAGTCTGGCCGTTCTACGGCTACGATGCGCGAAATAACGGCGAAGACATCTCTCGATTCTGGGCCTGGCCTTTCGGCGGATCAGAAAAAAGCCCCCACGTTCAAGAGCACTATCTATTTCCAATCTACTACGCTGGCAATCAGGGGCTTCAGAATGACCTCTGGACACTTTTGGGTGGACGATCCACCGGGCCTGACGGCACCCGCTGGGCGGCTTTCCCTGCCCTTTCCTGGGGAGAAAAAACAGATTCACAAACAAAAAACAGCTATGTGATGGGGCTGGCAGGAAATAAAAAAACGGCGAAAGAAAAGGCATCCCATATCCTCCCCCTTTATGCGAAACGAGACGCCGCCGACTCATCCTACTTCTTCTCGCTGCTCTACTCTTCCGCTACTGCACCTGACGGCTCCACATGGAAAGCCTCCCTTCCTCTCTTTCACAGCCAAACGGACGCCGCCGGTGCCAATCAACTAATCACCCCGCTCTATTCCCGAAAAAACGACTCGGAAGGAAGCAATCTATGGCGGTGCTATTTTCCATTGCTGTATCTAAATGAAACCTATGATGAATACTTCATGACGCTACTCGGCGGTCGCTGGCGCTCCGGCGACAGTAGCGGATGGCTGGCGACCCCCCTTCTGAGCGGCGGAACCCAAACCCCGGACTGCAAAAAAACGATCTGGGCCGCCGGACTAGCTGGCAAAAAATCCACCGCCGAAAAGACCAGCCACTACGTGCTGCCCCTCTACTACAGCTGCCCAACCGAAAACCGCTTCCTCTCGTTGCCCTACCTGCGATGGACTGGATCGAACCAAACGCACCACAAGGTTGTTCCCCTTTTGCTAAGCGGAACTTCTATTCATGGAGACACAAAGAAAACAACAATCGCTGCCGGGATTTCCGGCTGGGAAAAGCAAGGAGACCAGCTGAAACAGTCCCATGTTTTGCCGCTCTACGGCTGGAAAAATGACGACTATCTTTTCACGATCCCCTACGGGGAAACAAAAGCCTATACCTACTTCGCCACTCCGCTGATCGGGCGCTATCTCGACAAAAAAGGAGGTTGGATCTTCCCTCTGTGGCAACACAAAGCCACGGAAGAAAAGACAGAAACCAACCTGCTACTCGGCCTAGGCAACCGCTATCGAACAGAAACGAGCAAAGGTCACTCCATCTTCCCGCTCTACAGCAAAAGCCAATCTCAACGCAAAGACTGGACTGATAAATCCCTGAAAAGGTATCGTGAAAACTTCAATGCGCTCATCCTGCTGTGGAATAGCCAAAACCGTTTGGTTGACGCAGAAGGCACCCTCCTCGAAGAACATTCGACATCCGGACTCTTCCCCTTGTGGCTCGAGCGCCTCGATATGCCGCGCAACGGTGAGAAAACCACAGAAACGGCATCCCTCCTTTTCCGTCTCTACGACTCTCGGTGCGAAACACCCCGCGATCCCGCAGAAAAAACCTACACTCGCCACCGGATTCTCTGGCGGGTGTACCACAAGGAAACCCTCGGTGAGAATTCCAACACCGATATCTTCCCAGCCATCACAATCGATAAAAAAGAGAATGGATTCCGCAAAGTCTCATTTCTCTGGCGGATGTTCCGCTATGAAAACGACCCGGTCGCCGAAACAAAAAAACTGGACCTGCTCTTTATTCCGGTTCGCAGATGACCCATCATGCGCCCCAAAGCAGTTGACTTTCCAATGGTTGGAAAAATACTATGCGCCCCCGACCTGTCCGCCGAAGCTTTAGCGGAGGAGGTTGCAACGAGTTCCAAGGGTTGGAACAATTACTTGCCGTCTTCGCTGAGGGTATTTTGTGCGGCGTGGATTACCGCCAACACATCGATGCCATCCGGCTTAATGTAATAGATGATGCGGAACGGCCCTTCAATCACTTCGCGGATCTGAGGCATTTCATATTCAGGCACAGCGCGACCAGAAACCGGGTATTCGGAAATTTGAATCGAGCGGCGGGTCAGTCGGTCGATCATCCGTTTAGCATAATTCGGAGAATCTTTAGCAATGTAAGAATAAATGGCGTCAAGATGCTTTTCCGCCGTGCTAGTCCAGAAGACGGTCATTCTTCCAAGCCGTATTTTTCACGGACTTCCCGAACGCAATGCCCGCGTCTGGACTGACTGTCAGCCAATCCCCGGTCAATCACCTCGCGCACATAAATCTGCTGCATCAGATCATCCCATGTTGCGGTGGATGACATCTGATCAATCAATTGATGAGCTATCTCTTTTTGTATCACTGCGGACATGACTGCCTCCTTACGAACTGAAAAGTAGCATTTTAACTGCCAACGCTTCAACTATGCAACACGGTTGCTTTCCCCGGCTAGGTTCGGTAAAAACTCGGGAACGGAGAAATTTTTATGAGCACAAAAGTTGTTATTCAAGGCGCGGCGGGCCGCATGGGCAAAACACTGATCCGCTGCATTCAGGAAGGTAAAGTCGCGGGCCTCGAGCTGGCCGGCGCAGTCGACCTATGGGACGTTCCAGACATTGGAACAGATGCGGGCATCGCCGCCGGCACCAAAGAAGCCGGCGTGAACCTGACGACGGATCTGGCCGCGGTGGCGCCGGATGCGGATGTGATCATTGATTTTACCTCTCACTTTGGAACCGCCGGCAACGCCGAGCGCGTGGCTGAGTGGGGTACCGCGTGGGTGATCGGCACGACCGGCCTCTCCGACGAGGAACTGGCGGAGGTCAACAAAGCCGCCGCCAACGTTCCGGTGGTAATGGCGGGCAACATGAGCCTCGGCATCAATCTGCTTTGCACCCTCGTTGAGGAAGCCGCAAAAGCGCTCCATGCGAAGGGCTACGACATTGAAGTGATCGAACGGCACCACAACCAGAAAGCGGACGCTCCGAGCGGTACGGCGCTAATGCTCGGTCAGGCCGCCGCCAATGGCGCGGGGCTGGACCTTAAAAAATCTCAGGTCGACGGACGCACGGGTCATCCCGGCGCACGCACGAAAGAGGAGATCGGTTTCCACGCAGTGCGCGGCGGTGATATTGTCGGCGACCACACAGTGCTGATGGCCGGAACGGGTGAAATGATTGAGCTCTCGCACCGCGCAACGAGCCGCGACACCTTTGCAATGGGCGCGCTCAATGCCGGCGCATGGGTTGTTCAGCAAAAACCCGGCCTCTACAGCATGAAGGATGTGCTCGGGCTGTAATCCACACACGCTCCCCTACGGGGAAGCGTGTCCTACAACTTTAACAAAAGAACTTGTAGGACAGGCTTCGCGAAGCGAGCCTGTGTCTCATGAATACCTGACTTCCACAACCTGCCCGGAATACGGCCAATCATCCGCATTCTTCACCAACCCTGCACGTACCGGATTCTGATAAACGTAATTCCATTTTTCGGAATAGCTTGCTGCACTCCGCACCATGTGGTCAAAAAATCCCGGTTGCCAATGCGGTAGTGGATGATCATTGCCTTTGATCGCAACGGATAATGATTTTTTTAGAAACCCAACCGTAGCACCGAGTCTATATTCCGGCACAAGCCGGATAAAAAAATGCAAATGATCCGGCATGATCACATATTCCCCTATCGCGATCCCTCTTCTGGAATTTTTCTCTGCAAATAGCATGAACTGTTGGTGGATCGCATCGTTCGCCAGCCAAGGGCGACGATTGAATGTCCCGAACGTCACAAACCAGATCGGTGATACGTACTTTCGAAACGTCACCAATCGCGGGGGATGCTTAGGCTCACGGTTCATGTTTTTGACGCTAACACACGCTCCCGAATGCGGGAAGCGCGTCCTACAATAATCAGCAATTTGTAGGACGAGCTTCCCCGCAGGGGAGCTTGTGCGTGCGGCAGAAAATCACACG
>CAYVYL010000043.1:0-11076 GCA_964455665.1 uncultured Verrucomicrobiota bacterium
GTGAGGGCACCGGGCCTACAATGAGCTTCTGTGGCAACCGCCCGGTGAGGGCACCGGGCCTACAATGAGCTTCTGTGGCAACCGCCCAGTGAGGGCACCGGGCCTACAATGAGCTTCTGTGGCAACCGCCCGGTGAGGGCACCGGGCCTACAATTCAGACCCATCACGTCGATTACTCTGTCCGGAAAACAACCACTCATCCGGATGATCAACCAAGCCGGCACGTACAGGGTTCATGCGAATATATTCCCATTTTCCTGACCGACTTTCGTCACTGCGTAAGACATGATCGAAGAAGCCCAATTGCCATTTGAATTGGCGAAGGGATATCATGGATTTGAAGGCCTTGACCCATTGGCCAATCGTAATCTCAGTAGCGATATCCATCATAACAATGAGATGGACGTGGTCCGGCATGAGCACAAAACAGTCAATATGCACGCCATAACGCTTAAAAGAATCTGAGATGAAATCATGCACCCGCTCCAGAACCTCCGTATTATCCAGCGCTTGTACGCGTTGATCCGTACAAATCGTTAAGAAGTATGACGTGGCCGTTCCGAAGAGCCGATCCAACCTTCGCTGACGATGTGGTTTTTGTAAATTCGTCATATTTTTGAGCGTATGAAAATAACACCATCCTAACAACAGGTATTTTCTGTAGGCCGGGTGCCCTCACCCGGCGTAACCAGCAAGGCATATCAACCGCCCGGTGAGGGCACCGAACCTACAACGAGCCGTAGATCTTTTTGATCTCGTCGGCAATAATTTTGACGCCTTCGTGGACGACGGCATCGTTCTGCGTGTAAGTGACGCGAATGCATTCGTGTTTATGCGCCCAGTCATCATTTTCCAGACCCGGGAAGAAATGATGACCGGGAATCACCAGTGTATTACGAGCCTTGAGGCGCTCGTAGAGCGCGGCACTGCCGCCGGGAAGCCCTTCGAACCACAACCAGAGGAACAACGCTCCTTCCGGCTTGTGAATGCGGTAGGGAACGTTACCAAGCTCCTCACGGAACCACTGCAGGGTCTGTTCGGCTTTACGACGGTAAAACGGCTGAACAATTTCGCGGCTGACCTGCATGATTTCGCCGTCACGGATCAGTTCGACAGCCAGTTGCGCGCCGAGGCCGCCGGGAGCGAGGCACATCACGCCGTTGATGTCTGAGATGGCCGAGGCGATCTCCTCGCTCGCAATCACAATGCCGGTGCGCAGGTTAGGCAGGCCGAATTTGGATAGACTCATGCAGACGACCGTGTTGGGGTTCCACAGCGGCTGCGCTTCGGTGTAGATAATGTTCGGAAATGGCGTGCCGTAGGCGTTATCGATGATGAGCGGAATGCCCTTCTCGCGCGCCAGTGCATCAAGGTGAGTCATTTCTTCATCGGTCAGCACATTGCCGGTGGGATTGGTCGGACGCGACACGCAGATCGCGCCGATGTCGTCGCCGATTTCCAATGTTTGGAAATTTACGTGATATTTGAACAGTCCGTCGTCGAGCAGTTCAATGGATGGACGTTTGGATACAAAAAAATCTTCGGTCAGACCGGTATCGGCATAGCCAATATACTCGGGCGTCAGCGGGAAAAGGATTTTCTTTTTGGATCCGTCGGGCATTTCTCCCGCAAACAGATTGAACAGATAGAAAAACGCGGTTTGGCTTCCGTTGGTCAGTGCAATGTTTTGCGGGCCGATTTCCCAGCCGAAGGTTTCGCGCAGCATGGCAGCCAGCACCTCGATGAAGGCAGCGTTGCCGCGCGAACCGTCATAGTTTCCGATCATCGACTCAAACGCGCCCGGCTCCGCCAGAAGTTCTTCCATCCGCTTACGGAAAATCTGCTGCACTTCCGGAATATGCGCTGGGTTACCGCCGCCGAGCATCAGAACATCCTCGTTCACCAATGCGTGGCCGAGATCATCCATCAGCTGGGTAATTCCTGCCTTGCGGGTAAATTTTTCGCCGAATTTTGAAAGGTTCATATCTTCCTAGTGACTTGGTTTTTCAAACATCCGTCTTCGCCCCATCCTTCGTTGAAGTTACGGAAGGCACAGCAAGGGCTACGCCCTGACAACATGCTGGAACTTTTTTAACGGATTGTTCCAAGATTTGGAAACGAAACCTTTACGGGATTTTATTTAGCGGCTGTTCAGCGGCCTGAGAGTATTCTTTTAATCGGAGCTGCATGGCCCGGATAACGGCAGGTTCCGGTCTGGGAAAAAACAATTCATGCACTACTCCTGCGACTCCTTTTTTAAACGGGCCTCGGCGATCTGAATGTTTCGAACAATAGAGGCATCATCCGGTTTAAGCTCCAATGCGCGGCGAGAATGCAGGAGACCTTCGTGCAGTTGATTCTGCAGAATCAGTGCGGCACCCAGCGCTTTGTGTGTGTTAAACTGGTCGGGACTTAACCGCACCGCCAGTCTCAGAAACGGGATTCCCTCCTCAAGCCGCCCCTGGTTGACCCGAACAAACCCCACATTATATATAGCCTCCTTGTCGTAAGGATCGATTTGAAGCGCTTCTAAAAAACAGACTTCCGCCGTAGCCGCATCACCATTTTTAAAAAAAGCCGAGCCCAGTCCGACCAGAGCCGTTGGGTTTTTCTTCGTATGCTCTAGGGCATGAGTCCACAGGGTCATACTGTTGCGCCAAACAGTAGTTTGCCGACGGGCTGTCAACGTGAGAGCGAGAAGAATTGAAAGAAGAAGCCCCCAGCACAACGTTTTGTTTTTCTGAAGAATTGGAACAGCGGCCAGACCCCAGACCAACATGATAGAAATACCAATCTGCGGGAGATAAGTGTAGCGGTCGGCATGAGACTGAACCCCAACTTGAACCAGTCCGATGACAGGCAGAAGCATGCCGAGATACCACAACCATCCCGTCAATAGCCACGGCTGCTTTTTGCGACACAACCAAGCCGCGCCCGAAACGGCAAGCAACAACCAAAGACAGAGTCCGGCCATCATCAACGACAGGTTGCTTCCCGGGTGCGGGTACATAATTGATAATCCAACCGGCCAAACCATCTGCTTCAGATAGACAACGTATGAAACGATTGCATTGGCGATTCGGTACAAATGCGGCACGTCAAGTTGAGTTAAAGCGCGTTCCTGCGCCAGAATGGTGACGACACAAAATGCTGCCGAAATAAGGATCAGTGGAATTTTTTCAAGAAGTATACGTCGAATATCCCGTCGCCCCAGCGGCCAGAAGTCCAGTAAAAGCAACACACCGGGAAGGGTAACCAGCATCGACTTGGAAAGCAGTCCCAGAGTGAAAAGCAGAAGCACGAAGATGTAGCGAAAAATAGAAAACGGCTGTTTTGCATAGCGTGAATAGCCCCACAACGTGAGCATAAAGAATAAACCGCTGAGTACATCTTTTCGTTCAGATATCCAGGCGACAGATTCAACGCGCAATGGATGGATGGCAAACACCGCCGCTACCACTGCGCTGCGCCAAAGCGATCCGGTCAGAGACCGAAGCGCTAGAAACAACGCAAGAGCTGCTGCGATGTGCAGAAGAATGTTCGTTAGATGATATCCAGCAGGATTGAGTCCATAAAACTCATAATCCAGCATATAAGATAACGAAGTCAATGGATGCCAGTTGGCGCAATGTGACGTCGTTAAAAAGTGACAAATTCCCTCTTTCGTTAACCCATTTGAGACAATTTCGTTCTCAGAAACGTATCGGTTGTCATCGAAGTTTGTGAAATCAAAAGACACTGCCTGAGCAAAAACAAACCAGATCATCAGCACGAGCAAAGAAGAAATTGCTAATCCAGCCCGTCGTTGTTTTTGAGTTGAGTTCACAAATATTATTCTTCCCGTTTCATAACGGTTCCTTGCCCCGTCGGTTCCGTTTTAACCACAAGGGTTCCACCTCGCCGACACCATGCCTCCACTAGAACCAGAGGGAGTGCGAGCGCAGTCAGTATACAGCCAAGCGCCACATGGGCCATACAGGTTAGCCACCCCACATCGCGCCGTTTCCCAGCCAGTTGATCAAGAAAAACATTGGGATCGGAAAAACACATATTGAGCGCACTCTGCGACCATCCCATTAAGTCGTATTCCACCTCGGTGTGCCATTTTCGCCGCACAGCAAGTCCGGCCTTTTCCAGACACAAGCTTAGGGACTTGAGGTCAAAACCGTATAAATGACGTGGAACATCCAGCGGAATCCAGTGATGTTTAAAAACCCGCGCCTGAAAACTATTGCTGCAAGGCACGGCGATAAACAGTACCCCGTTTGGCTTAAGTAGCTTTGACAGTTGGCGCAACGTGAGTTTGGGATCCGTCATATGTTCCAGGCTATGCCACATCGTAATGCAGTCGAACGGGGCTTTTCCGGAAACCTGCTCAATATTTTCATACGCATCCAACCCTGCTTTTCTTGCTGCTTCCGGCTGGATATCAACTCCGACAACATCCCACCCGATATTACGGGCCGCAAGTAAAAAGGAGCCATCGCCACAACCGACATCGAGCAGTTTTGCACCCGAGTCCATTTTTGAAGATGCAATAAACCTCAAGCGCCTTCTGATGCAGTACCTGGCAGTTAAACCATGACGATTCCCGTAATACCTGACGCCGTAATATCGACTTAGATCCTCTGGTCGGGGAACCGTAAAGTTCAACCCGCACTCCTCACATTTCCAAACAGAAAAGGATTCGTTTGTTATAACATCTACAACCTTCGGAAAGCGGACAACAGAGGGTCCTCCGCAGACACTGCATCTTTCAGACATAACACCACTACCCTTCGCCCTGTGAAAAAATAAACTATTCAACCCCGGAAACGCCGTGATCGCAGCCATCCTGCCCGGCAAAGACGGAATGTAAGCCCGGTCCACAAGCAGCCGAGTCCATACTTGAAGCTACGCCTGAAATTAATCGAGGAGGCTTCAGCAAAATACTTTGTTGGACAGCTTACTTCAGCGATGGTTTCCTTCAGCCACAAAATTTGCGCCAGCATTTGGTTGTCGAAAACAAAGTCGTCTGAGTTTTCCTCCAGCGCAAGCTGTTCGATCAATTCACGCGAAAATGCACGATATCCGGTGTGGTATTCTGAAAGCTTGGCTCCCAGCAGAACATTTTCTGCCGCGGTCAAAAAACGATTGGCGATGTATTTCCACCAAGGCATGCCGCCCTTCAGCGCTCCGCCGCCGAGAATGCGCGATCCGAGTACACACGGATACAGCCCGTTCGAAATCATGGAGGCCATCGCCGGAATCAGAGCCGGCGTGTATTGATAATCTGGGTGAATCATAATCACCACATCCGCACCCTGCTCCAAAGCCAATCGATAGCAGCTTTTCTGGTTTCCGCCATAGCCGCGGTTCTTCGGGTGAATATGCAGCAAAACATGATCGAGAGTTTCTGCAACAGCGGCGGTTTCATCTCGGCTGGCATCATCAACCAGAATCACTTGGTCGACAATACCCTGTGCCATTACCTCGTCATATGTTTGTTGCAAAGTTTTGGCCGCATTGTAGGCGGGCATTACAACAACGATTTTTTTGTTATTCAGCATCTCGTGCTCCAGTTTGGCAGATCAAGCCGCTCTGGCTCCATTTAAATTTCGAGGTTTTTCCAATCGGGGTGTTCCAGCAAATGTTCGAGCAGGACGGCGCTGGCGACGGCGTCGTAGAGCGCGTCGTGTGGCGCGCCAACGGGGCAGCATTCGCGAACGCGGCCGGTTAGGTTAAGTCCGGCAATCAGATCTTCGAGCTTATGCGTCGGAGCATCGGGCCAGGCCTGCCTCGCCAGTTTGAGCGTGTCGACCCAGGGGCCGAAACGGTGCATGGGTGCCATTTGCCGCAGAAACTTTTTTTCAACGGACACATTGTGCGCGACGAGCGGGCAAGCGGTCACCCACCCTTCTAGCTTTTTCCAAACATTGGAAACGTCGGGCGCGGCGGCGATTTCGTCGCGGCGTTTGTGGTGATCGCCCGGCGCGTAGACATTAAACGGACGGTTGGCGTCGACACGGATAAGGCTCTCAAAAGTTTGGGCTGGCACGACCTGTCCGTTTTTGAGCGCGACTGCGCCGATCTGCCACGGTTCGGTATCGAACCCCGGCACGGAACCGGTGGTTTCGAAGTCGAGCACGGTCAGGGTTGTTTCGCGAATGAGCATGGGAAGGAGGATACGGGATGCAGGATGCGGGATGCAAGACGAGATGCGGGATGCGAGATGCAAGACGAGATGCGGGATGCGAGATGCAAGACGAGATGCGGGATGCGAGATGCAAGACGAGATGCGGGATGCAGGATATGGGATGCAGGATACGGAATCCGTGTACAAAACCCGCCCATCCCAAATATCACACCTTTAAAGGTATGATATATTGAATACACAAAAATGCCCCTGCCGAAACAGAGGCTTTTCTGAAAAGCGGCTATGTCGCTTAGCGTGAGTAAAACTCAACCACGAAGGCGATTTCGCACTGCACCGGCACTTCGCCGGGTTCAGGAAGACGCGAAAGGGTCGCGGTCAGTTTTTTGTCATCCACCGTCAGGTATTCCGGTGTGGTGGCAATCTGCTGCGCAGCCGGGAAGATTTCGAGGTCGCGGCTTTTGTCACGCACGGTGATCACATCGCCGATACGCATAGCGTAGGACGGAATGTTCATTTTTTTGCCGTTCACTTTGAAATGAGCGTGGGAAACGAGCTGACGAGCCTGATAGATTGAACGGGCAAATCCGGCGCGAAGCACGAGGGCATCCATGCGGGTTTCGATGAGCTGCAGGAAGAGATCACCGGTGTTACCCTGTTTGCGGTCGGCGGCGGTGTAGTATTTGCGAACCTGTTTTTCGCTCAAGTTGTATTGATACTGCAGACGCTGTTTTTCAACGAGCTGTTTACCGTAGTCGGACTGTTTGCCGCGGCGGCGGGACGGTCCGTGCTGTCCCGGCGGATTCGGGCGACGTTCGAGGTATTTTTCAGCTTTCGGCGTCAGGGCTACACCCAGACGACGCGATTTTTTAATTTTCGGTCCTGTGAACTTCATTTACTTCTCCATTTGGTTTCTGTTGTCCTGTGTTCCGACTAATTAAGCCCTTTCAGGCCACCTGTTATCGTTAGACTCAGTTCAGGCGTTCACTTTCGTGATAATCCTTCTGCGGAACGAAGGGCGCATTAAATAGATGCAACCCGCTCTTGTCAAACAAGAAAGCAAGGGGGATCGGAGTGATGGAATACCGGAGTGATGGAGTGTTGTATAAGAAAAAGGGGGAAGGACAAAATACCCAGGACTCCATTGCTCCATTCCTCCATTATTCCATTTCTCTTTTGCCTTGTTTTGCGGGCGGAAATTCCCATCATGAGCGACTGATTTTTCACCCCAACTGAAAAGGATCTGTATTATGAAAAAAGTAAAGAAAGTGGCTCTGCTTACCGCCGGCGGACTGGCCCCCTGCCTCTCGTCCGCCATCGGCGGACTGATCGAACGCTACAGTAAAGATCATCCTGAAATCGAAATCATCTGCTACATCGGCGGCTACAAGGGCCTGCTGCTCGGCGAGTTCATTGAAGTGACGCCCGAAATCCGCGCCAACGCCGCGATTCTTTACAAGCACGGCGGCAGCCCGATCGGCAACAGCCGTGTCAAGCTAACCAACGTCAAGGACTGCGAAAAACGCGGTCTGGTGAAAGAAGGCGAAAACCCACTCGAAGTGGCGGCCGCCCAGCTCGTCAAAGACGGCATAGATGTGCTTCACACCATCGGTGGCGACGACACCAACATCACCGCCGCCGATCTGGCTGCCTTCCTTGCCGAAAACGACTATGCGCTGACGGTCGTCGGCCTGCCGAAAACCATCGACAACGATGTGTTCCCAATCAAACAGTCCCTCGGTGCTTGGACCGCGGCCGAAGAAGGCGCGAAGTATTTTGCCAACGTTGTGGCTGAGCACAATGCCAACCCGCGCATGCTGATCATCCACGAAGTGATGGGCCGCAACTGCGGATGGCTAACCGCCGAGACCGCCAAGGTGTATCACGAAAAACTCGAGGAGCTCGATTTCCTCCCGCAGGTCGGCCTCTCCAAAAAGCGTAAAGATGTACATGCGATTTTCGTTCCGGAAATGGCCGTTGATATTCAGGCCGAAGCCACCCGTCTTAAAAAGGTGATGGACGAGATCGACAACGTGAATATTTTCATCTCTGAAGGAGCGGGCGTGGAAGATATCGTCAAGCAGATGGAAGCGGCGGGCGAAACCGTTCCGCGCGACGCCTTCGGACACGTCAAGCTCGATGCTGTCAACCCCGGCGCATGGTTCGGCAAGCAATTTGCCAAGTTGCTTGATGCGGAAAAAGTACTGATCCAGAAATCGGGTTACTACGCCCGCGCGGCCGCCTCCAACGAAGCCGACCTCAACCTGATCAAAGCTTGCTGCGACAAAGCGGTCGAATGCGCTCTGGCCGGTATCGGCGGCGTGATCGGTGAAGATGAAGATGCCAACGACGAACTACGCGCCTGTGAGTTCCCGCGTATCGCGGGCGGCAAGCCGTTCGACACCGACGTGCCGTGGTTTGGCGAGCTGCTGGCCGACATCGGACAGGCTAAAGGCGAAAAAGTGGTCGTCTCTCACTAGATAGAAAAATTCGAAGCACGAATATCGAAATACGAAACAAATCCCAAATTTAGAAATTTTGAATTTTCCAAACATTGGAAGTTCATGATTTGTTTCGAGTTTCGAATTTAGAAATTCGGATTTCCCCGACCCCATCCTAATCCGGCGGGGTTTCATTTTTTTTGAACATTAAAAAAAGGGCGACAAAATAAGGGAAATGTGATAAGTATAGTTCGGTATGAAAACAAGCCCCTTTAAAATCTGTCCGAGTTGCGAGCATGTCTGGCCAACGCTGGAGGAATTTCTTGCCGATCCGGATCTATTGCTGGCAGGTTATCAGGTGCACTTTGATGATCTGGAGGCAGGTTTATTTCTGTTCACGCACACGCAAGAGGACTGTCACACCACATTGGCGCTTGTGGTGAAAGATTTTGTTTCATTGAGCCAACGGCCCATTCTCAATAAACGAACGGTGCAACCGGCTGGATGCGAGAACCTATGCATGCGGCAAGGCGCATTCGACCCTTGCCCAATCGAGTGCGAGTGTTCCTGGGTGCGGGAGATTCTGCAGAAAATCAAGGGGTGGCCGCGAGCCGCCGCTTAAAGAGGAATCCCCGCCGCCTGTTCGATTTCCGGCTGCGCGCGCTCAATGAGCTCGATATTTTTCCAGCGTCCTGAACGAATCCGCCAGATCCACCCCGCCGCCAGTAACGTGAAATACATAATCGCCCAGCCCCAAGCCGCCAGTACGCCGAGGTGCAGCACGAGCACAATTACCGCCTCGCCAAGGGCGAACACCCCCCAGGCCACCGCGGTGTGAAACCACATCACAAAGTGGGTGTCGCCCGCGCCGCGCAACGCGCTGGAGAGCACCGCATTGGTCGCCTCCATCAGCCCCCATCCTGCGGCAAAAAAGAGAAGCAGCCGGGCGGTATCGAACACTTCGGCAAACACTCGGTCACCGCGAGCGAAAATACCGATATACGTTTCGGGAAAACAAAAGAAAGAGCCCACCACAATTAGGGTGTAAAGCCACCCGACATGCGCGGCCTTCCAGGCTGCGGCCTCCGCCTCATTCGCATCGAGGCGACCCATGCACTGCCCCACTAGCACGGATGCGGCCTGTCCGATGCCAACGGACGGCATAAACGCGATCATATTGATGCTGAGCACAATATTGCTGGCCATAAACGCGGTGTCGCCCAGCCGCCCGAGCAGCATCACAAACAGGGAAAATGAACCGACATCCAGAACCATATGAACGCCGGAGGGAAGCCCGAACCGCAGCATGCGCAGAAAAAGCGGCCGGTCAAAACGAAGCGTATCTAGGGTGCGGTACACCGCCCGGTTCTTTTTTGAAAAATAGAGGCTCAGCAGAATCGCCGGCGTAACAAAGCCGGCAATCAGACTGGCAATCGCCGCGCCTTTGATCCCCATCTCCGGAAACGGACCGTGCCCGAAAATCAACAGCCAGTTCAACAGCACATTGGTGCTGTTGCCGATCAGATACGCCATCATAATTACGCGCGTTTTGCCGCGGCCACTGAAGAAGCTGCCTACCGCAGCGGCCAGCGGGGTGTTCACCCCGCCCAGCATCAGGATGGAGAGATAGGTCTTTTCCTGCGCCAGAACCTCCGGTGCGTGGTCGCTCCATACCAGAAGCTGGTTCCCGACCGGAATTAGCAGCCAAATCAACGGCCACGAAAGCAACGCCATAAACAGCGCCTGCGCCACTGAACGACTGCAGTTTTCATATTCCTTCGCTCCGTAATATTGGGCGACAAAGCTGTTGGCCATGGCGCACAGCGCCATAAAAAAACTGATGAGTGTGAAGGCGAGAATTCCCGCCGGCACCACGGCCTGAATAGAAACTGGGCTGTACCAGGACAAAAACATGCGGTCGCAGAAGTGCAGCATGGTGAACGAGGCCGATGTGATAATCAGCGGCAGCGCGACCTTTAGAAGCTCGCGATAGCTGACCGTGTGTTTTTCGGAAGACGTTTTCATGAGCCGTTCAGTGTTTCCAAACATTGGAAGAATTGCGAGCTGAGTTTTCCAACCATTGGAAACATCAGCCTTTACCAAGCTCACCGGCTTTACCGAGAGCATATTTGGCGAGGATCGGGCCGATGACCTCGAAGACCAGACAGGTGGCGGTGATGGTGGTGATGACTTTGGTTCCGATGTGCGAACCATGCGATATGCCATCGACTATCTCGCCAAGCCCGGCGAATTCCTGCCCGACAATCAGTGCCAGTCCGATGGCCACCCCAGCCTGTGAGAGAATGCCAAGACCAACATATTTTTTGATCTTCTTTTCCACATGACCCCAAGAGGCGCCGAGGCGCGCGCCGCCAATCAGTCCGCCGGTACGCCCTAGGATGTAAACGAGACCGATCATCCCGAGGCTTGGAAGCGCAGAAAGCTGCAGATGCGCACCGGCCAGACAGAAAAAGAGCACAAAGATAAGCGGCATAATTTCAA
>CAYVYL010000044.1:0-10835 GCA_964455665.1 uncultured Verrucomicrobiota bacterium
TGGTACACCCGACAGGATTCGAACCTGTAACCTCCTGATTCGTAGTCAGGTGCTCTATCCAGTTGAGCTACGGGTGCACTAAAGAGGCGCAGAATGTACTGTCTGGCGCGGAACGAATCAACCGCAAAAAGTGAACTATTTTGCAGCGGCTTTCAGGGCGTCAACTTTGTCGGTTTTTTCCCAGGGAAACTGCGGGCGGCCGAAGTGTCCGTACGCAGCAGTCTCGAGGTAGCTCCACCCTTTCGGTTCCAACAGGCCGAGCTCGGCGATCACCGCGGCGGGACGAAAATCGAAAATATCACTGGAGGAGACAATGGTTTCGAGCCGACTGTCTTCGATTGTGCCGGTGCCGTAGGTGTCGACGTTGATGCTGAGCGGTTTGGCCACGCCGATGGCGTAGGCAACCTGCACTTCGCATTTTTTTGCTAGTCCAGCGGCGACGATGTTTTTGGCGACGTAGCGGGCATAGTAGGCCGCGGAACGGTCTACTTTGGACGGGTCTTTTCCAGAGAACGCGCCGCCACCGTGACTGCCGACGCCGCCATAGGTGTCGACGATGATTTTACGGCCGGTGACGCCGGCATCGCCGTGCGGACCGCCAATGACAAATTTTCCGGTGGGGTTGATGAAGTATTCCACGTTGTCTTTGAGGAGCCCGCTGGGAGCCAGCACCTTTTCAGCAACGGCTTTCAGATCGGCCTGAATCTTTTCCAGCGGGATGTCGTCGGTCTGATGCGAAATCACTACGGAGGTGATGTGGTCGGGCTGACCGCCAATATATTTGATCGAGATCTGTGATTTCGAGTCGGGGCGCAGATAGGGAATGGTTCCGGCTTTGCGGATTTTCTGCAGTTCATCGAGCAGTAGGTGACTGTAGTAGACTGGGGCGGGCATGAACGCTTCGGTTTCGTCAGAGGCATAGCCGAACATCATACCCTGGTCACCGGCGCCCTGCTCATTGAAGAGCCCTTCGCCTGCGGTGACGCCCTGCGAGATGTCAGCGGACTGTTCGTGGAGGCGGCAGATATATTCAAAGGTGTCTGAACAGAATTTGAGGTCTTCGTGGTCGTACCCGATGCCGTGCACTACTTCACGGACGATCGCTTCGAAATCAAGTTGATCCCAGCCCGAGCAGCTGATTTCGCCGGCATTCACTACCAAATTGGTGGTGACAAGCGTTTCACAGGCTACGCGACTTTTCGAATCCTGCGCCAGGCAAGCGTCGAGAATGGCATCGGAAATCTGATCGCACACCTTATCGGGATGGCCTTCAGACACAGATTCAGAGGTAAAAACATGGTCGGCAGTAATTTTGCTCATGGGTGCTCCTATTCAATAGATTCGTTTATCCGGATTAATGGATAGTAATCTACCTGCTTCAGTTAATGAGCTCAAGAATTTCCGGTGATCTTTTTGCAAGCAGAGCACGGCACTGCTGGAGAATCTCTTCCGCACTGCCGGAATCAAGAGCGTCTTTCGCCAGCGCGATGCATTCGGAATAGTGAAGATTGCGGATGACATCTTTCACCAGCGGCACCGAGGGCGGACTGATGCTGAGCTCATCAACCCCGAGGCCAATCAGCAGCGGAACAAGATCTGGGTTGGCCGCCATCTGCCCACAAACCGCGACGGGAATCCGGTGCGCATGCCCCGCGTCAACCACCTCCCGAATCAGTTTAAGAATCGCCGCATGAGCGGGTTGATACAAATGGGCCACGTTTTCATTCACCCGGTCCACGGCGAGGGTGTACTGAATCAGGTCGTTGGTGCCAATGCTGAAGAAGTCGACATGCGGAGCGATCTGTGCGGCGGTGAGCGCGGCAGAAGGCACTTCAATCATCGCGCCGACACGCAGATTTTCCGCGCACGGGAGTCCTTCTTTCTTGAGCTCCTGCCGACATTCATCCAGAAGCTGATTCGCGGCAATCACCTCTTCGACGCCGCTTACCATCGGGTACATGATGGATATGTTGTGATCAGCCCCGGCCCGCAAAACGGCGCGCAACTGCTGTTTAAAGAAATCGGGGTTCGCCAGACAGAAGCGAATGGCCCGACACCCGAGGAAGGGATTGATCTCTGGGGCGATTTTCACGTTGGCGGAAAACTTATCGCCGCCGAGGTCGAGCGTGCGGATCACCACATGATCGGGAGCGCAGGAGTCCGCCACATCACAGTACACCTGCATCTGCTCCTCTTCATCCGGCGGCAACCCTTCGTTAAGAAACAAAAATTCTGTCCGGAATAGGCCCACCCCTTTGGCGCCGTAGCGGGTGATACTCATCACTTCAGCCGGCAGTTCAATATTCGCAGCGATAGCGACATAATATCCGTCTTTGGTTTCGGGGAGTTTATCCTTGAGCGTTTCGAGCTCACACAGGATGGATTTCTGATCCTCCGCCTTGCGCGCATACTCCAGCAGTCGGCCGGAGGTCGGGCGGATAATGACAACCCCCTTCCCACCGTCAATCAGCACAGTTTCACCGGACACAACCTGACTGGTGATGTTGCGCAACCCCACCACTGCGGGCACCTCAAGCGCACGGGCCATAATGGCTGTGTGTGAGGTCGGACTGCCCTGATCGGTGATAAAGGCGTGAACAATATTCTGATCCATACCCGCAGTGTCCGACGGCGAAAAGTCGTGCGCCACAGCAATACAGGGCCGCTCAACCTGATCCATTCGATCGATGACTTCACCGGCCAGGTTTTTGACAATCCGACGGGTCACATCGCGCACATCCGCGGCGCGTTCTCGCAGGTAGTCGTCCTCTACCGAGGAAAGCATCTGGATATAACGTTCCGCTACATCCTGAGCGACGCACTCCACATTGATCTGTTTCTCGCGCAGGTCACGGATGACCTCCTCAATAAAGTATCGGTCGTCCACCACCAGCAGGTGAGCGTCGAAAATACTGGCGTGCTCATCCCCGATGACGCTTCCGACGCGCTTCTGAATTTCGGATATCTGATGACGGGTTTTGATCAGCGCTTCTTCAAAGCGGGCAATTTCGAGGGGAATTTCGGCGACATCAATGCTTCGCTCGGGAACCGAAAGACCGTCCTGCGCGAAAACAACCACTTCCCCGATCGCCACACCGGAGGAGACGCCGATTCCCTGAAGAATCAGCTCACCGCTACCCGCTGTGGTTGTGGTAGACACTCTATTCCTCGAAGAATTTTTTCTCGAACAGTTCGGCAATTTCGGCCATGGCTTCCTCGGCGTCCTCCCCGATGGCATGAACGAACAGTTTGGCTCCATGATGCCCTTCAACCGTGAGCAGCCCCATGATGCTTTTGGCGGAAACCTCTGATCCCTTTTTCCCAATCAGAACATCGGATGTGAATTTACCTGCGGCTTTGACCAACAGAGCGGCAGGACGGGCATGAATCCCGTACTTGTTCTCCACTTTAAATTCACGAATTATGGCCTGCGCCCCGTCCATTACGCACCTGCTTTACGAAGGAATGTTCCTATTACTTTTTCATCCAGCTCTTTCGCGGCATCATGCCCCAATGTCTTCAGTTTATGGTTCAACGCCGTGGCTTCCACAATGTTGGCCATGTCGCGCCCCGGACTGACCGGAAGCGAATAAAACGGGAACTTGACATCCAGCACCTCGATCTCGTTTGGCACAATGCCGGTCCGTTCCTCTTCAGCATCATTTTCATAGGGATGCAGCTCAATCACCAGATCCAGCTCACTTTCGCGACGGATAGAGGCCACACCGAACAGACTGGGAACATGAACAATGCCGACTCCGCGGATTTCCATGTGATAGCGGGTCAGCTCATTGGCATAAGCCATCACTCTCCCGCTGCTGTCGCGGACTACTTCGGTCACATCATCTGCTACGAGGCTGTAGCCTCGTTCAATAAGCGAAAGTGCGGTTTCGCTTTTGCCAATTCCGGCCTTGCCCTTCAGCAAAACGCCGATGCCCATAATTTCGAGCATCGTCCCCTGCATCCGCCCGCGCGGAGCGGTCAGCTCTTCAATCAGCAACGTGCTTTCATTAATAAAATGGCTGGTAATCATCCCGGTACGAAACAGCGGAATGCCGTACTCTTCCGCCAGCTCTCGCAGCTCCGGCAATGGATTGCGGTTGCGGGCAACGATGATCCCAGGAATATTCTTCTCCATCACACCGCGCAGGCGAACCGAACGGTCTTTGGAGCTCAGGCTTTTCAGATAGGTAAGTTCCGCCAGGCCAAAGACCTGAAGGCGGTGCTGTGCGAAATACTGAAAGAAGCCGGTCAGGGCCAGCCCGGGCCGGTTTATGGCTTTTTCCTCGATCACCCGATCCAGGTGCTCCTCGCCACAGACGAGTTCGAGCGACAGACGCTCCCCGCCATTCTCCAAAATATCTTTCAGTGTAATCGACACAGCACCCTGCTCCTTAATTAGTGATATTCCTGCACTTTTTCGCGCCGCGTGCGCAGCTGCCGCTCCGTTTTTTCCAGAGCCTGATCAATGGAGGTATACATATTTTCCGATGAGGCATGTCCCTCAACATGAATGTCTTTACCGGAGACAACCACCTCAACCGAATTGATGATCTTTTGCAATTCGAGAACAACGCGCACATCTTCCACGCGCGGAAAATCGACAAGAGTTCGCTCCACCTTGTCGTAGATATGTTCGCGGATTCCATCAGTCATTTCGACGTGCCGTCCTGTGATATGCACCTGCATGAGCTTCTCCCTTCGTTATTACATACTGAACCGCGGGCCCAGATAGAGCTCCCGGCTCACCTCATCATTAACCAGGAAGGAGCTTTCGCCTTCGCGAAGCACCTTCCCTTCGCACATGAGATAGGCCCGATCCACCACCGCCAGCGTCTCGCGGACGTTATGGTCGGTAATCAGGACTCCGAGACCTTTCTCGCGAAGTTCTTTGATAATCTCTTGCACCTCATACACCGCCAGCGGGTCAACCCCGCTGAACGGTTCATCGAGCAGAATGAGTGACGGATTGGTCACCAGCGCGCGGGTAATCTCGAGCCGGCGGCGCTCGCCGCCGGAGAGCGTGTAGGCCCGCTGTTTGGCCAAATGGGAAATCTTCAGTTCGTTCAGAAGAAACTCCAGCCGCTCACTGCGCTCGCGGCGCGAAATCGGCAGTGTTTCCAGAATCGCCATCACGTTCTCCTGAACGGTCAGTTTGCGGAAGATGGACGGCTCTTGCGAGAGATAGCCCATCCCCATCCGCGCCCGCTGATACATCGGGACTTTGGACACATTGCGGTCTTTAAAATAGATCTGTCCGGCGGTCGGATGAATCAGCCCGGTCACCATATAAAACGTCGTCGTTTTACCGGCCCCGTTCGGGCCGAGTAACCCAACAATTTCTCCGGGACGCACATTCACGTCCACCTCGTTAACCACTTTTTTACCGCGATAGCTCTTCACGAGCTTTTCCGTGCGCACCAGATACGTTTCGTCCATGTCAGTTTCCAAGAAAGTCAGTTTTCAGTTTTTCATCGGGATAAAGAACCATTCTCGCAAAAGGTTCGCAGATCATCTTTCCCGTCGCCCTCCAAAAGCGAATGGTTTCGCCAAACAGCATATTTCGTCCATCAACCAGCTTTGGGTTGTCCTCCAGTAAAAATTCATCGGTGATCACATCGTAGACTGCCTTTCCAGCATATGCTTCCCGTCCTTCATGGAAGATTCTAACGTCGGCCAACGCTTCTATCCAGTCAATTTCATTGTTTTCGCCGAAACGAATCTCCAACAAACCAGAATCCATCTGCAACTGCGGATCTTCCACGTGCACATTTTCCACAAAACGAGCACTTCTCCCCGTGTAGCTAAGGAACAGCTGCCGAGACGTAATCACCGTCACATTGGAAACCTCGGAGACCCCGTTCTCCGGCTCCAGATCGGTCTGCTGCATAATATCATCAATCACCACCCGACTGTCAGCGAGCACTTGAACCGTTCGCGCACCCGTATCAAGGCGGAACCCGGTTCCCGTCAGATGAACGCCTTCCATATCCGCGCGAATGGCCGCGTCTGAATGTGCCTTGCGGTTGTTCCGATTGTAGATGCAGTACGGAGACGCCACCTCCATAAAGGTCTCTCCATCCCGGTAAAACTCCATGCGCACTCCCGTGATCTTCACCATGCTGTCGGACTGAAGCTCGGCATGATCACCGAACAGCTGCGAGGTCATCACTCCCTGATCGTCATACTCTGGCACCCGGAAACCGGAAAGCTCCACGCCCTGCTCCTGCTCTTGCTCCTGCGCCTGCTTCTGCGCCTGCTCCTGCGCATTTGCACAGAACGCTGTTAACAGAATCAGTACGGCAACCCCGAATCTCGAATCCCGAATCCCGAATCCCGCATCTCGAATCCCGCATCTCATAACTATTTCACCTCATCAATCGCATTCAGTTTTTTCCAAAGGCTGGAAAGATCCTTCAATGGAATCATATTCGGCCCATCGGATAAAGCCTGTGCCGGATCTGGGTGCGTTTCAATAAATAGTCCGTCCACACCGACCGCGGCGGCGGCCTTCGCCAGATACGGCGCGAAGCGGCCATCGCCGCCGGAGGTGTCGCCCTGTCCGCCGGGCGACTGCACCGAATGGGTTGCATCGAAAATCACCGGGTAGCCCATCTCGCGCAGGATGACCAGACTGCGCATATCCGCCACCAGCGTGTTGTAGCCGAAGCTCGCACCGCGCTCGGTCAGCATGATCTTTTTGTTGCCGGTCGACTCAATTTTCTTCACCACATTGGCCATATCCCACGGCGCGGCGAACTGCGCCTTTTTCACATTCACCACCGCGCCACTTTCGCCGGCGGCCACCACGAAGTCGGTCTGGCGGATCAAAAACGCGGGCAGCTGAATGATATCGACCACCTTGGAAGCAATATGAATTTCCTCCACGCTGTGCACATCGGTCAACACCGGCACGTTGTATTTCTCTTTAATCTCCGCGAGAATTTCCAACCCTTTAGCGATGCCCGGTCCTCGATAGGAATTAATAGAGGTGCGGTTGGCTTTGTCGTACGACGCCTTAAACACCAACGGGATGCCCTGACGTTTTGAAAGCTTCACCAGCTTGTCGGCAATCGCCATGCAACTTTCGCGGCTTTCAATCACACACGGCCCGGCAATCAGCGCCAGTGGATTGTTCCCGCCAAATTTCACGCCCTTCACATTAATCGTCTTAGTCATCGCTCAACTCCTTTAAAATCTGTTCCACTTTTTCAATATCCTCCGACGTATCGACGCCAATGCCGACGTCGTCGACTTCTAAAACATTCATGCGGCATCCGATATGCAGCGCGCGCAACTGCTCGAGCTTTTCGAGCTTTTCGAGCCGGCACGGCGGCTCGGCGACCAGCTTCAGCAGATATTCACGCGTATAGGCATAAATGCCGATATGGCGGAAGTGCGCGTTCGTTGCATCGGTGTCCGCATCGCGCACAAAAGGAATCGGCGCGCGGGAAAAATAGAGCGCCTGCCCGTCGCGACCGAAAACAGCCTTCACCACATCGGGGCTTTTTAAATCGACTTCGGTTTTGATCGGCGTGGCGGCGGTCGCCATATCCCAGTCGCCGGAACACATCACTTGCCCCAGTCGGTCGATCAGTGCCGGGTCCATCAGTGGCTCATCGCCCTGAATATTGATCACTACATCGCACGCTTCATCCGCAATCGCTTCGGCGATGCGATCGGTGCCCGACGGATGGTCCGCGCGGGTCATGACCGCCTTGGCTTCTGGAATTCCAAACGAGGTCACTGCATCGACAATCCGCTGATCGTCGGTGGCAACAATCACGGCGGCGAGCGTTTCCGCCTGCACCACGCGTTCCACCACGCGCTGAATCATCGGTTTCCCGGCAATCATCGCCAGCGGCTTGCCCGGCAGGCGCGTCGAGGCCCACCGCGCCGGAATCACCCCAACCACCCGTTTATTCGTCTTCTGATTCATCGCTGCCCTTTTTCTCCGTAATCCAAAAATCATCGCCCGGCCCGTTTACTTTCCTGAGCTTAATGCGAGCCCGTCCGAACGGCACCTTAATCTTAGCAAAGGTCAGCAGTCGGCGCGGATCACGCGAAACCCAGAACGTACCCTTTCCTTTTCTCACAAACAAGCCGTCAAACATCGCTTCCGGCACCATCTGCAAGCTGGGAACTTTCCGTTTATACTGCGGCAGACCGATTCCATCCACATCGTCCGTGTTCAGAATCAGGTCATAAACCTTTTCATCCGACATCACCCGATATTCCATCGTGCTGTCCGGCTCCAACAGTTGCGCACGCATAAAGTACATGAAGCTGAAAATATCGCGGGTATCCGCATCAATCGCATACTCTTTCTTAGAACCATTCGTCTGATGCTCGTAATGCGCCATCCGCTTCTCAAAATCGAATGTCGTGATCTCGTGACAGTGATAACTCCCCTCCTTAATATTTTTCGTAAAGCGGATCGGCAGGAATGTTTCGGGATCAACCAGGCTTTCATGGTGATCGTCCACCTTGAAGATATGGTTAAAAAACGAATAGGTTTGCGCGCGCAGCCGCAATGCCAGCACCTCTCGACCCTCAAATGTGTCGATCGATGTTGTGGCGGTGGCATACGCCACGGGAATCCCGTTCCAGCTGATTGAATACACCAGCTCCTCGCCGACCGGAAAGGGGAAATCATACGCATACGAATGAACACAAAGGCAAAGCAAAAACCCAATGGTCCTCAATAGTTTCACGGCAAGACCTCCTGACAAGGGATATGAGATTCGGGGTGCAGGAAAAAACAGTCGGCACCCATCCTGTATCCCGCGACTCGCATCACGTATCTCGTTGGAACTGACGGCAGATAACGCCCGCCTCGGCAAACAACGCACGCGCCTGATCGTTGAAATGATACTCCTTCTCATAAACCACTTCGGCAATTCCGGCGTTGATGATCATCTTCGTACAAAGCAAACAAGGGCTAATCGTGCAATACAGCACTCCGTCTTTCACCGAGATTCCGTGATAGGCCGCCTGCACAATCGCATTTTCTTCAGCATGGCAGCAGATACAGTCGCCCAGCCCCTCGCCCGATGGCACATCCGACGCGCATCGCGCGCAGCCACCGTCGCAACAGTTTGTAATGCCCCTCGGCGTTCCGTTATAGCCCGTCGAAACAATCCGCCGGTCGCGCACAATCACCGCTGCCACCTGCCGCCGGATGCAATTGCCCCGTCGCGACACCACATGGGCGATGTCCATAAAATACTCATCCCAGCCGGGACGCTTCTTTTTACTCATGCGCATATACTATGTTCGACCGGCCTTCAAAAAAAGTTCCAAGGTCTAGAAAAACAGGCAGAAAAAGTTCCAAGGTTTGGAAAAGTCGGTCTACACTACGATGCATGAAAGCCAAACAACTCGTACCCCTTCTTCTCGCGCTCCTCGTTTTTCCAAACCTCGGAAAAACTCAGGAAATTTCTTCCAATCCGCCTGCGCTGGAGGACTCCGGCGCGACAAGTGCTGGGAACCAGGCGCTAGTCTATCAGATTCCGATTGAAGATCAGATTGGACCCGCCCTGCTCTACGTCATCCGACGCGGCGTCGCTGAAGCCTCCCAAGCCAATGCCGATGCCATCATCTTCACCATGAACACGCCCGGCGGACGAGTTGATATCACCCGAGACATTCTCGGAATCATCCAAGAAATCGACGTACCGGTCTACACCTTCGTCGTGCGCGACGCCTACTCAGCCGGGGCCATCATCGCCCTAGCCACTCCGCACATTTACATGGCTCCCGGCAGCGTCATCGGTGCGGCCACCCCGCTGATGATGGGTCTCACCGGCGGAGTGGAAACCATGCCAGAAGCTGTCGAAGAAAAAATGACCTCTGCGGTTGCCGCGTTAGTACGAGCCGCCGCGGAACAGGGCGGACACAGCACAGAGCTGGCCGAAGCGATGGTGCGACGCGAGATAGAATATAAAATCGGCACCAACGTGGTCAGCAAAGCGGGTGAATTGCTCACCTTGACCGCCAGCGAAGCCGAAGGCGTTCTCTCCGAAGGAACGGTGGACGATCTGGATGCCATGCTGGATGCAATTGGACTGAGCGGCGCGGAAATCAAAAAACTAGAAGTGACGTCGGCGGAAAAACTCGCCCGCGTAATTGCCGCGATTGCCCCGTTTTTGCTGATGATCGGCCTCGGCGGAATCTATCTGGAAATCAAAACCCCCGGGATCGGTTTGCCGGGCATTGTCGGAGCAACCGCACTGGTTCTATTCTTCTTTGGCCACCACATTGCCGGACTGGCCGGCATGGAAGATGTCGTCATCTTCATCATCGGTTTTTCTCTGCTCTTCATAGAGGTGTTCATCACCCCCGGCTTCGGCGTCCTCGGAATCAGCGGCATTGCCCTGATTCTCGTTTCCCTGCTCAACGCCATGAGCTGGCAGGTTCCTGGCGAAATCCTGCCCGACTTCTCCGGAGGCGGTGCGACCATCCAGCACGCCATCACCAACTTGGCGCTAGGCATGCTGGGGGCCGTCATTCTCGGCGTGACCGCCGGACATTTCCTACCGAAGTCGCGCGCCGTGCGCCCGCTGGTACTCCAGCAAAGCACAGATAAAGAAGGCGGCTTTACTGCCGCGCATGATCACAGCGAACTGCTCGGCAAAGAAGGCACTGCGGAAATGAACCTGCATCCGGCCGGCCGGGCGGTGATCGACGGAAACCGCGTCAACGTGATTGCCCAGGGCGAGTTCATCGGGAAAGGCTCAGCCATCAAAGTGGTCGAAGCTCATGGCAGCCGCATCGTGGTTCAAAAAGCATAAACTAGCCAACGCAAACTACTATATATAAACAGGTTAAGTGCG
>CAYVYL010000045.1:0-10659 GCA_964455665.1 uncultured Verrucomicrobiota bacterium
GTAGTTGGCAGAGCGATCAAATAAAATGTCCAAATGTCTACACTGACACCTTTCCTGACACCTTTCACCTTTCCCAAATGTCTACACTGACACCTTTCTAAATAAATGTCCAAATGTCTACACTGACACCTTTCCGAAAATCTGTGCCGGACCGAAATTCGTTGGTTGTCATTTTTCGGGTATTTAGGTAATTCATTGTTCGGGTTTAGCTGTTCGGTATTAGTCATTGCGACGGAAAGGAGCAATTATGGATAAACATATTATCATTGGCGTTCACATTACAGAGCGGGTGCAGTATGCGGGGCAGGTGCAGGAGGTTTTCACAAAGTTCGGGTGTTCCATCCGGACTCGGATGGGGCTTCATGAGGCGGATGAAAACCGCTGCTCGCCGAACGGACTGATTCTGCTCGAAACGGTGGACGACGATTCAATCGTGGCAGAGCTGACCGCAATGCTCAAAGCGATCGACGGCGTTGAAGTTCAGCAGATGGTGTTTGATCATCCCTGACCCGCTTCCTTGAAAAATCATTCTGCCTGAAAATCATTCTGCCTAAATTTACCCGCACCGATATGAGAGAGTAAGCAGAATGATTTTTGGGCAGAGCTGAGGTATCCCGAACGTGCTTTCGGTATTTTCCGAAAGAAGCGAAGCGTCAATGATCGGGATTGCAGTGAATTCGAAATTATTTCGGAGCTGGGTGGTTCGGACTTAGACATTTCCAAATTATGCAATCGGCAGGTTGTAAAATTTGCGTCTATTCGTCGATGCCGTCGACGCGCAGGATGCGTTTTTCGCCTTCAAATTCAACCAGCACTTCGTTTTTGCCGATCTGTAGCACTTTGGCACCGTTGATCCGGTTGCCGACAGAGAGCATGCGTCCGTTGATGACGGCTAGAATCTGGCTTCCTCCGGCGGCGGACCCGGAAAAGTTAAGATCCGGCCAGTTGTCGTCCGGCTTTGCTTTCGGAGTTGCAACCATCGCGGGTGCCGGAACAGCCGCTGGTTGCACCATCACAACCGACGCGGCGGGTTTTCCGGTGTTTTCCTCTTCAACCGGTGTTTTTGGTGCATTCAGGTACATATAAATGCTGGTGCCGATAAGGATCAGAATCACCACGACGGCCGCGACGAGGATGATGAAGAATTTTTTCATGGACGAATTCATTGGCTCGATGGACCATTTCGTCGGCGCGGGTTGAACGGGGGGCTCAACCGGTGGCTTAGCGGGGGGCTCAATCGGCGGTTGTGACGGAGAGGGCGTCGGCAGAATGTCCGGCAGCGGATGCTTTTCTTCCGTTTTTCGTTTGAGTGCGTCTTGAATCAGGCTCATAGGGTCTCCCCGGAATATTGGAATACTGGATTCTTGGAATACTGGATTCTTGAAATGTTTTGGAGAGACGCGGCGCCTCGCAACGGTTGGCGGAATGCCGCACACATCACGATTCCCTCATTCCCATATTCCCTCATTCCACTATTCCTCTCATTTAATGATTGAGTCTAGCTCTTTGAGCGCGTTGTGCACATCGCTGAGGGTGACTTGAAAATCTTTGCGGACATAGGCAGCCAGTAGGGAGCGGTCGCAGACGGTGTTGATCTGGCGAGGGATTCCCGCGGCGCGCGTATGAATGCATTCCGCCGCGCCGCGATCAAAGCTGATCCGTCCGTTGGAGCCGGCCACGTTGAGCCGGTGCTGGATGTAGAGCGCGGTTTCAATGGCGGAGAGCGGTTCGAGGTCGCAGTGCACCATAACACGCTGGCGCAGCTGGCGCAGTTCGGGCTGCAGAAGGCGTTCGCGCAGCTCAGGTTGGCCGGATAGAATAATCTGCATCAGTTTGTGCTGATCGGTTTCCAGGTTGGAGAGCATGCGGACCTGTTCCATCAGCCGGGAGTCTAGGTTTTGTGATTCATCGATGATGATGCAGACGTTTTCGCCGACTTCGAGGCATTTGAGCAGAAAGCGGTTGAGCTGGGCGATGTGTACGAGTTTGTCGCGGCCTTTAGGTTCGAGCCCGAGGTCGAGCAGAATGGAGCGGATCAGCTGCGACGGGGTCAGCGAGGGGTTGAAAATCATGGCGGAGTGCGTGTTGGTGGGCAGTCGGTTGAGCACGGAGCGGCAGACCGTGGTTTTGCCGCAACCGACCTCGCCGGTGAGCACAATAAAGCCTTTGCGGTGCTCAATGCCGTAAAGCATAGAGTCGTAGGCCTCGCGGTGCCGTTCGGAAAAATAGAGAAACCGCGGGTCGGGCGTCACATTGAACGGAAACTCTTTCAGATGGAAAAATTCTAGGTACATGGGTCTTTGTTCCATTTTTATACGCTGTTTGAACGGGCAGAGCAAACCGTCTCTACTTTGTGTTTCGACGGGTTTACCCCTCAGATTTTCGCCGGAAACTTTTTTCAGACATTGGAACCTGTGACGCGGGACGCGTTAAAACCGTGTCGAGCGGTTTTTTACGGTTCCGGCCGCCGGCCCGTTTTTGTCGACTATGCGAAATCTGCGAAATAGAATGCGCATTTTTCACAGGTAAAATAAGAGTGAACCGCTAGTCTTTTTTATTTAAACCGCGTTTTACCCCCGAATGTGCCGTTTTCTGAATGAAAGTTTTGTTTTTTAAATTCGGGGCATCGTTCTTGCTTACTCTATGCGCAACAACGGGGTCGATTACACGATCTTGCGTCGAGATAGGGCAGAGCGGGAGAAAGATGAGACAGAGGCGGACAATTTTAGGAGTGGTTTTTCTGGCGGCAGGCTTGTACGCGTTGGGCGCATCTGTCTCTGTTCCGGCGGCGTACAGCAATGAGCTGTGGGTGGGCATGAGCGGCACGCAGCTGATCGTCTATGCACCGGAGGGCTTCACCAACCGGGTTGAAATCTATTCCTGCAACAATCTGCTTTCCAATGTTTGGAACATTGAGGAGCAGGACCTGACTCCGGGCGGTACCCAGCCGCTGGCATGGAGTGCGGAAGCGGCATCGGGCGTGTTTTTCTGCGTGGGCAACATGGATGTGGACAGCGACGGGGACAGTCTACCCGACGCCAGAGAGCGGATTGTTTATAAAACGATGCCGGATAATCCGGATAGCGACGGCGATGCGTTAAGTGATGCAGATGAATTGGTAAATCACACCGATCCGTTGAATGAGGATACGGATAACGACAGTCTGCCGGACGGGTGGGAAGTGGCGAACTTGCTCGATCCGCTGACGGCTGACGGACAAGAAGATCCGGATGGCGACCAGTTTGTCACGCTGCATGAATACCTCGTTGGTAGCGATCCGTTGTGCAGTCTGTCGGAGGTGGAGTCCCTGATTTTTGATGAAAACTCGCAAGACATCGTTGGGTGGTCGGATGCAGGAGTTATCCATGATGCCATGCTGGCTCATTCCGGCTCAGAAAGCCTCTGGTTTTCATTGAAGAATAAGTGGCACTATTACCCCCGGGTCGACTTTGCAACCGTGTCGTTTGGGAACAGCGATGCGCTGGAGTTCTACATTCGTTCCGCATCCGGTGTGTATACCGATGTTCTGCGTTTGCGTGTGTATACATCCCTTTCGGAGGAGATGAGCGTTCCGGTGGATATCCGTCCGTACCTGTATGACACCGCCGGCATGCCGTCGGTCGGAATTACAGAAGAGTACAAACAGGTGCTGATTCCCTGGGAGGATCTGCTGCAGGGCGGCAGTAATGAGGTGAACGCCATTCGGCACATGCGCCTCGAGGTTTTGGATAATGAGATCGGATCCATTCCGTTCCCGCAGATGTTTTATGTGGATTGCATTTCGCTTCAGGATAAAAAAGGCGTGGTTCTTGAAGAGGTTGAGATATTTTCTCAGAACTATTTAGAGGTCACCTGCAGCGATCAGCTCGATCCCATTTCTCTGCGGAATTTAGCCAATCATCGGGTGTTTAAGGAGAGCGACGGGACGCCGGTTGAAGTGAGCCAAATTGGATTGCGTTCGTGGGTGGAAGGATTCAACCGGTCGGCGGACAGTCCGATTGTGAAGCACTATGTAAATGTCGAGCTGGCCGAAGCGCTGGAAGCAGGGCAGACCTACACCTATTCCAGCCAGGTTCAGGATGTGTCTGGAAATTATCCTGAAAATAGCGTAATCACGTTTGTTTACAGCGAAACCAACGTCAGCTCGTCCATCAAAGTCAATCAGGTCGGCTGGCTGCCGGAAGCGACCAAGATTGCAATTGTCGGCAACTATTTGGGCGACCTAGGTGCGATGCCGCTGGACACCGCTGTGTCGCACACCGCGTATGTGCAAGCCACTGATACGGGATTGAATGTCTACACCACGCAACTTGTGAGAGCTGAAAGCCCCGATCACTTCCCGAATTCCGATCTGCCGTTCAGCGGCGAAGAGGTCTGGCGCGCCGACTTTTCCTCGTTGCGCACACCGGGTAGCTACCGGGTCTTCGTGCCCGGCGTGGGAAGCAGTTATGATTTCGAGATTGGCTCCGGTGTTTATACTGAAACCTTCACCCACTGCATGCGCAGTCTGTGGTATCAGCGCAGCGGACTCGCCATGACCAACCCGGCCTGGTGCGGGCAGTGGACACGCACCGGTGACGCCCACCAAAACACCAACACCGCCTATTACCACAACTCGATTGCAGACCTCTCTCCGATGCTTTACGCCGACGAGCCGATCGGAGACTTTTCTGATTTCAGCGGTGGATGGTATGACGCGGCCGATTACAACAAATATACCAAGTCCGCCGCCGACGCCGTCAACATACTGCTGACGATGTACGAGATCAAACCGGACCGCTTTGCGGACAATCAGCTCAATATTCCCGAAAGCGGCAACGGCATCCCCGATGTGCTCGACGAAGCAAAATGGGAGCTCGACTGGATCTGCAAAATGGTGAGCGCAAACGGGGCCGCTTTCAATAAAGTCACCTATCCGCATTGGTCGGACGACATGCCGAGCGAACAGAGCGGCAAGGTGTGGGTGACGCTGAAAACCACCCGCGACACCGCCGCCGCCTGTGCCATTTTAGCCAAAGCCGCTCGCATTTATGAACCTTATGATCCGGCCGCCGCGGCGCTTTACAGCAACAAAGCCACGCTGGCCTGGCAATGCCTCACTGAATTTCAGGATTCGTATCCTATTCCGCCGGACAGCAATCTCGATGCCTATCATAACCCAGACGGCAGTGGAGACATTCCCAACATTCACACTGGGAACTATTTTTCAACCAACGACACCACCTATCGGGTGTGGGCCGGCATTGAAATGTATCGCTTGACCCAAAGTCCGGAAGTTCACAATGAGTTCAGCAACATCCTTTATCGGGTCAAAGGAACCCGCTCTCTTGAGGACACCATCGGCGACATCATCTATGGCAGCTGCGGCTACAGCGGAAGTACACGGGGCTACATCATGCTCTACGACTACGCTGTGCTCACAAACGGACTGCCCGTTTTCGAAAACATCCGCTCCATCATCGCCGATAAAATCGTAACACAGATCGACCGATGCTGGCTGGAGGCCGATCTGCCTTACGATTTTGAAGTCAAAAGTTATACCGCTCTGAAATGGGGCGAGGGCTCCGAAATCCGCCGACCGTACGGCTACATTCTGGCGTATGAACTGACTGGAGATACCAACTGGCTCGAACGTGCGCGGGTCAACCTGGACTGGTCGCTCGGAGCCAACCCGCTGAGCACAACCTACATCACCGGAATCGGGGATAAGTATCCCATGTACCCGCACAATAAATTTGATCACGGCGACGGCATCGATGAGCCGATTCCCGGCTACAACATCTACGGCATTGCAGAAGATATTGTGGATCGGGACTACTACAGCGCCATTCTGGATTATTCCTATCCGATCTACAGAGATGACTGGGCCGCCCCCGGTGAGCTGGTCTATCCGGTTGCTAGAAAATATGTGGATACGTGGCAATCGGTTCTTCACGGGGAGTTTGTGATCGACGACCTCGCGCGCACCGCCATGATCTTCGCCTATTTTTCACCCAGCACCCCGTAACGCAGATTACATGAAGCTGCGCAGCGCCTGTTCGAAGTTGTGCTGAAATACCTGAATCGTGTGCTCGGTTCTTATTTTTGTCTGTAGGGCGTCAATCTCATTTTTCCAAACCTTGGAAACATATTCGTAGGTGGCGATCAGCGCATTGCCGTTTTCGGGCTCGAAGGTCCATGCAGCGGGCAGCAGATCCTTCATGCCGTCGCGCGCGCTAGCAATGACGGGCGTGCCGCAGGCGAGCGCTTCGAGCATCACCAGCGGCACCCCTTCGAAGCGCGACGGAATGATCAGCATGTCGAGTGCGGAATAAACCAGTGCGCTTTCCTCCTGCCACGGCAGGAGCGAAACCTGTTTTTGGATGCCCAGCTCATGGACGAGAGAGTGCAGTCGCGGGCTGTCCGGACCGTCGCCCACTAGAACCAGGTGCATCTCTTCCTGCTCTTTCCAGGCTTTGGAAAAAGTGCGGGCAAGAAAGTCCTGTTGCTTTTGGTTGAACTCCATCCGGCCGATGTTTCCGATCAGCGTTTTATATTCCGGCAGGCCCAGCGCGGTGCGGGCGGCCTGTTTGGCCAGCGGGCTGAAGCGCGTTGTGTCGATGCCGTTTTGAACAACCCGTATCGGCCGCTTGGTGCCGCGCTGTTCTAGCAGTGTTTTCATGGATTCGCTGATGGTGATCCATCCGTCGGGGCGGCGGAAGAGGTAGGTGTTGATTCGATCGCGCAGCATCCCGAGCTTGGCGCCCATCACCGCCATGCGGTGGGGAATGGGAATGTAGCTGATGCAGGGGCATTCCATCTGTTTCCCGGCGCAGAGCGCGAGGGAGGCATGCTCAATTTCTCCCTGAATGCACAGAAGCAGGTCGGGTTTTTCGGAGGCTAGCAGGACGCTCAGCGCGTGGACGAATTTGCGCGCAAACCGGTTGCGAAGTCCCTGCAGTTTGCGGGTGCGGAACGGGGTGGCGCGCAGCTCCATCGCCGTACTGCCCGCCTGGATCTGCGAGAGACGGCGTCTCAGGCGATTGTTTTCCGGGCTGTAGAAAAAGACCAGCCGGATGTCTTTGGCTTTGGCAAGCGCTTCGACCGCCAGACAGGCCATCACCTGATGTCCGCCGTAGTCCGGGTTGTCATCGTAGCAGACGATTGTTTTCATGGGGTCGCACTCAATGGGTTGATTTTGGCCTTGCGGGTAAGCTTCTCTTCTTTGCGGGTTTGGCGGTGAAGATACCAGCAGGCGACCACCATCCCCATCAAAATTTTGTTCAGCATAAAAATGGAGGTCTGGCGGTAGCTGAGTTGCAGCATAAACTGCATGTGTCCGATCAGCAGCGCCGCCGTGGCCGCCGCGCTGGCCGCGTAAATGATGTCGGCGCGTCGCCGGAACAGGAAGGGGATCCCGATGGCGGCGAAGCGCAGCCAGTAGAAAGCGAAGGCCAGCAGGCCGGGATAGCCCAGCTCGCCTAGCGTGAGGAACCAGAGGTTGTGCGCCTGGGTTCCGTATTCGTTCAAATTGACCTTCGCGCCGTATTTGATCCATGAATAGGTCGAGAAATTCCCGAGGCCCACGCCGAGGGGGTGGTCCTTTGCCATCATTTTGGCTTCCTGATTGTACAGACTGCGATACTGGATATCGCTGACGGCGTCCTGCTGGCCGAGAAAGCGCGTGGTGATGGTGTCGGCGGATATGAAGAAGAGACCCAGCGCCAGAAACGACCCGAAGAAGAGAATGATAAAGTTTTTGATGTTGAAATAGCGGTGGAACAGCGCGGAGACATCAATCCAGAGCCCCATCACCAGCGCGGCTAGCGCTCCGCGCGAAATGGTCAGCAACACGCTGACCATGCAGGCGGCGGTCGCGCCGCCGAAGATGCTGCTGGAGATAAACGTGGGCCTAAACAGTGTGAAGCCGAACATCAGTGTTCCGAGCATTCCCATGAAGGTTCCCAGACTGTTGGGATGGCCCAGCGTAGAGGAAATCCTGTGATATCCTGAGATGTAGCGATCCTTCAGCGCCTCCAGTGTAATGACTATCACGACCATCAGCAGGCAGGCCATAACGGTTTTCAGGGCTTCCTTATCGCGGATAAAATTTACCACCATCAGGTAAACAATGCCGCCTCGGATCAGTTTGGACACCTCGAACAGCGGGTAGAGGCTGGTTTCGAAGGAATCATAAAAATCGTAGCCATGGCGGGTATACATCTGGATCGCCTCATTGGGAACGGGCAGGTCGCCCGGCGTGAACGCCCAAGAGATCAAGACGAAGAGCAGGTAAATCCCGTAGGCGATGGTGAGCGGCGGGAACCAGCGGAAGCGGCCGCCGCGCGGCTGAATCATCAGAATGATGAGCAGTGCGATGGCGCAGATGTCGAACAGCCCCAGCTCAATGCCGCGGGTGGTCATGCGGTAGCTTTCGCGCGAAATCAGGTTGATGGAGAGTTCTTCCGGATAGCACAGCGAGAGGCACATCAACGCCATCAGAATTTTCTGAAAGGGACGCCAGACCAGCCCCGCCAGAACAGCCAGCGGAACCCCGAGCAGGAAAGCAGAAGTGAATAGAAGGATTTTCGGTTCCATAAAACACGCCGAGTTTAGCGGAAGAATTTCTCAGCGACAACGGCTTATTCACCTGTGTCGATGCGGAAAACGCGCTTTGAGCCGCTGGAACCAGTGCTGACGATGCATCCAGGTATTAAAGCGTGTTGAACAGCGCATAAAGCACAGGACCGAGACCAGAAAAAACGGTAGCTGGGGGATGATCGGCAGCAGCAGGCCGATCACGGTCAGCAGTAGAAAAAAAGTTCCCGCTGTAATCCACGCTGTTTTATGGAGCGTCTTGAGAATCATCCCGTCCCCCCTCGGATTCCAGAAAAAGTCTACGCCTGTTCCAATGGGTTGGAAAACACGGAATAAACGTTTCCAACTATTGGAAGTTTTGGGTCTCGGTGGCTATAGCGTTTTCCAATGATTGGAAAAACCATTACTCCAACACTTCGTTATTCCATCATTCCGCTCTTCTCACGGGTACCTGGTTGGGAAATTCAATCCGGTCATCGGGTCGAGGCCGAACATGAGGTTCATGTTTTGCAGCGCGTTGCCGGCTTGGCCTTTCATCAGGTTGTCGATGTGGGAGATCACCCGCAACCGGTTGTTCCGCTCGTCCACATCCACAATCAGGTTGCAGAAGTTGGTTCCGCTCACCTGCGCGGTGCCAATGGCGGCGGTGTTGTCGAAGATCCGCACAAACGGTTTGTCGGCATAAAATGCTTTGTAGGCGTCGAGCACCTCGGCGGCGGTCATGGTGCTGTTGAGATTCCCGTAGAGGCAGGAAAGAATGCCCCGGCAGGTCGGCACCACTTGCGCGGTCAGCGTGATCTGGATGGTTTCGCCGGCCAGCTCGCTCAGTTCCTGTTCAATTTCGACCATGTGCTGGTGTCCGGCCAGTTTATAGGCGTTGATCTGTTCGTACCGGGCAGGGTAGTGGAACGTCGGTGCCGGCTTTTTGCCCGCGCCCGATACGCCGGTTTTGCAGTCGCAGATGACGCTTTTTGGGTCGATCAGCTTGCCCGCGGCGGCCGGGGCCAAACCGAGAATGCAACTGACAGCGAAACAGCCGGGATTGCCCGCTAGTTTTTGATCCGGGCCAATCTCGTGCAGCTCCGCCAGGCCGTAGACCGTCTGCGGCAGTAGTTCCGGGGCGGCGTGGTTCGGGTCGAGGCCGATGAAATTGGCGTAGGTGCTGTACTTCTCTTCGGTGGTGAACCGGAAGTCGCCGCTGTAGTCCACCACATGTGCGCCTTTGGCCAGCTCGGCCGCAGCGAGATTCATGCCGACCCGGTCCGGGGTCGAGCAGAAGACCGCATCGAACGCGCCCTGCGCCTCTGGGGCGTCGGGAGTCAGGATAGGCAGGTCGCAGAAGCCGGTCAAATGCGGATAAAGCTCGCTCATTAGCATGCCGGTTTCTGTCTTTGCCACCAGGCAGCCGACTTCAAATTCCGGATGATTCAGCAGCAGTTCGACAATGCCGACTCCACCGTATCCGCCGGCCCCGATTATTTTTACGTTTTTCATAATCAAATTCTCCATTGGAAATATATTAAAGATGCGGTAACATATACGTTTCGGAACAGGAAGAGAATATGAAAGTCGGCATTCTATCAGATACGCACGGGCAGGTGGATCTCGCCCTCAGCGCGGCCCGCGAATTTATTTTTCGCGGGATTGAGGTGGTATTGCACTGCGGCGACATCGGTTCCGATATGGTTCTCACCGAGATGGCCTCCATTTTCCAAACCTTGGAAATTCCGGTCTATGCCGTGCTTGGCAATTGCGACATCCCGTCCGATTGGGATTTTTATCCCGAAGATATCGGTGTCAAAATTCTCGGTCGTTTCGGTGAACTCGAGCTGGACGAAAAAAAAATCGCCATGTTGCACAGCGATGATGAGAAGGCTTTCGACCGTGTTGCCGCCGCCGGGAAATACGATTATCTCCTGTCCGGCCATTCGCACGTCCGGCACGATCGCCGCAAACGCAATACCCGCCTGATCAATCCCGGCTCCGCCGGCCGGGGAATGCATCCCTCCTGCGCCGTGCTCGACCTAATCAAAGACGAACTTGAATTCGTCACCATTCACCGCAGCGGTGAATAGGGGGATT
>CAYVYL010000046.1:0-2288 GCA_964455665.1 uncultured Verrucomicrobiota bacterium
GCCTTGCCAAAGGACTGCCCCGTGGTGCTGAAGGATTATCCGGCGGAGCTGTGCGCGCTGGCGCGGCTCAAACCCGGCAATCCGCAGGTGGCCGAACGTTGGGAGCTGTATCTCGGCGGCATCGAAATTGCTAACGCCTACAGCGAGCTGACCGATCCGGTTGAGCAGCGCGCCCGCTTCGAAAAGTGGGGCGAGCAGCGGCTTGCGCTTGGTAAGCCGGTCTACGACCTCGACGAGGAATTTTTCCAATGTTTGAAACAAATGCCGCCCGCCTGCGGCGTTGCCCTTGGTCTCGATCGTCTACTCATGATCCTCACCGGTGCGAAATCACTCGATGCGGTTCTTCCGTTCCGTGACTGAACCATTTTTCCCAATGGTTGGAAAAACACAGGAGCTCTTCGACTCGTGATGCTCGTTCAGGACATTTTCGCCCAGATGGCGAAAATGGTGGAGATGGGGGGAATCGAACCCCCGTCCGACTAAGAGTCACGACAGCGTCTACGTGTGTAGTCATACTACAAATATTCGCCCCCGCAGCTGCCGTATGACAGGGCCACTTTGGACGCTAGGATCCTGTTATTTTCTCGCGTCGCCACCCGGATTCCCGATCTTGACACCAGCCTGTTGTCGTCGCCTTTAGCCCCTAACAGGCGTCAGAGTAAAGACGTCGCGCCTTTATTTAGGCAGCGAGTGCGTAACTTTCGTCAGCATTTATGTTTTTGGACTCCTTTTAACGAGGCCTGGAGGCCAACCTCGACACGCGACTGCCGCTTCAACTTAACCGTCGAAACCAGTCATCCCCGAAAGGAAAAGTAATTGTGTCACACGTGCGGAGGAAGGCAACTCGAAAGAGCCTGTTCTGTTTCGGGTTGCGGGCGGGCGGGGCGGTGCAGTATGGTTATATGAACGCAAAGCGGAGGAGACGCCTCATGAAAAAATACTGGATGGGTTTGATTGCACTGATACTGGCTGTTTCGGCAGGTGCGTTGGCGGATGTAAAAGTCAAAGTAACGGGCGACCGCGTGAGCCTGCGCGCCGCGCCGGAAATGAACTCGGTTTTGATGGGCCGCGCCATGAGCGGCGACGAGCTAACGCTGAAGGATAACACCCATAAAGAGTGGATCGGTGTGGTGCCTCCCTGCGGCATGGATGTCTGGGTCAGCAGTGACTATGTCCGTGGGGGTATCGTTCTTCCCGCGCGTCTGAACCTCCGGTCCGGTCCCAGCCTGAACCATAGTGTGGTGGGTGTTGTTGAACACGGGGATGTTTTAACGGTTCGCGGCAAGGTCAACAATTGGCTCCGCATTGCTCCGACGGAGGAAACGATTGTCTGGCTCAGTCGCAAGTATACCGAAATTGCCGGCGCGGTGCTTAAGCCGGTCACGGTGATTACGGTGAAACCGACTCCTGAGCCGCTGGTGGCCGAAGTCACAAAATTGGTCCCCGAACCGAAACCCGAACCTGTCGTGATGGTTGAGGTGGTTAAAAAGACAAATCTTGAACCTGTCGAGCCGGTTGCGGAAAAGCCTGAACCCAAACCAGAAACGGTTCAGATTGTGAAAACGGTTGTTCAGCCCGAAGTCAACGAAGTGATGGTTGCTACCGCTCAGGCGCTGGAGCTGCCGGACGTGCTGGTTCCCGATCCGGACAAAGAGCAGGGCGTGGAAGAGTTTTTTTCCGGGATTTTGCAATCGGTCGAAGGCGTTGTTTTCAAACTGGCGGATGTGGATGTCGACCAGATTACGGTTTGTTACGTGCGCGGAAACGTCGCGCAGTTAAAAGAGCTCGAGGGGACGCCTCTTACGATGATTGGCAAAGCCTACTGGGCGGTCGGTCTCGATCAGCCGTTGATCGTGCCGGTTAAAATTCAGCTTCTCAGCCAACCGCAGGGTTGATCCATCACGCCACTCTTCGGAGCGTATGGATGGTGATTTCGGGTGGGCAGTTAAAGCGGACATCGACGGAAGAGGTCCCAACCCCGCGGGAGGTGTAGCCCTGCATTGTGTCGTATTTCCATGCCCCCTTGCACTGGTTGTGCGGACAGCGCGAGTTGGCGATCAGCGGCTGTCCGCCCGGCAGGCAGATCTGTCCGCCGTGCGTATGGCCGCAGAGGTAGACGTCGACGCCGGCATAGGCCGCTTGGCGGGTGATTTCCGGTGAGTGTGCCAGCAGGATGCTGAACGTATCGTCGCTCACGCCCGTCATCGCTTTTTCCAGATTGTCCGTTTCGTAATAGTGCGGGTCATCCACACCCATCAGCGCAATACATTCTGTGCCGCGCGTCAGCA
>CAYVYL010000046.1:2388-10574 GCA_964455665.1 uncultured Verrucomicrobiota bacterium
GCAGGTCGGGGTTGCCGTTGATGTGGGTGTCGCTGATGTGCAGAATGCGGTATCCGTCGAACGCCTGCGGTAGCTCAGCGGAAAACACCTCATTGTGTTCGACTCGCAGATCGAGGGTGTTGCAGTGGCCGATGCGGTAGAGCCCCGTGATGCGCAGGATTCGCCGGATGATCCGGTGCAGGGTGCGGATGTTTTCGATGTGGAACCAGGTTTTTCCCGCACCGAAAAGCTGCGCGATGTGGGTCGACTGAATTTTCAGCCGCTTCGCCAGATGCGGGTGTCCCATCCGCTCTTCGAGTTGCGCATAATCCACTTCTGCCATCGGTTGATTCCTTATCCTTTTGCTTCCCGCGATTTTGCCGACTATATTGCCCTATTGCATTCAGATTCATAATCCTAATCTTGCTCATAATCATACTCATCGTGTGTGGAGATCAAGAAGTCGATTATGATCAAGAGTAAGCGTTAAATGAGTAAAAAGGCAACAGATGACTCCCGGTTAGACGGGCAGGTGGAGCGTATTGTTTTCCGCAACGAGGAAAACGGCTACACCGTGTTGCGCACCAAAGTGCGCGGGCACAAGGACCTCGTTACCGTGGTGGGCACCGCTTCAAGCATTAATCCCGGCGAATGGCTAGCCGCCGACGGCGAGTGGATTATGGATTCGAGCTACGGCCCGCAGTTTAAAGCTGAGCAAATGCGCGTTTCCCAACCCGACACACTGGAGGGCATCAAAAAGTTTCTCGGCTCCGGCATGATCCGTGGTGTCGGCAAGGAGTATGCCGAGCGCCTCGTCGAAGCGTTCGGGCGCGATGTTTTCAACGTCATTGAAAAATCGTCCGGCAAATTGCTGAAGGTGGAGGGGATCGGTCCCGGGCGCCGCGCGAGTATTCGTGCGGCGTGGGCGGAGCAGAAGGGCATCCGTGAGATCATGAGCTTTCTGTTCAGTCACGGCGTGAGCACCGCGCGCGCCTTCCGCATTCAGAAAACCTACGGCGATCGTGCCATCGAGCTGATTCAGCGCGATCCGTATTGCCTCGCCCGCGATATCCGCGGCATCGGCTTTCTGGTTGCCGACGGCATTGCCCGCACGCTAGGCATCGCCAAAGACTCCGAGCTGCGCGCCCGCGCCGGGCTTGAACACGTGTTGCAGGAGATGACCACCAACGGTCATTGCGCCGTGCCGCGCGGTGACCTGCAGAGCAAAGCGGTTGAGCTGCTCGGTATTCCGCCCGACCGCATCGGCGGCGCGCTCGACCACCTGCTCGAAAACAAACGACTCATTCACGACGAGGACCGCCGCGGCCGCAATCTCATTTATCCACCCAAGCTCTATTATGCCGAATGGAACTTTGCCAAAAAGCTGATCGAACTGAATTACGGCAAACATCCGTGCCCGAAAATCGACTTCGAAAAAGCGCTCGAATGGGTTCAGAAAAAGGAAAAGATCGAGCTTTCCAAAAACCAGTGCGAAGCGCTGAAACTCGCCGTGCAGGCCAAAGTCATGGTCATTACCGGCGGGCCGGGCGTCGGCAAAACCACACTGGTGAACTCCATCATTCAGGTGCTGTGCGCCAAGAAGCAGAAGGTGGTGCTCTGTGCTCCGACCGGCCGCGCCGCCAAGCGCCTCAGCGAAACCACCGGTCTTGAAGCCAAAACCATCCATCGCCTGCTTCAGTTTAATCCCGGCACCGGCGGCTTCCGCCACAACGAAGAAAACCCGCTCGAAGGCGATGTGTTCATCATCGACGAATCCAGCATGATCGATCAGGTGCTCGCACAGCAGCTTCTGCAGGCCGTTCCGCAGCGCGCCGCCGTCATTTGGGTCGGCGATGCCGACCAGCTTCCCTCCGTCGGCCCGGGAAGGGTGCTTCGTGACATCATTTCTTCGAAGGCGGTTCCGGTTATTGAACTGACGGAGATTTTCCGGCAGGCCGCCGAAAGCCGGATTGTTACCGGCGCGCATCGCATCAATCAGGGCCAGCTGCCCGAATTTCCGGCGACGGGCGACAAATCCGCCGACCTCTATTTCGTTGAGCAGCCGGATGCCACCAAGGCCATTGGCATCATGAAGAAAATGGTGAGCGAGTCGATTCCCAAACGGCTCGGCTTCGACCCGATTGAAGATGTACAAATCCTCACGCCGATGCAAAAGGGTGAGCTCGGCGCGAAAAACCTCAATCAGGTGATGCAGGCGCTGCTCAATCCACACGGCAACCAGATTGAGCGCTTCGGCATTGTGTTCCGCGAGGGCGACCGCGTGATGCAGACCGAAAACGACTACGACAAAGAGGTGTTTAACGGCGATCTCGGCCGCATTGCCGCCATCGATGAGGTGCAGGGCGAAGTGGTGGTGAAAGTCGATGACCGGCGCGTGAAATATGAGTTCCGCGAGCTGGATACACTGGTGCACGCCTACGCGATTACCATCCATAAATCGCAGGGCAGTGAATACCCCTGCGTCGTCATTCCGATGCATACCCAGCACTTTGTACTGCTTCAGCGCAGCCTGCTCTACACCGCCGTCACCCGTGCAAAAAAATTCGCAGTTTTGATTGGCACCAAGAAGGCCATGGGCCTCGCCGTCAGCCGCGCCGACTCCCGCGAACGCGTTACCACCCTGAAAGAACGGCTCCAAAGTCAGACTTAGTTTAAAAAAACTAAAAATATCAGGTGGTTAGGCATAGTAAATGCTTAAATATTTATCGCATTTAAATGATTGTTGATAAAAGCGGGAGTGATGGAAATGATTGAAACACTGTTACGTCAAGCCGTTTTGGGCAAGAATTTGGTAGAATTTTACTACGAAGGTGGAACGAAAGTCATTGAGCCGCATATGGTTGCACATAATATGATGGGCCATATTCTTCTGAGCGGATGGTTTGTCGATGGAGATCGAAAATTCGCGGAGGAGGGTTGGCAGGACTATATGCTGGCCGACATTTCTCAGTTGAAGATTCTCCCCGAAACCTTCGGTGAAGCTCGTTTTGGCTATAACCCTCTCGACAGCAACAAGTTCGCCAATATACAGTTCTGTTTATAATTTCAGGGCGGAGCGATTGCTTTTATGCAGGAGTTGCGCAGGAAAAAGCTACTTCTGTGGCCGTTTTTCTATTCAGATCGTTAAGATGTTTTTTTCGCGACGACGGTGGGTGATATCGAGAAACAGGTTGTAGGAGGCCACGCAGGCCGGGAACAGGTTGGATAGCACGCCGACCGAGTCATTTTTCCCGAAGATGAAGTAGGAGAGAAGGCAGAGGCTTCCCGAAAGGCTCATATACCAGAAGATGCGCGGGAAGGTCGGTTTCTTTTTCATGCTAGAGGCGACTAGCTGAACAAACCAGCGTCCGCCAAACAGCAGGACGCCGGTGTATCCGATCAGTTTCCATGCGGTGACGGATAGTGTTCCGATTGTAAACAGCTCATTATTCATCGTGTGTCTCCAGTTTTGGGAAAACAACTTTTCGTTTCAGCAACCAGCGTACGCCGAACAGATCGTAGATGCCGCGCAGCGCCCGTTCCCAGTTGGTGTATTTCGAGGTGCCTTGCGCCCGTTCGCGGTGGTTGACTGGCATTTCGGTAATGCGCAGGTTCGCCTGTTTGAAAATGGCCGGAAGGTAGCGGTGCAGTCCATTGAAGGGGACGAGCAGTTCGACCGCCTCTTTGCGGAAGGCTTTCAGTGAACAGCCGGTGTCGCTGATGCCGTCATTCAAAATACTGCGGCGGATGGCGTTGGCGGCTTTGGATGCGACCCGGCGGCTGCGCGTGTCCCGGCGGTTTACCCGCTGCCCGCAGACCACATCCGTGTTGTTTGATAGTAGCGGCTGAATCAGTTTTTCAATGTCGGCGGGATCATTCTGTCCGTCGCCGTCCATCAAGACAATCCATTCGCCTTTCGCGGCGCGCATGCCGGCATACATAGCTGCGCTCTGTCCGCGGTTTTCACTTAGACGCAAACCATGCACGGGCAGGCTGCAGATGATTTCCCAGGTTTTGTCGCTGCTGCCATCATCGACGGCAACAACCTCCGCATCGGGCTGGCAGGTGAGGACCTCTTCGAGAACCAAGCGGACGCTCTCCTCTTCGTTGTAAAACGGGATGACAATCGATGTTTTTTGATTACTCATAGTGCGCTTTCAGTTTGATCTTTTAGCAGGCCGCAGGCCCATGCGCTCAGATAGCTGATGAAATAGATGAAGACACCGGCCCAGACCACATCGCTGAACCAGTGAGATCCGCTGGCCATACGAGCCAGCCCGACAATGGTTCCGGCAATCAGACCGCCGGCCAGCCAACGGCGGGCCGCGCGGCGGTTTCGCCGCCACCAGCAAAAATAGCCGGCCATAAAATAAAACCCGATGGAGGCGTGTCCGCAGGGGAACGATTTTGCTACGCCCGGCTCGCCGACGACCCAGACCGGACAAAACTCCATTTTGCCGCCGTATTCCTCTACCTGTTTGGGGCGCGGCCGGCCGTACCAGTCTTTAAAGATCGTGTTGACGACCAGGCCGGGCCCCAGTGTCATCACCAGCATCCAGCAGATTGCGATGCGGGTCCAGCGTCGCCATCTCTTTTTCCAGATGCTGACCAAGGCGATGAAAAGGCTGATCGCAAAGATTACAAAGGCCGGGATCGGAGAGAAGTCGTAGATTAGTTTTACAATCAGGTCGTTTTTGAGAAACCATTTCCCAGTGACATCATTGAAAAACAGGTCAGCCAGCGTGAAGTCGATGCGGGTCAGCCATGCGATGACGGTGATCAACAGTGCGGTGAGCAACGGAAGAAGGATGGGCGGACGGGCTCGCTCTGGCTTATTGTTCTTCATTTTCTTTCCAGTGGGTTCCGTAGTACAGCGCGTAGCGTTTCGGCCTGTGGGCATTCGGGGGGATTTCGATGTCCTCAAGCAGGGTTACACTTTCGAAGTGGGCGGCTAGGCCGGCAGGTACGTCGCCGCCGCCGTAAGCAATCAGCAGTGCGTTGGATCCTTCACCGGACGGTCCGGGCCAGATATCATACTGGTTGTTGATTAAATTCGGATCGTTGTCCCAGCGGTAAACCGTCGGTCGATCCGGGTGATAAAATGCCAGAGCGGCCGTGCTGGCACGGTGTCCGGTGACAATCAGCATTGTGTTTTCAGAGTTGGGTAGCTGACGTTGCACGCGGGCGACGGCCTCGCCGTATTCAGCCCAACCGCTGATTTGTCGGAACGGTCCGACGCGGGTGATATCCATGCCGGTAGCCGGGAGAATCAGCAGGGTTGAATAGAAGAGGGCGGTCAGAACGCCGCCGCACACGATGCCTCGTTTCATCCAGCTGAACAGACGGCCGTCCCGGTCGTAGCAGACGCCAGCCAGCAGAATGGTTCCAGGTAGGTAGAAAACCAGCGGCCAGTTCGGATTAATCTCCAGTTTGAAGGAAAGCAGAAGAAAAAGAAACAACGGCGGTGCGCTGAACACGAATAGATAACGTTCGGCGAACTGAAGGGTTTTCCAACGCCGGAAGAGCAGAACGAAAACAACAATCAGCAACACAAAGGTAATTGGGGTGGCCAGCCCAAGCTGCGATCCCAGGAGTTCACTGGTTTTAGCCAGCGATTTAAGAATCGAAAACGGTTGGGCCTCTATATTGTGGGCGGTGTGCTGAAATGTGATCCAGTCGTGCTGCGCATTCCAGAGGAACGAAGGAATCAAAAACAGAAGCGGAAGTGGGCCGCAGACCCAGAAAACCGGACGGCGCAGGAGGCTCCGTTTTTCAGGAATCACGGCGAGGCAAATCAGTGCGATCGGGAAGAAGACTAGCATCATCTGTTTGGACAGCGCGCCGATTCCAATGCAGAGGATCAGCCAGATGCTCCACTTCGGCGACGGGGTTTCGGTCAGTCGCCAGAAGCAGTAGAGCGCGCCGCACCAGCAGAGGCTCAGCGGCGAATCGGTGGTCATGCAGATATTGAGTGCGGCGTTGCCAAGTGTGGTGATGGTGACGAGCAGCGCCCAGAACCCGGCTTTGCGCGAAAAGAGCCGCGCGGTCAGCGCATAGATCAGGCTCAGGGTACCGGTGCCGATCAGGACCGAGGCGGTGCGGATGCCCGCGCCGGTGTCGGCATGCAGAAGCCGCAACAGCGCCATGATCCATCCGATCATTGGCGGCTTGCTGTAATAGCCCCAGGCGGGGTGACGCCCCCAGTCCCAGTAATAGGCTTCATCGCCGGAAAGGGTGAAGGGATAAATCCACGCGTAAATAAGGCGGAACAGCAAAACACAGCCCAGTAATAAAAGGGCTCTGCGTCCCCATTTTTTATCCGATGTATCGTTCATCTCAAACCTGATTATCTTTCACAACGATTTTTCAAAATATAAAGGAGATGACTTTAGAATTCTCCATTGAAAAAGTACAAAAAAAACGTCCGCCCTCTCACGGAAGTTTCGTGGTTTCCAAACCTTGGAAAACAGAAGAGGCTACAAAAAAACCCGGCGCTTGCGCGTCGGGTTTTCTGTGTCGTTGAAAGGCCGTCTAGGCAATGGCCGATTTGGCGGTTTCAACGAGTTTGGTAAAGCCGGCCTCATCAAAGATCGCAATCTCGGAGAGCATTTTGCGGTTGATGGAGACGTTGGCTTTGGTCAGTCCTTCAATGAAGCGGCTGTAGCTGATGTCGTTGGTGCGGCAGGCCGCGTTGATGCGGACGGTCCAGAGGCGGCGGTAATTGCGCTTTTTCTGTTTGCGGTGGGCATACGCCATCGCTTGCCCGCGGTCCACCGCTTCGGTGGCTGTACGGAAAAGTTTACTGCGCGCGCCGCGAAACCCTTTAGCGAGTTTCAGGCGGCTTTTGTGACGACGTTTAGACGCCGGTGCGTTGGTTGCTCTTGGCATGGTCTGTTACTCCTTGAAAAATTAAGCGTAGGGGATTGTTTTCGCAATGCGCTTATGGTCGGCGGAATCAACGATCGTCTGGCTTCCGAGACGGCGCTTCTGTTTGCGGTTTTTATTGGTCAGAATGTGGCTGCCGCCCATATGGGAAAATTTGAGTTTCCCGGTGGCCGTTTTCTTAAAACGTTTGGCCGCAGTTTTCTTGGTTTTCATTTTCGGCATAGTGCACTCCTCGAAATGGTCTTAAAAGCGGAGAAATATAGGGTTGTGTCTCAGGTGAGTCCAGTCTTTTCACGGCTTTTTTAGCTAAATACCCAGTCCCTCCAGCGGGCCGGGGTTGTCCTTGGTCCGAACGACCACGCCTTCGCCGGTTTTAGTGACAAAACTGTGCGGCGGGACCGTCTCCATCAGGAAAACATTACCGCCGATAACGGAGTCGTGTCCCAATACGGTTTTGCCGCCCAGCACAGTCGTATTCGCGTAAATGATCACATGATCCTCCACCGTTGGGTGGCGCTGAATGTGTTTGATGGGGTTGCCGTGCTCGTCGAGCGGAAAGCTTTTCGCGCCGAGGGTCACGCCCTGATAGATTTTTACGCCCTGACCGATTTTCGCGGTTTCGCCGATGACCACGCCGGTGCCGTGGTCGATGAAAAAGCCGCGGCCGATGGTGGCGCCGGGGTGAATATCGATTCCCGCCTTGGCGTGGGTCCATTCATTCATGATGCGCGGAATGATCGGCACATCGAGGCGGTAGAGCTCGTGGGCGATGCGGTGCGAGGTGATCGCCAACACACCGGGATAGGCCAGTTTTACCTCGGCATAGCTCAGCGCGGCTGGGTCGCCGTTATAGGCGGCTTTCACATCGTCAATAAGCATTTTGCGGATGGCCGGTAGCGTTTCCAAGAAAGCCGACAAAATGCGGGTCGCTTCAGCTGGCACATCGTCGATCGGCTGCGCATCGGCTTCGGCGGCGGCACCTAGCCAGCGGAAAGGAATTGCGCGTTCGAGCTCCGGGCCGAGCAGGGCGGCCACTTCATCGAGCTGCTTTTCAAAATGCGGCTCCAGCTTCTCATCCCCGTGCGGCGCCAGACCCGGGAACATGACCCAAACCAGAATCTTCAGCGCTTTAACCACCTGGTCGGCCGCTGGATAATTCCAGAGCACATTTTCCGGGTGATCCACATATTCTGTGGAATAGAGCTTGGCAAGTTTTTCGGCTGTCTTTCGGTTATTCATAATGGTCGCTTGATTTAAGAGCGAGGACTGGTCGGGGCGACAGGATTCGAACCTGCGACTTCTACACCCCCAGCGTAGCGCTC
>CAYVYL010000047.1:0-10143 GCA_964455665.1 uncultured Verrucomicrobiota bacterium
TTTTTGCGGCTCGGATGGCCGCGAGCATGGCGGGGTAGGCTTCGTCGCCGCCGGCCAGCGGGGTGAGCTGGTTGCCGGGGTGCGCAGGATGGTTGGGTTGCAGGGTGTCGAGTATACGATTCGTTTCGTGCTGCAGTTCGCTTTCTGCTGGGGCATCGGCGATGTCGTGCCAGTAGGCGAACGGCGCGGCTTCGCGGTTGCCTTCGCGGGTGGAGAGCATGTGCTTGTCGGTCAGGAATTTATGGAATCCGCGATCGGCCACGCGGTCGATGCCGAAGCTGAGATAGAGGGCTGCACCCGCGACCGGAAAGGACCAGGCGACAAAAATCCAGAGTAGAGTGGAGGAGGCATTGCGCCGTCGTTGTAGGCTGTGGAGCGTGACCAGCAGGAATGCAATGATGTGCAGAACGGTGCCGAGCGCCAGAATGACCGGGTGATGTAGCATGCCGCGATTATGACCCCGACCGGCAGATTTATGAAACCCGAAAATTTCCAATTATTGGAAAATTTAAGGCTAAACGTTCCCAACCTTGGAAAGCCGTCAGTTTGTCAGCGCGTTACGAATGGCATCCGTGTAGAGATCCGGTTCGAGCAGGAAGGAGTCGTGGCCTTTGTCTGACGGAACGCTTAAGTATTCACAGGCGATGCTGTTTTCGATGAGGCGATCGCGGATGTCTTCCTGTTCGCCGGGATAGAAGCAGACGTCGTCGCTGATGGAGATGACGAGATATTTCTGATGGCGGCAGGGCGCGAACAGTTCGGCGTAGTCTTTTGTGCCGGTGTTCGCAATCAGGTTGTATTTCGACCATGCGGCAATCAGATGGATGTAGCTGTTGGTGTCGAAACGTTTGACGAGCTTGCGTCCCTGATGCAACAGGAAGGACTCAAGCGGGCTGCGGATTTTGTACCAAGAAAATTCATCGTGCTCCTGTTCGAAGCGGTCTTGCGCGCGCTCTTCGATGACGTTGAGCGAGACGAAGGTTTTGTGCGAGATCATGCGGGCCAGTGCCAGTCCGCGGATAGGCGGTGCGCCGTCGTAGTAGTTGCCATTGCAGAAGTTGGGGTCGTTTTCGATGGCCAGAATCTGTTCGAGGTTGTGAGCATGGGTGAGGGTGCTCGATTGCAGTCCGCAGGCGATGGGGATGACGCGGTCGACGCGCTCCGGGTAGCGCACGGCGAAGTTGAGCGTGAGGTTTCCGCCGAGCGAGGCACCGACCACGGCGTGCAGTTTGCCGATGTTGAGGTGGTCGAGCAATGGAATTTGCGAATCGACGATGTCGCTGAACTGAATGTGCGGGAAGCTGCCGCCGTAGGGTTTGCCGGTTTTCGGGTTGATAGACGACGGGCCGGTCGAGCCGTAGCATCCGCTGATGTAGTTGGCGCAGACGACGAAAAAGCGGTCGGTGTCGAGCGCTTTGCCGGGGCCGATGAAATCTTCCCACCAGCCGGTTTGGCACTCTTTGTTCCAGCGTTCGCCGACGCCCGGCACTTCTGGGTTGAAGCCGGCGGCGTGCTGCGAGCCAGTCAGGGCGTGGAACAGCAGGACGGCATTATCGCCGGCCGCGTTCAGCTCGCCGAAGGTTTCATAGGCAAGCGTAACCGGACCGAGCGTTTTGCCGGTCTGGAGCTTGAGCGAGTCGTACGTAAAGAATTGAGTTTCGATTTTTTTCATAACAAAGATGAAATGTTAGAATAATGGAATACTGGAAATTCCTCCAATATTCCATCATTCCTTCAATCCAATATTCCACTCTTATTTTAGTGCCTGTTCGATATCGGCTGTGAGGTCTTCAATATTTTCGATGCCGACGGAGAAGCGGACGAGGCCGGGGGTGATGCCGCCGGATGCCTGCTGCTCTGCGGTCAGCTGTGAGTGCGTAGTGCTTGCCGGATGAATCGCCAGGCTTTTCGCGTCGCCGACATTGGCGAGGTGCGAGAAGATTTTGAGCGATTCAATAAATTTCCGGCCAGCCGCTTCGCCACCTTTGAGTTCAAAGACCACGGTGGCGCCGTAGCCGTCTTTGAGCAGTTTTTTCGCCACGTTGTGTGACGGATGACTGTGCAGACCGGGGTAGCGGACCCATTCGACTTCTTTCTGCTTTTCGAGGAAATGGGCGACAGCCAGCGCGTTTTCGCTGTGGCAGGCGAGCCGCAGACTGAGCGTTTCGATTCCCTGTAGGAACTGCCATGCGTTGTCGGGCGAGATGCACGCGCCGAGGTTGCGCAGCGGGACGAGCCGCATGCGCAGGATGTAGGCGAGCGGGCGCAGTTCGTCGGGCAGGTCGATGGCGTAGCGAATGCCGTGGTAGCTTTCGTCCGGCTCAGAGAGCAGGGGGTGCTTACCGGTTGACCAGTCGAATTTTCCGGAGTCGACGACGATGCCGCCGATGCCGTTGCCGTGGCCGCCATACCATTTGGTAAGCGAGGAGACGACGATGTCGGCTCCGTGCTCAATCGGACGTAGAAGCGCGGCGGTGGTGAAGGTGCCGTCGACAATTAGCGGCAGTCCGTTTTCGTGCGCGATGGCCGAGATGGCTTCGATGTCGGAGACGTCGAGCGACGGGTTGCCGATGGTTTCGGTGTAGAGCGCCTTCGTTTTATCGGTAATGGCCGCCGCGAAGTTCTGCGGATCGGATGGGTCGACAAATTTTACGGTGATGCCGAGCTGTGGCAGGATGTTGTTGAACTGCGTGTAGGTTCCTCCGTAGAGGTTGCTCGACGCCACAATCTCATCTCCTGCCTGTGCGAGGTTGATGATGCTGTAGAAGATGGCGGCGGTTCCGGAGGCGAGAGCCAGGGCGCCTGCGCCGCCTTCGAGCGCGGCGACACGCTGCTCGAGCACATCTGTGGTTGGGTTCATCAGGCGCGTGTAGATGTTGCCTGGCTCTTTTAAGCCGAATAGATTGGCGGCGTGCTCCGTGTCTTTAAAGACATAAGCGCTTGTTCGATAGATCGGCACCGCACAGCTGCCTGTGGTTGGATCCGGAGTGTAGCCGGCATGGAGCGCCAGTGTTTCTATTTTTTTGCTCATGATATCCCTCTTATTTTGTTTGTTTTCAAAAACGTTAAGAGAGGGCGGGGCTCCTGTGCTTCCAACTTTCCCCTTTCGGGGCACATCGCCTCTGCGGGCCGGAGCACCTTTGTTGTCAGGTTGCCGGGCGCGTTCCCTGCGCCTCTCTTAATGCTTGGGTTCAACATACCTTTTTTTCCCTGGGTGTCAACCCCTGTGAGTTAAAATACTATAAAACAGATCACAGTTTGCGCATTTACATTTGAGGGCACCGGGTGCTGTTTAATGCTATTGCCCTTCGCACTTGCCAAGCAATGGTGGCTTCCGTAGTCTCTGGCACATATGAAAATCAAACAATTTGTCTTTTTCCTCGCTGTTTCGATTTTGTTTTCGTTGACGGCGTATACAGAGGATGTTTCCTACGAAGAAAGCCGCAGTGGAAACTACCTCTATCTGAATCCATTCAGCCACAAACCGGCTACGCCCGCGGCGCACTGGGATTATGCCGTTTCTCTGCGCGAGCAGGGCAAGTTGTCGGCCGCGCGTAAGCAATTTGACGTGCTGCTCAAGCGTTGGCCGGAAAGCCCTCAGGCCGCACCCGCCAAACAGGCGGTCGGAGATCTTTACTTTGAACAGGGCCAGGATCAGGAGGCGTTTGAAGCCTACAAAGAGCTGATTCAGACCTATTACACTGGGTTAAAGAACTATGACTCGGTTCTGGAAAACCAGTACACCATCGCGCAACGGGAGATGACCCGTAAGCGAATGAAAGTGCTGTTTGGTGGCTATACCGCTCCCGAGCGCGCCATTCCGTATCTGGAATCGATCATTCGCAATGCGCCGCAGTGGGAGCGCGCTCCGGAAATGCAGTTTCAGATCGGTGAGGCGTATCGCAAAAACGGAGCCTACGAGATGGCCGTTGCCGCCTACACCACCGTGGAGTACCGTTATTCCGACAGTCTTTTCGCGGAAAAAGCCGCCTACGCTAAAGTTCTGAGCCTGAAGAAGTTAGTCGAAAAAATACCGTATAGTGTGGATATCCGCGAACAGGCGCAGTTTGCCGCCGAGCTCTTTGCCGCCAACTATCCGGAGTCAGAGTATCTGGTCGAGGTGGATCGATTTGCCGATGAACTGGCCGAGCTGGCCGCGCAGCACGATTATGAAATTGGCGGCTTTTACGAGCGCGTGCCGACCCCTGACAAACCGGAGTCGGCCCGCATCTATTACGAGAAGGTGATCGACGAGCATGCCGGAACAGATTATGCCGAAGCTTCCGCCGAGCGCCTGCGCATCCTCTTCCCGTCCGATGAAGAACTCATGGCGGAAATCATAGCGGTGGAAGAAGCTGTCGAAGCTGTTGAAGTCGCCGCGCACGCGCCGCGCCAGCCGCTGCCCGATCGTCTGGTTGAGGATGCGGACGCCATTGAAGTGACCGCTGACCGCATGGAGTATGAGGGCGATCTTCTGGTCGGAGAAGGCAACGTGGCTGTTCAGCAGGAGGGTGCCAGCCTGCAGGCCGATTACGTCAGCGTAAACCCCGAAACCGGTGATATCACCGCTACCGGAAATATTGTCATGCTCCGTGACGGCAACCGCTGGGCTGGGGAGAGTCTGGTTTATAACTTTAAGACCCGCGATGGCACCTTCGGGGAATCGGATATGTATTTTGATCCGGTTTACATAGTGGCTGAAAAAACCGAGCGCCTTGGTACCAACGAATTTTTGATGATCAACGCGCGCATTACCACCTGCTCAGGCGACAAACCGTTGATCTATGCCAAAGCCCGCGAAGTTCGTATTATTGATGAGAACAAACCGAGCGGCCGTTTTATCAAGGCGAAAGACGTCACCTTCTACGTCGGCAAAGTTCCCGTCTTCTACACGCCGGTTTGGCGGCGCCATCTGGGGTATCGCGTCTTCACCTTCTCCGTCGGGTACGGCGGACGTCTCGGCGTGTTCATCATGGCCCGAGCCGAGCTGCATCCGACCGACTGGCTGACAGCCAGCACGCATTTGGATCTTTACTCCGCTCGTGGGGTCGGCCTCGGGCAGGACTTCGGCTGGACCACTGAAAACGGCCAAGGCAGCATACGAACCTACTACATCAACGACGGAGATCCGTATGATGATGACGATAACGCTGCTGACAAAGCGCTGGTTGATTCTCAGCGCTACCGTGTGCGCCTCGACCATCGCGAGCAGATCACCGACAGCACCTACTTCCAGACCGAGTTCAACTATCTCAGCGACCCGGGTATTCTCGAAGACTTCTTTAACGATGAATTTCGCGATGAGGCCAATCCGGAGAATTACGCAGTTGTGCAGTATGCCACCAACAACTACGCTGCCAGCCTGCGGGTTGACAAACGTCTCAACGACTTCTACACCACCGTGAATCGGCTGCCGGAGCTCAGCTTCGACTGGTACCGCTCGCCGGTCAAAAACAGCCCGCTCTATTTCCAGAGCGATAACAGCCTCGGCTTCTTCGAGATGCTCAATGCCGAAACCAATCTGCCGCCGGTACTGTTCCCGGGCAATTACAGCAGTGCCCGTTTCGACACCTATAACCAGATTTTCTTGCCTGTACGCATTAAGGAGTTTTTCAACGTCATTCCGCGCGCTGCGTATCGCGGAACCTGGTACAGCGACACTCCCGGTGGAAATGCCGAGTTCCGCAACATTTTCGAGCTCGGAACACTGGCCTCTTTTAAGGCGCATAAAGTGATGACCGATAAGAGCGGATTCTACGGCGACGGCCTCCGCCACATCATCGAACCTTATGCGGACTACAGCTACCGGCCAGATCCCTCGGTCGCGACCAATCTCCTTTACCAGTTTGACGAAATCGATGCGCTGGACAGGCAGAACGAAGTCCGTCTCGGTGTGCGCAACTTCATCCAGACCAAACGCGGAGACAAACGGATTGTCAACTTCCTCGATTCCGACGTGTACACCAGTTACCGGTTCGATCCTCTGAACAATCAGGAAGAATTCGGCCCGCTAGTTGCGGATGTCCAAATGCGGCTGACCGATCGCTTCCGGATCCAATCCGATCTCGAATATGACATGTATGCGAATCAATTTGATGAATACAACGCGCGCCTCAAATACATGAGTGATGACCAGAGCGAGTACACCTTTGAATATCGCTATTTGAACGAAACCCGCTCGCTGTTTGCCGCGTCGGCTTCCCTGTTCCCCAACGACGACTGGTCTTATCAGTTCCTCGCTCGCTACGACGCAACATTGAACCAGTGGCAGGATCGTCGGATTTTAGTGAACCACCGCTTCGACTGTGTTGGCATGGGGCTTGGGCTTCGGGTTGATGAAGACAACCAACCGTCCCTGTGGGTGCAATTCTGGCTAACCGCCTTTGGTAGTCCGAACAACATCTCGCGCTTGCGCTAAACATTTGGTTTCCAAACATTGGAAAAAAGAAAAGCCGATGCGAATGCATCGGCTTTTTAAATTTGGCTCCTGCGGTAGGACTCGAACCTACAACCAAGTGATTAACAGTCACCTACTCTACCATTGAGCTACGCAGGAATGTTGAAGGCGAATAAGGTATAGAAATTGGCGAGCAAGTCAAGGCCACGAGCTATGAAAAGTCAGCTTTTCCAGACCGTGGTTTTTTTTCACCGGTTTTTCCAAGCATTGGAAAAAGAGGGTACGGATCAACCGCCGTTTTTCTACAATTCTCTCTGCGGATTTATAGTGATCCGTTGATGACAGGCAGAGCAAATCAGGGTGCTTTACAATTTCTGACGGCCCTGAATGGCGCGCTGCAGCGTGGTGGCATCGGCATACTCAATGGCGCTGCCGGACGGAATGCCGAAGGCTAATCGCGAAACGGTCACGCCGCGGCTGTGCAACACCTCCGCCACATAGCTGGCGGTTGCTTCGCTCTCCACATCGGTTCCGAGTGCGAGGATCACTTCCTGAATTTCTTCCGGCTGGATTCGGCCGAGCAACTCGTTGATGCGCAGATCGGCCACGCCGGTTCCGAGCGCGGGGGAGAGGTGGCCGCCGAGGACGTGGTAGCGTCCCTGAAACCCGTGCGACTGTTCAATCTTCATGATATCGCCGGGGCGTTCCACCACGCATAGCAGACCGGTGGCGCGTCGTCCGTCGGTGCAGATGGCGCAGGGATCCTCTTTGGTGATCGTGATGCTGCCGCACCGCGAACAGGTGCCGACCTGTTCATCGGCGGCAAGTAGCGCGTCGGCCAGCCGGCGTGCCAGCCCGTCGCGGTTCTGAACTAGCGCCATTGCCATCCGTTCCGCGGAACGTTTTCCAATGCCTGGAAGTTTTTCCAGCGCGGCAATCAGGTCATCGAGTGGAAGAAAATGTTTCATTTAGAATGGCAGGTCCATTCCGGCAGTGAGGCTTTTCATTTCTTTGGCGGCTTCATCCTGTGCGCGGTTAAGCGCGCCTTTCACCGCGTCGAGCACGGCGACTTCTAGTTTTTTGATTTCAGTGGGGTTGACGACTTCAGGTTGAATTTCGACGCTCTTCACCTTCATATCACAGGTCATTTTTACGGTCACCGCGCCGCCGGCAGAGGAAAAATCAACCTCCTGCTGGGCCAGCATCTTCTGCTTCTTCTTCATATCCTTCTGCATGGAAGCGGCCTGCTTCATCATTTTCATCATGTCCATATATAACTCCTTTTGGAGAGGAATGTTGGAATGAAGGAATTGTGGAATAGTGGGGAGATTTTAAATTTACAAACCCATTATTCCAGTACTCCAGTACTCCAGTACTCCATTCTCTATTATTTTCTGATTTCTTGAATCTCGCCGCGGAAGGTTTCAAGGACGTTTTGAACGGCGGGATTGTCGTAATAATCTTTTTTGTCCATTTTCTGCTGCGCCGGCCGGTCGGTAGGCAGGGGGGTATCGGCAGTGCTACCTTCCACTGTCTGGAAATTTACGGAAACACTCCGTTTCAGGAACTGCTCCAGTGTTTTTTGAACAAAAGCAATGGTGCGCGGATTTTCGAGGCTTCCCTTTTCCTTCGCGAATTCGGGGTCGATGCCGATGGTGACGTGTGTTTCGCTCACACGGACCGGAGCCGTGTCGATGAGGTAGCGGTGAGCAGAAGGCAGCCCTTTGGTGAGGTGCTCAATCAGCTTCGGCCAGGCGGCTTTGAGCCGTTCTAAATCGTTACGGGGCTTTTTTTTTACGGTGTAGTCTGCCGGAGCCTCGTTGACAGCGGCCGTTCCGCCGCCGCCTCTAAGCGCGGCGACCTGTTGCATCAATTCGTCAACCGTGGCGACCGTGGCGGCGCGCGAGGCGCGGATGAGCGAGGCTTCGAGCAGGGTGCGTTTGGACAGTGCGTAGCGCATGCGGCCGTCCGCATCGATCAGCAGATCGATGATGCGCAGAAGCCGTCCGTCGGATGTTTTTTCGGCCTGCTGTTTGAGCAGGTCGACTTGCGTTGAGGGAATATCGAATGCTTCCAGATCCTTTTCGGCATGCATCACAATTAGCAGATTGCGGAAATGGTCGAGCAGTTCGAGCACGACGCGCTGCATGTCTTTTCCGCTGCTGTCGATCGTGGCAATCGCCTGCAGAATGGCCGGAATGTCGCCAGTTAAAATTCCTTCAGCGAGCCCCTCAAGCTGTTCGCGGCTGATCAAACCGAACACAGAGAGCACATCCGCTTCTTCGATGGTTTTCCCGCGGAAGGAAACCAACTGGTCGAGTGCGCCCTCTGCGTCGCGCAGGCCGCCTTCGGCGCCGCGGGAAATCGCGAGCAGGGCGTCGTCACTGATGGTGATTTTCTCTACCTTGCAGATTTTCTGCAGTTGGGCAGTGATGTCGGCCACCGAAATGCGGCGCAGGTCAAAACGCTGGCACCGCGAAAGAATGGTGGTGAGCACCTTTTGCGGCTCGGTGGTCGCGAAGAAAAATTTCACGTGGGGTGGCGGTTCCTCGAGGGTTTTCAGGATGGCGTTAAACGCCTCGCGGGTAAGCATGTGCACTTCGTCAATAATGTAGATTTTGAACGGGCCGCGCACGGGAGCGTAGCGGACGTTATCGCGCAGTTCCTGTACGTCGCCGATTCCGCGGTTGGAGGCGCCGTCGATCTCAATCACATCGAGGCTACTGCCGCTGACGATCTCTTTGCAGGAGTTGCACTCATTACAGGGCTCGGATCCCTTGCGGTTCTGGCAGTTGAGCGCTTTGGCCAGAATGCGGGCCGTGGTGGTTTTGCCCGTCCCGCGTGGGCCGACAAACAGGTAGGCGTGTGCCAGACGGTCCGTCTGAATCGCATTATGTAGTGTTTGGGTAACATGATCCTGTCCCACCACATCCGCAAAAACCTGCGGCCGCCATTTCCGTGCTAATACTTCATAACCCATAAGCCGAACACGTTACCGAGCCTGCGGGGTATTGGCAAGATACAAGGTTTGGAATAGTGGAATTTTGGAGTGTTGGAGTGCTGAATTGTGACGATGCGGATTCCTTCTCAATATTCCATTATTCCTGTATTCCAGTATTCCATTCTCCAAATATTCTTGTGGCGGAGCGGGGGTTCAACTAGCCTTCGAGTCATTCATGGAGGATTTGTTATGCGTTTTGTAACTATTGTTCTGACCGCGTTGTTCGTGTGTTCGGGAGTCTGTCAGGCCGAGAGCGTGGCTGGGCACCATCTATCTGAATCGGAGGAGATCGTGCAAGATATGTCTTCTAAGCTGTGCCGGGGTGTTTTCAATGTCCTGACTGGCTGGGGCGAGATTCCCCGTCAGATGATCAAATCCGGTAAAGATAAGGGCTGGTGGGCTGTGCTTCCGATTGGAATTCCCGCCGGAGCCATTATGACCGTTGTCCGTACCGGAACCGGAGCCTTTGAAACCCTCACCTTCATTGTGCCAATCGACGACTCCTACGGCCCGATCATCGATCCCGCCTTTGTCTGGCAGAAAGCGAAACCCGAGTGAGAATCCTGCTTTGCAACGATGACGGCATCCACGCCCCCGGCATTTCGATTCTCCATCAAGCAGTTAGCGGCTTCGGTGAACTGCGTGTGGTTGCTCCCGATGTAGAACGTAGCGCAGCCGGGCACGCCATCACACTGGCCGACCCCATTAAAAGCACACCGGTTGAAAAAGACGGCGTCTTTTTCGG
>CAYVYL010000048.1:0-10055 GCA_964455665.1 uncultured Verrucomicrobiota bacterium
AGATGCGCACCGGCCAGACAGAAAAAGAGCACAAAGATAAGCGGCATAATTTCAAGTAGCGGCGAGGTCACTTTATGGACCAGCGCTTCGCGCCGGGTATTGATAAGAACAAAACCGATGACCATGTTGGTCAGAATCAGGGAAAGGTGCCACATCATGGAAAGTCCGGAACCCAACGTGACAATCCCGAAGACGATGATGAGCATATCGCGCGAGTTTTTGATAAAGCGAACCAGTTGACAAAAAAGAAAGCCCAGCACGGTGCCAACCACTATACTCAAAATGATCTCGACGACCGGTGCTTTGAGCATCTGAAAAAAGCCTTCGGAAACATGTCCGGGCGTTTCGGCCAGCAACAGACTTTTGGCGATGGCGGCGGCGAACCCAAAGATGATAATGGCCAAGCCATCGTCAAACCCGACAACCGCATAAAGCGCCTGCGTGAGGCTGCCTTTGGCTTTATATTCCTGAATAATAGCGACCGTTCCAGCCGGGGCGCTGGCAGGAGCCATCGAACCAAAAATGAGAGCCATAGGCCAATCACGAGTGACCGCGTAAATGAGCCCGGCCACCACGAAAAACGCGGCGAATGATTCAGCGAAAATGATCCAGATGATGCCGTTGCCGAGCCGTTTGAGCGATTTGATGCTGAGTTCAGAGCCGATGCTGAACGCAACAAAGCCCAGGGCTATCTGTGTAATGAAGCCGAGGCTGTGACGGATCGGTTCCGTAAACAGTTCGAGTCCGAACCGTTTAAACGATGAACCAAAAAGCGCCCCGACGAGCATGTAGCCGATCAACGAAGGCAGGGATGTTTTTTTCACCACTTTGCCGACATAAAAACAGAGGATCAGCATGGCCCCAACCAGTGTGAAAATCTGGGGAAGTCCGGCGGCCGCTTCCACCGCATGTTCAATTCCGGGTACAGACATTATTTTATTCACTCAAAGGTTGGAAACAGATTAAACATCCAGGCTTCCAGAGCAGTAGAAAAGCTCCTGAACCGTGAGCAAAATATCATTCCGTTCATCAATCGGCCCCGTGTTCTGCTCGATGCGACGAATGGTTTCGTTGGTGTCCTGCTTATCGACCGTCGCAAGGATCACCTTGCAGAACTCGCTGGATTTATCACTCCAGAATCCAGCAAACAGAGGCATTTTCTGTAGGTAGTTTGAGGCCGGCTCTGACTCGGTGACCATCACCGTGGACGCATTAAACCCTTCGAAGATTTGAAGGACGTCCTGGAACAGCTCTTCATTTTGAATCTGAATACGAAACAGATTTTTGGTGTCATGTTGTTTGGGGTCGGCTTCGTCCCGAACGTGACGTAAAAAGTTTTCAGCGAGCACTTCGGAGGATGGAGCGGCCAGCATTTCGGTTACATTTACAGGGACGTTGAGCACCTGAGAAATGGCGGAAAGGATCTTGATGTGCTCGTTCGAGCTGCTAGCCGGCGCCACAATAAAGACAAATAGGTTAACGGGCTGATCGTCCATCGCGGCAAAGTCCACGCCATTGGGAACACTCAGCAGGCCGACCACGAAGTTTTCCGCAGTCTCCACTCGGCAGTGAGGAATGGCGATCCCGTTGCCGAAACCGGTTGTGCTCAACTGCTCACGCTCAATAAAAGCCTGTAAAAGCTCCGCCTCACTGACCGACGACAGCACCGGGGATTTTTTAGCTAGCGCGGCAATTGCGGCCAGCACCTCATCCTGAGTGGCGTAATTTGCCCCGGCCTGTACACATTCACCGCGTAACACATTGATTAACTTCATCGGGATCCCTCCTCTTGATTCTCTGGCGTAAAAAAGCGAAAGCATCTAGCCACACTCTGTTTGAATGTGTCCAATCAAAAGGGTCTTAATATGGGAAACGCTCGCGTTTTATTCGGCATGTAATGAACCGGATCAAATGAATGATGGAAATTCATTCGAACTGTTTCAGGAAATCTCTCCGGCTCAAACCTTGCAGCTTACCCCCACTCCGTATGCGAACGGGGCCTTACCCATCACGACTCCGGTAAACAGATCGTTACGGAAAGTCTTCCAGCTGTAGTTCCGAACCACCGAAAAAAACTGGCGACAGCCTGCGCACCTTCTATTCAATGATCCGAGGGCTACACCCATCCAAAATCACACCTAGGATTTTAGCCTGAGGAAGTTTTTCCCCCAAATGTGCAACAGCCTTTGACAGCAATCGATTCTGCTCACCCTTGCTCAAAACACCTTTCGAATGACAAGAAACAACCGCCATGTTTTTTTCGTCCTGCCAGCTCAGTGAATTGACCGTGCGGGAGACGAGACGGCGGGCCGGCTCGCTAGAAACTCCGTAAGCAAGCAACAGATCCGGATGCTCGACACAAATGGATTCGACCCGCGGGATCTTCCAGTGCCGGCCAAGAAAATCTTGCAGAGCTTCTTTTTGATCCGACGTGATCGATGGAATAATCGCGGTGGTGTAATCCTTTGACAAATAGTTCATTTAATCCTCCGTGAATTTGCTTACATAAAAAATCGCACATAGAGATAAATGTGCGCGACGAACAGGGATGCGATCATAAATGGGAAGCCGTATTTGGTGAACGACCAGAAGGTGATCGGGCATTTGTTGCGGTTAGCTATTTGCGTGATCACCACGTTGGCGGATGCGCCGACCAGCGTGCCGTTCCCGCCGAGACAGGCTCCCAGTGCGAGCGCCCAAAGCAAAGGCTCGGCAATCTGAGCTTGAATGAGTGCGGCGTCTTCGAGCCCCATTTGCTGCGCAAAGACAGGGATAATTCCTTTGACGAGAGGAATCATCGCCATGACCAGCGGAATGTTGTCGATAATGGCCGAGGCAATGGCACTGAACCATAAAATGGTTAGAACGGTCGCCATCAGATTACCACCGCATAGTTGCAAAATGAGCTCCCCCATTTTTTCGAAAACATGATGATGTTCCAGCGCGGCGATCATCATAAACAGCCCCGCGAAGAAAAGGATGGTGTTCCATTCGACGTGGGCAAGGGAATGGTGAATGTCTTTTTTACAAACCAGCACCATCACCATAGCACCCGCCAGCGCGATGATGCCCGGCTCAATATTCAACAGGCGACCCGCAAAAAATCCGGCCAGAATAAAACCAAAAACAACCACTGCCTTTCTCAGCACCAGTGGTTGCAAAATCGCTTTTTCAGGACGGGACTGTTCAATCCGTTTACGGGTCTGTTCCGTGGTTCTCATCTGTTTGCGGAACATCAAGGCCATCACCCCCAGAAGCAGAACCATAATCACCAGTACGGGCGGGGTCATGTTCAAGATGAAGTCATTAAACGAGAGATGTGTCTGCGAGCCGATCAGGATATTGGGCGGATCCCCGATCAGCGTGGCCGCACCACCGATATTGGAAAAAACAGCTTCCATGATCAGAACAGGGACCGCAGGCATTTCGAGAAGCTGACACAGAAGAATCGTGATGGGGGCCATCAGAATCACGGTTGTCACGTTATCCAAAAAGGCCGATAGCACCGCAGTCAAAACCATAAATAGGACCGCGATCACCAGACCGTTCCCCTTCGCGAGCCGGGCCAACTTGATGGCCAGCCATTCAAAGACCCCGGTGTCGGTCAGCGTATTGACAACAACCATCATGCCGACGAGCAAGAAAATGACATTGAGGTCAATTGCGTGCAGGGCGTCTTCATAGTGGACAAAATGCAAGCCGATCATCAACCCAGCGCCAATCAGTGCGGCGATGGTTTTATCGATAATTTCAGTCGCGATGAAAAAATAGATCAGTAAAAAAACAAGAATAGGGAGTAGCATTGGTTTCTCCAGCTTAGTAATTGATGACGTTATCGAGTAGCGTGCTTTTATCGATCGTGCCGACCCAGCGCCCCTCCTCATCCTCAACATACAATTGAACAACCGACTTAATCGTGAGATCAAAAACGATTTCCATGAGGGTGTAATCCAGCGAAACCGTATGCACATCCGGCATCATCATGTCGCAGGCGAGTATATCGCGTTCATCTTCAAAATATTTTTCAAACGGATCGAATTCAGCGATAAACGAAACGCTTTTCAGCTGAGCGAAGAAGTCCGGCAACCCGTAACGGAATAGCCGGTCGACGGTAATCTCGCCCGTAATTTTCTTTTCGGAGTTCACAACCGGAACGGCCTGCAGGCCATTCACGCTCATCAGATGCGAACAGATCGCAATGCGATCCGTTTCCTGAACACTGAAGCGCGGCGGACGCATGACATCGCGAGCGGTGATCGACTTATCAATCCGCGAGTTATGCTTTTTAAACAGGTCGCGCAGTGTTTCCGGATCGGAAACCTCAAGAACCTGCTGACGCACCGATTCATCCATCAGCAATCGCGACAGGTGCGCCATCATCTTCAACGAGGTCGCTGGCTCGGAGGCGGGCGCCAGGATCAGACAGACAATCTGTACCGGCTCGGTATCAAACAAAACCGGCTTCGGCAAAACACCCACGGCAAGAAACGCGCGGTTGAGTTTCTCGAGGCGGGCATGCGGAAACGCAATAGAATGGCCCATCGCGGTGGTGCGCATCTCTTCGCGAGCGATGAGCGCCTTCAGAACCTCCTTCTGATCCAGCTCCGGGTTCGCTTCTAAAAAATCTTCGGTGCACAGTGTGTTGAGCATCTCTTCAAGCAACTCATCGCGCTGCACGGCGTGTGACCCGATCTGCCAGGATGCTGGCCGGGTGGTGTAATTCAAAACATTCATTTGGCTCTCCTCTTATAAACTGGCTTCCGTTTTCGCATGAAGATACTCAGCCAAGATATGTTTGGCTTCCAGCGTTCCAATCAAACGATCTTCCGCATCAACCACGGCCACTTCACGGATACTGTTGCAATCCATTAACTTCAGGACCTTCTTCAACGGACAATCCGACTGAACACTCACCACCTCAGAGGCTAATTCGCTGGCATGGCGAAAATTCAATACATAGGCGATGGCCGGTAGCATTTCCTCTACATCCTCTTTGCGTTTTGAAAGTTTCAGAACCTCCATCGCAATCTGTTTGGCTTGAATGACCCCGCACAGCTTTCCGGACTCCTCCGTCAGGTACACTTTATAACGATCGGATGTGCAGAGCATTTCCGCCAAGGCTTCAAGCGATGTGGTGACGGGCGCCTGCAAGCAGGCGGTATTGATGAGACGTGAAAGTTCCTTCACGGTGGTATTTCTTAAATTGGATTTCATAATGACCTTTTGGTTTTGATTGATTAGCAAGCAGCGGGCGGAAGGCCCAAAAACACACAGACACGCCTCGGCGCATCCGCTTGGTTTTAAAGCATGGCTGTTGAATCAAATACGCAAAGGGATCATCCAATCCCGAAGACAGATTGCCGAAGAACCGGCGGCCCGACAGACACACAGGTCGAACACTCGACCCACAGAGGAAGCATCCTGTTCGGAAACAATCGCCTGCCCCTGAAAATCATGCGATTTTTCCGCCAAACATTCCTCTTCAAGATTCTCGTACAGAGTCTCTTCAACTTCTGTGCCGAAGACATCCCCCTGTCTGTCGTCACATTGTGCCGACGAGTAAAACAGACAGGCAAGCAGGAACCCTGCGATGAAAATCGCGTTAAGCACCCTGAAGCGTTGAGGTTTCATTTTCATTGTAAATTAGGCAACGGTTGTTCGGCGGATCAATTCTTCGCGAATGCGGCGACGGGCGTAGCGGAGATCGAGTACACCGACGGCGGAGTCGGTGCCGTCGCCTCGAGTAACCGGCAGTGCCTCGGCCTGCATGCGGTTCATATCGTCGAGCACATCGGCTAGCTTGGACGGTTCGGTGGTTTTTTCCTCCACCGGCTGCATCACATCGCTGGCGACAAGCCACTGCCAGCTAGCCGCATCGCCCAGCAGTTCTTTAAGCGACTCAAACGTCAGCACGCCGAGAATCCGGCCTTCTGTGGAAACCACGGGGTAAACCAGCGTATCGTTATCGGTGAAGCGTTTGAGCACAACGGCAAGCGGCAGATCTTCAGGAATCGGTTTGACGTCAGGGTTCATCACATCGCCAACGGACAACTCCGCAATGATGTCCTCTTCGGTGATGTTGCGGTCAATCTCGCCGGCCAACCGGACGGCGAGCTTGGTGCACGGGGGTCCGATCAGCTGTACAACCAGCGTGGTGGCGGTCACCGTGAAGATGATCATATCGCCCAGCGACATCGAGTCCGTAACCTGGATGCCCTGCAGGTGTTGCGAGGCCATAATGGACAAACCAACGGCTACCCCGCCCTGCGCAAAGAGCGAAAGCCCCATGTAGCGAGAAACAACCGGTTCGGCTTTAGACATCTTCCCGCCAAGATAGGAGCCAGCCCACTTTCCGAGACTGCGCATGAGCACGTAGACCGCAACCAACCCCCAGATCCAAACGGGCATATTGCGCACGCAGAGCCGCGCACCGACGAGCACAAAAAAGAGGATGTAGATGGGCGCCGAAAAGGAGCGGACCACTTCAAAGAGCTCTTTACTGCGGCGCGGCGCAATGTTGGTGAGCAGAATACCAATCGACATCGTAGCGAGAATCACATCCATTTTAAAGACCACCGCCGCACTGATGGTCAGCAGGATCGCCCCGAGCGCCAAACCGAGGCGGCGCTCTTTCTGCGGGAGAAAACGAAGAATGAGGTTAAGACCGAACCCTGTGGCAAGTCCAAGCAGTACCGAGCCGAACAACTCAACACAGACGCTTAAAATCTCTTTGCCCAAATCCGCGCTTCCGGAAGTCAGCATTTGCGCCGCGCTGGTGCCGAGCGCATAGAGCGTCATGGCCAACGCATCATCCAACGCAACGATTGCAATCACCGCCGTTGTCAGCACCCCGGCGGTGCGATACTCCCACAGCACATCAATGGTGGATGCCGGATCGGTGGCCGATGCAATCGCACCAAAAACCACGCCGGCCGCCAGTGCGATAGGAAAACTGTGGCAAATCAGATAAACAATGATGGTTGAAGGCAGTCCGACCAGAAAAAAGGCCAACAGCCCTTCGCCCAGCAGAATAGCGGTAAATTGTTTGCCGTACTTCTTAAAAATGGAGCCGTGTAGCTCACCCCCGACCAAGAAGCCGATCAAACCCAACGCGAACAGATTAAAGGGCCGTAGCGCCAGAATGTCAGCCTGTTGCACTATGCGTAGCCCGCTGTCCCCAATCACCAAGCCGATCACAATATAGCCGACCACCTGCGGGATGTGCAGTTTCTGAAAGACCCAGGCACCAATGGCACCCAAAAAAATACACAGTCCAATAATCGTCAGCAGGCCCATGGCTACGCTTCCTCTCCGACAAACAGTTTAAATGCGGAGCCCGCATCTTTCGCGGCAATCAGCGCATTGCGAACCGACTCATCCTTCAGGCGGGAGCTGATGGCTGACAGCGCGCGAATGTATTGCGGGTGCTGCGTGCTGTCCGCCGCCACCATGCAGACAATTTGAACCGGAACCTCGTCCAGCGATGCATAATCGGTCAGCGGCTCACGGGCGATGCCCAGCGCCATCACGAGGTCCTGAACCCCTTCCAGCCGCACATGCGGAACACCGACCCCAAAACCGATACCCGTGCTCATTAGCTCCTCGCGCCGAAAAATCGCGGTCGCCAGTTCCTCCTCGTTTGGAACTAGCGGCGAAATCGCCAGCACAGCGCAGAGTGTTTTGAGAGCATTCTCTTTTTGAGAACCTTCCAGAAAAACAACGCGTTCGGGAGAAAGAAATTTGGCAATCATTCCATCGGTTGGCGTAGCCGTGGGTGCTGTAGATGCACCTAGCTGACGATTGACCCAGCCTTCGATGTCAGAACGCTTAAACCGCCAGGTGGTCCCCAGCTTTCCGCCGGGCAATTGCCCCTTTTGCGCCCAGTCATACACCGTGCGCTCTGATACCCGCAAGTATTTGGCAACCTCTTCAATCGTCATAATTTCGTGGTTCATACAGACCTCCCTGAAACGTTGAAAACGGTAAGGTATGCGAAATCTGCAACCGTTTGCAAGCGGATAGTTGCAAAAATGCGGGTGCGGGGAAGTTTTTGACCGCAGATATGCCACTTCATTGCCGTCGCTTTGCGCCAGCCTCTCTTCACTTTGTTTCGAGTCGCAGATGGACGCCCTTCGGCAGGCTCAGGACAGGCGGATCGGTGCGGGGCGGTTCTTACCACGAAAAGAACGCCCCGAAGTCTCGGGGTCTTCGACACAGAACGCAAAGGTAGAAAGTGTGTTAACCACTAATCATCACTAATCTGCACTAACGACATCTCGACTCTCCAAAAATCAGTGTTGATTAGTGGATAAAAACTGTCCAGGTCTAGTTATTTTTTACCGGAACGGTTCATGTCTCACGGATACCCAATAGGTAAAATCAAGATCAAGGCTTCCGAACTTTGGAACCTAGACCTTCGACTGCCACGTAGCAGCCTTCAAGTTTCAAATTTCAGGTTTGCCTCTCCCTGCGGTCGTTGCTGTCGTTTCTCCAGCCTCGCTTTGCGTCACATTTCCTACTGCCGCGCAGCGGCATGGCCTTAATTATTCACGCGGCAAGTTGGGTGCAGATACGAGGCGACAAAGGGTGACGCTGTAGCAACCTACTGCGAACCTTTTGCAACGATATAGATGCATCGAAATCGCCGCGCCTTCGGTAAAAATGGATGGGAATAAAGTTTTAACCTGAATATCCATCCCCTACCCAAGAGTTTAAATCATTCCCATCCATTTTTATGAATAGATCAGGCTAGTCCCATTCAGGACTGACCTCATCGGGGTGAGAACGTGAGCGGTGGGCATTCTGTTTGGCCTCATACGCCTCTTCGGCCTGCTCTTTCATGGCGGCAATGATTCCAAAGGTCAGCTCCATCGGCTCTCCGGGCACAATCCCGTTGGCGAAGCCGCGCTCGCGGGGTTCTAGATCGAATTGCTCCCCAAAGGCTTTCGGCATCCGTTTGAAGCGGTAGAGATAGAAATTCTCGACCTTGAGCCGTGCCCAGTCCGTCTTCTTTAAAAAATTTAGGCAGCTGGGGATGGACGGATTCGTCTGGAAACAGTTGAGGCCCAGCGCGGCGTATAAAATGTCCCACCCGTAATACTCCACCAGTTCCGTCACCATCGTCTCAGCTTTCAAGCCATGCAACGGGTTATTTCTTTGCTCTTCAACGCTCATAAAAATTCCTCGTCTCTCTCAAACCCCTTCGGGTTTGCGAGCAGTTATTCGTTACTGGTTATTGGTTATTAGTCCAACCACCGCAACTAGATAAGGTTACAGAATAAAACCTGATAACCAATAACCGAGAACCATTAACAGGAACGGCAAACCAAAGGTTTTCCAAGTTCGTTTATTATACAGAGATCTCATCCAGACCCAATCCTACTCTTAACTTGTCCGCCATAGTCTCGACGACGGCGAATCCTAATCTTAATCATAATCTACTCCACCAGTTCAGATTCGAGGGAGTTCTAACCACGGAGACACAGAGAGAATTTTTACCGCAGATTACGCGGATGAGCGCAGATCGGTGCGGAGCAGGTTTTTAACCACAAATGGACACGAATAGACACAAAAAGGTAGGGCTGGCTCTCCGAGCCCGCCGCGCACCCGCAGAGTATTTAGGTGGGGCGACGTCTCCGGCGGAGCCGAAGAGTTTTGATCACGCGCGAGCGGAGCGACGCATAATTTGCGAAGTAAATAGTGACCCTTAGGGAACGGTTCAACACACGGACTACACGAAAGAAGAGAGAATTTTTACCACGGAACACACGGACTACACGGAAAGTTCCAATGGTTGGAAAAACCAAGGCAGAAGTTTCCAGACACCTGTGGTGAGCTTGCCGAACCATTGGAAAATGATAGCCATCCGCCGACGCTAAAGCTATGGCGGGACCGGCTGAGAAACACGAAAGGTCACAAAAAGCTCCATGCATTGAAAAACCCAACTCAAAGAACCGGTCTCAGTGGGGGCACTGAAAAGGTTAATGATGATTTAGGCGGGCTGAAGTAACCCCAGTTTGACGGACACTCGGTTTAGCATTACTTCGATTCCTCTT
>CAYVYL010000049.1:0-5492 GCA_964455665.1 uncultured Verrucomicrobiota bacterium
AAAAACGGTGAGCTGATGGCTCAGCGCACCGGCATTCTTCCAATCATCGGAAAAATTGCGGATCTGGATATTGAAACGGATCGCGGCATCCAGGTGGACGCGTCTCTATTGACGACGGATGCGCTTTCTGTGATCAACGATCCGGAGATCGATGTGATTGTCGAACTGGTCGGCGGCATTACCGTGGCCAAGGATTTTGTGCTCAAGGCGCTCGAAGCGGGTAAGCCGGTGGTGACCGCCAATAAGGCGCTGCTGGCCGAAGCCGGTCGCGAGCTGTTCGAGGCGTCCGCGAAGAGCGGGGCGGGCCTTTATTTCGAGGCCAGTGTCGGCGGCGGTATTCCGGTGCTGCGTTCGTTGCGCGACGGGTTGGTCGGCAATCAGATTGAGAGTATGTACGGCATTCTGAACGGTACGTGTAATTATATCCTGACCCGCATGGAGCGCGAAGGACTCGATTTTGACACGGTGCTGGCTGACGCCCAGAAACTTGGCTACGCGGAAACCCCGCCGGATCTTGATATTGATGGAATCGACACCGCTCACAAAGCGGCCGTACTGGCCTCTCTGGCTTACGGTGCGCCGGTTTCGATGGATGCATTCACGATTGAAGGAATTCGCGGGCTGTCGCACCGCGAAATCGAATATGCCGATGAACTGGGCTATCGCATCAAACTGCTGGCCGTGATTCGCAGTGTAGAGGGTCAGGTTGAAATGCGGGTTGAGCCGTCGTTTGTTCCGAAAGACCACTTGCTGGCGTCGGTTAACGACTCCTTCAATGCAGTTTTTGTTGAAGGGGATGTGGTCGGCGAAACACTCTACTACGGTCGCGGCGCGGGCCGGCTGCCGACGGCCAGCGCGGTGATCGGCGATATACTCGAGGCTGCCGCCGGCAAGGGCGGGGGCTGCGACTGGCTACTGCAGAATGACAGCCTGCCGGTGCGCGGCGCCGAGGATATTTCGATTCGCTGTTATCTGCGTTTGTCGCTTAAGGATCAGCCGGATGTGATTGCCAAGGTGGCGCATGTGCTGGGCAAAAACGACATCAGCATCGCATCGATTATGCAGAAAGAGCAGAACGCCGGTGAACAGGTTCCGGTTGTGTTCCTGACGCATAAAGCGCTGAAGAAAAACTTTATTGAGGCGATGGTGGAGATCGAACAGCTGGATGTGGTGGACGGGAAACCCGTTTGTATGGCCATTGAAGATTTTGAATAGGAAAAAAATACAGCCCACGAATCACACGAATTTTCACGAAATAGAAACAGATAAAAATCCGATTCGTGTTCATTCGTGTGATTCGTGGGAGAAATAGTTGTTGATAGGGTTTTGATATGAAGGTAGTGAAATTCGGCGGCTCATCCGTCGCCAACGCAGAACAGATTTCAAAAATCATCGGGATTGTCACCGCGGATGCGGACCGTCGTATTGTGGTGGTGTCGGCACCGGGCAAACGCTGCTCCGATGATGCCAAAGTGACCGATCTTCTGATCGCGCTGGCCGATGCGGTGCTGGCCGGAACGGACCCTGAGACTGAACTCAAGGCGGTGGTGGATCGCTATGCGGAGATTCAGCGTGATCTGGAGCTGCCCGCTGAAGTGGTCGCCACGATTGAGGCCGACCTGCGCGGACGCATTGAAAACCGCGGTGGCAATGATCTACAATTTATGGATTCCATGAAGGCTTCCGGTGAGGATAACAACGCCAAGGTGATCGCTGCGGCGTTCACCAAAGCCGGCTTCCCCGCAAAATATGTGAACCCCGGTGAAGCGGGAATGCTGCTTTCGGACGAGTTCGGCAACGCGGAGGTACTGCCGGAATCATTTGAAAAACTTTCGGCGCTCAAAGACTCCAAAGAGATTGTGGTCTTCCCCGGGTTTTTTGGCGTCACCCGCGACGGAGAGGTTGCGACCTTCCCGCGCGGCGGGTCTGACATCACCGGCGCGATTTTGGCCGCCGCGGTCAAAGCCGATGTCTACGAAAACTTTACAGATGTCGACTCCGTCTGCGCGATGGATCCGCGGGTGATTGATAATCCGCCCGCTATCGACAGCATGACCTATCGCGAAATGCGTGAGCTTTCCTACGCCGGCTTCGGCGTGTTTCACGATGAAGCCATCATTCCGGCTGTACGCGCCAATATTCCGATTTGCATCAAAAACACCAACAACCCGTCGGCACCCGGCACGATGGTGGTTCCGACGCGTGAGCCGGAGCATGGCTCGGTGGTCGGTATTTCCAGTGCATCGGGGTTCTGTTCCATTTATATTGATAAATATATGATGAACCGCGAAATCGGGTTCGGTCGCCGATTGCTCGGAATCCTCGAAGAGGAGGAGATCTCCTTTGAGCATACGCCGTCTGGTATCGACAACATGTCGATCATTCTGGCTTCGGCCAATATTAGCAATGAAAAAGAGGCACTGGTGGTCAACCGGATCCAAAACGAGCTGAAACCCGATCATGTGACGGTCGAGCACGGTCTGGCACTGCTGATGGTGGTCGGCGAGGGCATGCACTACACCCCCGGAATGGCCGCCAAAGCGACCAGCGCATTTCGTGAATCGGGCGTGAATCTGGAAATGATCAATCAGGGCGCATCGGAAATCAGCATGATGTTTGCCGTAAAAGACGTGGACCGTGAAAAAGCCATCCGCGCCCTCGGTACTGCCTTCTTTGGTATCTAAGGCTTTGAATTCCGATGGCAATTGACTATCGTTCTCCCCTTCCGAGGTAAGATTTATGAGCACAAAAACTATAGAAATATATGACACAACGCTGCGCGACGGAGCGCAGGCGGAGGGGGTTTCCTTTTCTGCTGTCGCCAAGGTGAAGGTCGCTAAACGTTTGGACGAGTTCGGTATTGCCTATATCGAAGGCGGGTTTGCCGCGTCCAATCCCAAGGATATGGAGTTTTTCCGCCTGATCAAAGAGGTGCCGCTCAAACACTCAAAGATCGCCGCGTTCGGTTCGACCCGCCGCGCGAATACCGCGCCGGAAGACGATAAAGGCCTCGCCGCGCTGCTTGAAGCCGATACGCCGGTTTGCACCATTTTCGGAAAAAGCTGGCTGCTACACGTCACCGAAGTGCTTCAGACCACGCCGGAAGAAAACCTGGCGATGATCGCCGACAGTGTCCGGTTCCTGAAGGAGCACGGCAAAGAGGTGATCTACGATGCCGAGCATTTCTACGACGGCTACAAAGACAACCCCGAATACGCGATGTCCGCACTGAAGGTTGCGGCCGACGCCGGGGCCGATTGTCTGGTGCTGTGCGAAACCAACGGCGGGGCGCTGCCCGACGAGGTAATGGAAATCACCGCGACCGTGGTGAACGAATTTGATACACCGGTCGGTGTGCACACGCATAACGACGGCGAACTCGGCGTTGCTAACGCGCTGGCGGGTGTGAATGCCGGTGCGATGCATGTGCAGGGGACCATTAACGGAATCGGCGAGCGGGTCGGTAACTGCAATCTCAGCTCCGTGATCCCCAACTTGATGCTCAAAATGGATGAGGTTTGCCTGCCGAAGGCGGAGAACCTTAAACAGCTTCGCGCGCTATGTCAGTTTGTTTATGAACAGGCCAATATGCGCTCCAACACTCGGCAGGCGTTTGTGGGCGACAGCGCATTTGCGCACAAAGCGGGTATGCACGTCGACGGCGTGCGTAAGGTGTCGCACAGCTTCGAGCACATCAATCCGGAGAGTGTCGGCAACAAGCGCCGCATTCTGATCTCTGAACTGTCCGGTGCCAGCAATGTCTTCCTGAAGGCCATTGAAATGGGGCTAGAGATAGACCGCAAATCGCCGGAAGTTAAAGAAGTGCTCAAGCAGCTCGAACAGATGGAAAGAGAGGGCTACGAATATGAATCCGCAGACGCCTCGTTCCAGATGCTGATTAAAAAGGTTCTCAAGCAGCATCAGTCCTTCTTTGAGCTGCAGAGCTTCAGTGTGACGGTTGACCGTGAAGGGGCTGCACCCGGGTGCAGTTCCACCGCGACGGTCAAGTTGTGTGTCGGCGGTCAATGCGTGTCGGCGGACGGCACCGGCGACGGGCCGGTCGACGCGCTCAACCATGCCCTGCGTGATGCACTGTCTCAATTCTATCCCGTGATCGCTGATGTGGTTCTCAAAGACTACTCGGTGCGCATTCTCGACCCCGAAGAGGCCACCGCGGCGAAAACCCGTGTACTGATCGAATCGAGCGACGGCAAGCAGACCTGGGGAACCGTCGGTGTATCCGAAAACATCATCGAAGCGTCTTGGGAAGCACTGGTCGATTCTGTCGAATACAAACTGTTCCTCGAGGAGGAAAAAGCAAAGAAATAGTGTTCTGTTCCGGAACACGGATTAATGGAATATCGGATAGTTGGATTCGTGGCGAGTCAGAGCCGTTTTCATAACTCCATTTCTCCAACCATCCATTAATCCATGGAGTTTTTTATGAGTGAGTTACCGAAGAACTACGATCCGAAGGATGTTGAGGAAAAGTGGTATGCCAAATGGCTGGAGGAGAAGGCGTTCTCCGCGGAGCCGTCGGATACCAAGGAACCCGCGACTATTGTGATTCCGCCGCCGAATGTGACCGGAATCCTGCACATGGGTCATGCGCTCAACAATACCATTCAGGATGTGCTGATTCGTTGGTGGCGCATGCAGGGCAAGAATGCACTGTGGGTGCCGGGCACCGACCACGCCGGAATCGCCACCCAGAACGTGGTGGAGCGCAAGCTGGCCAAAGAGGGCAAGAGTCGCCACGATCTCGAACGCGAATCCTTCCTGAAAGAAGTCTGGGACTGGAAAGAGGAATACGGCAGCACCATTATCAATCAGCTTAAAAAGCTGGGTTCTTCTTGCGACTGGGACCGCGAGCGTTTCACAATGGATGAGGGGCTGAGCAAAGCGGTTCTCGAAGTCTTCTGCCGCCTCTATGAAAAAGATCTGATCTACCGTGGAAACCGCATCATTAACTGGTGCCCGCGCTGCACCACCGCGCTGTCCGATGAAGAGAGCGAGCATGTCGAAACTGAAGGCGTGATGGTTTACATCCGCTATGCAGTGAAGGATGAAAAACGGAAGATTGTTGTGGCGACGACCCGCCCGGAAACGATGCTCGGTGATGTGGCCGTGGCCGTGAGCCCGCGCGACAAGCGCTATGCCGATCTGGTCGGCAAGACGCTGATTCTTCCGATATTGAACCGCGAGATTCCGGTTGTGGCTGACGAATATGTCGATCCCGAATTTGGAACCGGTTGCGTGAAAGTGACTCCGGCGCACGATCCGAACGACTTTGAGATTGGGTTGCGTCACGAGCTGACGCCGATCAATGTGATGGACGATCACGGCATTATGAATGCCGAGGCTGGCCCCTACGAGGGGCTGGATCGCTTCGACTGCCGCAAACAGCTGATTGACGATCTGCAACGCGGCGGCCTGATCGAAAAAATTGACAAGCACATGCACGCGGTCGGCCATTGTTACCGCTGCTCAAC
>CAYVYL010000049.1:5592-9690 GCA_964455665.1 uncultured Verrucomicrobiota bacterium
GAGGATGTGCTCGACACTTGGTTCTCGTCGTGGCTCTGGCCGTTCAGCGTGTTCGGCTGGCCGGAAGAGACGCCCGATCTGAAACATTTTTACCCGACCAACACCATTGCCACCGCACCGGAGATTCTTTTCTTCTGGGTGGCGCGCATGATTATGGCCGGTATCGAGTTCATGGGTGAAATTCCGTTCGATACCGTCTACTTCCACGGGACGGTACGCGACGATCAGGGCCGCAAAATGAGCAAATCGCTCGGCAACTCGATCAACCCGCTCGACATCATCGAAAAGTACAGTGCCGATGCGCTGCGCTTCAGCCTGATGATGCTGACTGCCACTGGGCAGGATGTGTATATCAGCGACGAAAAATTTGAGCTGGGCCGCAACTTTTGCACCAAAATCTGGAATGCCGCGCGTTTTATGCAGATGAACGCCACCTCAGGTGCCGCGCTTGATCCGGAACAGATCGATATCGGTGCCATGACCCTCAGCCCGGACGATCAGCATATTCTCGCCAAACTCAGCGAGGCGGTTGAAAAAACCGAAGCCGCGCTGGAGCGCCACCGTTTCAACGATGCCGCGCTGGTGATGTATGACTTCATGTGGCATCACTACTGCGACTGGTACGTCGAGTATTCCAAGGGTATTTTCCGCGGGGAGGATGAGCAGCGCAAAAAAGAAGTCGAGCAGGTGATGCACTATGTCTTCTCCTCCGCCATCCGCCTGTTGCATCCGTTCATTCCGTTCATTACCGAAGAGCTATGGCACGGCATGGGGTACAATGCCTCCTGCGATTCCATCCAGACCGCGCCGTGGCCGAAAGCGCTCTCCGAAGAGGAGTTGGCAGAGTTCGGTGTCGATCTGCAGATGGTCGAGTATGTCGACGCTAAGCATGACCTCATCCGCACCGGCCGCACGCTGCGCAGCGACTACAACCTGACGCCGCGCCAACAGGCGAAATTTGTGATCCGTCCGCCGAAAAAAGAAATTGGCGATCTGCTGCGTGCGGATCTGGCCTCTGTTTCCGGGCTGCTGGGTGCGGAGTCGATCGAGGTCAACCGCGACTACACGCCGGCGGGCGCGATGCCCAGCGGGATCAGTCAGCTCGGCGCGGTCTATATGTCCATCGAAGGACTGGTTGATGTGGAGGCTGAAGTCGCCAAGCTGAAGAAACAGCTGGAGACGGTTGAAAATGGCATTACCGGCATTACCAAAAAACTTTCGAACGAAAACTTCGTCAAACGGGCTCCGGCCGATGTGGTGGCTGGCGAGGAGAAAAAGAAAACCGATCTGCTCGAGAAACGTGAGAAACTTCAGAAGCTCATCGACACGCTCTCTTCCTAAGGTTCGTTATGAGTGAACTTAAACCCAAAGTGCAACGTCTTCCGAAGTGGCTACGCCGGCCGATTGCAACGGATAAAAACTATCCGGATGTGAGCCGGCTTTTGGAAAGTCTTCAGCTCAATACCGTCTGCGCTAGCGCGAAATGTCCGAATCGGCATGAGTGCTGGAATCGCGGAACGGCGACCATTATGATTCTCGGCAACACCTGCACCCGCAATTGTCGGTTTTGTAATGTCGCCACTGGAAAACCGGATCCGGTCGATCTCGATGAGCCGTCTCGCGTTGCCGAGGCCGCTAAACGGCTGAATTTGCGCCACGTGGTGATCACCAGCGTGGATCGCGATGATTTGCCCGACGGGGGCGCGCACGCTTTTGCGAATACGATTCGCGCGGTGAAGGCAGTTCTGCCGGAGGCGACGGTAGAGGTGTTGACCCCCGATTTTGTGGAGCATCTCGACACGGTGCTGGATGCGGGGCCGGATGTGTTTAACCACAATCTGGAAACAGTGGAGCGTCTGCAGGCGGAGATTCGTCCGCAGGCTAGCTATGAGAAATCGCTGGCGACGCTGCGTTATGCGGCGGAGTGGAGTTGTAGGACGGGCTTGTCGGAATCTTCCGACAGCCCGTGTCTTAACGATCAATCACACGCTTTCGAATACGAGAAGCGCGTCCTACAAACAGATAAACATTTATCACATCGTAAGATACTCATCAAATCCGGCTTGATGCTTGGCCTCGGTGAAACCGATGAGGAGCTTTTCCAAACCTTGGAAGATCTGCTCGCGGCGGGAGTGCGGCTACTGACGCTGGGGCAGTATCTGGCTCCGACAAAACAACATCATCCCGTTGAACGCTTTATTTCTCCCGAACATTTTGATGAACTGGCAGCACGAGCTCGGGAAATTGGATTCGCCGGTGTGGCGGCGGGGCCGCTGGTTCGCTCCTCGTATCAGGCGGAGCAGCTGGTTTGCGGAGCAAAAGAAAACTGATGACAACAATCTTACAGCGCAAAGAAGTGAAGAAGGTGGCGGTTCTCATCCCGGCGCACCGGGAGGAGGAGAGCGTGGCCGAAGTGGTGATGGAGGCCCTTCGCTATCTTCCCGATGTGATCGTGGTGGACGATGCCTCTGGCGATGAAACCGCGCAGCGCGCGGAAACCGCCGGGGCCACGGTGATCCGTCGCGAAGTGAACGGCGGCAAGGGCGCCGCCCTGATCGAAGGATTTCTCTATGTTCTGGAAAAAGGCTTTGATGCGGTGATTGCGCTTGATGCCGACGGATTTCACGACCCGAATCAGATCCCTAAGTTTCTGGAAACCTATCACCGTACCCATATTCCGGTTTTGATTGGCAGCCGGATGGCTGAGCCGAAACGGGTCCCGCTGATTCGCCGCTGGAGTATCCGACTGATGTCCTATTGGTTGAACCGGCTGATGAAGGTTTACGTTCCTGATCCGCCCTGCGGATTCCGTTTTTACCGGTGCGATGTGCTTCCGTTCCTGCTCGAAACCGGTTCGGAGCTCCCCGCGGAGTTTGAGACGCTGCTGCATATTGCGTCGCGGCGTATTCGGGTTGGATCGGTTCGGATCACCAAAAAACCGCATCGTCACAAAAGCTGGATTTCTCCGTTTCGGGATATCATTCGCTTTATCAGAGTCCTTAAAAAACATTACAGCAAAGCCCGTCGGGAGCGTTCGAAAATGCGGCCGGTGAATGAGGATTATTAATGAACCCGCGTTTTTTTCTGTTTATACTGACGGCTCTCACTCTATTGGTTTCATCGCCGGTCCGGGCGGAATCGGAATTGCATGAATCCCGCGGTGAAAAAATCGCCGTCTGGCTCAAAGAAAAGGGACTTTCTAAGCCCGCGGCGGTGGCGGCCATTTCCACATTACCCATCGTTGAGCTGCGAGGTTCTGTGCCGGTCGGAATTGTCGCGTTTAAAATGCCGTGGTGGCAGGTTTATCTAATTGCTGTGGCCGGCAACATGATTCCCATTCCGTTTATTTTGCTTTTGCTGGGTCCGTTGTCCAGCTTCTGTATGCGGTTCAAGACCGGGAAGAAATTCTTCGACTGGCTTTTTGCTCGAACGCGCAAAAAGAGCGCCAGCATTGAAAAATACGAAGCGCTGGGTCTGACGATCTTTGTGGCGATTCCGCTGCCGGTGACCGGCGGGTGGACCGGCTCGATGGCAGCCTTCCTGATGGGAATCCCGTTTTGGAAGGCGATGCTCTATATTCTGCTCGGCGTCATGATTGCCGGGGTGATTATGACCGCACTGTCTTTGATGGGCTGGGCGGGCGCTGTGATTGCCGGGGCGGTTCTGATCGGTCTGGCTGCGGTCTCCCTTGCAAAAACATTCCGGCCGTGGTGAGGCGTTCAGACTATTCTGACGCATTGGGTTTTTGACTAAGGTGAGCAGATTGGTTACCCTTTGAAGAAATAGGGGAGCTTTACAATGACAGATACAGAAATTTTAGATGCCGTTGCGAAAATACTTAAAGAAGAGGTTTCGCCAGCGCTGGCCAGTCATGGCGGCGGGGCCGCAATTCTTACCGTTAAAGACGGCAAAGTCTATATGGAGTTGCAGGGCGGATGCCGCGGATGTCCCGGGGCGCGCATGACGATGAAAAACGGCATTGAACGCCTGTTCAAAGAAAAAGTGCCGGATGTGGTCGAGGTGATTGACGCCACCGATCACGACGCATAGAGCCTTTCCCAGCGTCTGGAACATTCAGAGTCCGGTTTTTCCAATGAT
>CAYVYL010000050.1:0-9675 GCA_964455665.1 uncultured Verrucomicrobiota bacterium
GCCGCGGTGGCCAACGCCATTACGGATGCGGGTATCGAAACCGAATCATCGGAACTCACTATGATTCCCGATATGCCGACGAATATCGCAGATAAAGGGCAGGCTCAGAAATTGATGAGACTGGTTGATCTGCTCGAAGAGCTCGATGATGTTCAGAACGTCTATCCCGGCTTCGAACTCGACGATTCGATCGTCGATGAATTGGACTAACCTCCGCTTGATATGAAACCCATCCGTATTTTAGGGGTTGATACCTCATTGCGCTCTTCCGGTGTGGCGGTGATTGAAGTCACCGGTCAAAAGATGCGTGCGCTGGCGTATGGTCGGATTCACAACAAACCCGTCATGGCGCATAGCGCCTGTTTGGCCGAGATTCATCGGCAGGTGGATGCGCTGATTACGGAGTTTGAGCCGGATGAAGCCGCCATCGAGGGCGCCTTTTTCGCCAAAAATGCCAAGACGGCGATGGTTCTGGGGCAGGCGCGCGGTTCCGTGCTAGCCTGCTGCTCGCTACGCACGCTGACAGTATATGAATATTCCCCGAAATCAGTAAAACAGGCCGTCGTCGGGGTCGGTTCGGCACAAAAGGATCAGGTGGCCAAGATGGTGATGCGCTTGTTGGGACTGAAAGAACAGCCGCAGGAGGATGCCGCTGACGCACTCGCCATTGCCATCACGCACGCTCATCAACGCGGGGTGCCCGAGGCCTTGCGTTCAAAAGCAATTTGATGATAGTTTTCGGATTCGCAAACAATAATAAGGAGAACCCCCTGATGGAACTCAAAGATATTAAAAAAGTCGTTCAAATGATGAAGGAGAACGATTTAACAGAATTTTTACTCGAAGATGAAACCCGCACACTGCAACTCAAACGGGGTGGCGGTGAAATCCAGCAGATCATCGCCGCTGCACCGCAGATGGTCGCCGCTCCGGTTTCCGCTCCCGTCGTAGAGGCGCCGGCTGTTGATGACGGTCTGGTGGAAATCACCTCTCCGATGGTTGGAACCTTCTACTGTTCGCCGTCGCCGGATTCCGACTCCTTCGTAGAGATTGGCGCGGAAGTTGGTGTGGAAACGGTTGTTTGTATTGTGGAAGCGATGAAGGTGATGAACGAAATCAATGCAGAGGTAAAGGGCACGATCAAGAAGATCCTAGTCGATAACGCCACGCCGGTTCAGTTCGGTCAGCCGCTCTTCCTCGTTGACCCCGCATAATTGAAAGTTCGAAGCACGAAGTTCGAAATACGAAACAAGTAAGGAGTTGTATTTTTGGAATTTGAGATTTGTTTCGAGTTTAGAATTTAGAAATTCGGATTTTAACCCAAAGGGTTTTTATGTTTGAAAAAGTATTAATTGCCAATCGCGGCGAAATTGCGTTGCGGATCATACGGGCCTGTAAAGAGATGGGCATCCGGACGGTTGCGGTATATTCCGAAGCTGACGCGGAATCGCTCCATGTTGAAATGGCCGACGAAGCCATCTGCATCGGCCCGGCCTCTTCAACTGAAAGCTATTTAAAAATCTCCAACATCATCAGTGCCGCCGAGGTGTGTGATGTGGATGCGATTCATCCCGGGTACGGCTTTCTGGCTGAAAACGCGCATTTCGCCGAAATTTGCGAAAGCTGCAACATCACTTTCATCGGTCCGTCACCCGATCTGATCCGCAATATGGGTGACAAGGCGATCGCCCGCGACACCATGAAGGCCGCCGGCGTTCCGATTACGCCCGGCAGTGACGGAATTCTGCCGGATTCCGATGCAGCCATCGAACTGGCCCGCGAAATGGGCTATCCGGTGCTCGTCAAAGCCGTCGCCGGTGGCGGCGGTAAAGGGATGCGTGTGGCGCATAACGATGTCAGCCTTGCTCAGGGTTTTAAGATGGCCGGTGCGGAAGCTGAGAGTGCTTTTGGAAACGCCGACTGTTTCATGGAAAAATACATCGAATCCGCCCGTCATGTGGAAGTGCAGATTATTGGCGACAAGCACGGCAACGTGGTGCATCTCGGGGAACGCGACTGCTCCATTCAGCGTCGCCACCAGAAGCTGGTCGAAGAATCCCCGTGCCCGAGCCTGACGGACGAGCAGCGCAAAGAAATCGGCGATATCGCCGTGCGCGCTGCTAAAGCGGTTAACTACAACAGCGCCGGAACTATCGAATTCCTCTATGACGAAGAGGAAGAAAAATTCTACTTCATGGAAATGAACACCCGGATTCAGGTGGAGCATACCGTGAGTGAAGAAGTGACGGATATCGACCTGATGAAAGAACAGATTCGTGTGGCGGCCGGAAAAAAACTCTCTTTCACTCAGGATGATGTGAAGGTGAGGCACCACGCCATTGAATTTCGTGTAAACGCAGAAGATCCCTACAAAAACTTTATTCCGTCGCCCGGCAAGGTGGAAGCCGTTCATTTTCCCGGCGGCCCCGGAATCCGCGTCGATTCGCATGTTTACAGCGGCTACACCATTTCTCCGCATTACGACAGCATGATTGCCAAGATCATCGCCCGAGGCTCCGACCGGGCCGAGGCGTTAGCACGGATGCATCGTGCGCTGGAGGAATTCGCGATTAGTGGTCCGCATACCAGCGTTCCACTGGGAGAAGCCCTGTTGATGGATGAACGCTTCCAGAAAGGTGAGTACAACACCGCCTTCCTCGAAAAATTCATGCACGACAACTTTATTGTTTAACATTAGAAGGAGCTACAGCCATGAGTGATAAAGAAAAAAAAAGCGCACTTCCCCCCGGACAGAACTATTCGGTTCCCGAGGCCAAACGCGATGAGGCGGGGCTTGGCTCCGTGCGAATTCATAATAATGTGATCTCCGTTATTGCTCACGAGGCCGCGGATCGCGTGCCCGGTGTGGTCGAGCTGTCCGGCACGCTGGTCGACGGTCTGGCCGACATCATCGGCAAGCGTTCCCGCGATCGCGGGATCCGCGTTGCGGTGGAGTCCGAAAACACCATCACGGTGGAACTTACCGTCGTGCTCGAATATGGCGTGAATATTCCGGAAACCTGCGGAAAACTGCAGGTGGAGGTTCGTCAGGCTGTTGAGGATATGACCGGTAAAAACGTGCAGGCCGTCAATGTTTCTGTGCAGGGCATTCGCCGTGCGGCAGATGCTCCGGTGGAGGGGTAGCCATGAAAAGAATTCTGCACGCGCTCACCGCGACACTCATCTTCCTCACTCCTCTGATCTGGGGTGGGTTGATGATCTACGGGAACGGAATTAATATCGCCTTCCGTAATTTCCTGTTCGACACCCTGCAGAATTCTCCGGTTGTGGGCGTTTTGCTGGGGCTGGCTTTGCTGCTGATTGTGCTGGTCTATTTAGGGACGTTCGGACCCGCCCGTTCCCGCTCACGGTATATCTCGTTCGAGTCCGATAACGGCGATGTGTCCATCAGCGTGAACGCTGTGCGGGATTTTGTTCGCAAAATCGGTGACGAATTCGGAGCGGTTGTTAGCTTGGAACCGCAAATTCGCTCGGAAAAAGACATGATCAGCATCGATCTCAACGTGAAAATACAGACCGGAACCCGGATCCCCGAACTGTCGCAGATGCTGCAGGACCGGGTCCGCGAAAGCATTCGCAACGGACTTGGCATCGTTGAAGTTCGTGATATCAAAGTCAAAGTTCAGGAAATTGTCGGGGCGCCGCCGCCGGCCGCCTCATAAGCATTATGAATTCATCAAGCGCTCTCGATCTAATTATTGTCGGTTCCATCGGCATCGACACCATTGAAACCCCCGTCGAAAAACGTGTGGATATTCTGGGTGGCTCGGTCAGCTATGCCTGTGCCGCCGCCTCCTTTTTTGTAAAAACCGGCATGGTCGGGGTGGTCGGAACCGACTTCCCCGCCGCACACCGCGAGCTGTGGGAGCGAATGGGAATCGATCTGACCGGCCTGCAGACCGAAGAGGGCAAAACGTTCCGCTGGTCCGGTGTGTATGAAGAAAACATGGACAACCGCCGCACGCTGGTTACCGAGCTGAATGTATTTGAAAGCTTTTCCCCCGAACTGCCGGAAGCCTACCGCGATGCGCCGTACCTTTTTCTCGGCAATATTCACCCCGCGCTTCAACTGCACGTTCTGGAGCAGGTCCACTCGCCGAAGTTTGTGCTGATCGACACCATGGACCTGTGGATCAATATTGCCCGTGACGAGCTCGTCAACGTAATCGGCAAATGTGACATGCTCACCCTCAACGAATCCGAGGCGCGCCTTTTTACCGGCAAAGAATGCCTGAACGAGGCGGCGACAGACCTACTGACGATGGGGCCGACCTTTGTGCTGATCAAAAAGGGCGAGAGCGGCAGCATGTTGGTTTCGAAGGATCAAAGCGTTTCCATTCCCGCATACAAGCTGGACAGCTTCAAAGATCCCACCGGCGCGGGCGACACCTTCGCGGGCGGCCTGATGGGCGCGCTGGCCGAATCGGGCGGAACAGACGAGGAGGCCATCCGGCAGGCCATGCTCTACGGCAGTGTCACCGCCGCTTTTGGCGTGGAGGAGTTCAGTCTGGAGCGTCTGGCAACACTCGACCGCATGCAGATCGACGAGCGCTGCGCCTCCTTTCGCTCCGCCTGCCTGGCGGGCTGATGTTTCCAATCCCTAGAAGCGCGGCTAGAGCGGATTAATAAAAAGCATAGCCACCAAGTCGCAAAGGCTCGAAGTTGCTCAAAGATTTCCCCTGCCTACTTCGTGATCCTTAGTGTTTTTGAGGCTTCGTGGCAAAAGAACTGTATGGATACAGTTTGTTTTAAAATGCTCTAGAAGAGGTGGCTGCTACCGAAAATATCGATTCCGAGATAGCTCTTCACGAAATAGATAATCAGCATGATGCAGATTCCGACGCTCAGAGCGATTACGCCGAGCGCGAGCAGCAGAGCCAGCACGTTGCCGAACAGCGGTGCGCCGTAGCGGAACGACTGCTGGGAAATGACGCGCAGACGGTAGAGCCAGTAGGGGGCGGCCGTGTGGTAGATCTGTTTGTCGATATCCGCGCGGTCAATTAGGATCTGCTGCTGGAGATCTTCAATGTCGTACTGCCGGATCGCTTCTTTGACTGCGCCGAGAATGTCGGCCGGAGAGGCCGGTTTTTTGATGAAGCGGAAAATTTCACCATGGTTGATGGCTTTAATAAAGTGGTCGGTTTCCATCGCCGCGCTGAACAGAACGCTTTTAATGCGTGCGTTGTGCTGACGCAGGCTGATCAGGAAATCCAGCCCATTCTGTCCCGGCAGAACATGGTCGCACAGGACGGCCTTCACTTGTCGCCCCCGCAGCATCTCGATGGCGTCCTCGGCCGATCCCGCCTGATAGAGTGTGTAGTCTTTCTGGAGAACCCGGTAGAGCACCTTCAGCATAAAGGCATCGTCGTCAACAATAAGAACAGCGTTTTTTTTGCCGTCCGCGATCTGCTGAGGCGTATTTGTCATAATTCGGGGTTGGACACATCGTTTGAGCTCCAGCCGAGCTCCTTCTTCATCAGATGATAGATTTCATGTATCTTTGTCAAGTCTGAGGGCAGGGATTGATTCGAAGAAATGGATGCTGCGGAGTCGGCATCGGCCGGATGATAGCCGTGCATTCCCTTGATTTGTTTCACGCCCATAAAGCTGGGCACGATCTGAATTCCGGAGTTCATCAGGAAAATCAGTTCGCCGTACATGCCGTCCACAAAGAAGGTGCCTTGTGCTTTCAGTTCCTCCGTGGATAGAATTTCTCCCTTCGGGTGGTTTGTGAGTGCGGCGGGGATGGCGGCTTTTGCCTGCTCACTGAGGAACCAGAAGCGCGCCATGGTGGAGTCGTAGAAGGCGACGTAGTCTTTGTTCCAAACCAGTCCGGTCTGTTCAATGTCGGAAATCAGATCATATCCTTCATGGACATCGTGCATGCCGTGGTCGGTAAAGACATACCAGACGACCTCTTCGTAGTGCTCCTCGGCCGTCTGGATCAGTTGCTCGAGCTGCTCATCGTATCTGTGCATCAGTTCGGTCACTTTCGCATCCTGCGTGCCGACGGCGTGCATGAGGGCATCGAGCTTCCCGAGCGAGCAGTAGGCAAAGTCGATCCGCTGCGCCTGAATGTCGGCGGTGAGCCGTTCGAGCTTGGTTTCGTCGCTGACGGCGCTGTCATGGACATAGTGCGGCACGTTCTGCCGGTGAAGTTCGTCGAAGATGGTTTCGCCGCGCAGCAGGCCGTTTGGCTCCCAGATGCGTTTCTGCTCCGCGTAGTTAAATAGCGGCAGGTATTTGAAGGGCACGCCGTAGAGCTGGAAGTACCCGGTGAAACCGAGCACCTTTTTGATCAGTTTGCTCAGGTAGTGCCGCACCCGCCCGCGCCGGAAAATGGCATCGGGCAGAATGGCCAGCGCTTTAGTCCACTTAAACGGGGAGCCAGCCGGGTCGTAGTAGAACGAGGACCACATCAGGTGCTCCTGCGGCAGGCGCCCGGAAATAATCGACGGGTCGCAGGCAGAGGAATAGCCGAGAATGGTTTCGAGCTTTTTCTGATCGCGGGTGCGCGCCTCTAGAAAAAAGGGATGCCGCTTGCGGACTTCCCATCCGAAGGCGTCAATAAACAGAAACAGGCTCAGCTTTTCTTTCTTCATGAAAACTTTTTCTGGAGTTTGCAGAACTCTTTATACAGTCCGTCAGATGTCCCAATCGGTGAATGGAGTATCCAGCGCAGATCCGCGGGATCTGCCCCGTCGGTCATCAGTAGAATGACGGCCGCATAGAGCCGGATTCGCGGGTGGGTGAGCAGGTGAGGGAAGGCTCCCAAACCGAATGTCCGCAGATTGTGCACCGCATTTTTCAGCCGAGAGCCCTCTTTGCCGAGGTACGGGAATGATCGGGCGTATTTTTTGGCATTCCGGAATTTCCAGTTGAGCCGCCGCTGTTCGTACCAGAAGAACACATCGTGGAAGCGTCGGGAGGTTTCATCGAACCATATATGGATGTTCGCGGTTTCCAAGGGTTGGAAATTGCCGCGTTCTTTGAATTCAATGGCCTGTCGGTAAGCCTGAGCGATTTCGCGGGCGTTGTTAAGGTTTTCGAACCCAGCTGCCTCAATCTTCTCCTTTTTAACGCAGTAGGAAATATCGTACTCATTGCGCATCAGCAGGATGCAGTCGCCGAACGCCAGATTGGCTTTAAAGATGAATTTGATAAAGCGGCGGCGCTCTTCGACCGTGAGAGGAGCGCTGCTGGACAGGCGATATTTCATCTCCAGCAGCAGTTTGCCGCGGTTCATCAGCAGGCGGGTTCCTTCCGAAAACGGAATCTGGTCGTGCGGATAGTCCGGCATCTTCGACAGAATATTTTTATCCCCGCGGATGATCTTGTGCCCGTTCTTCATCTCATAATTCAGCAGCGAGAATTCGCAGCGGGGAAGTTTTTTTTCGAGGTAGGGATACAGATCGACCGGCAGCCCCAGCTCGGCGGTCAGCGTCTTCTCGAGGTGTTTGAGCGCGCCTTTAATCAAGGGGTCGACCCGATCGGTCACCACAATCAGGTCATAGTCGTTGAATGGGCGCTCCGTGCCGTCTTTTTCGATCAGCGGCGTGCCTTCGCCGCGTCCGTAGCCGCCGAGCAGCACCAGCGCTTTCCAATGTTTGGAATACGACGACGTCCAGACCTGATCCGCAATCCGCTCCATGTGCCGGTCGATCAGCGCATCGAACACCGGAGACCCTTTGACTGAATATTTACCCACGTGTACCTTCCTTTAGCCCTTGATAAAGCCCGTTATGAATCACTGCCCGGTACGCCATATTGTAGGGAATTGTACCTAACCGTCCCTTGCGTACCGCATAAAACAAATCGCGCGCCCACTCTTTAAAAAGTTCCAAGGTTTGGAAAAACAGATTGGCTCGCCGGCCATATTCACGGGCGAACGTCACTCCATGGCGGAATTTTTTGCGGTAGAGCCCTTTGAGCGTGTAGTTATGCGAATGCTCCACCACCGAATCGGTCACCAGCTGGAAGCGGGCACCTTTGGCGCGGCACGCCTTGGCCCACGCGACATCCTCGGCATATCCTTCTTCAGGGAATTGGGTTTCCTCCCACAGCTCGCGCTTGAAAGCGCAGGTGACGGCGGAAAAAAAGTCGGCATTGTCGCCCTTAATATTTTTCGGGTCGTAGGCGCGCAGATAATCGTAGGTCACGATAAACTTGGCATCGGCGCGGGTCACCTGCGAACACATCGTCGCATCCGCCTCGCCGTCTAAAATTGGCTGTAGCAGTTTTTCGAGCGCGTCATCGCTCTGGAAAATGGAATCGGCGTTCTGGAAAACAACAATCTCCTGCGGGGTACGCGCGATCATATCGTTGAGCACCTTGCCGGGAATATATTCTTCGGGCCGGATCTGAATCAGCTGCGCCGCTGGAACCTCTTTTTGCAACTCCTCGAGCGAGCCGTCAGTTGAGCCGGAATCCACCGCCCACAGCGCCACCTCCTTAAACGTCTGGTCGCGCAGGCTCTTGAGCGCCGGCGGCACATGTGGCATCTCGTCTTTGGAGCGCATAATCACAGCAACCTGGCTCATCGTACGGCCCTTTCATAGATCTCGAGCGTTTTGTGCGCGGCCACATCCCAGTTGAACTGCGCGGCGTAGGCCAGCCCGGCCTGCCGTTTTTCTTCGCTCCAGCCCTCCGAAAGCGTTTTTTGCAAACATTGGAAAATCGAATCGGTGCTGTACGGGTCAAACTTTGGCACCACATCGCCCGCGATCTCGCTCATCGACGACGTGTCCGAGCAGATTACCGGCGCGCCGCAGGCCAGCGCCTCGATAATCGGAAAGCCGAACCCCTCGAACAGCGACGGAAACGCCATCAGATCGCACGCGCTATAGAAAGCGGGCAGGTCGGCCAGCGACACAAAACCGGGGAAGAGGATATCGTCGTGTACTGGGCTAGTGGCCGCGCGTTCGCGGATCGCATTCGCGCCGTTCCAGTCTGCGCCCGGCAGCACCAGCTTATGCGCGCTATCCGTCTCTGCCTTAAACCGCTCGAATGCTTCAATCAGCCGCACATGGTTTTTGGCTGGGTGCTCCAGCCGCGAAATGTAGAAAATGAAAGGCTGGTCGAGGCCATAGTTTTCGGCCAGTTGCGCCCGCGCGGCCTCTTTTTCCAAGGGTTGGAAAATCTCGTGATTGATGCCGGAATAGATCACTGTGATCTTTTCCGCCGGCACGCCCACCCGCTCCACAATGTCCTTTTTGGAATAGTGGCTCACCGTGATGATCTGATCCGCGTTGCGGATCTGCGCCGGAACCATGCGCCGATTATAGAACATCCGCGCCGCATCATACTTTGCATCCATCGAAAGCGTCGCCACATCGTGCACCGTCGCCACAACCGGACAGGTTTTAATTAGCGGAATCCGGCGGTAGCTCGGCACATGTAACAGATCGAACTCTCTTTTTTTTCCAAGCATTGGAAGAATCGTGTTGTGCCACGCAATATTGACGACCGGATTGGCGATCAGACCGGGGGTTAGCGACTTGCGGAAATTCGGCGCGCTCAGCTCAATCAGCTCCGCCTCGCGTAGCGGCATCATGATATCGTACTGGTTTGCAGGATCGACCCGCTGCAACGTCCGGATTAGCTCGCGGATATAAGACGCCACCCCCGAGCGCCCCCCCTGCATCACAAACGCTG
>CAYVYL010000051.1:0-9384 GCA_964455665.1 uncultured Verrucomicrobiota bacterium
GTGTTCCATGTCACAGCTCCAATTTTGATGCGGCAGGTTTCCGGCGACCGCATTGGAAAAGGCATGAGTTTTTTCATGTTCGGCGGCGAAATGGCCCGAACACTGGGTCCACTACTCATTACCGCCGCGGTCTCCTGGTGGGGGCTCGAAGGAACTTGGCGACTGATTCCGTTCGGGCTGGTCGCATCCCTTCTGCTTTTTCTCAACCTACGTTCGATCGACAAAAACCTGATCCAACAGCACCGGAAATCAGAACAGACATCTATTCGGGATACGCTCAAAGAAACGGCTCCATTTTTCGGAACCATTGCGCCGATCCTGTTGTTCCGCGGCTTCTCAAAAACGGCGGTCACGCTCTTTCTCCCCGCCTATCTGGTTCACTCCGGACACTCCATAAAAGTGGCCGCCGCCGCGCTGGCCTTTCTTGAGCTGACCGGCGCGGGCGGCACACTTCTGGCGGGAAGTTTGTCGGATCGGATCGGGCGAAAATCCGTCCTGCTGTTCATCATGATTCTCAGCCCGCTGCTCCTTTACCTGTTCACGCTGACGTCCGGAGTCGGACAATGGATTCTGCTGGGACTGATCGGGCTGATCATCTTTTCGTCCATGCCTGTATTCCTAGCCATGATTCACGACCTGAACTCCGACCGGCCGTCCTTTATCAATGGGATTTTCATGACGCTCAATTTTATCGCAGGGTCCAGTGCCGCCCTGTTCGTCGGAGCCTTCGCTGACCACGTCGGGTTCGTAACAACCTTTCAGATCGCAGCAGTAGTCAGTCTGCTCGCCATCCCTTTCACCTGCATGATTCGTTCAAATAAATAACCGCATCTGGAAATCGCCGACAGAAATAAAGGAAATCAGGAGCAAACAACATGGACACAAAATTCAAGGCAACAGAGATTCAAAAAGGATTTCATCCGAAGGGCTACCGCATCGACAAAGCCGCCCCGGTAATGGATTTTTATACAAAATGGGACATCACCCCAGCCGGTAAATGGATCCATCCCAAGCCGACCTGCTTTCATTCCATGCCGGAAGAAGGCTGGAACAAAGAATCAATCGTTTAGGCCAAAGACAATCCATACTACACAGCACCATGAACAACTCGCAGCTACAGGAAATCAAGGAATGGTTCACCCGCTATACGCGAACCTATGCCTCCGTCGACGAGCGCTTTCGCCCACCCCTCCAACTCAAGGTGGATCATAGCAAACGGGTGGCGGAAAACGCCCGGTGGCTAGCGAAAAATTTGGGATGGAACTCGTCGGAAACCAACCGGGCGGAGGCGTTGGGCTGGCTCCACGATATTGGCCGCTTTTCACAATTTGCCGAGTTCGGAACCTTTATGGATGCCACCTCCGTCAACCACGGGGAACGAGGATGGGAAGTCGTTCAGGAGGCCGAAATCCTCTTCCCGTTAAAGATCGAAGAACAAAAAGCCCTCCTTGATGGCATCCGCTACCACAACGCAAAAGCCGAACCCGACCCTTTAACCGAAGAGAGCTTGCGTTTCCTTAAGCTTATCCGCGATGCCGACAAGCTGGATATCTTCCATATTGTCCTGGCCTCCGTCCAACGGGACGGGTTCCAAGACCTACCCGGCATGTTGCCGCAAGTGGTGCTCGACGGACCGGTAAGCCAAAAAATAGTTTGTGAAATCCAAACCCACCGATCCTGTTCTATCACGCACGTGCGATCCCTCGCGGACTTCCTGCTGATGCAGCTCTCCTGGATCTACGACCTAAACTATTCCGCATCCCTCCGCCGGATTATCGACCGGAACATTATCGACACCTTTGAACAAGCACTCCCGAAGGAAAAACAAATCTGGGAAATCGTTCAAGCCGTCCGCCGCTTTGCGGAACAGGGACTGGTTTCCCCCGGGAAAAGTAAATCGGGCTGAGACGTTGGGCTGCTTCCGCTGGACACCCAATGGAGCTGAAGACGTTGAATTTGCAGATTATCATTAGAGGAGCGATGCCATGAAACCTGTCAATGTACACCCCGGAGAAGCTCTGCAAGAGTTTCTGGACGACTACGCCCTGAGCCAAAGTCAACTGGCCAGAGAGCTTCGCGTTCCCGTGCGCCGCATCAACACCATTGTGCGGGGCGAACGTAGCATCACCGCCGATACAGCCGTGCGGCTGGCCCGCTTCTTCAACAACCGCGCCGACTTCTGGCTCGGCCTTCAGGAGTTGTTCGATATCAACCAGACCAAAAGGAAAAAAATGAAAATACTGATTATCTTCAACCACCAGCCGTACGACGATACGGATGTTTCGTGGAACGGACTACGTCTGGCCGATCATTTGGTCGAAGCAGATCAAGAGGTCCGAATCTTCCTGATGAACGATTCCGTAGATATGGCGCGCGATGTTTGCTTACCGCCGCCGGGATACGACCAAAACCTATCGGAGATGCTCAAGGCGCTGATCGCCAAGGGCGTCCCCGTCAAAGTCTGCGGCACCTGCATGGTTCGCTGTGGCATCTACAAAAACCAACCCTACTTTGATGGCGCCGAAAAATCAACGATGCCCGCACTTTCCGAGTGGGTTATCGACAGTGACAAGGTCATTACCTTCTAACGTTGCTTTTCGAAACGAAACCACGAAAAATACAAACCACACGAAGATGAACGTATTCGAAACAGAGGTTGATCGATACGAGAAATGGTTTGAGGACCATCCGCAGGTCTATCAATCTGAACTGGCCGCCGTGCGGGTGCTACTGCCAAATTCGGGGCGTGGACTGGAGATTGGTATGGGAACGGGACGTTTCTCGACACCGTTTGGCATTGTCGATGGAGTTGAGCCCGCCGCCGCTATGCGGCGTGTTGCTGAAGGGCGCGGCCTAAAGGTACTCGATGCCAAAGCGGAGGCCCTACCCTGCGAAGATTCCGTCTTCGACTTTGCCCTAATGGTCGCCACGATCTGCTTTGTCGACGATGCCGAACTGGCCTGCCGCGAAGCAAAACGTGTGCTGAAGCCCGGCGGACGGCTGATCATCGGACTGGTGGATCGCGCTAGCCCGCTGGGCGGACAATACGAAATCCGTAAGGCCCACAACCCGTTCTATCGCGATGCCCATTTTTTTTCTGCAAAAGAAATCATTCAACTGCTGAATCAAACCGGGTTCGACCCGGTCCATTGCCGCCAAACCCTCTTTCACTCCGAAGAACAACTGAAAGCATCGGAACCGATTTTGGAAGGATTCGGCAAAGGCGGCTTCGTTGCCATCGCGGGAGACCGGATATGATTGAACAAATCGAGCTGTGCCTGAATCATCGAATCAAGGTCAAAGGACCGACAACCCTTCGGTTCGAGCCGGGGATAAATGTGCTGATCGGGCCGAACGGCTCCGGCAAAAGTACGGTGTTGCGAGCCATCCATGCCTGCCACGAGTGCCGGATTGAAACCCCGGACGATGCGCCGAGGCTCTATTTCAACTCAGAAACAATGAATCCGCACCACCCCGACTCCTATCCATCCGACGTACGCGAAATGATCCTCAAGACGCGCGGCATCTTTTCGTCGCACGGTGAGATTTTACGTGCGGCACTCTTTTCCCTTCCCCTCCTCGAGGGAGCCGTATTTCTCGTGGATGAGCCGGAGGCCGGACAGGATATTGAGGGCGTGGAGCGCATCCGCAAAGGCTTCGATAACATCGTCGCCAACGGCGGACAGATCATCGCCGCCACCCACCATCCGCTCATTCTGCGCGATGCCAACCTCATCGAACTGGTTCCAGACTATACAGAACAGATCAAAAACACCCTTCGCGAGGCTTGCCGCATAAAACCGAAAAAACGGCAGAATGGATAATCTGAAAAGAGAGCTCAAAACAACCCCGGCAGAGCAACACAATATGCGCTGTGGAATCCTGCATGGAGCCTTTTTTCGGATGGCAACCGCATTCGGAGACCCCTACGCGATCATTCCACTTTTTCTGGCCGGGTTTACCGGGTCCCGTTTGCTTATCGGGCTGATTGTCAGTCTGGTAGAAGCCGTCGGCATTCTGCCGCAACTCGCGGTGGCCCGAACCCTTCAGCGACGGCCTAATATCGCCAAACCATTGATGCTCACTGGCATCTGGACGCGTTGCGCCGTATGGGGACTCATCGCGGCGACCGCTCTGCTACTACCACAGGGAAGCCTCTGGATTCCATTTCTGTTTGTCGGGCTGATTATCATCTATTCTCTGGGGGGCGGACTAGCAGTACTCCCGTTTCAAAAAGTGATCAGTGAAACCATTCCCCCGAAACACCGGAGCAGCTTTTTCGGCGGGCGGCTCGCTAGCGGCGGACTCCTCGCGGTTCTGGCTGGTTTTGTGGTAAAACAGGTGCTGGGAAATGAATCCCTCGCCTGGCCCCGCAATTACGGCATTTTGTTTCTTTGCTCATTTGCCGCACTCGCTCTGGCCTATACCGCCATGTCCCGGGTGCAGTTCCTCAAAACAGAAGACCCCGTCCCTCGCTCCGTTCCACCTTTTCGGAAAGAAATTCAGCGCATGTTGCGGGACTATCCCGTACTCAAACGCCTAATCGCCGTGCATATATTCTCTGGCGGACTGGTGCTAGTGCTCCCGTTTCTTACTCTCTATGCAACACGGGACCTCGGCCTGCCGCTCAAATGGGTCGGGTTTTTTATCGTTGCGCAAACAACCGGTGCCATTCTCAGCAATCTGGCCTGGATTCCGCTCGGCAACCGGATCGGGACCCGCAGCGTCATCTCCTCCGGACTTGGAATGGCGGCGCTGGGTCTAAGCCTGATTCTCATTGCGAAAAACGGCCCGGCACTGCTGCCCGCTTTTCTACTTTGCGGCGGAGCCGCGAGCGCGCTGATTGTCGGCTTCAAAGGCTACATTCTAGAACTCGGAACCCCGGAAAACCGCCCGCTTCTGTTTGCGCTAGAAAGCACTTTACTGATGCCGCTCCGCTTTATGCCATTGCTCGGAGGGCTTCTCGCCGATCTTTTTGGAACCCGCCCGCTGATCTATATTGGAATCGCCTTGCTCCTCGGCGGACTGATTTCTGTTCACAGACTATGTGAACCCCGGACGGGAGACCCCGTCTGCGGGCCATCGAAACTCCGGAACGGATTTAGCCACAAAGAGCGCAAAAAAGTGGCGCGTAACCTCCGGGCACGCCCCAAGGCTTGGAAAATTCTCAAAGATCTGGAAGATCCAAAACAGGAATATGTCAAGCCACGCTTAACGAATCGTGTAGAAGCGACGCTTGAAGAAGAGAACCAATACAGCAATACCTAAAAGACCTGTGGTCGTTGGCTCAGGAACAACTCCCACCTCAAAAATTCGCATAGCGTTGATCTCCGCATAGCCAGCCCCGCCCTGAGTATTAGCAATAAGGAGGAGACTCCCGCCCGCATCGGGCACAACAGCATCCCAAATCAGCCAGTCAATGTTGTTGTAGGCATCATCGCCTCTCCAGTTTTGAAGCTCGGTTTCTGTTGCGCCGCCCTGATAATTGTTATCAGCATAAGTTCCGCCGACGGTAATCATTGAAACAACATTGTTGGCGCTGTCCGAAGAGACTATTTCAACCTGATAGGATTTTTGAGAGTCCAACCCAGAAAGGGTGAATTGAAAATCATCCTCTGTGCCTCCGCCCCAGTAAAATAAATCAGAGGCAGCATTATTATTGACCCAATCAACCGTTCCACCGTTCCAAACAGATCCACTCCATCCCGCGTCCCAGCCAGCACCAACAATCTGTGCGGATGAAGCCACGCCGGTATTCCATTCTGTTAACGTCACAGGGGTGTTTTCGGAAGAAACGGTATTCCAATTCCCAACGGGCGCAGAAGCATTACTCGCAAAATCAATTCTTGCCTCCCATTCCGCCCTCGCAGACGGACTGAACACAAATGAAGTCAACAGGCTCAAAGCAATAACTAGTAACTTGATGTTTTTCATATAAAACCTTTTTATCAATTAAAAAATTAGTTTAACGGATAAATTCAGGCCACCCAAGAAAATACGCAAAAAAACCAAGAAGGGATCAGCCGCGCGCCCGCATCGCCCCAGCGTCATGGCCGACCCCTTCATCGGACAGGAGACCCCGTCTGCGGGCCATCAAAACAGATAAAAATTGAAAACTAAAAAAAGAGGGTTTTCTCAATAAAAAAGCATGTTTTAAGTCCGACGTCTTGGCCAATCCGTTCAGAGAAGGTGCTCCTGTCTGATCAGCGCTATCTGTGTAATCCGCGGGCAAAAATTCCTTAACTTAACGCCATTCAGGACTGACCCGATCGACGAAAAACAAAAATCGGGGCGGCTGACGCCACCCCGATTTTAAAAGGGGGAAAAGGGTTAAAGGTTAAAGCCCGTATCTTTTGCGAATGCGACGGTAACCCGCAACGACCAGGCCGCCCAGCATGAGCGAAAGCGCGGTCGCCGGCTCGGGAACGGCTCCGGCAGTGATCAACTCGCCGTCCACATTGTTATAGGCCCAGTCATGAACCGTCAATGAAGCCGAAGAAATGTCATTACAGTTTGCCGCAGTGACCTGAGCCCACCCATAATAGGTGTCTTCCCCGTTATTAAACTGCAGACCGATATACCCCGTTGTCGTCCCCGTCGTATAGAAATTTCCAGACGTTTCTTCCCCAAACTCGACGTTGTAAGTGTAGCCAAAGAAAATTCTGCCATTAGCATCGTATGTCAGGGTTGAACTGATCGTCGTTCCTTCACTCAAGTTCTGCAGGTAGTCTCCAGAATACGCTCTCAGGGCACCGATTCCGGAGGAATGAACATCGATCCAATCACCAGTTCCCATATCCATTGCCATGAACGATATGCCAAGGTCATCCCAGGTGGAACCGGTATCCCCGGCAATGTTGATTGTCTGACTCATGAAACTTCCACTGAAAACCACATCTTGATTGTTACCGGAATATATAATAGCCGCCTGCGCCATTCCGCACGAAGCAACAAGCCCTGCTGTGATGATCCATTTTATCTTCATGATCTCTCCTTCTGTTTGATGGTTTCCATTTCTAAATAACTTTCAACGCCATATGCCTGTAGAATTTGTATGCAATTTATCGAGGGTCGGCTGACGCCACCCCGATTTTAAAAGGGGGGAAAATTCACTCTGTCACGGGATCTGTGGTCTGAGCATGTCATGTTTTATAGTTAGTAATAAGGGGTCTTCCGCAGAATCTGTGGGCAGTTTTTACGTTGCTGGGAAAAAAACACCCTTTTTAGCTCCGGTGTCTAGCCGACGCTAAAAACTTCCGCCTTCGAGAACTACGGCGAGATAAAATGGCGGAACAAAATGGCTGACCAACCTTCGCGTAAAGCTACTGTTTGGTAGGCAAGCAGTCCTATTATTTGCCACTACACTGCGTTGAACCATTCGCTGCGCTCTTTATTTACCTTTGGTAAATTATGTTGAACCACTCCCATCGGTCGTTATTTTCTTTCAGAAAATTATCTGCGCTACGCTTCGGCCATGCGGAAATTATGCTTCGCGCCGCTCTGCTCCAACGCGTTGCTGATGAAATACATCAGCCTAGCTCGCAAGCTCGGTTCATCATGAGAGTTCTTCAAAACACGCGCAGTAGGGGCATTTTTTAGCAGGTTATAATGCTGCTGACAAAGAATGCCCACCCAGCAAAACGATCTCGACAAAAAGGCTCCCGTCCTTACAATCACCTCCATGAATGAAATTGTTTTTGAAGTGACTCAGGAAGCAGACGGGGGCTTTGTTGCTCAATGTCTTACAGAAGCGATTTTCGCCCAGGCCGACAATTGGCAAGAATTACGCCAGCAAGTTCGCGATGCCGTGGATGGCTATTTTTTTGACCAAACCAAGCCGAAATCCATCCATCTCCATCAGGTTCGCGATGAAGTTCTGGCATACGCATGAAACTTCCCCGAAATCTTAGCGGCAGCCAATTGAGTAAAGCCCTCAGCAAACACTGGGGCTACACGAAGGTACATCAGACCGGAAGCCATATTATTCTGGATACAGATGAACCGGCCAAGCAACGTATTGCCATACCCGCACACAAAACGTTGCGCATCGGAACACTGAATAATATTTTGCGAACTGTCGCTACGCATAAAGGTGTTTCCAGAGAGGACATCCTCTCAACGTTTTAGATTTCCCCCACTCGACCAGCGGAGGAGGCTGAAGCAGAGCGAGTCGACGGTCTACTCTTCAAATCCAACTATCCGTGCTGCCCTGCATAAAACCTCTTTACAGCTCCGGTGTCAGACTCTGGTGTCAACATCCTTCTATTATTTACCACTACACTGCGTTGAACCATTCGCTGCGCTCTTTATTTACCTTTGGTAAATTATGTTGAACCACTCCCATCGGTCGTTATTTTCTTTCAGAAAATTATCTGCGCTACGCTTCGGCCATGCGGAAATTATGCTTCGCGCCGCTCTGCTCCAACGCGTTGCTGATGAAATACATCAGCCTAGCTCGCAAGCTCGGTTCATCATGAGAGTTCTTCAAAACACGCGCAGTAGGGGCATTTTTTAGCAGGTTATAATGCTGCTAACAAAGAGTTCCCCAAAAACGACCGGCCCTGCTAGTCGACGTGCTAGCCGACCGCTATGGTTTTGTGGTAAGCTATTAAATCGCGGAGGCACTAAACCTGCGTGTCAGTCCATTAACCTTTTTCATCAAAGACCCATCATAAAAAAGAGATCCCCCATGACAATAAAAGAAAACTACGAGCGAATCAGGGCAGAAGTTCCCGACTACGTCACCATTGTGGCGGCTGTAAAAACCCGAACACCCGATGAACTCAAAATGCTACTTAACGCAGGCATCGCGGATATTGGCGAAAACTATATCCAGGAAGCCGAGGAGATGCGCCAAGCCCTCGGCGACGATGCAAAACGGGTACGGTGGCATTTTATTGGACATTTGCAGACCAACAAGATCAACAAGGCTTTGGAGCTGTTCGACGTTATTCAAACTTTGGATTCCGTGAAGCTCGCCCGAGCGATCAATAAAAGAGCGAAAACGGTTATGTCGATCCTGATTGAAATCAACAGCGGCAGGGAACCACAGAAGACCGGTCTCTTTCCGGAAGACGCCGAACAAGCGATTCGGGAAATCGCACCGCTTAAAAATCTTTTGATCAAGGGTCTGATGACAATGGGGCCGCGCTTTGGCAACCCGGAAGACGCCCGCCCCCACTTCAAAGAGACCAAGAAGCTCTTTGATCATATTGCTTCTCTGAATATTCCCGGCGTCGAAATGGACGTACTTTCGATGGGGATGTCCAACGCCTACGGAATCGCCATTGAGGAAGGCAGCACCCTGATCCGACCCGGAACCCTCCTGTTCGGGGAACGGAAGTCATGCTAATGATTCATGGCGATTCTGAGCTTGTTTATCAT
>CAYVYL010000052.1:0-9086 GCA_964455665.1 uncultured Verrucomicrobiota bacterium
AACACCAGTTCGGCGGGCAAATTGCGGTCGAGCCGTCGCGCGGCTTCTTCGACAGCGGCAATCCGTTTTAGGGCTTCCGCTCGCGTGCAGACCATCGCCTGACGAGTCAGGGATTCTTTTTCGTCCGGGAAGTGCAAAGTATCCTGCTCCAGCACCAGCATCAGCACATCGCGCTGCCAACGCAGGATCATGCGCAGAATTTCAGCGCGGGCCTCAATCAGACGAGCGGTAGATCGCCCATCGAGCAGAGCCTTGGCTTCTTTGGCCGGCAGATCTTCCGGAAGGCGTTCCGACTCTTCATCGGTAAATTCTTTTTTCAGCTCGTTGAGCAGAACAATCAGCCGCCCAGTCAGCAGGCTGGCTTGCGGAGCGCTGGCTGGCGGCAGTTCGCGCAGAATATCGAGCAGGGGCTCTTTCCAATGCTTGGCAACTTCCTCGTTCGCCACCGTGAGCGAAATGCGCTGACAGCGCGAAGAGATAGTTGGCAGTAGGCTTTGCGGCTCGTCGGTGATTAGCAGTAGCAGACTTTTCGGCGGCGGCTCTTCGAGTGTTTTGAGCAGGGCGTTGGCCGACTGCGTGTTCATCCGGTCCGCGCAGAGAATCACGCCGACTTTCCAGCCGCCGCAAAAGGAGGTCTGTGAAAAGGGGCGGATCAGATCGTCGCGCACCTGATCGATCACAATCTGGCGGCTTTTACTCTGCGGTTCCAGCCAGGCGATGTCAGGATGGGCTCGGGTTGCCACCTGAGGGTGGTTGTCATAAATCAGGTTGAGCAGTTTGTCGGCAAAGCGAAGCGCCGCGCCGTGCGGCGCGCCCTGCAGTAGGTAGGCATGCGCTAGCTGGCCGGCGTTCCAGCTCTTTTCGATGCCTTCCCAGGCGGTGTCAAATTGAGTCGATGTTGCACTCATAATAAATCCAAAAGTCAGGCAGAATGATTTGAGGGCAGAATGATTCGCTCTCGGAAACAGGGCATTCTGAAATTATTCTGCCTATAAATCATTCTGCCTATTCTTTTCCAATCAGCGGTTCTATCGTCTTCCAAATATCAACGGAGACCGCATCAGGTTCCTGCGAGGCGTCGACGATGCGGAAACGGTCGGGTTCCTCTTGGGCCAGTTTGAGGTATCCCTGCCGCACGCGCTCGTGGAAGGAGCGTTCCTCCTGCTCAAAGCGGTCGGCCGATTCGCCCAGCGCAAGGAAGCGTTCGGCAATGCGTTCAAAGCCGGTTTCGACTTCGAGATCGAGCAGCAGAGTCAGCTCGGGAATCACGTCGTTGATGGTGAAGTGATGGATCGATTTCACGTCATCGACGGAGAGGCCGCGGCCATAACCCTGATAGGCGGTGGTGGAGTCCATAAAGCGGTCGCAGATCACCCAGGTGCCTTTTTCGAGGGCGGGGCGGATCACTTTTTCGACCAGCTGATTGCGACTGGCCTCAAACAGAAGCAATTCGGCGCGCTCGCAGGGCGCTTCGCCCGCCTGATTGTGCTGAAGAATGTTGCGGATCTCTTCACCGAGATCTGTGCCGCCCGGCTCGCGGGTGTACATCGCCTCAATACCGAGTTCAGCCAAATGACGAATCATCATCTTGGCCTGCGTCGATTTCCCTGAGCCTTCCGGCCCTTCCAGAGTAATAAATTTGCCTCGCATAGGGGGAAGAGATTAGAGGTGTTAACTCCCTTCGACAAGCTCAGTGCAGGCGAAAAAAGAACAGCAGATGTTCAAACCACTCATGTTCACTGATTTTCACTAATCAAGCATCTCTCAATGAGTGTCCATTAGTGTGAATTAGTGGTTAAACTAACTCTTGATATGTATATGTCACAGGTATACATTTTGGTTATGCAGAACGGATCCAGTCAGTTAGATGGTTTTGAATGGGACGAGGGGAATCGCGACAAAAGCCGGCTGAAGCACAAAGTGTCCAACGGAGAATGCGAAGAGATCTTTTTAAATCAGCCGCTGATCATTTTAGAGGATCACAAACATTCAAAAGAAGAACAGCGGTATGCGGCGTATGGCATGACGAATGACGGACGCAGACTGCATGTCATTTTTACCGTGCGGGAAAGAAGGCATCGTGTGATTTCAGCCCGTGATATGCACAGGAAAGAGAGGCAATTTTATGAAGACCAAATCGAAGCAGATTCCGAAGTTTAAAAATGAGGACGAGGAACGTGATTTCTGGGCAACTCATTCCTCATTGGATTATTTTGATCTTTCTACGGCGAGACGGGTGACTTTCCCCAATCTCAAGCCGACGACGAAATCCATTTCTATTCGCCTTCCGGAAGCGTTGATTGATGACCTCAAAGTGCTGGCCAATAAAATGGATGTGCCGTATCAGAGCCTCATAAAAATGTATCTTGCCCGCGATGTCGCTATGGAACGCCGGGCCATCTTCGCCAAAGACAAACACCTCGCCGTCGCCGAAGAGCCTGACGAATACGGAAAAACTAAAAATTAACCACGGAATACACAGAATACACGGAAGGGTGTTCTCTTGTTTCCGTGTCTTCTGTGTATTCCGTGGTTTGACTTAATTCTTCTTCAGCTTCGGGCCGGTTCTGTTTAGTTGACACATTTGTTGATTCGGTAATAATCCTCTCATGCCGACGGTTTTTACATGGAACGGACACCGGTTTTTCTTCTTCTCGAATGAGGGGTTGCCTCGTGAGCCACGGCATATCCATATCCGAAAAGGGGAGAAGTTGGCTAAGTTTTGGTTGGAACCGGACGTGAAGCTGGCAATGAGTTATGATATGACTTCATCCGAGATCGGACGGTTGATGGTGGTAGTTGAAGAGCATGCAGAAGAATTCCGGAGGGCGTGGGATGAATATTTTAACATCTGAACCGAGAGCAGAGCGGGTTTTGTTCAATGACACCGATATGACGGTCGAGTTGAAAGACGGGCGCAAGCTCAGCGTTCCGTTGGCTTATTTTCCGCGCCTGCTCCATGCCGTCATAAAAGACCGGCGTAACTACACCCTGAGCGGCGGCGGCATTGGAATCCATTGGGACAGTCTCGACGAGGACATTAGCGTCGAAGGACTACTCATGGGTTTTGGTGATTGCTCACCCCGTTCCCATCTCGCCGTTGCAGAAGATTCTGAGGAATACGGTTCTCAATCGTAGGCGGTGTTACTTCTGGCGGTGCGATTTTATGCGATCAATGTAGTAGGCCGTTATGTCGCAGGGATGTTGATCGTGAAGCTCTTCAAGAATTGTGAGTAAAGCCTTTGGTAATTGCCTTGCGACTCGGTCTTGGGCCTTGTAACGGTTAAAGCTTCTTCAGTTTCGGGCCGGAGGGGGTGTCTTGGATGGTCCATCCGGCGGCGGCGACAGCGTCGCGCAGGCGGTCGGCCTCGGTCCAGTCTTTGTTCGCTTTGGCGGCAACGCGTGCTTCGGCCATTTCGACCAGCTCTGCCGGAACGTCTTCTTTCGGCGGTTCGAGGAAGCCGAGAACGGTGTCGAGTTTTTTCCAAAGGTTGGAAACCGCGACGGCTTCTTTGGGATCCATCGGAAATTCCTTGTTCCCTGAATGGACGCCGTCGAACAGAGCGCCGAGTCCTCCAGCAATGTTGAGGTCGTCATCGAGTGCAGAAGAGAAACGTTTTTCCATTTCAACGGCCCATTTAGGTAGGTCTTTTATTGTAGGACACGCTTCCCGTATCTGGGAGCGTGTGTTGTCCTGTTCGGTTGAAGAGCACAGGCTCTCTGGGTACAGAGAAGCCTGTCCTACAAGTTCATCGCCGATGCATTCCTGCAGCTTGGCGTAAAATTCGTCGAGGCGGGCGAGGGCGGCGCGGTTGGCGTTGAGCGAGCTGAAGGTAAAGTTGAGGCTCTGGCGGTAGTGAGTGCCGATCAGCTCATAGCGGATTTCGCGGCCCGTGTAGCCTTTGTCGAGGATCTCGCGCAGAGTGAAAAAGTTGCCTTCGGATTTAGACATCTTTTTTCCTTCGACCTGAAGATGGGCGCAGTGCATCCAGTATTTGGAATATAGGCAGCCGTTGGCGCCTTCGCTCTGGGCGATTTCGTCTTCGTGGTGGGGAAAAATGTTGTCGACACCACCGGTGTGCAGGTCGAAGCTTTTGCCGAGATATTTTTCGCTCATGGCGGAGCACTCGATATGCCAGCCGGGACGGCCTTTGCCCCACGGGGAATCCCAGACGACATCGCCGTCTTCTTCGACGGTTCCTTTCCAAAGGGCGAAGTCGGCGGCGTTATCTTTGTCGTACTCATCCTGATCGACGCGTGCGCCGGCACGCATTCCTTCGCGGTCGAGCCGCGCGAGTTTTCCATAGGCTGGAAACTTGTCGATCGGGAAGTAGACGGAGCCGTCGTCCGATTTGTAGGCGAGGCCTTTTTCGAACAGCTTTTCGATCAGTGCAATCATTTCGGGGATGCAGTCGGTCGCGGCGGGATAGTGCTCGGCCGGTTCAATGTTGAGAACCTTGAGATCTTCGAAGAAGGCATTCTTGTAGGTCTGCGTGAAGTCGCGCAGGGCTTTGCCGCTTTCGCGCGAGCCGCGGATGGTTTTGTCGTCCACGTCGGTGAGGTTCTGCACCTGAGTGACTTCGAAACCTTTATACTGAATCCAGCGGCGCAAGAGGTCTTCGAACATGTAGGCGCGGTAGTTGCCGATGTGCGCGTAGTTGTAGACCGTCGGCCCGCAGGTGTAGAGGCGAACGTGATTGTCCTCCAGCGGAACCAGCTCCTCCAGCGAGCGGGACATGGTGTTGTAGATTTTGAACATGGGATGTTTGGTTATCAGTTAATGGTTAACAGTTATCAGTACTCTCCCGACAACATTTTCCTCTGACAACACACTCCTTCCTGATAACAAATAACTGTTTTCTGATAACTGCGAGCTATGCTCGCGAAAGGTAACGGCGTTCTTCCGTATCGACTTTAATGACATCGCCCGGCGCAATGTATTCCGGCACCTGAACGATCAGGCCGGTGGTCAGTGTGGCCGGTTTGGTGCGCGAAGTAGCTGAGGCGCCTTTCATGGACGGCGGGCACTCTTCGATTTTCATTTCTAACGTGGAGGGCATGCGGATGCCGAGAACCTTGTCGTCGGACATCAGGGCGATAATTCCTTCCATGTCCTCGATCAGGAAGGGCTTTACATCCTCAATATCATCTTCCATCAGCTCGAACTGATTGTAGCTTTCCAGATCCATAAAGGTGTAGCGGTCACCTTTTTTATAAAGATACTGCACTTCGGCGGTGTCGAAGTCGGCTTCCTGCAGCGCATCGCCGCCTTTGTAACTTTTGTCGACCTTGGCTTTGGTGGCCACATTGCGGAACCGAACGCGGTAGATGGTGTTGCCGCCGCGAGCGGTTGGCGCGCTCTGGGCGATATTTTCAATGGTATGCGGGATGCCATCAATATCGATGACGTGTGATCTTTTTAAATCAGCTGCTTTAATCATTCGGTTCTCCGGTTAAAAAGGGCGGGCAATCTAAACTTTGCAGAGCTTTGAGGCAAGCCTGCAGGGAGTTCAATGGCCACGAAAAACACAAAAAGACACGAAAAGGGGAGTGGGTTCTATTTTGTTATTTTTTGTATTTTTTGTGGCTAAATCTCTTTTAGTTTAGATGCCAATTTTCTGGCAAAGATCGGTAGTCCCGGATCGCGGGCGCCCATGATCAGCACGGGCAAGGGATCTGCGAGCAGGTTTGTTTCCAATGTTTGGAAATCTTTGACAAATTCCGCCGGTACGCCCGCCGCTCGCAACCGCTCGACAAACTGCTTCGAAGTGATTTTCTTCTCCACCGTCCCGCCTGCGTAATACACCGGTAGAATGAAGGCGCATTGCGCCCTTCCAGAGGAGAAGGCCTTGATGAATCCGTCTAGCCCTTGGGCTAATGGGGTGAAACCGTGCGGACGCCAGACGACGTTGAAGGTTTCAAACTCACCGGAAACCGCTTCGAGCGCCGCCGCGATTTTAATCGGGCTGTGCGCAAAGTCATCGATCACGTTTTCGCCGATCCGCTCCAATCGCCGTTCAATCCCTTTAAAGGTGGCAACCGCCTCGCTGCATTTTGAAATGTCGAGCCCTAGAGCTTTGCACAGCGTCAGCGCATTGTTGATGTTTTCAACGTTGTGTTTGCCGATCAATGAACTAGGTGCATCAAATGACTCCGCCTTCTTGATAACCGTGCCGGAAACCTGCGATTCGAATTGAGCGAACAATTTTTTTAACTCGGAAAGCTCAAAGTGATCCTCCGCGATATTGGTGATGACGGCGTGGTTCGGGTGAAAATGGAGAAAGGACTTATCGCTCTCGTCGGCTTCAATGATCCACGGCCCGTTTTCTGAACCGAAGCGGACGTTTTCTGTCTGCATACTCATTTCTGTTGTAGGACACGCTTCCCATATTCGGGAGCGTGTGTCTTGTTTGCCTGTACACAAGCTCTCCGGGTACGGAGAAGCTTGTCCTACAATGAAGGACGGCTGTTTCCAGTTCAGGATGGGCGCGCCGCAGTAGACAGTCGGGTCTTTTTCCAAACATTGGAAAATGTGGCCGAGCAGGCCGGTGACGGTGGACTTACCGGCGGTTCCGGCGACGGCGATCACTTCTTTGCCCTCGCAGAGCTTCGCCAGCATTTCCGCGCGGTGCAGGAGCGGGATGCCCAGTTCCTTTGCCTTCTCAAGATCAGGGTTTCCCTGTTCGATGGCGGTGCTGTAGACCACGAAGTCGGTTTCTTCCGTGATGCCCGATCCGTCCTGGGGGACAATCGTGATTCCCTGTTTTTCCAATGCTTGGAAGATATCAGGAACATTTGGTTGTGTAGGACGCGCTTCCCGTATTCGGGAGCGTGTGTTGTTCTTGTCGCCTGAAGAGCACAGGCTCTCTGAGTACAGAGAAGCCTGTCCTACAATGGGGCTAATTATGTTGGTCGTGCGGTCGGATCCGGAAATCTGATATCCGGCGTGCGCGGCCAACTGCGCCACCCCGTTCATCCCGCATCCGCCGATTCCGATAAAGTGAAGTTTCATATAAGCGGGAATTTAACCATCCACCTTCGCTTTTACAAGCTATGGCGGACAGGCGGAATGACATAGACATTTAATCAGAAAGGTTTTCGGAGGGAGAGATTCCTCCCACGAATCTTCACGAATGATCACGAATGGAGATTTTCAGGGCAGCCGGGACGGCTGCGATACGTATCGCAGGCCTCCGGCCTGCCTAAGTCTAAAATTCGTGGTTATTCGTGGTTATTCGTGTGATTTGTGGGCAGTTCTTCTTCTTAAAACTCCGTTTTCCAAGCGGCGGTGAAGGAGCGTCCGGGTTCATGGAGGACAACACTTCCGCTGCGGTCGCTGGAGAGATAGTTGTTGTATTGTTCGTCGAAGAGGTTTTCGACGCCGATGTACACGGTGTGCTTTGCGCGGCCGGTTTCAAAGTCGTAGCCGATTCTCAGGTTGACGGTTTGCCACGCGGCCGCCTCGTCGGTGCCGGACGGGGTCTGGTCCTGTTTGGCCGCGAATTCGGTTTCAATGGTTCCCCAAAATCCGTCGGGGTGTTCGCCACGCAGGCCGAGCAGTCCGTTGAACGGGGCGATATTCGGCAGGTCATCGCCGGCGGTTTTATCGCGGCCGTTTAGAACGCTGAGGTTTCCGAATAGTTTCCAATGGTTGGAAAAATACCATTCCGCTTCAGTTTCGACGCCGAAGATGGCGGCTTCGCTGACGTTGGCGTATTGGCGGTCGGGGCCCGCGCCGATGTCTTCGATGATAATCATGTTATCCAGTTTGTTATAGAAGGCGGAAACTGAGGCACTGAGGTTTTCGCTATTCCAGTCCAGCCCCCATTCGGTGAAGAGCGATTCTTCGGGGTTGAGGGTCGGGTCGCCGTAGAGGTTTGCCCCGCCGCCGAGGCTGATGAAGGAATAGCGTTCTTCCAGTGTGGCGGCGCGGTAGCCGCGCGCGACGATTCCCTTGGCGCTTAGATTTTCGCTCAGGGCATAGGTGGCGCCGAGGTGGGCGTTCCAGCTGATGTCGTTTTCGGTCTGTTCGGTCCAAGTTCCGGCGACGGAGTCGTTGTGCACCTCGATCCAGTCGGCGCGTGCGCCGGCGCTGAGGGTCAGCCGGTCGGAAACCGCCCAGCTGTCTTCGGCAAATCCGCCAGCAGACAGAAAGGAGCTGTCGGGCAGCGGTTTGTCGGACAGGACGGTTCCGTTTTTCAAGTAGCGGCGGCGCCAGCCTTCATAGGTTCTGCGCCAGATGTCGAGCCCGGCGACCAGCGTGTGATCGTCAAACTGGAAGCGGTTTTGCCAGTGGCCGCCGATCGTATTGTGGTCGGCGCCCGGCTGGATTTCTGAGATCGGCATCGTGGCGGGGAAATGGTCGATCACCACGCGGCGGTGGTTGAACTGGTAGAAGAGGTTCAGTTTGGATTCCTCCCAGGCATCACTGTTCGGAAGCCAGGTGTGGGTGAGGTCGAAGAGACCGCGGCGGGTGACGGGGTAGGTGACCCATTGACCGGCGGCGGGCAGGGTGCTACTGCCGGCGGGAATGCCGATGTTTTCGCCTTCGTAATACTGGAACTGCGCCTCGAGGGTGTGGGCATCGTTGAAGCGGTGTCCGGCTTTGACGGTGGTTTGCCGGTCGCGAAACTGGCTGTTTTCTAGGGTGTCGCCGCGGCCGTCTTCGTAGCTGTTAAAGTCACGATAGGTCTGACCCGCATAAAGATAATTATTGCTGTTGGCCCAGCTGCCCCAGCCGGAAACGGCAAACCCTTCCGGATTGCTTTTCCAAACATTGGAAAACCCGAAGCTCGTTTTTTCCGAACTTTGGAAACTCGCGCCTTTGGTGATGATGTTGACTACGCCGCCGATGCTGCCGGAGCCGTAGAGCGAACTGACCGGTCCCTTGAGCACTTCGATGCGTTCCACGGTGGACGGGTCGATCAGTCCAAGGCGGGCGTTAATGCCGTTGGCGCTTTCGACGCGCGCGCCGTCAACCAGCACAACGACCGAGTCGCGGCTTAAGCCCCGGATATTGATGTCCGAACCCCATGCGCCGTCGGAGTTTTTTGTGACACCGGACAGGTTTTTCCCAAGGTTTGGAA
>CAYVYL010000053.1:0-8943 GCA_964455665.1 uncultured Verrucomicrobiota bacterium
TGTAGAGCCGCCGTTTGGATTTCAATTAGGCTTTCATGCACCTGGTCTGAGGCATCGATTTTCCCGAGGGCCAACTCCGTGTGGCCGAGAATAACCTGAAGCTTGTTGTTGAAATCGTGGGCCACGCCGCCGGCCAGCTGACCGACGGATTCCATCTTCTGTGCTTGCCGGAACTGCTTTTCCAGGGATTTTTGCTCGGTGATGTCCTTCAGAACGCAGTGAGTTTGTTTAAACGAGCCATCCGTTTCGTGTTGAATTGTTCCATCAATCGAAATACTCACCTCCGAGCCATCTTTTCGGATCATCTCGAACTCGGTGCCTGCGATGCTTCCCTGGCTCTTAAACTTCGGGAAATTCTCTGCGAACTGTTCCTGAAAGTCTGAACGGATGAACTCCCCGAAATTTCTGCCTATCGCCTCTTCTTTGGTGTATCCGAGCAACTTGCACCAGGTCTTGTTGAGTTCAAGAATATCCCCGTTTTCATCCAGAGACTGGTACCCGAGTGGCGCATCCTCGAACAGATCCCGAAACCGCGACTCGCTTTCGCGCAACGCCTCATTGGCCTGCTTGCGTTCGGTGATATTAATGGAAACGATCAGAATATAATCCAGTTGACCGACCTCGTCATGGACCGGTGTAATCGTTGAGTGAAACCACAATTCATTTCCATCCACATCCACTACGGCAGCTTCCTGCGTGATAATCTCACCGGTCTCTTTCGCCTTTTTCAGGTTTTGGGTCATCATGTCTTTAAACGACTGGGGGTAGAAATCAAAGGGGTAGGGGTGGCCGTAATAGTCCTCAATACGGTCAATGTGAAGCCCCTCGATCCCGGCCCTGCTCATATATTGTAAATTGAAATCGGGATCCAGGATTTTGGTGCAGGCCGGCGAATTATTTAGATAAGCGCGAGTTCTGCTCTCCGAGGACTTTAATTGTTCTTCAGCCTGCTTGCGATTGGTGACGTCGCGTAAGACATGCACTGCGCCGGCATAGTGCCCGTTTGCATCCAGAACAGGATCTGCAGTCACCAGATACCAGAGATCACCCACCTGAAGTTCCATGGTTTCGCGTTGCAAACTCTCTTTTGCCCGCACAACGGGACAATCAGCGATCGGCCCAGTTGTGCCATGCACGACTTCCCAGCACCGGGTTCCTTCGCTGCCTACGGAGGAGGGGAACAGCCGATCCGCCTGCTGGTTCGAGCGCACGATCCGATGCGCTTCGTCGAGCAGCCAGATTGCGTCGTTGGAGGCGTTAAATGTGGTGCGCCATTCCTGCGCTGTCCGAGCCAGCGCCTCTTCGTCCCGTTTCTGCTGCCGCCGCTGCTCGGCGCTGGCCAACTCCCGCCTGACCGCTGAGGTGAGTCGGGTCAGCTTGCCTTTCATCAGGTAATCATGAGCGCCCGCTTTCAGGCTCTCCACGGCGACCTCCTCGCCGATGGTGCCGGAGATGATGATGAAGGGCAGGTCGAGCGGGCTGGCTTGGAGCACCTTCAGCGCGGCTGGCGCGCTGAAGGTCGGCATCGCGTAGTCGGAGAGGATGATGTCCCACGGCGCGCGGTCGAGCGCGGTACGCATCGCCTCGGCGGTCTCCACGCGTTCGGAGGCCACGTTGTAGCCGCCCCGGCGCAATTCGCGTTCGACTAACGCGGCGTCGTCGGCGCAATCCTCGATAATTAAGACGCGTAGGGGCAACGCACCGTTATTTTTGTTCGCGATCTCGGACGTCATGTTTTTACTCTCGGTTTTATTCTTCCGGCTTCGGCGGCGGCACGTTGACCACCAGCCAATAGAGTCCCAGTTGCCGCACCGCTTCGGTGAACTGGATCGAATCCACCGGCTTGCGGATATAGCTGTTGGCCCCCAGTCGATAGCTTTCCATCACGTCCTGTTCCTCACTCGACGACGTCAGAATAACGACCGGCAGCAGCTGGGTTCGTTCGTCGGCCCGAAGCCGCGTCAACACCTCCATGCCGCTCACTTTGGGTAGGTTGAGATCCAGCAGGATCAGGGCGGGCAACGAAGGGGGATTCTCGGTGTCGGGGCTCGCGGGCAGTAGAATATCCAGCGCTTCCGCCCCGTCGTGCGCCACAATGATCTCGTTGGCGATCTGGCTTTTCTTAAAGGCCCGTAGCGTCAGTTCCACGTCGTCCAAGTTATCTTCGACCAACAGGATCGTTTTGCTTTCATTCATAAAATTTGCCCCTTCATTCGCTTCCTATTCTATTTGATTTTTTCGAGTTTTTCGAGTTTATTCTTCTTTGCTGAAATCCCCGGATTCCTTCGTCGGAAGGGTGAAATAGAACGTGGCACCCCGGTCCACTTTGCCCTCGGCCCAAATGCGGCCTCCGTGACGGTGGATAATGCGTTGCACGGTGGCCAGCCCGATGCCGGTGCCGGGAAAGTCGAATTTGGTGTGCAGCCGTTGAAACACGCCGAACAGCTTGTCGACGTAGGCCATGTCGAAGCCTGCGCCGTTATCCTTGACGAAATAGACACACTCGCCCGCCTGGATCTCGCTGCCGACCTCGATGACGGCAACGGGCTGCTTGCTTGTGAACTTGAGCGCGTTGGAGAGCAGGTTGGTCCACACCGCGCCGAGCAGGTGAGCATCGCCCTGACAGGGGGGTAGATCGCCCAGCGTCAGCTCGATGCGGCGGTCGGCCTGTTCGGCGCGCAGTTGCTCCATCGTTTCTTGGACGATCGGGCCCAACTCAATCGGCGCTTTGTGGAGGGGTTGACGATTCATGCGCGAGAGGCCCAGTAAATCATCAATCAACCGGCCCATCCGTTGCGTGGCCGTCCGGATGCGGTCGAGGTGTTCCTGAGCCTCCGGGTCGAGCTGTTGAGCATGATCTTCGAGCAGCACCAGGCTGAAGCCATCAATCGCCCGCAACGGCGCACGCAAATCGTGGGAGACGGAGTACGAAAACGATTCCAGTTCTTGGTTCGCCGCCTTCAGTGCGGCGGTGCGTTCGAGAACGCGCTGTTCGAGTTCGTTGTTGAGCTGTTTGATTTCTGCTTCTGCCTGTCTGCGCTCGGTGATGTCACGTACGAATGCGGTCCCGAATCTGGCGTGTCCCGTCGCGTCCATAACCCCGGTCGCATTGACGGCCACGTCGATCGTTGCGCCGTCTTTGCGGACATATCTTTTTTCCATGGAAAAACCGGACGAGGTCAAAGAAAATAGGCTTTGGAAGAGTTCTTTGTTTTTGGGGCGATCCTCTGGATGGGTCACATCATAAAAGGAAAGGCCCCTGAGTTCTTCTTTGGAATAGCCCAGCATCTGTTCATAGGCCGGATTGGTCATGACAAAGTTACCCAGTGGATCCACCGTGCAAATGCCAACGGGCGACGTATCGATGATGAGTCGCAATTTATCCTCGCTCCCCCGCAGCGCTTCTTTTGCCCGCTTGCGCTCGGTGATGTCGCGAATATCGCACTGGACCAATTTTTTGTCGCCCACATCAAAGACATTGCTGGTGAACTCCACATCGATGCGCTCGCCTTCGGAGGTTTCCAGCGGCATATCCTCGAAGCGGATATAGCCTTTGTCCTGCAGGTCAAGAAAAGCTTCCTTCGACCCCGCGATGTCTTTGAACAGACCGATCTCCCAAAGATGTTTCCCCAAAAATACCTCGTGCGAATAGCCCAGCAACTCAATAAGACACGGGTTAACATCCACCACTACTCCGCTCTCGGCATCGAGAATCAGGATGCCATCCTTGGAGGTTTCAAAGAGTTGCTGGTATCGCATCTTCGAGAGGCGAGCCGCGTCACTCGCCGCCTTGCGCTCGGTGATGTCATATTCTGTCGTGAAAATAAGTGGCGGCTCACCTTCAATATCAATCCGTTTTGCATTTACGGCGACAGAGAAGGAGGTTCCATCTTTGCGTACGTGTTCGTTTTCCACATAAAATGGTTTGCCCGTCATGATTTCAAGGGTTCGCTCTTTCGTTAAACGCCGGCCATCTTCATCATCGATATCGATCACGGGGCGTCCAACAAACGTTTCTCTTGTGTAACCATGCGCGTCACAAGCCGCTTGATTCGCGTCAATAATTACGGGAATTCCATCGGGCGTATTCGGATCCAGAATCATGCAGTAGCCACCGGCTTGTTCGAAGAGTGCCCGGAATCTTGTCTCGCTGTTTTTCAGGGTCTTTTCTGCCCGCTTGCGCTCGGCAAGCAATCTGGACTGCTGGATCGCACTGAAACTCAACGTTGAAATAATTTCAGAAAGTTTCGAGTAGAAGCGCATGCCGGCATTCACTTCTTCCCGACTGAATCGAGGGACTTTTTCAAGTGCCGCAAGATATTCTGCCTCATCGAATCCGTATTTCCGGGCCTGCTCTCGGAACAGTTCCACATCGGGTGTTTCGTCTTTATAGAAAAACTGCCCGATAAACACATTGCCGATATGTCGGCCCCCTACGAATAGGGGGGTGACCATATCCCACATGTTGTTTTTGCAGTGGTAGGCCTTAAAGGCGCCGGGCGCTACCCCTTGGGTGAGGCAGGTATCGCTTTCAAGACAGTTTTTGCAGGACTCGGGATGAACCCGATGGAATTTTGTGCAGATATCCGCCCAGCCGACCGCCACCAAAACCTTTCCTGAAAGGTCGAGTACAGCGCCCAACATGCCGGTGAGCTGATAAAATTCTTCCATAATCGCCTGCAGAACGGGGGTGTCAATAATATCGGCCAGTTCAAGCGTGCCGATATCGCCTTCGGGTTCGATAATCGCTTTGAGTTTATTCCGGATGGTGGCTTCACTTTGGCGCAATTTTTCTTCCACCTGTTTACGTTCAGCCAATTCGTGTCGGGAAAACTCCAGTTTTTGCTGTCGCCACAGCAGGCCGATCCCCAGCATGGCCGCCAGCAACAGGAGTCCGATGATGGCCGCGATTATCCACGCCTGTTGGTGAAGCGGGCCGTAAATTTCTTCTTGGTCCACCTTGGCCACCATGAACCACGGGGTTCCCGGAACCTTTCGTAACGCCGCCAAAACCGGGATCCCGCGGTAGTCCATCCCCTCCACAACGCCTTCCTGTCCCTGGACGGCCTTTGCCGCGGGCAGGTTCGGATCGCCGATCGGCAACCGCAACACCAGTGCCGTGTTCATGCGATGGCGCAGTTTGTTCAGAAACACGATCTCGTTGCCTTCGCGCCGGACAAGTAGCGTCTCCGCCGTGCGGCTGGGCGTGGGCCAGTTCTGGATGAGGGGATAGAGGAAGCGCTGCGGATTAATAACCAGTAGCAACACGCCGTCCGCCGGTTGACCCGCTTGCGGTGAGCGTGTCGAACCCGCCTGTGGGTTGATGCCGATCGGCACCAGTAAACTCATATGGATCGGTGAGTTGGGTGTTGCGCGATGCAGGTCCGCAGAGACCACTTCTCGCGCACGCATCGCGGCCTGCGCCTTCTCCGCGCAAATGCCGGCGGGCTGCACCGCGTCGGCTGGCACGGCCAGCCGCACCGCACCGTGTGCGTCCAAAAGCATCACCGCGCTGAAGTTGTACACTCGCTGGAAGGTGCCCATCCACTGGAGCAATTCCTTGCGGTTGGCGGCGTTGTTGGGTTCGGTCAGGAATTTCCGGGCGGTGTGTTTATTGAAGGAGGCCTCGGCGTTGCCGCGCCGTTGCGTCATCCAGCCCGCAATCTGGTCGACCTTCAGGTTCGCGATGGCGGCCAGCGTCTCTTGGGCGACGCGACAGGCCTCGGCTTGTTGGCGGTTAAAATAAAGCCAACCGGTGGTGCCGATGGCTATTGTGAACAGTAGCGCGAGTGCGATTAAGCCCCGGAGTATCCGGCGGGTGGGCCGGGCATCAAGGGCTGGCGGTACGAATAAGCTCATCGGCCAGGTGTCGGGGCCTGCCGCCAGCAACAGGCCGAGGCCGATCAAAATGAATGCCGCGGCGGTCAGCGCGGCCATGGGGACGACCGTTCCGCCATAAAGTAACGGCTCGTGTAATAGATAACTCAGCCCGACTCCGCCACTGCAAAGCAGGACAACCACCCCCAACATCGCCGCCGCCTGCCGCCTCGATCGGCAGCGGGATTTCGGTGCACATTCCAACAGAAACGCCAGACTCGACAGGATGAAAAGCGCGGCGGTGAGCGGAGACATTCGCCCGACCGGAATCTGCCCGACGGTTTCTGTTGGGCGGGATAGCCAGTGCGCCACCGGCAGTTGAACATCGAAAAGGATTTGGATCCCAATCAAGAGGCTCATGACCAGCACGCCGAATCCCATGGTGAAGCCGAACCGATTTACGGCGACGGAGTCTGGTCGGCGGTGTTCCAGCCAGGCCGCACCCGCCAACCCGAGAAATAACAGGCCCGTGCTGGGAGCCATGGGGACGTAATTGCTGCCCAACGCCCCGACCCGCCACTGACCCAAGATCCAAGAGAGCAGCGCCAGCAAGGCGATGCCAGCTGTGAGCACAAAACAAGCTCCTGTAATGCGTCGCATTGGGGTTGACTGTGACGGAGCTGGGTTATCAGCGTTCATGACAGGGTTTCTCCGATGTGCCGGATAAATGTAACTAATATGATCCTTCTCACATTCATCGGGGACCCTTCTGCCTGTTTAGTTTTCAACATGCAAATGCTACCAAGACGCTCGAATTCTAGCCCCCCCACCCGCCGAAGCAAGGACTGCTTTTAGCGAATTCTTTTTGTTTTTTGAAAACGTTCCTGACAAAAGAGAGTGGGGTGGTGGGGACGGAGCCGGCGATAGAGTGACTCGACCAAAGGGAGAGAGGCCAGCACTATCGTGATGGCAGCATAGCGTCAATGCGGTGATTATGAGCTGTTTTCGGCGACCGCATCCTAGACGCCGGGACAGATCAAAAAGAATTTTTTTCCCTTGAGAAACCATTTTTAATCGTTAATCTCATTGAAGCTTGTTCAGCAGGTTTTATATATAAAAAATAAGATGAGGAGGATGCTCTTGTGGCACATATTTTAGTTATTGATGATGATCCTGACGTACAAAATATTTTCGCACAGTTTCTCGAAAAAACGAACCACAACGTGGAATACGTCTTGGATGGAAAAGAGGGGCTGAAGAAAATGCTTCAACACACTCCGGATCTAATTATCACAGACATCTTGATGCCCGAAATGGACGGCCTCGAGGTGTTGCAGAACATTCGGGACCATCACCCGGGGCTTCCCGTGATCGCTATTTCCGGCGGCGCAAAGCGCTCTGAAATCGACTTCCTGCCGGTCGCCAAACAGTTCGGCGCCTGTAAGGCGCTGGAAAAGCCGATTTCGAAGGACGCGCTACTTCAGGCGATCGAAGAGCTCCTTCCCGATTCCGCAAAGGGATGATCCTTCCTCTACCGGAAGCTGTTTTTCTAACCACTAATCCACACACACAAAGTGAGGCTCCCCGAAGCAGTCGGGATCCATGAGGCGCTATTGCCAGTCAATTCGTTCCTTGCCGCACATTCGTGCGGCCTCTTTCCCGTCGGTCGGGTGCGACGGCAGCGAAGCGGCAAATTAACACTACTATAATTTCTGTAGATGCGGTGCGCCACCGCGTCTACGAAAAATAGCAAGATGGAAGCGGCATCCTGCCGCTGGCCAGAGACAGGATGCCTCTTCCACTTTTCCAACCATTGGGAAATATTAACCGCGGATCACGCGGATGGGCGCGGATTTCTTGACCGCCGTAGCCTTTGGCGAAGGCTGGTTCCAATCATTGCCTCTCCACTTCGTTGAACCATTCGCTGCGCTCATTATTTACCTTTGGTAAATTATGTTTCCGCTTTGCTCCAACGCGTTGCCGTTCTGCCTGCGGCAGACCAGCCTTTCTCGACTGCGTCTCGAAGAAAGGGGTCAGTCCTATAATTTAATAAAATAGAATTGGCCGGATGCGGTGCAGGGGGTAGGTTTCTCGAATGGCAAGAAAACCGAGAATTGAGTTCGCAGGAGCAACTTATCATGTGATGTGTCGGGGGAATCGGCAGGCACCGGTGTTCCGGGACGCGCGGGATAACGAGATATTTTTGGATACGCTGGGAGAGGCATGTGTTCGCTGTGGATGGCGGGTGCATGCTTTTGTGTTAATGGGGAATCACTATCACCTGCTGGTGGAAACACCCGAGTCGAATTTGGTGGCGGGTATGCAGTGGTTGCAAGGAACCTATACGAAACGGTTTAATGTGCGCCATAAGGAGTGGGGGCATTTGTTTCAGGGGCGCTATAAGGCGTTGCTGGTTGACCGTGTCGGGGATTATTTTTCGACGGTTGCGAGTTATATTCATCTGAACCCGGCACGGGTTCGGGGTTTTGATTTTGAGGGAACCCGGTTGGAAGAACATGTCTGGAGTAGTTATCCGGGAATGATTCAGACGAAGAAACGACCGGAGTGGCTTTGTGTTGAGCGCGTGTTCGGCGGGGCGGGGTTGACGGATACGCCCGCAGGACGGCGTAGTTATCGGTCCTTGATGGAGCGGCGGGTTCTGGAGATGCGGCATCATTCCGAACCTTGGAAAGTGGATGAGGCTTGGAGTCGAATTCGCCGTGGCTGGTGCTTCGGAGATGACGGATTCCGTACGGAGATGTTGGAGCATCTTGACGGAACGCTGAAGTCTAAAAAACGTGCGTCTTTTAGCGGAGAAGAAGTTCGACAGCATGATGAAGTGGAGGCGGAGCGAATCGTGAGCCTGGGGATGAGGGCGCTGCGGGTGACGGAAGAGTCGTTAGCGGGACAAATTATGGGAAGCCCTGAAAAAGTGGCATTGGCCTGGCTGGTTCGGAAGCATACCTGTGTAAAGAATGAGTGGGTTAAACAACGGCTGAAGATGGGAACTGCTACGATGTTGTCTGAATCCCTGCGGAGGATAGAGTCTGCGCGGAAGGGCGAGTGGGGATATGATGAGTTTCAACGGATCAAAAGTATTAAATTATAGGACTGACCCCTAATGCG
>CAYVYL010000054.1:0-8922 GCA_964455665.1 uncultured Verrucomicrobiota bacterium
GCTGTCATGAAAAAGGCCGTTGTTGCACTTGATATTTGATTCTGCACCCTTGGAAGAAGGCTGAGCCTTCACCCAGTTGTTTTTCCAATGGTTGGAAAAACAAAAATATCCAACGCAATCTAAGCAAGATGGAAGAACCCGCGAAACGACAGGCCGATATCCACGGCTACAGATGCCCGTCTCGATATCGCTCGATCTACGGTGAGTTCAAGGAGAAGCATGCTCCTTTTGGTAAACTTTCACCCAGTCTACATACATATGTTGCGGAAAGTGGGTGGTTTCGTCGGGACAACCCGCCCAGGTTCCACCTACCGCAAAATTTAGCAGGATGAAGAATTCCTGGTGAAACTCCTTCATCACCTCGGTTGTAATATCCCGGCGGGCATATTCCTTGCCATCGGCCATCCAGACGACGCAATTCTCATCCCACTCGATCTCAAACACATGAAATTGATCGGCAAAAATGCCTTCTTCAAGCTCAAGGGGCACTGAGCCCATCTGGTCGTGAGCGTCTTCTTCATCGGCATAGTGAATGTTCGCCTCAACGACTGCATCATTCTTGTTTCCGAATAGTTCAACGATATCAATCTCTCCGCATAGCGGCCATGGAGTATCGCCTCCGTTTTCGATGCAGTTCGCACCGAGCATCCAAAACGCGGGGAAAACTCCCTCACCGTAAGGCAATTGAATGCGCGCCGCGATCCGGCCGTACTTCCACGTTTGCTTTTGGGCCGTATTCAACCGAGCCGAAGAATACTGGTTCGGCCCATGCACATCGCTTTTGTGAATCGCCTGAATGACCAAACAGCCGTCTTCAACATATGCGTTTTGCTCGCTGTCCGTGTATTCTTGTAGCTCCCCGTTGAAGCGCCCCGCCTCTAGTACCTGGAAGTTCCAATTTTCGCGATTAAGCGTATCGCCATCAAATTCATCCGTCCAAACCAGCTTCCATTGCTCGCCGAGGGTATAGGTATCTGTCTTTAAATTGGATGCGAGATAAATGACCGGCTCTTGCTTCTCAGCGCTTTGAGGTTCGACGAGGATTGGCACATTCGCTGTGCCAACCGCTCCGGCGGTGTCATAAGCATACACGAAGATTCGATACATCCCCGGTTCGGCCGGTGTTTTGATAACCGCTGTCTTGCCGTCAGTCGATAGCACCAGTCCTTCGATCGGTTTTATTGATGGCTCATGGTCTCCGCCTACGCTTTCGTTGGTTGCTCCATCGATGCGGATGTCCCATTTGATCGTCATCTCATCGCCATTGGGATCCGAAGCGTTCACCTTGCAAATCAGCTTTGTGTTGGGCTTGAATATATGCCCTTCGCTACGCTTGGTCTTATCCGAAACGACGGTCATCTTTTCGGGACCGATCGCAGGCGCTCTGTTCGCGGGCCACTCGCCCGTCCACGCGCGGCTCATCACATCGACAATAGCGGTGGGATTCCCTTCCGGCAAAAACAGGTTAAACCACGTGTGCGTCTTTTCCTGTTTGTCGCCCCAAAGAAAAACATAGGAGCCCAAACACTGCTTGTTGCCGTTGACCGCCGTGTCATAACCCATACCGTAGAATGCGGCCTTTTCACTGCTGGTCCCTTCTATCGGTATCCCCCAGCTGGTCGTGTCTACCTCCCACCATCCGCGCGGGCCAAACTCGGTCACGAAGTAAGGCTTGGTCCAGTTTTGCCTTTTGATCTCGTCGGGGACCCTGGCTATCTTGCCATATGTATTGACCCCCACTGCGTCAAGATCAGGGCAATACTCGTTAAGCTCTATGAATTTGTCATTCCCGAATCCTGATGTCACCGTGATCACCGGATGATCCTTATCGATCTGCTTGATCATCTTGGCGATATCGTTGATTGCCTTCCAAACGCGGGCGCGTTCCTCTTCTGATGCGTGCATTTCCGCTTCATTTCCAATCGCCCACATCAGCAGTGCAGGGTGATCGCGGTAGCGATAGATCTTTTCGCGAATGGAATCAAGCTGCTGTTCGATCACCTCAGGGTCGGTGTAATCAAACCCGCTGCGAGGCTTTAGCAAAGGCAAACCAAAGCAAACGCTAAGTCCGTGTTTTTCCGCTTCATCCAGAGCTTCCTGAGTACCCATCCACGCCCGGACAGAATTTCCCCCGGCGACGACCAGTTTGTCCATATACCGAGTTCCGCCGGCACCTTTCACAAAATATTCCTCGCCATTGCGCATGAACCGAAATTCATTATCTTCCTGTTGAATCTCCACAACACTGGATGGCACCTTTGCCATACCAAAGGCTGTCGATGTAAACAGTATCGATACGCTGAGCGTGAGGATTACGGATATTCCTGCCGTTGGGTGCTGTCTCATTTATTACTCCGAATCGTTCGATTATGATTGATAGAAAAACGCTTTTCAGGCGACCGGGGAATCTGCATGCAGAGACGTCCTAAATAGAGGTTACATATAAAACATGTTGTAATACAGCGGGTTTGTCAAGGTGGGCATCCTGCCTGTCCGACTTGAATTCTGAACAAAAAAAAGCGCCCCGAAACAGGGCGCTTTTTAAAATTCCTAAGGGCTGACATCCATTCACACACTCCTTTGCTAGAGATAAATATTATAAATTATTAGCTGGCTCGGCAGATCTTGCGCTATACACAGAGGCTAACCTAGTCAAGGTGGTTCCAAAATATGAAGATGAAGTTCCTGCGAACGGTCAAGTACGGCTCTGTTTTAACAGTGTTCCTAGCAATGCTTGCCGTCGTTTGCCATGGACAAACGATCCGCATCAGTGAAATTGTGGCCGACAACGGCATCAGCCTGCTGGACGAAGATGGTGATTCGTCCGACTGGATTGAGTTGTACAACCCCTCAAACCAGTCCGTCAGCGTCGATGGCTGGTATCTGACCGACGATGCAACCGCTCTGACCCAATGGAGCTTTCCCGCCACCAACATTGCAGCCAAGGGGTTTCTGGTCGTATTCGCCTCTGATAAAAACCGATCCGTAGCCGGCTCGGAGCTGCATACCAACTTTAAGCTGAGTGCAGCGAGTGAATATCTAGCGCTGGTTCACTCCGATGGAAGCACCGTGGAAGACGACCTCACCCCCCCGGCACTGGAGAAAGATGTCTCTTTCGGCTATGCCTTTACCGACGGAGAGATCGACACCTCTAACACCGGGCTGTTCACGACTCCAACTCCGGGATCCATCAATACAAATATCGCTTATGCAGGATATGTCGAAACACCGGTCACCTTCCCTCAACGGGGTTTCTATAACTCTCCGTTTCTGGCTTCTGTTTCCAATACGACCGAAGGAGCAACCGTGCGCTACACCCTTGACGGGTCGGAACCCACCGATGGGAGCACACTCTATTCCGGTCCGATCACGATTTCTGCCACCGCCAACCTGCGTGTCCGCGCCTTCAAGACTGGCTGGAAAGCCTCTTATCCGCGCACGGACTCCTATATTTTTGTGGATGATGTTGTGACTCAGCCCGCCTCGCAATTCTACATCAATGGTCAGATCATCAACCTCGGTATGGATGCGGGCGTGCTCAACAAAACCTATCAGGATGCCTCCAACCAGGTTTTCAGTGTGCAGGATGCGCTAAAAACCATTCCGACCATTTCCATTACAACCGATGACGCCAACCTTTACGATCCCGCCACCGGCATCTACGTCAATGCTGAAGAGCATTGGGAGTGCCCCGCATCCGCCGAGTTGATTAATCCGGACGGTAGTAAAGGATTCCACATCAATGCCGGGTTGCGCATCCGCGGCGGCTGGAGCCGGCACAATTATTTTCCGAAACACTCCTTTCGCCTGTTCTTCCGCAATGAATATGGCGAAGGAAAACTCGACTATCCGCTGTTTGAGGACGAAGGAGTCACCTCGTTCGATAAAATTGATCTGCGCACCGCCCAAAACTACAGCTGGGCAAAGGGTAATGAAACTCCATGGTGCAACACTTTTCTTCGCGATGTGGTCTGCCGCGACGCCGCCGGTGCCATGGGCGACGCCTACACCCGAAGCCGCTACTACCACCTCTATCTCAACGGACTCTACTGGGGACTCTTTATGACCGAAGAGCGCCCAGCGGCAGACTATGGAGAAAGCTATCTCGGTGGCGACTCCGACGACTATGATGTGGTTAAAGTTTCCGGATATACCGATCCCTCCTCGATCCTCGAGGCGACCGACGGCACCCTTGAAGCCTATCATCGGCTCTACACCGCCGCGACGAACGGATTTGTCAACAATACCGACTATTTTGCCGTCCAGGGCATGAACACTCAGGGCGAGCCGGATCCATCCAAGGAAAAGCTGCTGGACCTGAACAACCTGATCGACTATGTCCTGTTGATTGATTACGCAGGCGCTTCCGACAACTGTATATCCAAGTTCATAAGCGATTCCTCGGTGAATAATATTTTCGCTGTATACAACCGAAAAAATCCTGACGGATTCAAATGGCTGCAGCATGATTGCGAACACGCGTTCGACACCTCAACCGACCTTGATCGGACCGGGCCCTTCACCAACAGCAACTTCAACTTGCCTGAATATTTCAATGCCCAAACGCTACACGACCGCCTGAGTGTGAATGCCGAATACCGCCTGGCCTTTGCCGACCGGGTGTACAAACACTTTGAAAACGAAGGCACCCTTGTGCACACCAACATGGAGGCTCTCATTGACCAACGCGCCGCGCAGATCGACCGCGCCATTCTGGCCAATGCCGCCCGTTGGGGTAGCACCAGCCTCGACCGCGACACTTGGGTCAATGCCGTGGCCACAACCCGGGCATGGTTCAACGGGCGGGCGCAAACCGTGATCGGCTATCTTGATGCCGACGGCCTGATTCCGTCCATCAATCCGCCCCAACTCAGCCGGAGCGGCGGACTGGTAGCCGATGGAACGACCGTTGGCTTGACCGCTTCGCAGGGGAGCATCTATTACACCACCGACGGGTCCGATCCGCGAGCCATCGGCGGAGCCATCGCCGGAACATCTTACAGCGGACCTTTTTCTATCACCCGCCCGACTCATATCAAGGCGCGTGCCTTCAACGGTTCTGATTGGAGCGCACTGGCCGAGGGCACACTCTGGACTTCCGAGATTCCCTTGGCCTTTACGGAGGTGATGTATCACGCCCCCGCCGGCAACCCGCATGACTTCATTGAGATTCAAAATATTTCAGACCAACCCTTAACGTTGAATGGCTACAAGCTCGACCATGCGATCAACTTCGACTTTAAGAACGGTCCAACCACGCTTGGGCCGGGAGACTATATGGTCGTGGTCGACGACCTCGCCGCCTTCAGCGCAATCTACCCGACCAACGGCATCATGATCGCCGGCGAGTTCAGCGGCGACCTACGCAACAGCGGAGAGCAGGTTGATCTTGAATTCCGCAATAACGACCTGATTTCATTCAGCTACACCGACGCGCGTAACTGGCCGCAAGCCGCCGACGGCGCGGGCCATTCGCTCGTGCCGCTGGAATCCGCGACCGATGAGCAGGAATCAGGATCGCTCGACTATGGCGGCAACTGGCGTGCCAGCACCTACACCAACGGTTCCCCGGGTTTTGCAGATCCAACACCGAGCGCGACCGTGCTGCTCAACGAGATCACGGCGCACACCGATACCGAGCTGGCCCCGCCGTTTGATTCGAACGACAGCATCGAGCTTTACAACCCAACCGCATCCGCGATTGACCTGAGCGGTTGGGGTCTGAGCGACGACCGTGATGATCTGTCCCAGTTCATCATATCCAACGGCACGACCATCGCCGCGGGCGGATTTGTCGTCTTTGATGAAAACGCTTTTCATACAAACCGCATCAACGGCTTCGGTCTCAATAAATCGGGTGAGCAGGTTTACTTATTCGATCCCGCCCGCGGCGTGGTAGACGCGATCCGTTTCAAGGGTCAGGAGAATGGGGTCACGCTCGGTCGTTATCCGGATGGTTCCAATCATTGGCTAGCAACACGTCCAACTCTTGGAAGTACAAACCAACCCTACGACCTTCCGTTCCGCATCAGCGAACTAATGTATAATCCCCCTGCGGGCTCGGAGATGGAATACATCGTAATCGAGAATATCGAGGGCGCGAGCGCTCTGCTCGAAAACACAAATGGCAGCTATCGCATTGACGGCGGCGTTTCCTACACCTTCCCGGCGGGCGTCTCACTTGCGGCGGGCGAGAAGATCCGACTGGTTTCATTCAACCCGGCAGTCGACACCGTGTTACTTGCCCAATTCCGTTCACTATACGGATTGAGCCCGACCGATCCTGTGTACGGCCCCTATACGGGCAACCTCTCCAACAGCGGCGAACGGGTGGCACTGGAGCGGCCGCAGGCATCGGACGACCCACTAAATCTGTTCGATATCTCGTGGGTGGTTGTGGATGAGCTATACTATTTTGATCAAAGCCCGTGGCCGACCAGCGCCGACGGAGAGGGTCATCCACTGGTCCGTACCGGTCTCTCGAGCTGGGACGTTCCCGACACTCCTCTCATAGGAATTGCAGAATCATCTTTCTATGCCAGAGAACCATTCGGGCAAACTCCACCCGACTCCACATTCGAGATCTGGAACAGCGGATGTGCATCCCTGAATTATTCAATCTCCCCGGATGTTGCATGGATTTCCGTTTCGCCATCTAACGGATCAAGCACGGGAGAGCATGCCAGCGTATCCCTCAGCTATGACACCACCGGCTTAGCGGTCGGCTCTCATACCGGTCGAGTGGATATAACCGCTGCCGGGGTATTGTACTCGCCCCGACAAATCCTCGTTGTACTGGATCTATACGAACAACAGCTCGACCATTTTTCATGGGAACCGGTCGCAACAAACCAGGCCGCAGGACAGCCCTTCTATGTGAAGCTGACCGCGCGGGATCAATATGGTGATGCGATACTATCGTTCAACGGATCTATACCGATTTCAGCAGAGAGCGGCTCGACGACCGAGGAAGTTAGCATAGGGGCGAACACCTCACAATGGGGCTATCCCATATCAACCTACTATCATGATGGTCGCACTCAGGTGATCTATCTCAGCAGTGAACTAGGCGATGCACGAGCCATCACATCCCTAGCGCTCAAGGTGAACGTGACCCCCGGCCAACCGCTGAACAACTGGACCCTCCGGATGCGCCACTCTCCCCTTGAAAGTTATGGCCCTAGCCCGGTCTGGGAGTCCGACTGGACGACCGTATACCAGAGCGACACCAATATTTCCTCCACGGGCTGGACCGTTTTCGAATTTGACTCCCCGTTCGAATACAACGGAACAGACAACCTAATGATCGACTTCAGTCATAACAATTCCACCTACACGAGTGATGGCCAATGCGCCTCGACGGACAGTGGTGGCATCCGGTCACTCTACTACCGCACAGACAGTGGCTACGGGGACCCGTTAAGCTGGTCGGGCACTTCATCTCCAACGCCTAATTTCAGCACCATGGTTCCCGACATAAAACTGGGTTCGCCGCTCAACAATTCTGTTTCTATCTCTCCAACCAATACCGGATATTTTGTAAACGGAATCTGGACGGGCATGCTGACGGTGCAGGAACTAGACACCAATATCTTTCTATTTGCGGATGACGGAAATAGTCACGTGGGCAACAGCAATCCCTTTAATGTTTCGGCGACACTCGATGCCGATGGCGATGAAATACCCGATGCCTGGGAGGTCGACTTTTTCGGGCTTCCATCCAGCTGTATCGCTACGAATGATGCTGACCATGACGGGCTCAACAACCTGCAGGAATATATCACAGGCATGGACCCAACAAATGCTGCGTCATGTTTCGAAATTGGCATGTCGAAACAGCCTGACGGATTCATCGTAAACTGGGATTCGGTCGAGGGCCGTTTCTACGATGTGCTTTGGACATCGGATCTGGGGCATGACTTCCAAATACTGGCATCTGCCATTCCCTTCCCGGTCAACAGTTATACCGACCGCGTCCATACCGCATCTTCCGCTGGATTTTATGGCGTGGCAGTTCGTTTGCCGTTTATCGGTGATTTCGATAATGACGGCCTGCCTGATACTTGGGAAATGAATTATTTCCTGTCTCTGGATCAGGCCAGCCCTGACTGGGACTTTGACGGGCAGAGCAACCTCGAAGAATATATTGCCGACACCAACCCGACCAATTCGGCCTCCCTATTTATCGTGGAGGACCTATCCGGTTCGACCCTGTATTGGACAGCAAAACCGGGCCGCATCTACTCCATCTACTGGACCGATGATCTCGACCAACCGTTCATCCCCATCGCTACCGGCCTGACCACAGGAAGTTATACAGATAACCTGCATGCAGGCGATTCGGCGAATTTCTACCGAATACAGGTCGAGTTGGACTAAAACTCCTCGCATAAAACCATGTGTCTCTTGCAACAGCGGCGACATGGCTGGACAAAAAAAGCGCCCCGAAACGGGGCGCTTTTCTGAATCGAAGGTAAGTGAGAACTTATCCAACGATTACGTTGATCAGGTCGAGCACTTTGCAGGAGTAACCCCACTCGTTGTCGTACCAGGAAACCACTTTGACGAATTTGTCGTCGAGCTGGATGCCGGCTTTCGCGTCGAATACAGACGTGCACTCTTCGTCACGGAAATCCGTGGAAACAAGCATTTCTTCGGTGTAACCGAGGATGCCCTTCATCGCACCTTCAGAAGCTTCTTTCATCGCAGCGCAAACGTCTTCGTAAGAAGCGCCTTTTTCGAGGCAGACAGTGAGGTCAACAACAGAAACGTCGGAGGTCGGTACGCGGAAGGCCATGCCGGTCAGCTTGCCGTTGAGTTCCGGAATCACTTTGCCAACCGCTTTCGCAGCGCCGGTCGAGGACGGAATGATGTTCTCGAGGATACCGCGTCCGCCGCGCCAGTCTTTCATGGAAGGACCGT
>CAYVYL010000055.1:0-8785 GCA_964455665.1 uncultured Verrucomicrobiota bacterium
GAACCATGGCAAATATTAAAAGTGCTCAGAAAAGGATGCGCTCTTCCGAGAGCCGTCGAGTCGGCAATCTCGCGGTGAAAACCCGCGTGAAATCCGCCAAGCGTAAAGCGCATGAAGCGCTCGCCGCTGGCGTTGCTGAAACGGCCGGTTCTGCGGTGCGCGAATACAGCTCTGTTCTGGATAAAGCCGTCAAACGCGGCGTGATCAAAAAGAACACGGCCGTTCGCCGCAAGACCCGCGCAAACAACGCGCTTCGCAAAATCGAAGCGTAAGCAGGCTGAGCCTGCACCCAACGTTTCCAATCATTGGAAAACGCTGAAAGCCGCCCCTAAACGGGCGGCTTTTTTATGCTATCTTGCCCATACGTTTAAACGTATGGGGTGGAAATATCTATAAAACCATGATGTACAATAGTTAACAAATTTAAAACGTGGAATTGAATAAGACCATGGCATTGCTTGTGGTCTGCTTTGCGAGTTCCTCCACCTCCACACCGCGCAATTCCGCCAGCAGAGCTGCCGTGTCCGTCACAAAAGCGGGTTCGCAGCGTTTCCCGCGGTGCGGAACAGGTGCCAGGTAGGGCGAATCCGTTTCAATCAGCAGACGATCCGCCGGAATCATCTTAACCACCGCGCGCAGCGGATCGGCGTTGCGGAAGGTCACAATGCCGCTGAAGCTGATATAAAAGCCGAGGTCGAGCAATGCCTTCGCCAGCTTGTCATCGCGGGTAAAACAGTGCAGCACACCGATACGTGCCGGGTCGCCTTTCCAAACCTTGGAAAAATCGGTTAGCATGCCGAGGGTATCACCGTCCGCATCGCGGGTATGGACGATCACCGGCTTGCTCACCTCGGCGGCAATTTCCAAACATTGGGAAAACAGCGTTTTCTGCTCAGCCGCCTTTTCGGGCTCATAGAAATAGTCGAGGCCGGTTTCGCCGATGGCGACCGTTTGCGGCTGCTGCGCAAACTCGCACAGCGCGGCCAGATCGCACCCCTCTTCGGCCAGATGGCGGTCATAGCCCGCTGAACCGAAAATTTTACCGGGAAACTGTTTCGCCAACTTCAGCGAAAGCGCGTTGGCTTCTGGCGACCCGCCGACGGAGAGCAGTTGATGAACGTTGGAAACTTCTGCACGCTCCAGAACAGCATCGAATGAGCCGTCCGCCACAAAATCGTCAAAATGCACATGAGTATCGAAAAACATAAAAGGAAGATAACGGAATGATGGAATTTTGGAATAGCGGATTAATGGAAAGGCGGTAAAATGCCCCACGAGGGGGAAAAGATCATGAAATCGTTATCTCAACAAACCTGTGAAGTATGTCAGGAGGGAGCCCTGCCGATCAGCAACGAAGCCGCCATCGAATTTAAAAAACAGATCCCCGACTGGCGCATCATCGAAGAATGCGGCACGCCGCGTATCCAACGCGTCTTTGAATTCCCAGACTTTGTCAAGGCGCTCGACTTCACCTACCATGTCGGGGAACTGGCCGAGCACAACGGCCACCACCCCGCCATTCTTACCGAATGGGGAAAAGTGACTGTGCAGTGGTGGACGCATAAGATCTGCGGTTTGCACATGAACGACTTCATTATGGCCGCAAAAACCGACCTGCTGGCATAAAGCAAACCACGGAACACACTGAACACAGGAAAACTGAACAGGAGCCACTCGGGTATTGTTAGCGTAGACGCGACGCCCTCGTCGCGTTCCATTCCTGCCAAGTAACGCGACGAGGGCGTCGCGTCTACGTTACAGATCCAGAAAGTTCTGAAGTAACTCTTTGCCATGTTCTGTGAGGATCGATTCGGGGTGAAACTGAACACCATGCACCGGATACTCGGTGTGCTGAACGCCCATAATTTCGCCCTCGGCCGTTTCCGCCGTGATCTTCAGGCAAACCGGCAGGCTTTCGCGCTCAATGATGAGTGAGTGATAGCGGGTGGCATCAAACGGGCTGGGAAGCCCTTTGAAAACGCTCTCCCCTTTATGAATCATCGGCGAGGTTTTTCCGTGCATGAGACGTTCGGCACGAACGACGTTTCCGCCGTAGACTTCACCGATCGACTGATGACCGAGGCAAACGCCGAGCAGCGGAATACGCGGCCCAAACTCGCGAATGATGTCACAGGAAATTCCGGCCTCTTTCGGCGTGCAGGGGCCGGGGCTAACCAGCACCTTTTCGGGCTTGAGCGCAACGGCTTCGGCGACAGTGATTTTATCATTGCGGAAGATTTTCATCTCCGCGCCGAGCTCACCGAGGTACTGCACGAGGTTGTAGGTGAACGAGTCGTAGTTATCGATGACCAAAATCATTTTGAGCCCCCTTCCCGCGCGGCAGCGTAGTGTTTGGCAAGAGCCAGTGCTTTCATCATGCCGCGGGCTTTGTTGCGGGTTTCCTGATATTCCATTTCGGGGACAGAGTCGGCGACGATGCCGGCGCCGGCCTGCACGTAGGCTTTATCTTTATCAAGCACAACGGTGCGGATGGTGATACAGGTGTCGAGGTTCCCATCGAAACCGAAATAACCCACGGTTCCGGCGTACGGACCGCGCTTAGTCTTTTCAAACTCGGCGATGATTTCCATGGCACGGATTTTCGGTGCACCGCTAACCGTGCCGGCAGGGAATGTTGCGCGAAGGACATCGTAGGCATCGTGCTCCGGCGAAAGCGTTCCGGTGACGTCGGAAACAATGTGCATGACATGGCTGTAGCGCTCAATAATCATCTGTTCCTGAACCTTGATGCTCGAGAATTCACAAACGCGGCCGACATCGTTGCGGCCGAGGTCGACTAGCATGACGTGCTCGGCAATCTCTTTGGGATCGGCCAGCAGATCTTTTTCAAGGGCTAAGTCTTCCGCTTCGTTTTTTCCGCGCGGGCGGGTGCCGGCGATCGGGCGAACTTCGACCTTTCGATCTTCGCAACGCACATGGATTTCGGGCGATGCGCCAACCAATGCGCTTTCGCCAAGATCGAGCAGGAACATGTAGGGAGACGGATTGATGGCACGCAGTGCACGGTAAACATCCAGCGAATCCGCCTCATTATGCGTTTCAAAACGCTGAGAGAGCACGGCTTGGATGATGTCGCCGGATCGAATATATTCCTGAGCCTTTTCGACCATGGCACGGAACTCATCCGGCGAGGTGTTCGACTGCGGTTCAATCGGCTCCACCTCCGAGAGTGCATCGATCAGCACGCGATTCACGGGGGTCAACAGGGCCTGACAGAGTTCATCAATCTCGGCGAGTGCTTCGTCATACGCCTTGTCGGCATCGCCGTCTACGTAAGCGTTAGCGACCACTTTGATCCGCTGATTAACGCGATCAAAAATAATGATGGCGTTGGTGACCATCTGCACCATATCGGGGTTGCCGATTTCGTCTTTTTCGACGACCGGCACACGAGGCTCAAACACGGAAACCATGTCGTAGCCGATAAAGCCGACCGCGCCACCGATGAAACGCGGCAAGGCCGGATCTTCAACCGGCTGATAGCGGGCCATATAGTCCTTGAGCACATCGAGCGGATCGGCATTGTTCACTTCACTGGTGCGATCACCTTCAGTAATAACGGTGGAGGTGCCGTTGGCGCGAATGATGGCGCGCGGATTACCGCCGATAAAGGAATAACGCCCGATATGCTCGCCGCCCTCCACACTTTCCAGCATCCAGGTATGCGATACGTGATCTTTTTCACGTAAAAAGGTGCGGACGCGTTCGTAAGCGGAAACCGGCGTTTCCTGATCGGCCAGAATCTCCTTCCAGACCGGAATCAGGTTGCCCTGCTTCGCCTTCTCCAAAAATGCTTCTCTGTTCGGTGTGATGCTCATAATGAATTCGGATGTTTTACCCGCAACCGGCAATCGGCGCAAGGCCATTGCTCAGCTCACAGAAAGAACGTTCCCGGTCATTCCTGCACGAAAAGAGTAACCATCGCCCTCTTTTTTATCGATCAGCGTCGCGCCGATCGGCGACTCGGGCGTAATGACCGTCACCTCACGGTCTTCAATGTTCAGCTCGACTCCGCCGCCGAACGGAAGCAGAAAAAAGAGCATTTTTTCGCCATCCTGCTCCACTTCAACCAGCGCACCGACATCGATCGGGGTGTCCTTAAAGGATGGCGCAACAAATGCGCGCAGCTCATGCACATGGGCCGCCAGCGCTTTAAACTGTTGCGCGTGACCGCGCGCGAGATACGACGCCTCCAGCCCGCAGGTGTCCCACTTGGTCTCCGCGCGCGCCTCGCTGTGCTTCGCCCCGGCCGAAGCCTCTTCGTTCGCCGCCTGCAGACGGTGCAAGTCGTTCTCTAGCTCACGGAGCAATTCCTGCAAAATCGTTGTCTTCTTCATCCCTCCATCTATATACTCCGGCACATGAATTTTGAATCGCAAAAAACTGAAAACCTACGGGTGGAGAGCGTCACCAAGCTAATCACCCCACTGGAACTAAAAACTCAACTGCCGCTAACTGAAGAACTACAGGAAACCGTTCGAAGCAACCGCGCCGCCATCCGCGCGGTACTCGACCGCTCCGACCCTCGCCTGCTGGTCATCACCGGTCCCTGCTCCATTCACGACCCCGAAGCCGCGCTAGACTACGCCCGCCGCCTTGCCACGTTGCGCGACGAAGTGAACGACCACTATCTGATCGTCATGCGCGTTTACTTCGAAAAACCGCGCACCACCATCGGCTGGAAAGGCTTCATCAACGACCCGCACCTCGACGACTCCTACGACATGCAGTACGGCCTGCGCGCCGCCCGCCAGCTGATGCTCGACATCCTCGCGCTCGGCCTGCCGATTGCCACCGAATTTCTCGACCCGATCATTCCGCAATACACCGCCGACCTCGTCAGCTGGGCCGCCATCGGCGCGCGCACCATCGAATCGCAGACGCACCGCGAAATGACCAGCGGCCTCTCCATGCCCGTCGGCCTCAAAAACGCCACCGACGGCAGCGTGCAGCGCGCCGTCGACGCGCTCATCTCCTGCCGCAGCCCGCACAGCTTTGTCGGAATCGATCAAGGCGGGCACAGCAGCATCGTCAAAACCACCGGCAACCCGGATACCCACCTCGTCCTGCGCGGCGGCGGCGGAAAAACCAACTACCACGCCGACGAAATCGCCGAGGCCACCGCGAAGCTCCGCGCGGCGGACGTTTCTGAAATCATGATGGTCGACTGCTCGCACGCCAACTCCGGCAAAGACCCAGCGCGGCAGGCCGACGTCTGGAACGAACTACTTGAACAGCGTAAACAACCGGACTGCCCTGTCATCGGCGCCATGCTCGAAAGCTTCATCGAAGCCGGCAACCAGCCGATCGGCGATAACCTCAAATACGGTCAGTCCATCACCGACGCCTGCATCGACTGGCCCACAACGGAAGCGTTACTCAAAACATGACCTTAGAAGAATTTGGTTACAGTTCCTGGTTTAAAGATCAGGTTGAGATAAAGCCCGGCGACGGCTGGGCGGTTGCACGTGTGACGGCGATCCATAAAGGCTGGAGCGACATCTGCGACGGCGACAAAACCCGACCCGCCAAAAGCACCGGCAAGCTGCGGCACGAGGCGCGCGCCAACAAAAACTACCTCACCGTCGGCGATTGGGTTCTGGCCAAAGACTTCGATAAAGAAGACGGCTTTGCGGTTATTCACTCCGTGCTCAAACGTAAAACCGAACTGAAACGAAAAACGGCCGGCCGTGAAATCAGCTATCAGCTGATCGCCGCCAACATCGACACCGCCTTCGTCGTCCACACTCTCGACAAAGGCTACAACCTGCGCAAGCTGGAGCGCTACCTATCCATCGTCTACGACAGTGGCATCACGCCGGTTGTCCTGATGAGCAAAAAAGACCTTCTTCCCCGCCGCGAACTCAAAGAACGGATGAAAGAGGTGAAAGAGCGCCTGCCCAACGTAGAGGCCTACGCCATCAGCAACACCACCGGCTCCGGAATGCGGAAAGTGAAAAAACTGCTCAAGCCCGGCGGCACCTACTGCCTGCTCGGCCCCTCCGGGGTCGGTAAAACCTCGCTCATCAACAGTCTGCTCGGTAAAGAAGACGAATACTTTACCCTGCCCGTCCGCGAAAAAGATGGCAAAGGCATTCACTCCACCACCTGGCGCGAACTGATTGTGCTCAAAAACGGCGCACTGATGGTCGACACGCCCGGCATGCGCGAACTCGGCCACCTCGACACCGCCGCCGGCATCGACGAAACCTTCGAGGACATTGTCGCGCTCGAAGGCGGCTGCAAATTCCGCGACTGCGCGCATGTGAACACCAAAGGATGCGCCATCGAGGCCGCCGTTGAAGCCGGAACCATCGACAAAGAGCGCTACGAGCACTTCATCCGCATGCGCGCCGAATCCAACGCCGCGACCGAAGCTCTCCGGCGCCAAGCATGGAAAAAAGATGTTGCCAAACAACGCCGAACCTACAACAAACACCACCGGTCATAAAACTTCGGGGAATTTCCTCTCGCCCTTTGAAACGAAGCGAAAACATAATTTTACCTAGCAAAACGGAGCCGACGGCACGGCTCAATTAGCAGATTAACGCAGACAAAAACCATCTAAAAAAAAGAGAAACCTGCCTGACCTCTAACGCTCAATAAACTTTTTATAAGCCATCTTTCCCTGATATGAGCGCTTGTTACCCTGATCTCGAAGGCGCTCTGCCTCATCTGAAAATTCTTTGTCAAGATGGAGATGAGGAAACATACAAACCCCTAAAGCCTTTTGCTCCTGTCCACGCATGACCTTGATTTTCCTCTTATTAATTTTAAGACCGTATCTTGGAGCCAATCTCATTAACCCTGGAATTGTTCTTTGAGTGCCCTCAGGGCCAGAAATAACAATGTCATCTGCGAACACTGTAATCCTAAGAGATGGGATATCTTTGAGATATTTTTCTAAGTCGGAAACCAAATCCAAAATATAAAGTCTAGCAATAGCCGAACTGCTTGGGGCTCCTTGAGGTAAATGACCACGGTATGTTACCAAACGAAGAAGATGGTTTGAAATTTCTGCGCAAAAGCCTTTCCGAAGAAACAACTGTTTCAGCCTGTGACGACGAATACTCGGGAAAAAATCCTTAATATCGAGAGTAACAACAACAGGCTGGCTTTCATGGGGTTTTAAAGCGTCCTTATGTGATGTTCCTTTTTGAGGATAAACATTTGGAAGTCCATCAAGCTTTTGAAACAACCTATGATTTAAACACCGCTGAATTTCTTTTAGCGAGGAACCCGGCTCTTCAATTCTTCGCCTACCGCCAGCAGGTTTTCTCTCCCAACGACAACGATAAAAACGGGGTGCCTGAGACAACACCTCTTCGAACGTGTCGGTTTCAACTTGGAGAAGCTGAATCAACGCTGATTTGGTTTGCGGTAATTCGGTCATAAAAATAATTATGGAAGAGTTTGCTGATAACGATGCTTGCCAAACTTCTTAGCATTGTCGTCAACAACAAACGTCTTCCATGCTGCTTTGGAATCTTATCAGAAACCAAAACCAAGGTCGTTCTTTTTAGAATTACCTTCATGGTTACACCCTCCTTTCTACGTCTTATTTTGGGGTTTTCAACCCATAATTAAGCACCAGCAAATAAGCAGGTGAACAGTACACATAAAAACCTAACGACTCCGGGGGGAATAAATCTCCAACCAGAAATCAGATCTCTAGTGCTACTGACTTGCCACCAAACAAAAGGCAGACAAGGTTAATCAGGCAAATGCCCGAGAGAACAGAACAGCGCAACCAATAATTTTCAAAGAACAAGGTATATTTACCTAAATAGCGCATGTATGTCAAGAAAAACCACAACATATGGTGGTTTTTTAATAAATATAGCGGAATCCGTCCGATAGTTTGACAAACCCGATTTTTTCAAACCCTAGAACTTTTCTTCCAACCCTTGGAAAACCCCTGATTGAGTTCGTGGCAAGTCGGGTGCAGATGCACGGCGTCAAAAGGTGAGCCGACCAACAGGAGGCAACCCTGGCCGAAAGAGGAAGGCACAACAACAGCAGGGAAATGAGAGTTTTTGGCAGAATGATTTGTAGGCAGAATAATTTTTCCCGTAGCGGAGAATCCGAATCATTCTGCCTCAAAATTATTCTGCCTGATCCTTTTGCCGAGAATGGGGCTTTTTCAGAAAACGTGCATAAAAAACAAGCCGAAGCGTAGCAAATGCGCTCGAATTGGCACGAAATCAATAGAGCTCGTCGAGGATTCCATAGAAGTCGGAGATCGATTCCATCGACTTTTTCATCAGAACAAATGAGCCCCAGGTCAGAAGAACAACCACGACGGTCCAGATGATCTTTTTGCGGCGACTCCAGTTCGGGTGAATCCAGAAGAGCGGAATCGCCAAAAATGCACCTGGGCCTAAAGAAAGTACTATCGTGATAAGCCAGCCTAGCCGCAGATACCACGGCACCTTTTTCTTCGCATTCAGGAACTGATTGCAAAAACGACAGAAAATCGCCTCGTCCTGAATCTCCTCCGCGCAAAATGGACACTTCTTCATAAGCTCCTGATCTTACGCTTCCTCCTTGCCGTTGACAACCGGTCTCTCGATAAGAGGATCGCCTTTAAAAAACCATCCTAAATAGTCGAGAGCCCCTCGGTCCTCCGAGCGCGGTCATCGCCCGCACCTACAGTTTTCAATGGTTGGAAGATTTTCTATCGCCAAGCCGCAAAGGCGCTAAGAACTTTCCATTAACTGGTCAAAAAAACGGGGGCGCGGCACCTCAAAAAACATCGGCTGCC
>CAYVYL010000056.1:0-8296 GCA_964455665.1 uncultured Verrucomicrobiota bacterium
TCATCTCCGCAGCTATTTTATATGGGGATTGGGTTGTTCCCGGTGCCCCGCGTCTTGATGCCGGGGTTTTGATGGCGGATGAAGCGCCCATTGTCTACTATCAGAATGATTTAGCCTTGCCGGGCTATAACCCCAATGAGGAACACGCCTTCATTCGTGCCGAGGCGGGGGGGTACGTTACGTATGCGTTGCGCAATGATCTCAATCAGGATAACAGCTCCAAGCCTTATGTTCTCGTGCAGTACAATGATTCTTCCGACGAGAACCGTCCCAATATGCAAATTTATCATGTCGTTGAAACCAACTCGGTTTACACGAACTTTTCGGCCACCAACACGGCGGGAACTACGGTTCCCGGGCCGCATCCCCTCGACTATCTGTCCAATCCGTGGATGCTGGACACCTATTGGGACGCCGCAGGAGCCGACCGCAATGACTGTCCCGGTTATCGGGATCGCAAAGGCCAGATCTGGGCCAAAAATGCCGGTGCTGACGGAACATCCGCCGAGCTGAAAATGTATAACTACTATCCCATGCAAGAGGGGTTCTATTTCCCTGGGATGACCCCCCAGCCCGGATTGTCGGATCCCATTTCCTGGCAGGGCGGGATGCAAAATGAGGGCATTCCTCAACTCTGGACGTGGACGGTAAAATGGCCTGAAATATCTTCCGTTCTGGATGTGGGTCAAACCTTAACGGAGCCCGTCAATGGGTTGCCTGAAGTTTGGAATGCGCAAAGCATGCGCGTGATTCATGAGCCTGTTTCCGGAGTCGCGGCACTTTATGATCCCACGGTTATTCAGACCACAGGACTGGCGTTTGATGGCGATTTTATGGAAACCTTTGGATTCGCTTATGGCGATAATGCGTATGCCAGTGGAGGATATACCTGTTTTAATGGCGTGCCCCCCAATGTTGGGTCCCGATTCTTTTTTAACCCCAACGCGCCTTCGAGCAGTTGTTTGCAACTTCGCGGCAATTGGGTCGATCACGAAGGTGGGTTGAGTTATCTTCAGCTCAATGTGCTCAATCATAAAGAACGCACCGCGCTGATCGGTTTGGTTGACTCGAACAATGAACATTTCTTCACGTGGGAAACCGCTATAGACGCGTTGGCCATTGAGAGGGTGGATGTGGCAACGAGCGCTGACTACTCCGGGCAGGCGGCCTATCCCGATTCCCCTTACGCGGCCACCTCATCGGACTCCTTTGAACTGGTGGATTCCATACCGGTCGATCACTACGCTCTCACGCATATGGGCACGGCATCGGGCTATGTGACGCTGATTGAAAACGACGCCCGGGATCCGGCCTGTGGCGTTTCTTCCGGCGACCCCATCAACATGCATATCATCGAGCTTTCGACCCATCTCTATGCGGGCAGTGTGCTTCCGCTTGAAGATTCCAACAATCTGCTCAGTGAACAGCTCGACATCCTGTACACCGAATCCTTTGCCGGTGATGCCCAAGATTTTGAGTTTGAGTGGAAAAAAGCAGAGCCTAATGAAAACGGGACGACCCCAACAGACTATGAACACCAGTTTGATGACTATCTGCTTGAAGCGGGAACCACTCGCTTCACGATCGGAAAGCAGGGCGACACGCTCGATAATATGGTCAATACCTTTTACGTGATGCGGTATCGCGCAACGACGAACGCCTCGGCCTACGCCGTGACCGGCGATACATGGAGCGACTGGTGCGGCCCGACCCTCGCCGAGGGGTGGGTGCAGCGTGTGTTGAACAACATCACACCCTTCACTCAGCGGATGCAGGATCTCGCCAACAACAAAGTGGAAACCCAAGTCAGCATGATTCAGCAGGCGGGTGCTCCCTATGAAGGCGATGTGTCTCTTAACCAGGACAATCTCACCCAGATCGGCCTCATTCAGCTCTACCAGACGCTTCTCAATAAAGCGGAGTCCATGAGCATCCGGCTCGGCATTAACAATACCGCCGCCAACCAGCAACTGATGCTGGCGGCGACTCGCCTGAATGATCTCTATATGCTTCTCGGCAACGAGGCGTTCGCGGATGCGATGGATCCCACCATCGGGTTCGGTAGTGATTTTGTGAACACCGAAACCTTCATGGTGGGGAGCGTGGATTATGGGTCGATGCACTCTTCGCTCTTCTGTTTTGACAATCTGGAGCCGAACCTGCGCGATGAAGAGTTGGCTCTCTTGCGCGGGCGTTCCGATGATCTCGCTCCCAGCATTCAACTGGGTCCAACCTATAACCGCCTCTACTGGAATTACTCCAAAGGCATTACCGCAGGCGAAGTGGCTTATTCGCAGAACTACCAGATTCTCGGGGCCGATGTCGTTATCGACCAACCGCAGGCCGCCGCTCTCTATCCGCAGGGTCATGGCGATGCCTGGGGTCATTATCTCAGTGCCCTCAATGGCTACTACCGCTTGATGCGCAATCCGAACTTCAGTTGGGGAACGCCATCCATCACGCCCTTGATGGTCGGGGATGCCGTGGTGGATGCCGACTATTACGACGAAGAAAAGTTTGCCGAATCCGCCGCCTCTATGGCGCGTGCCGGTGCCGAGGTGGTGACGCGCACCTGTGAGAAAAGCTTTGTTGAAAATGATGGCACCCCGCTGGCGGGCTATCGCGATGAAGATTCATCGCGCGCCTTTGGCTATGGCGAATGGGGCGCACGCGCCGGACTGGCCTCTCTTTATAACTGGGCGGCGGCTAATTCTCTGTTGCCGGCGGAAGGCGATCCGCTCTCCTTCGACTTTATGACCTTCGCCACCAACACGCAGTTGGAATGTGAGCATCCGGCCGATGAAATCGATTTTACACAGGACTTCACCCTCGAATTTAAAATCAAGCCCGACGCCGTCTCTCAGAGTGAGACCCTCCCCGTGTATCTCTTTGATTGGCATTCGAAGGACGGGGCGCGCTCTGCGGATGGAGCGGTTAGTATTTATCTCAATTATCCTTCGAAAAAACTTCACGTTCAGGTGTCCGGGGTAACCAATAGTCTCTACATGAATTGTCCCGCTATGGATGAGTGGAGCCATGTTGCCATTACTTACTCAGCGATGAATCGGGAAATGTGTTTCTACTTGAACGGGGAGCAGGATCTCACTGGACCGTATAATGCTTGGCTGATCATCCCAGACAGTGTGAACTGTAGTAATGCCGTCATCCGATTGGCCGCCAGTGACTCCCCTGCGCCGTTCATAGGGGCTCTGGCAGAATTCAGAATCTGGAATTCCATTCGGACTCCCGCTGAAATTCAGGCGTCTGAGGATGGCGTGAGTGCCCATGCCGACAATCTGCTGATGTATCAACGGTTGATTGCCGATGCGTCGCAGGGCGGACGATTGCCCGATGAAGCCTGCGACTCCATATGGGTTTCGCAGTATCCTCAGTGGATTGAACAAACCCTCTCAGGTGTTGCGCTCAACTTTTCCGACGACAGTATCTCGCGCATCAACCGATCCTCCATCGGGTCTCTCGCCGAGCTGAGCTCTGCTATGAGTCAGGTGCAGCGAAGTGTTGATCAGGCGGATGCAGGGATGACGCCCCTCGGGCTGTCCGATGGTGCCATTCCCTTCGATATTGATCCCGCAGAACTCGCAGCGGGAAAGAGTCATTTTGAGCAGATTCTTGAACGGGCCGAAACGGCGCTAGGCAATGCCGAGTCCTTGCTCAATCGGGCGCAAGGGGTTTCCAAACTTCAGCGTCAGCAGGCGCAAAGCGACTTCAATACACAGCAGGATCTCGCCGGCGAAGAAGCCGCCATGCTCGCGGCTCTGATCAATGTGTTCGGCTTCCCCTACGAGGACGATATTGGCCCCGGGAAAACCTATCCTCAGGCGTACTACGGTCCTGACCTTTATCATTACATGTGGATGGACCTCGAACAGTACGGATTCGACGAGTTCGACTTGGGACCTGTAACGAGCAAGGTTGTCGAGGTGAACAACATAGGTGTATGGATTAATCAGGAAGAAAATGAGTCAGAGACCCTGGAGCTGGACTTTGAGATTGCAGCGAATGGAATGGTGCTGCGGCCGGATTCTATTGAAGGGACGCGCCGGTCTCAAGGCAGTTTGCAGACTGCGTACGGAAGCTTCATTCAAGCTTATCTTTCCTGTAAGAAAGCGTTGCTGACCTATGAAGAAAAAGAAGATTACTTAGATAAGGAGGCGGTTTGGAGTGCCGTGCGGAATGATGTGTTGACCGCGCAGGGAGTGGAAACTACAGGCTATAAAATCAAGGCGTTGGCTGAGCTTTTAAGGCAGGGCAAGATTACTGCCAAAATCGCAAGAACGAATAAAAATAAGAAGGAAAAAGACGCCGTATACATGACGGAAATGGTGACCGTTCCTAAAGTTTCCGGTGTCGGAACTTGTGTAGTAATAGATCCTGGAACCTTTATTAATGGGTCTATAACTGTTAAGTATGCCATAGAGAATGCGGCATGGGAGACAAAACTTGGGGTCAACAAATCCGAACTTACCAAATCGGAAAAAACTATCAAGTCATTTGAGATCTTGATGGATTATTTGAATAATATGGCTAAGTTGACTTTTGACGAGCACCAGCTGGTTGCTGGAATAGAGAAGCTTGTGATGGAGTCGAATGATGCGGCGATGGCTCTTGATGTCGCGTATGCCGCGATGATCAATGCGCAGGAGTCGTATCGAAAAGTGTTGTGGGGCGGGCAAGCGTTGTTGGCGAAGCAGGAACGGACCCGCAAGCAGTCTGCAAACCGGATTGCGGCCGGGCGGTATCAGGATATGGCGTTTCGAACCTTCCGTAACGAAGCGTTGACGCAATACAGCACCGCCTTCGATCTCGCGAAAAAATATACCTATCTCGCCACATCAGCCTACGATTATGAGGCCGCTCTCGGGCTGGATGATGTATATACGTCCGATTCCATCTTCCGCGACATCGTTGGAACCCGTAGTTTGGGTCATCTCGTAGACGGCGAGCCGCAACTTGGCGGAATTCATGGTGACGGTGGGTTGGCCGATATCCTCGCCCGCCTCAAGTCCAATTGGCTGGTGATCGATAGTCGCTTGGGAATCAATAATGCGCAGGTCGAGCGCAAGTGGCTTTCGCTGCGTGAAGAATGTTTCCGCATTAAGCCGGCCAGTTTGGATAATTTAGAGGTCGCACAGACTTGGGTTAATACACTCGAATCCTATCGCGTGGATGACTTGCTCGACGTTCCAGAATTTCGCCGGTATTGCCTGCCATTTGAAAGTTCGTACGGGTTGGAGGCTCAAGAGCCGGGGCTGGTAATTCCATTCTCTACGACCATTGACTTCGCTAAAAACGTTTTTGGGTGGCCATTGGCTTCGGGCGATCATTCGTTCGACTCGTCTCACTACGCGACCAAAATCAGAAAAGTCGGTGTTCGGTTTACGGGATATAACATGCTGATCGGCGATGCCACCACGCCGGCGCTCGCTGATGAACCGCGTGTCTATTTGATTCCGGTCGGCAGTGATGTCATGCGTTCCCCCGGTTCCGATGGGGGTGACTTGCTCGCCTATAATGTGGTCGATCAGGTCGTGCCCATGCCGTTCCCGCTCAACGGAGCAGACATTGATGGGGCTGACTGGATGAGCATTTACGATTCCTACACCGGCAGCGGTGATCCGCTGGCGACCATCCGGCGTTACCCGTCTTTGCGCGCTTTCCCCGATAGCATAACCTCTGAGGACGACATGATTTCCAGTACTCGTCTCGTTGGGCGCTCCGTGTGGAATACGCAGTGGCTACTGATCATCCCGGCCGGAACCCTGCATAATGATCGTGATTTTGCTCTCGATACGCTCATTAAAGGCGGCGATCTTAATCAGGACGGTATCTGGGATCAGATCGGAATTCAGGACATCGAGATCGGCTTTGAAACGTACTCTAACTCAGGAAACTAATCAGGATTCAGACCCTGAAATTTATTTTAGCGAGGGGAACTATGAGAGAAAAAACAAGTCTGTTGTTTGTTCTGTATGGCCTGTGTGCGGCATCCGTTCTTGCCGTTCAACCGGTGATTCCGTTGCCGCCTTTTACCGTATATGGTGAGGTGGGTGACTGGAACGGGCGGCCGTTTGGCAGTAATGATATTGCGACCGTTGTTGCAAAGGTCGACGACGTGGAGATGGATCGCTGTGAGATGATCGGGGGCGTGTATCCCTCGTTGAATTATCGAGTAAAAATCCCATTGGCGACCGGCCCGTTGTCCGGTTATGCCAATATTGGCGATTCCATTGAGCTAGAGGTTTATCATGACGGGTCGCTTCATTCGGTCATTACGGGGAGTCAGAGCCCGGTGGTCGGGAAACCCGCAGGGCTGATCCAGTACAATATGCTGATCGGGACGGATACCGATAGCGATGCGCTACCCGATGAGTATGAAATGCTATTTGAAGGGTTTTGGGACAGTGCCAACGGACCGTTCTCCCTCGCATCGATTTCGCCTGGCGACGATTTCGACGGGGACGGGGTCTCGAACTGGAAGGAATTTATTGCCGGAACCATTCCGATTTATTCCGACGATTATTTGAAGATTGAGGAGTTCCGTCAGATCGGGAGCGGGCAGTTTGCTCTTTCTTTTGTCGCGGCATCCGATCGGTCTTATGGGCTGCCTGCAACGTCGGATCTAGTACATTCCAATTGGGTGGACAGCACGTTTGCAACGTCGGAAAATGAGGTGCCGGTCCGCACCTTCCACTACGCGCCAGCGGCGCATTACACCACGCTCTATCTGCTTCCGTCCTCCGATGAGGCCGCCATCCGTTTAGAGGTTAAATAATGCGATATTTTCTTTTTGTGATCATGGTTTCGATGGCGGTTTCCGGGTTTTCTGACGCCGTTTTGATCGCCGCGGATGATTCCAGCGCATATGGAACGACGTTCAATAATCTGCAAAATCATGGCAGTGGCTTCGGTGTGTGGTTCAATGGGGAAAACGCTGGGATGAACATTGTTTCGCGCGCGCCGCTACTTTCAGGTTTGAACTATTGGCAAACGGTCGGGAATCAAACACTCTATCGCAACATCAGCAATTTAGATTCGCTGATAGAAGGACGTTTGGAATTGTTGGTGAAGCATGAAGCGTTCGGATCCTCGACTGCCTTTTCGCACAGTAGCTTCGCGCTTACCGATGGCGGAACGGATCCCGAAACGTTGTTTCAGGTTTCACTGGTCGGGAATGATCTGAAGAAAGTCAAAGTGGAGTCGGGTGAAAATACATACTACTCCGCGGCGTTTTATAAAGATCTGACGGGGCAGAAAGTCGATTACGCTCTCGTTTGGGATGTCGACTCTTTTTCAGTAACCGTCACACCAGATGGGGGGTTGTCTAAAACCGTCAACGGGAGTTTTTCTTCCTCTTCCTCCATTGCCGGACTCGCATTTGATACGGCCGTAACCGGCGATACGTTGGGATTCGATGCCCTTACTGTTTATGCGATTCCCGAGCCGATGACCTTGGGGCTGATTGCGGTGATCGGTGCGTGCTCCGTTTTTGTGAGCCGTCGGTTCCTGTGTGTTTTTGCGGTCCTGTTGTTGAGTCAGTCGGAGCCAGTGTTTGCGGGGAGCTGGACGAATCGGGCCGGTCATGTGTTGCAGGCTGAACCGGTTTCTATCGAACAAAATCAGGTTGAGTTTCGTCGCAACGGGAACCGTGTGGTCTATCCGCTTTCCGTATTTCTTGAAACGGAGCAGGAGCGCTTGCGCACGGCATTGAATGATCGGTCGATTCCAGAAGGCTTGCGTTCGGCATACGAATTCCATGCGCGCTCTATTAAACGCGCCCGTATTCGCTATGAGAACGGATTGTGTTCGGAGGCGGCATTTGATGCCAATCGTGGAAAAAGCATTCGGGCTTTTTTGAAGCAGGCAACGCCGTATGTGGAAGCGCAGACGATTTCGGAGAAACGGTTGAAGGTGCTGGCCTCAACTTTTTAGTGGATAGAAGAATTTTATAATGAGAGGGGTTCAAATGAATAAGGTTGCAGGAATCGGTCTGTCGGCCGTCGTTTTTTTTGTGTCGGGTTGCGGGGATCGGAATGAATTTCAGCCTCCGCCTCCGCCTACCGTTGCCGTGCAGCATCCGAGGGTGCAGGATGTAACCACATATCGTTCGTATGCCGGTCGGGTTGAGGCGAGTGATGCCGTTGATATTTATGCGCGGGTTCAGGGCTTTTTGCAGTCTCGTGATTTTAAGGATGGCGAGCGCGTGCAGAAGGGACAGCAACTGGGCCGGTGTCAGTCCTATTATTTAATCATTTTACTGGTTGGGATTGGGTGATTT
>CAYVYL010000057.1:0-8019 GCA_964455665.1 uncultured Verrucomicrobiota bacterium
TGGTCTGGACGACCACCCCGTGGACGCTGCCGTCCAACCTCGCCATCTGCGCCGGACCGGACATCGACTACGTTGCCGTCCGCGACAGCGAAAGCGGTGATGTCTTCGTGCTGGCGGAAGCCCGCCTCAGTACCTATTACAAAAAAGAGGAGCAGTACGAACTCCTCAAAAAAATGAAGGGCTCCGAGTTGGCCGGTCTCACCTATGAGCCGCTCTTCGACTATTTCAAGGACAACGAAAACTCCTTCCGCATTCTCACCGACGAATTCGTCAGCACCGAGGACGGATCAGGCATTGTGCATATGGCGCCGGCCTACGGGGAGGACGACTATCGCATCTGTACCGCCGCCGGCATCCCACTCGTCGAGCCGCTCGACGTTGACTGCAAATTTACCTCGCAGGTGCCGGACTACGAAGGGCAGTTCTGTAAGGATGCCGACAAAGCGATCATCAAGCGTCTGAAGGACGAAGGCAAACTGATTCATCAGTCCACCCTTCAGCACAGCTATCCATTCTGTGAGCGCACCGATACCCCGCTGATCTACCGCGCCATCGATGCATGGTATGTGCGCGTGGAAGACCTGCGCGAAGAAATGCTCGCTAACAACGCGCAGGTGCATTGGATGCCTCAGCACGTCGGCGAAAAACGTTTCGCCAACTGGCTGGCCGACGCCAAAGACTGGAACATCAGCCGCAACCGTTTCTGGGGATCGTGCATTCCGCTCTGGATCAACGTCGACGATCCCGAAGATATTCTCTGCATCGGCTCCGCCGAAGAGCTCGAAACCCTTTCCGGACAGAAAGTGGACGACCTTCACAAGCACGTGCTCGACGGAATCCTCATTGAGAAAGATGGCAAAACCTATAAACGCACCCCCGAAGTGCTCGACTGTTGGTTTGAATCCGGTTCCATGCCGTATGCGCAGAACCACTATCCCTTTGAGAACAAAGAGCATTTCGAAGGTAACTTCCCCGCGCACTTCATCGCCGAAGGCCTCGACCAGACCCGCGGCTGGTTCTACACCCTGATGGTGCTCTCCACCGCGCTCTTCAAAAAACCCGCCTTTAAAAACGTCGTCGTCAACGGCCTCGTCCTCGCCGAAGACGGACTCAAAATGAGCAAGCGGCTCAAGAACTACCCCGATCCGCTGCACGTCGTGCACGAGTACGGCGCCGATGCGCTCCGCCTCTACCTGATCAACTCACCGGTTGTGAAAGGCGAGAGCCTGCGTTTCGCGGAGGAGGGCGTCAAACACGCTCTGCGCCATCTACTCATTCCGCTCTGGAACTCCTACAGCTTTTTCATCACCTACGCCAATATTGACCAGTGGGAGCCCGGCGACTCCAAACCGGGCCAGAGCGATAATCTGCTCGACCAGTGGATTGAAAGCTCGCTGGCGAATTTGTGCCAGGAAGTTACCGCCGCCATGGACAACTACGACCTGCAGCGCGCCGTTCGCCCGTTCGTGGCCTTTATCGAAGATCTGACCAATTGGTACATCCGCCGTTCGCGCCGCCGCTTCTGGAAATCCGACGACGACGGCGACAAGCAGCAGGCCTATGTCACCCTCTATCACGCGCTGATTGAACTATGCAAAATCGCCGCGCCGTTTACACCCTTCATCGCGGAAGAGATCTATCAGAACCTGCGCACGAACAGTATGCCCGAATCCGTTCATCTCTGCGACTTCCCGACCGCCGCCGGCGCGGTTCGTAACACCGATCTCGAACAGCAGATGCGTATTGTGATGGATGTCGTCGTTATGGGCCGCCAACTCCGTAAGGATAACGACATCAAAGTCCGCCAATCGCTGCACCATCTCGACGTGGTCAGCCACGATAGCGACCTGCTCAATCAGGTCGACGAACTCAAAGAAATTATCATGGAAGAACTCAATGTTCACGAGGTTACCTTTGGTGACGACGAAGGCGGATTTGCCACACTCAAAGCAAAAGCCAACTTCAAGGCGCTTGGTCCGAAGTTCGGCAAGCAAATGAAACGGGTCGGGCAGGCGGTTGCAAATTTGGATGCCGCATCGCTTCAAGCGGTTGCCAATGGAGAGAACATCACCATCGATCTCGATGGCGAGCTAGCTGCGATTGAAGCGGCTGATCTATTTGTGGAGCATACGCCTAAAGAAGGTCTCGCCGTACAGTCGCAAGGCGCGCTGGTTGTCGCGCTCGATCTGGAACTCGATGAGGATCTCATTCGGGAAGGCTTGGCGCGCGAGCTGATTAAAGAGGTGCAGGCTCTGCGCAAAACCAAAGGGCTGGAAGTGACCGACCGGATTCACCTGACGGTTTCCTCTGATGAAGCCGTCCGCGAAGCGGTCTTGGCATTTGAAGATTATATTCAGGCTGAAGTGCTTGCTACCGCTCTTGAAACCATCCAGACCGACGGAGAAACGGTCGACCTCAACGGGCACACCTGCATACTTGCGATTACGAAAGCATGAATGGACTCTTAACCACGGAAATCCCGGACGGTAAATTTTCAAGGGGTGCCACCTCCTGGGGTCATTGCCGCACAATAACGTGGCCTTTTTCTTGCGGGTCGAGTGGAAGATTCCGTGTGTTCCGTAGTTTGCTTCTTTTGACTTTTTTGTTTTCTTCCGGTTGTGCTTCGATTCGTCCGCCGCGCGGGGTGCGGCCGCAGACGATACTCATTGAGACAACCGGCTACTGTCCGTGCGGAAAATGCTGCGGATGGCACCGAAGCTGGGTTCCACCGTTCAGGCCGGTAGTTTCATCGGGTCCGCTCAAAGGCAAGCCGAAGCGGGTTGGCATCACGGCGTCGGGAACCAAAGCTCGTAAGGGAACAATCGCCGCGGATACAGGGATCTATCCCTTTGGAACCGTGATGAACATTTCGGGATACGGAACTGGCAGGGTTGAGGACCGGGGCGGGGCGATTCAGGGTTCGGCGCGGATTGACCTGTTTTTCAAGTCGCACGAGCAGGCCTTGCAGTGGGGGCGTCGCTGTGTCCGCGTTCAGGTTTGGCGGCCATAGTCTGACGGTAACGGAACAACGTGAAGTGGCAATGATTCACTGAGGCCGTTGCAATAGCGCCAGTTGGTGAATACGCCCACTCCAGACTGCCTCCTCAGATCCAAGCATTGGAAAAGCGAGGAGGGTAGACTGAAACCTTAGCGGTTATTCATCCTTTCGATGACTTCCTGGAGCTTTTCTTCGAGCTGATCGACGGCCAGCGGTTTGGCCATAAAATCATTCATGCCCGATTGCATGACTTTTTTGCGTTCATCTGCCATGACGCCGGCGGTCAGAGCGATAATCCACGGCTCTTCTTTTTTGCCGACGTGCTTCCGAATTTCCGCAGTAGCTTCCAGACCGTTCATTTGCGGCATTTGAACGTCCATAAGCACAACGTCATATTCCGCATCAAGGACGGCGGCAACAGCTTCCTCTCCATTCTCGACAAAGACAGCCTGCTCACATCCCAGTCGCTGAAGCATCATCTGAGCGACCCGCTGGTTGATCGGGTTGTCTTCTGCGACAAGAATACGTAGAGAAATTTTCTTTTTCGACCGGTGGTGCGAGCCGGCGACGGGCGTGCTTGTTTCTGCCCCCCGTCCTCGGTTGATCAGCTGCAGCATCAAATGCTTCAGTTTGTTCATTTTAATCGGTTTGGCCATGCGGGCACTGATGCTCTTGTCGGCCGGGACGGTTTCGAAAGAGCTGCTCAGGATAATAAGCGGTGTGTCGGGATAGTCGGGCAGGTCGTAAATGGCTTTGGCCAGCTCCGATCCGTCCATGACCGGCATGTGAAAATCGAGCAGTATAATGTCGTAGGGCGGGTTTTCCTTGAGGTGGTCGACCACCAGTTCGGGATGTGAGAACAACTCTGGGAACGCCTCCCACTGCTGCATTTGAGTGGCGAGAATTCTGCGGTTCGTTTCGTTGTCGTCCACAATGAGAACCCGCTTGTCTTTCAACTGCTCGGAAAACACGATCTCGGCTTTCTTTTTCGGCATGGAGGCAGTCGGAAGTTCAATAATGAATTTGAAGGTGCTTCCTTTGCCTTCTTCGCTTTCAAGCCAGATTTCCCCGCCCATCAATTCGGTCAGACGGCGGCTGATCGCCAACCCCAGTCCGGTGCCGCCATATTTTCTTGTGCTGGACACATCGGCCTGTGTGAATGATTGGAAGAGTCGTTTTTGCGCTTCTTCTGAAATTCCGATTCCCGTGTCCCGAACAGAAAATTCAAGTTTGCAGGCTTTGCTGTCTACGTCGGGTTCGAGAGGGGATACATGAACGCTGACTTCACCGTCTTCGGTAAATTTAATGGCATTGCCAAGCAGATTGACCACAATCTGGCGCAGGCGGGTGGGATCGCCGAGCAGGCCTTCGGGGGCATCCGGCTCCACATCACAGATGAGTTCCAGATTCTTTTTCGCGGCGGCCTGCACAAACAGGTCGAATGCGTCTTCAACACATTCTCGCAAGTTGAACGGTGTGGATTCCAGATCGATTTTCCCGGCCTCAATTTTTGAGTAGTCGAGAATGTCGTTAATGATGGTCATCAGGTTTTCACCGCTGACCTGGATCGTGTGAGTGAACTCCTCCTGCAGTTCGCTGAGCTCGGTGCCCAGTAATAGACTGGCGGCGCCGATCACGCCGTTCATCGGGGTACGGATTTCATGGCTCATCATGGCCAGGAACGAGCTCTTGGCCTTATTCGCGGCCTCTGCCTCCTGCTGGGCAGCAATGAGCTTCTCCTCGTTTTCGACCTGTTGGGTCACGTTCCGGCTGATTCCAACCAGACCAATCACTTCGCCAGCCAGATTCATGAACGGACTTTTGATCGACTCGAGATAAATCACTTCGCCGTTTTTACCCTCGTGCCGTTCGCGCGCCCGGGTGACTTCTTTTTTGTTAATCTGATCGATTTCTTTGTCGTAGAGTTTTTGGCCGAGGGGCGCCGGATGCATATCCTTATCGGTCTTGCCGGCTAACTCTGAAATGTCTTTTACACCACGGGCCTTTAACCAGGCGCTATTTCCGCCCGTGACGCGCGCCTCGGCATCTTTGTAATAAACCTGGTCAGTCAGGCTTTCAAAGATGGCGTGAATCAGTGCGGCGTTTTGCTCCGCTTCCTGCTTGGCCTGCAAGATATTCTTCTCGTTTACAACCTGAGAGGTGATATCGCGCGAAATTCCGGCCAACCCGATCAGTCGTCCTGATTCGCTGCGCAAGGGGCATTTTACAGATTCTAGATAAATGGGACTTCCATCTTCCCCGACATCCTCTTCGCGCGCCCGAACCGTGTCGCCAGACTTCATCAGGGCCTGTTCATCTTCGAACGCTTCTTCGCCTTTCGGGCCGGGGTAAAATTCCTTATCGGTTTTGCCTTTAATTTGGGCTTCCGTTTCAAACCCGTGATGGCGGTAACAGGTCCCGTTGGCCCCCAGCATGCGACCTTGGGTGTCTTTATAATAGAAGTGGTCTTCCAGATTTTCAAAAATTACATTGAGAAACGCCGCATTCCGCTTGGCCGCTTCATCGGCCTCGTACTGGCTTGTAACATTTTCCATGTGTCCGTGCCACAGGGTACCCCCGTTGCGTAACTGTTCCGGCACCGCGTGAATCCGGATCCAGTGCTGTCGACCCTGCGGGGAAATGGTTTGGAAGATGGTCTGGAACTGTTCGAGCTTTGAAGCGGACGTATCCAGTTTTTTTCTCAGTTCTTTCGCTGATTTTTGAGTGAGGCATTTCCAAGCCAAATCACCGTCATTGGCCAGTTCTTTCGGGGTTGCAAAAAATATTTCTTCAATGGCTAGAGTGGAGTAGGGGAACACCTTTTTTTTGTCCGGCCACTCCTTGTACTGAAAAATCGTTCCAGACATTCGGCCAACCAGTTTCAAAAGCTGTGTTTTTCTAAGAAATTTTGTTTCACTCATAGTGGCCCCATCGTAACGCAAAAAAACATGAAAACAAACAAGTAAGTTGGAAATATACCATCAGGGATCGAACTGATTTTTTGGCCGTTTTGGCGGGAATTTAAGGCAGAATGCGCGGGGTGAGGGTAATCGTCGTATGGACCGACTCGCCGCCCGGTGCGCTGCCGATCAGAAACTTCGACGAAAAATCCTCATCCTTTGAAAATCCGCCGATGGAAAGGGCCTGCCCGTCGGCCGCCATGATCTCTGTAGCGAGATGCGTAAATTGGATTTTCTGGCGCGTTCCGTCTTTCAGACGTCCGCTCAGCTCCGGGATTAGCCGCACACGGATCAGTCCCGGGCCGACAATCGTCGGCTCCACCGCCAAAAAGGACCCAACCTCCTGCCACTCAATCCCGATTTCGCGGATATACCCGTGCCGATAACCGTATTCCGTCAGCCAACTGATGAAAGGAACCCGTTCGCCGACGCGCAACGACGCGGAGTGCCCATCCATTGCCACTAGCATTTGGGAGGTATTTTCGGTGGTGGTTGTGCTTTGGCTGCGGAAATGGCCCTCGAGCGCGCCGTGTACATCCCCGTTGCTGATCACAATCGGCCCTTTGGGCCGGACGCCGAACTCGCGGCGGCTGGATGAGCCGGTGCTGCCGAAATCGACGTTGATTTGGATGTTTTTGGGCGGGGCGTCCAGATCGCGCAGCATTTGCCGGATAATTTCATGCTGTTCGACCGTTCCACGCACCATCAGCTTTCGGTCAACGGTTTGGATCACAAAACCATTGGTGGAGGGCATCATCAACGGGGCAATCGTCGCGATCTCTGCTGGATCGGCGTGGTGCACCGTATAGACTTGCAGGCTGATCTCTTCGGCGGAAACGCTTAGGGCGAACAGGAGTAGGGCGGTCAGGGTTAACGCTTTCATCTCGAACCTCTCTTTCCGCAAAGAATTCTACACCCGGCCCGTTGCATGGGCGCGCATATTTTTATCTTGAGAGCCGAATGTGCCGAAGAAGAGCATCATGGATGCTTACTCGTTGAAATACTCAATTTTACGTACGCCGATCTCTTCGCTGCGCGGTGTTTTTTCGCCGTCGTGGATCATTTCGGTTCGGGCGACCCGTTTGGTCCAGTTGCCGTGTTCATCTTTTTCCGGGTGGGTGTAGCGGGTAATATAGATGTATTCATTGGTTCCATGGTAGCGGTAATAGCTCTCCCGCATCAGGCCGTTGGAATTCCATTTAAAGCGCGAGGTTTTAGTCGGGTTCCCGTCGTCATCGCAGGTTGCAAACTCATACTCTTTGCCATCCAGTCTGCGCTTGATGTCAGTGGTGCGGGTGACGGTATTGCTGGAGCTGTGGTCTTCAATGTAATACTCGCGGCCCGCCGGGGAGTAGGCCGTTGCACGCCAACTGCCGGTGGTGATGTTTGTCTGAAGAATTTGCCGGGCGTCCACATCGATGGTGTAGCGGTAGACGGTGTTCGTCTTTTTTTCCGAATCATCGACGGTTTTTCCGGAAAGGCATCCGTTTTCATCATAGCTGTATTCGGTTTTAACCGAGCTGTCGTCTGTGATGTCTTTTTCGGAATAGGTGAGCTGATTACCCAGTTCGTCGAAGATCCGTTCGTATTCCGACTGGGAATTTTCGGTGTAGCTCTTGTTGAACGTTTCTTTGCTGTAAAGCGTTTGGGTTGATTTTACCGGCCCGAACAGGTCGTACACGATCCGGTCGGGAACCTTGATGTCGAGGTGTGTTTGCTGGGCTGCAGCGATAAACGGGAGGAGACAGAGCAGGGTGTGAAGCGTTCCGGTTTTTATGGCGTTCATCATTGGTAAACCTTCTGGTAATTCGCCCGGTCGCGCTTGTGGGGCACGTTGCCGTCTTCAATCTCCCGTTCGATCCATTCGCCGCTCAGACCGGGTTTGCGCAGGCGCATCCACACGCCCTCAATATTGACACCGGTGCTCCTCGGTTTTCCTGTCCAGTTGACGCGCGGCGCGGCTTTGTATCCTATGCCGCACAGGAAATTGGTTGTTTCGAATTCTACCCCTGATCCCGGGGCTACGGTTTCGATTTCGTAGCGGCCAGCCAGTTGATATTT
>CAYVYL010000058.1:0-7457 GCA_964455665.1 uncultured Verrucomicrobiota bacterium
CCTTCCGGAACACTTTGGTTCCTTTCTGAGTGTCCGTCAAACTGGGGTTACTTCAGCCAATGAATTTTAGAATCTACTGCAGTCCCGATCATTCTGCCTAAAAATAATTCTGCCTACTCTCTCTCATATCGGTGCGGGTAAATTTAGGCAGAATAATTTGTCGGCAGAATGATTTTCCAAAAGGATGGGAAAAGGCAGGTGAGGTAGGTGAGGTAGGTGTCAGTCCTATTATTTAATCATTTTACCCATTAATGATTTTACCATTCTCTTCCTCTGCCCTGTGCGGTGCGGGCTTCTGGCCCCGAGCGAAGCGACGGATAATTTTCGAAGGAAATAACGCAGTGGTTCAAATAATTAATGGGTAAAATCATTTTTGCCATTCCCTCCGGTCATTGCTTTCGGGGAATTCTTTGCGTTTTCTGCGCTTTTTTGCGGCCAATAATTTTCCAGCGATCTTGTCCCGCCATAGCCTTCGGCGACGGCGGATGGAAAAAGTAAAACGGGGTGGATTTGCAACCGATTCAAGGAAGCGCCTCCGACGCTGTATAAGTATGCCGCGAGGAGGCGATGACGCCGAAGATGGAGTGAATCCACCCCGTTTTAAACGTACTGCTTGAAGTATTTGATCGTCGGCTTGAGACCCTCTTGGAGCGACACCTTCGGCTCCCATCCCAGTTTTTCTTTGGCCTGGGTGATGTCGGGCTGACGCTGCTTGGGATCATCCTGCGGAAGCGGCTCAAAAATGAGTTCCGACTTGGATCCGATCAGTTTGATGACAGCCTCGGCCAGTTGGATCATGGTGAATTCGCCGGGGTTGCCGAGGTTGATCGGGCCGGTGATTTCGTCCGGAGAATCCATCAGTTTCAGGAACCCGGCGATCAGGTCGCTGGCATAGCAAAAGGAGCGGGTCTGTTCGCCAGTTCCATAAATGGTGATCGGCTCATTCTGCAACGCCTGCATGATGAAGTTGCTGACGACGCGCCCGTCGTGCGGGTGCATGCGCGGTCCGTAGGTGTTGAAAATGCGAGCGACTTTGATTTTGACGTTGTTCTGGCGGTAGTAATCGAAGAAGAGGGTTTCGGCGCAGCGCTTGCCTTCGTCGTAGCAGGAGCGCGTTCCGATGGGGTTGACGCGGCCCCAGTAGGATTCGACCTGCGGGTGAACGTCGGGGTCGCCGTAGACTTCGCTGGTGGAGGCCTGGAAAATTTTCGCGCCCGTGCGCTTGGCGAGGCCGAGCATATTGATGGCCCCAATCACACTGGTTTTGGTGGTCTGCACCGGGTCGTGCCGATAGTGGATCGGCGAGGCGGGACAGGCGAGGTTGAAGATCTCGTCGACTTCCACAAACAGCGGGAAGGTGACGTCGTGCCGCAGGACTTCGAAGCGGGGGTTGTCGAGCAGATGGGCGACATTTCCGCGGCGACCGGTGAAAAAGTTGTCGGCGCAGACGACATCACAATCGCGCTCGAGCAGCGCTTCGCAAAGGTGGGAGCCAAGGAACCCCGCGCCGCCTGTAACGAGAACCCGTTTATTAAAGTGGTATTTTTTCATCGATTCCTTATCCTCACATTTCTTTGAAAACACGAAGGGACATTAATCTTTATAGCGAATGAACGCCAACCAAAAACTGATTCTTGCTAGCGGCTCGCCGCGCCGCGCTGAACTACTGCGAAGCGCTGGGATGGACTTTAAAGTGGTGGTGCCTCAAATCGATGAAGCCCCCCTGCCCGGTGAAGCGGCGGCGGCGTTTGTGATGCGCACCGCCCGAGAAAAGGCGGAGAGCCTTCCGGCAAGTGGTGCGGTGATTCTTGCAGCCGACACCGCCGTGGTAGACGGCGAACAGATTCTGGGCAAACCGGTCGACACCGCCGATGCCGCCGCCATGCTCCGCTCTCTTTCGGGCCGCACCCACGAAGTGATGACCGGCGTCTGCCTGCGGTTCCCAGAACGAACCGCGTGTTTCCACACCGAAACGCGCGTGACCTTCCGCACCCTTTCAGAAAGTGAAATTATTGATTACGTCGCAACCGGCGAGCCGATGGATAAAGCGGGCGCCTATGCCATTCAGGGCGGCGCGGCTAAGATGGTACGGCGAGTGGAAGGGTCCTACTCCAATGTGGTCGGACTTCCGCTGTGCGAGGTGATCGAAAAACTGGAGACGTGCTGATGGATGCCGGACTGTATGTGGTTGGAACACCAATTGGAAATCTGGGCGACATAACCGCGCGCGGCATCGAAACGCTCAAAGAAGCCGGGCTAATTCTGGCCGAGGACACCCGCCACACCCGTAAACTGCTGACTCACTTTGAAATCAAAACACACTGCATCAGCTGCCATAAGTTCAACGAGGCGCAACGGTGCGAGGAAATTCTCAACCGCATCCGCAACGGCGAAGTGGTCGCGATGGTGACCGATTCGGGCATGCCGTGCATCTCCGATCCCGGATCGCGCATTGTAGCCGCCTGCCGCGAAGCGGGGCTGATGGTCACCTCCGCGCCCGGCCCGACCGCCGTCACCACCGCGCTAGCGCTCAGTGGATTCGGCGGACACGGATTCCTCTTTGCTGGGTTCTCGCCGCGCAAGAGCGGCGCACGACGTCGGATTCTCGAGCAGTGCGCCGAACTACCGGTCGCAACCGTTTTCTACGAATCGCCCTACCGCTTATTGAAGTTTCTCGACGAAATCGATGAGGTTCTCGGCACCGATCGAACTGTTTTCGTGGCGCGCGAACTGACCAAAAAGTTTGAAGAGCTTCTCACCGGAACCGCGGCAGAGGTGCGGCAACGGTTCGACGGCCGAACGGTAAAAGGCGAGTGCGTTCTCATTATCGCCCCGCAAAAATAATGTTTTCATCCATCTAGCGTTGCACTGCTCTATAGTGGGGACTAGAATTTAGGGGAATTTAAACTCAAAACTTTGTCAGGAATCTTTTGGTATGCTCGGAATGGAACAAAATAGCGACGATCTGCAGGCCGCCATCGATGGTGACAAACTGTTCGTTCAGGTGATCGGACGGGGCTCTTTCAAGGTGGCCGCTCCGCTCAAACAATATATTGCCGACGTCTGCCAAAAAAAGCCCATCCGGACGGTCGCGCTTGATCTGAAAGAATGCATCGGAATGGACAGCACCTTCATGGGCGTGCTCGCCGGCCTCTCTGGACGACTCAAAAAAACCGATCAAACGCTGGAGCTGATTAACCTTTCGGAGAAAAACGCCAACCTACTGGCCACACTGGGTGTGGATCAGATTCTCGCCTTTTACAGCCATGACCACGGGCACGATATCCCCGAACAAGAAACCGAATCCCTACCGACCGATCAGGCGACGGAAAAAGAAATGGCCGAAACCGCACTGACCGCTCACCAGGAACTGACCCGGCTCAGCGAGGACAACAAACCGCGCTTTAAACGTGTTATTGAACTGCTCAAAGAGGACGTCAACCGGCTGAATTAACCCGACTTATGGCTCCACAACTGCTACATTGGATGATCACCCTGCTGGCCGCCATTCTGGAGGCGGCACTGGTTGTTTTTTTCATTTTCACCTACCAGAACCGCCAGCAACTGCGGCGGGAAAATCGCAGCCTGCGTAAAGAGCGCGAAGTGATTTTTGAGTTCGTCAATCAGATCGGCGAGGTGTTCGCAGATGCCGATGAAATCGACATGGACACGCTGCTCAAACGAATTCTCTTTTTCTCAACCCGTACGGGCAAAGCCGCCTCCGGAGCGATCTATCTGTTCAACTCCGACCACTCCAGACTGTTCGCCCGCGCGGTGTCCGGCATCTTTCCCCCGCTCTACGATGCCGATGCGGTAAAAACCGAACACCTGTTGGCCAAATCACAGCATCTGGAAACCATGGTCAAAGAGCGCTCCGTCGCCAGCGGCGAGGGACTGGTCGGTTCGGCGGCCGCGGTCGGCACCGGCATCATCATCGAAGACGCAGAAGTCGATGCGCGAGTCCCGACCTATGCCGACGAGTTTCTCCGCATTCAATCGCTTCTGATTGTCCCCATGCGGTTCGGGAATGAAGTGCTCGGCGTGCTCGCACTAATCAACCGGACCGACGGCACATCCTACACAGCCAGCGACCTGAGCCTGCTTCAGGCCATGGCCGACCAGGCCTGTGTGCCAATTCACTACATCGGACTCCGGGCCGCACTCGAACACAAAAAACAGATCGACCGCGACCTGCACGCCGCCCAACAGATTCAAGCCTCGCTCCTGCCACAGAATGTTCCCTATTTCGAAAGTGTGCAGCTGGGTGCGTTCAATCTGCCGGCGTATGACATCGGCGGTGACTACTATGACTTTATTGAAATCGACGAAGACCACCTCGGCATCGCCATCGCCGACGTCTCCGGCAAAGGAATCGGCGGCGCGATGATGATGGCGGTCTGCCAGGGCATTCTGCGAACCCGCGCGAAACAGGAACAGAGCCCCGCGCGCATGCTTTCCGAGCTCAACCGCGTTCTCAGCGAGAATCTCGCCGAGGACATGTTTATCACCATGCTCTATATGGTGCTCAACACCAAAACCCGCGAATTGACATTCGCCCGGGCCGGCCATGAACGCCCACTGATCTGCCACGGCACCGGCGACCACCGCGTTCCCGAACCGCTCGACGGGCCCGGCATCGCCATCGGCCTCGCAGAGGCCGAGGTTTTCGACCTGGCTATCAAAGACATCTCCATTCAGCTTGAATCGGGTGACGGCATCATTGTCTACACCGATGGCATCACCGAAGCGCTCAACGAAGACGGCGAAGAATGGGGCCTCGAGAACTTCCGCCAGCTCATCACAGAGGCTCCGCCCTCCGCCCCCGAACCGCTGCTTAATATCATTCGCGACGCCCTGAACCGCTACATCGGCGCGCAGCAGCAATACGACGATATGACCCTGCTCGCCCTCAGGGTCAACTAACCCTTCCCGTCCCTCCGGCATTGACTAAAACCACCCGAAACCCTACCTTTTCCAACCCTTGGGCAACTGCGTTGCGGCACAGAATTTCCAAAGGTTGGAAAAACCGCACCGATGTTTTCCAATGATTGGAAAAACAAATTGCATAAACAAGGCGAAGCCCTGACGGCCGGCAATGCCGGTTCCGGAGTTTGGAAATTTATCCTGCACTGACAGGAAAAGGATTTATAGATTATGAGCAAAAAGAAAAAAGACGAACCGGTTGAACAGCAAGAAGCCGAAGAAATTATTGAGGAAACGTCTGCGGACGTGTCCGCCGAAGCCTCGGTGAAGGCGGAGGATGTGGAACTCATCGAAGAGGAAGTGCAAGAGGAAGAACCTCTGCGCCTTCAGTTGATGCGCCTTCAGGCGGACTTCGACAACTTCCGCAAGCGGCAGGTGCGCGAGCGCGCCGAATGGATCACCCGCGCCAACGAAGACCTTTTCCTCGAACTGCTTCCTGTGCTCGATCACTACGAAATGGGGCTGAAAAGCGCTGAAAGCCATCAGACCGACGGCTCGGTCACCGAAGGCTTCAAGCTCGTTTATAACCAGCTACTCGACCTGCTCGAAAAACACAACGTCACTCCGGTGGAAGCCATCGGCGAAACATTTAATCCCCACGTACACGAAGCGCTCACCCATATGCCGTCCGACAAACCGGCCGAAACGGTCATCGAACAGGTTCGGCGCGGCTATCGACTCGGCGACAAACTTCTGCGCGCCGCGCAGGTTGTCGTTTCCAGTGGGCCGGTCGAAGAAAAGGAATCTGAATAATGTCGGAAAAACAAGACTACTACGAACTGCTCGACATCGCCAAAGGCGCGTCTGCGGATGAAATCAAAAAGGCCTACCGCAAAATGGCCGTCAAATATCATCCCGATAAAAACCCCGACGACAAAGCTGCCGAGGAAAAATTTAAAGAAGTATCCGAAGCCTACGAAGTGCTCAGCGACACCTCCAAACGCCAACAGTATGATCAGTTCGGCCACGCTGCCTTCGGCCCAGGCCGCGGTGGAATGGGCCGCGGTGGAATGGGCGGCGGCTTCGGCGGCGGCGGCATCGACCTCGAAGAAGCGTTGCGCACATTTATGGGCGCATCCGGCGGGGGCGGCGGAAGCATTTTTGACAACTTTTTCGGGGGTGGCGGAGGCCGCGCACGCAATCCCAACGCTCCGCAGCAGGGCGCCGACCTGCGCTTCGACCTCGACATCGATTTTGAAGAAGCCGTCCTCGGCTCCAAACGCGAAATCCGCATCAACGTCAACGAAACCTGCAAAAACTGCACCGGCACCGGCGCGGAGCCAGGAAGCGGCAAGCGCACCTGCTCCGACTGTGGCGGACAGGGCCAGGTTATCAGCGGTAGCGGATTCGTTCAGTTCCGGCAAACCTGCCCAACCTGCCGCGGCTCCGGCGAAGTCATCGAAAAGCCCTGCTCAACATGCCACGGCCAGGGACTGGTGCGCAACAAGCGCACCATCGAAATCAAAATTCCCGGGGGGGTCGAGACCGGCTCGCGCCTGCGCGTGGCCGGACGCGGCGAAGGCGGACGGCGTGGCGGGCCCGCCGGCGATCTGTACATCGTCCTGCATGTGCGCGAACACGAATTTTTCAAACGCAACGACCTTGATATCATCTGCGAGGTGCCGGTGCCCTTCCATATCGCCACGCTCGGTGGCGAAGTTTCTGTGCCGACCATTCAGGGGAATGCCACGCTGAAAATCCCGGCCGGAACGGAAAACGGCAAGGTCTTCCGGATGCGCGGCAAAGGCATCACGAGTCCGCGCTACGGAACCGGCGACCAGCACATCCTGGTGCAGATCGAAATTCCGCAGGGACTCAGCGGCAAGGATAAGAAAAAGTTCGAGGAAATGACCGCCCTCCTCAACGACAAGCACTTCCCGCTGACCCAGAAAATGCGCAAAGCCGCCCAAACCTTCTACGATCACAAAAAAGCGCTGGAAAAAACCGCATGAGAATCAACAGCTTTGTGACTCCCGGCTCTTTGCAGAACGACCTCGTTGTTCTGTCGCCGGACGAATCGCACCACCTCGCCCGCGTGCTTCGTGTGGAGCCGAATCAGGAGCTGACGCTGTTTGACGGACAAGGAACGCGCGCAGAAGGTGTTGTTGAGTCCGTCACAAAAAAAGAGGTCTCTGTTCGCATTACAAACCGCGAAACCGTTGCGCCGCCCGCCGTGGAAATCACACTGATTCAGGCCATCTGCAAACCTGACCGGTTTGAAATGATTCTGCAAAAAGCCACTGAGCTGGGCGTTCGCACCATCCTGCCGGTCGTCACGGCCAACGCCAGCCTGCCCGCCGGAAAAATTGACAAAATAATCAGCCGCGGCGAGGCGATCATCCGCAATGCATCGCAGCAATGCGGCACCGCTTGGCTCCCCGTTTTCCACCCATTGGAAAAATTATCCTCCCTTTTTCCAACCCTTGGAAAAGAACAACAGGCCCTGACGCAGTCAGTTCCAATGCTTGGAAAAT
>CAYVYL010000059.1:0-7320 GCA_964455665.1 uncultured Verrucomicrobiota bacterium
AGTCTGGAAGACCGGATGGTGAAAGAATTTTTTAAACGCCACACCGTGAAGCGCGAATCGCTTCAGCAGGGCGGCGAACGACTGGTTGTTGACGAACCGGCGGTGCGGTTGATCAATAAGAAGCCGCTCATCGCCTCGAAAGAGGAATGTACTGAGAATCCGCGCTCGCGTTCAGCCAAGCTGCGCGTGGCGCAAAGGGAGAACGCCGCATGAAAAAGAAACAGAAACGAAAAAGCCGTAAAGCCGAAGTCCGTATTCCGTTTCCGAATATGCTGGCGATGGTTCTGGTTTGCGTGGCGGCCTCCGGACTTTCTTATATCTGGCTCTGCGCCCGGTGCGACACGCTCGGCAGCGAAATCAAAAAACTTGAGTCTGAGCGACACAACGTGCGCCAGCGGGCGATTAACGAGCAGGATCGTTGGTCGAACATGCTCGCCCCAGCCAACTTTGAGCGCGCGCTCAAGCACCACAAGCTGGCGATGACCCTCCCCAGTGAGCGGCAGATTGTGCGCGTTCGCCGCGGCAGTTCCGAGCGCGTCCTGACCCTCGCCTACAACCAAAAGGGTTTCATGAACGCTGATGAATTATAAAGGCAGAACCATTTTAGCGTCGGTGCTGATGGCGACGGTTTTTGCGGGGCTGGGTGTACGCCTGGCCTTTTTGCATTTAAAGCCGTCGCCGGAAACGCTGGTGCGCATTGAGAGCGGGCGGCATCTGGAGGAGGAAACCCGTGGTCCGCGCGGCCGTATTCTGGATCGCAACGGAAACATTCTGGCGGTGGATATCGCCGCGCGACATTTGTGCGCGGATCCAAAGTTCATTCTCGAAAACGGCGATATTCAGCAGGTTTGCGAGGCGATTGCTGGTGTGGTTCCGCTGAGCCGGTCGGAAATCTGGACGTTGCTCGATCAGCCAGAACGCCAGTATGTCCGCATCCAAAAATACATGCGGGAAAAAACGCTCGAACAGCTGAAAGAAATGAAGCTCAAGGGAGTGATACTGGAGGAAACCTCTATGCGAAATTATCCCAAAGGAGCATTGGGTGCGCATGTGATCGGTTTTTCGAATTGCGAGGGCGTGGGCGGTGCCGGAATTGAGCAAAGGCTGAATTCCTATTTGCAGGGAACTACCGGGCGCAAAGTCAGTCTAAAAGATGGCCGCCGTCATGAAATTTACAGCCGCCGCACGGTCGACATCGAGCCGCAGTCCGGTGCGGATATTTATCTGACCATTGATCAGCAGGTGCAGCACTTCGCCGAAAAGGCGCTCGATGCGCTGGTGGCCAAATATCAGCCGCAGGGCGCATGGGCCATTGTGCAGAATGTGCGTAGCGGTGAAATTCTGGCGATGGCATCCTGGCCAGCCTACAACCCCAACCGCTACGGTTCGGCTCCGCCCGAATGGATGCGCAATCGCACGATCAGTTACGGCTACGAACCGGGCTCTGTGATGAAAGCGATGATCATTGCCTCCGCGCTCGACGGGGGATACGTCACGCCGCGCGATGTGTTCGACTGCGAAAACGGCCATTGGATGTATGGCGGGCGGGCATTGAACGATTCGCATGGCGAAGGTCTACTCAGTGTCGCCGACATTATAAAAAAATCGAGCAACATCGGCGCGGCAAAAATCGCCCTGCAGATGGGCAATGAAAAGACGTATCAGAGTCTGAAGAGTTTCGGCTTCGGCGCCCGCACTGGGATCGATCTTCCCGGCGAAGAGGGCGGGATTCTGTGGACGGTGAAAAACTGGTCGAAAATCAGTATCACCCGCCTCGCGATGGGGCACGAAATTAACGTGACCGCCCTGCAGATGCTTTCCGCTCTCAGCGCCATTGCCAACGACGGCGTTCGCATGCGCCCGTATTTGGTGGATAAAGTGGTCGATGCGGCCGGCGAGACCGTTTTTAAAACGCTCCCCGGCGAACTGGGCCGTCCGATTCGTCCCGAAACCGCCAAAACCATGCGCCGTCTGCTGGCGCGCGTCACCCAGCCCGGCGGAACCGGAACCAAAGCGGCCGTGCGCGGTTATCCGGTGGCCGGCAAAACTGGCACCGCCCAGAAAGTACGCCCGAAAGAGGAGGGCGGCGGCTATTATGACCACAAATATTTTGCTTCTTTTGCCGGATTTCTTCCTGTCGAAAACCCGGCCATCAGCATTATTGTCGTGGTCGACGACCCGCAGGGCGCGCACTATGGCGGAAGCGTCTGCGGCCCCGCGTTTCGGATCATTGCCGACCAGACGGTGCGCTATCTGAGAATTTCCCCACAGGGCTTTCCGACTGAATATGTGAGTGGACTTGGACCCATCGTTCCTGAAGAAAAAAAATCTGCTGAAGCCGGAGCTTTATGAAACCTGAAAGCAAAATGTTGACGCTGAAGCATCTTTTGTGCGGCATCGACACACTGGAGACCGCGGGAGATCTTTCCTGCGAAATCTCATCAGTGGTGTACGACTCCCGCCGCGTGACGCCCGGCGCGTTGTTTGTGGCACTGCCCGGCTCACATGTCGACGGCGCGCGCTACATCGAAGAAGCCGCGCAGCGCGGCGCGGCGGCGGTGCTCTCGCAGACGCCCTGCGGACTCGGCGGAAATTTCCCCTGTGTGCAGGTGGCCAATGCCCGCCGCGCGCTGGCGCGGCTCTCCGGCACCTTTTACGGTCACCCCGCCGTGCGGCTGTGCTCCGTGGGCATCACCGGAACTAACGGCAAAACCACCGTCAGCTTCATGCTGCGCGAAATTTTTAAAGCCGCGGCCCGCCGCCCTGGGTTGCTTGGCACGGTGCGCTATGAAATCGGTAACCGCGTTCTGCCCGCCACCCGCACCACACCGGAAGCACCCGACATCCAGTTCATGCTGGCCCAAATGGACCGCTCCGGCTGCGATAGCGTCATCATGGAGGTTTCCTCCCACGCGCTCGACCAACACCGGGTCGAAGGAATCCCATTTGACGTCGGCGTTTTCACCAACCTCACACAGGATCATCTCGACTACCACGGAACGTTCGAAGAATACTTTGAAGTCAAATGCCGCCTCTTTTCGCAAGTTCGCCGTTATGCGGTGATCAACCACGACGACCCATGGGGCCGCCGCCTGCTGACCGAATGCCGCTTCGACGCCGAGCGCCTGTCGTACGGCTTTGAAGAGGGCGCGGAGGTGCGGGGTCTCGATCCGCAGACCGATGCGCACGGCTCGCGTATGCGGGTGGAAAGTCCGTGGGGTGGCGCGGACATTTCCCTGCAGCTCATTGGACGCTTTAACCTGCACAACGCGCTGGCCGCCTTTGCCGTCGCCGCCGCGCTCGGCATTCCGTTAGAAACCATCCGCGATGCGCTGGCCGGAATGGAAAATGTACCCGGTCGTCTGGAGGCCGTGGGCGGATCAAAAAACAAGCGGGTATTTGTCGACTACGCCCATACGGATGACGCACTGCTCAATGTGCTGCAGGCGCTGCGCGAAATCACCCCCGGTCGTCTGGTGGTTGTGTTCGGCTGCGGCGGAAACCGCGACACCGGCAAGCGTCGTCTGATGGGCGAGGTCGCCTCGCGTCTGGCGGATTACTCAATCATCACCAACGACAACCCCCGCCATGAATCGCCTGAAAAAATTGCGGTGGACATCACCGCCGGATTTGACTCCGAACGCAAATACGAAATTATTCTCGATCGCCGCGACGCCATCGCCCGCGGTGTCGGGCTGATCGGCAAAAAAGATGTGCTACTTGTTGCCGGCAAAGGCCACGAAACCGTTCAGGAGTTCGCCGGCACCATTGTCCCCTTCGATGACCGCGAGACCGTCCGGGAGGTTCTCTAATGCTTACATTCGACGAAATCGCCAAGTGGACTTCCAATGATTGGAAAAACCCAGACGGTTTTTCCCAGGGGTTGGAAAATTTAAAGATCTGCCACGACACCCGTACGTTGAACGCCGGTGACATCTATTTAGCGATTCGCGGCGAAACTCATGACGGACACGACTTTGTCGAACAAGCGGTCGCGAAGGGCGCGGCGGCCATTATTGTCGAACGCGAGTTTCCCGCCTTCACCAAGGCTTCGGCGGACAAGCCAAACAGACCGGCTCCGCAATTGGTGGTGCCCGACACCATCGCCGCTTTGTGGCAGATTGCCGCCGGAGTTCGTTCCACCTGGACGGGAACCGTGATCGGCGTCACCGGTAGTGCCGGTAAAACCACCGTCAAAGAGATGATCGCCGCGGTGCTGTCGAAAAAAGGAACCGTGGCTAAAACGCTTGGCAACTGGAATAACGAGATCGGTCTGCCGCTCAGTATGATCGCCGCAGATCGCACCGCGGACTATTTGGTTTTTGAGCTGGGCATGAGCCATCCCGGTGAAATTGATCTGCTGGCCGGGCTGCTGAAGCCGGACTGGGCGCTGATTACAAACATTGGAAAAGCGCACATCGGATTTTTCCAAGGCCTGGAACCGACTGCGTCGGGGCACAGTACTCTTGACCAAGCGTTGGGAAGAATCGCCGACGAAAAAGCCGCTATTTTGCGTCATGCACAGCATGGACTGCTCGATGCGGATTCCGAGTGGTTTGGCCGAATGAAAGAATGCTTCGACGGACGGGTTATCGCGCTCACAGAAGAGCCGTTTAATGTGTCTCAGCCCGGAGAGCATATGATGCAGAACGCGCGCTTCGCCGCCACGCTCGGGGTGGAGCTGGGGCTTTCTAAAGAAGAGGTGCAAGCGGGGCTGGACGAGTTTGAGCCCCCGCCGATGCGCTGGGCCCGCAGTCTGCACCACGGAATTGTATTTATTAACGATGCCTACAACGCCAATCCGCTCTCTATGCGCGCGGCCATCTCCACGTTCGCGGAGCTTCCTTGCGAGGGGCGAAAATTTCTCGTGTTGGGCGGCATGCGGGAGCTGGGCGGCGCGGAGGAAGAGGAACACCGGATGCTCGGGGAATTTATTGAGGCGTATTCCTTCGAGCGGGTCATTACCGTGGGTCCTCTCGGCGCAAAAATTGTCTGCAATGGATTGATCGGCATTGAAAAATCAGCGGCGGCGGAAGTTTTGCGTGACGAGTTGCGCGCAGGTGATATGGTGTTTCTCAAAGCATCGCGAGGAGAGCGTCTAGAGACGATTCTCGAAGATCTAAAAACCAAAATCTAAGAACGGAGACAAGGTTCATGTTGTACTGGCTACATCAATTCAGCGACGTTTTCTCCCCGTTGCGGATGTTCCGCTATATTACCTTCCGCACTGTCATGGCGGCTGGCACCGCATTTATCCTTAGCCTGATTATCGGCCCGTGGCTGATCGAAAAACTGCGCGCGGTCAATTTCGGGGAGCAGAAAGAAGACGAACGCGTCAGCGATCTTGACCGGTCGAAAAAAGTCGGCACGCCGACGATGGGTGGGCTGCTGATTCTCTTTACCACCGCCGCCGCGACCGTGATGTGGTCGGCGCCGGGCAATTTTTATGTGCTGTGCGCACTGACCACGTTCGGATTCATGGGCACTCTGGGTCTGCTCGATGATTATCTGAAAATCCGCCGGGGGGACGGACTTTCACCGCGCATTAAAATAGCTGGACAGGTGGCCTGGGCCTGTTTGCTTCTGTTTGCTCTTTTTTCCAACCCGGAAACATTCCTGCGTACGCAGCAGCTGATGGTTCCGTTTGTCAAAGAGCCGGTGATTGCTTCGATGGGTCTGATCGGCACACTGATTTTTTTGACGCTAGTGCTGGTGGGTGCATCCAACGCGGTAAATCTGACCGACGGGCTCGACGGGCTCGCCATCGGATGCAGTAATTCGGCGGTGGCGGCCTACTTGGCGATGGCCTATGTGGCCGGTCATTTCACCTTTGCGGAATACCTGCAGGTTCCATTCGTTAAGGGTGGCGGGGAGTTGGCGGTTTTTTGCGGCGCATTGCTCGGCGCGGGGCTCGGCTTCCTTTGGTTCAATTGCCACCCCGCCAAAGTATTTATGGGCGACACCGGCAGCTTGGCCATCGGCGGCGCCGTGGCCGCGGTTGCGATTTTGATTAAACAGGAGCTGGTGCTGATTCTCGTTGGTGGGGTTTTTGTGGTCGAAGCCCTCAGCGTGATCATCCAGGTCAGCTATTTTAAACTAACCAAAAAACTGTATGGCGAAGGGCGGCGGGTCTTTTTGAACTCACCTCTCCATCACCATTTTGAATATCTGGCGATCAAGCGGGGCCAGTCGATGGATGCCTACGAAAACCGTCTTACCATCCGCTTCTGGATCCTCTCTATCATCTTCGCCCTCATCGGTGTTGCTTCCCTGAAGATCCGGTAAGATGTCAGGATAGATCGTTTGACACAGAGAGACTCTGCTGAACCAGTTCAAGCCCTTCGTTTGGATCAATCTGAAGAGCGTTGCAAAGCCGCAGGTATTCAATGATGTCTAGTCGTCGCTCGCCTTGTTCAATTTTGCCGACCCAAGAGTGAATTACATCCAGTTTTTCCCCCAACTCACGCATGGTTAGACCCTGCCGTTTTCGTTGGGCACGAAGCCATTTTAGCAACTCAGAGTACTCTTTAGAATGGATGGTTTTATTCACTGAGTCCCGATTTTAGGGACAGAGAGGGTTTTACCAAAATCAGGTACAGATAATACTTGTTTTTGTATATATCAGCCGATACGTTCTTGAGTTAAATTAAGGATTTGTATGAAAAGAAAATTATTTGTAGGGGGTTTTGCTACGGGAGTTGTGTTGCTTGTTTTGGCCGCAGTGGCTATCGAGTCGGTATCAGCTGCTGAAACGATTACGGATTTCCAGATTGTACAGGACAGCACCAACTTGGCGGTGAATCTGCCAGTCGAATTTGTCGGGGCAACGATTACGCTGGAGTCGTGCAGTAACTTGGTGACCGCAGGTTGGTCGACGATATTGCAAACCAACGCGGCCAGTAGCGGAGTTTCATCTCTAGGATATGCATCTTCAAATAACAACCCGGCAGCCATGTTTTACCGCACCACCGCCAGTAGCACGGTTGATTCAGATAGCGATGGGTTAGATAATGTGTCGGAATATGACATCGGGACGGATTTTGGCAAATGGGATACAGATGGGGACTGGTTGTCTGATGGTTGGGAAATGACCAATTCTCTTAATGCCTTGGTGTCGGATAACACCCTGGATGATGACAATGACGGACTGAGCAATATTGAGGAATATCAGTGGGGAACAGATCCTCATGATGTGGATAGTGATGCGGATGGAATGCCAGATCTGTGGGAATTACAATCTGGGACGAATCCCAGCTTTGATGATGCTGAGGAAGACCCGGACAGTGACGGGCTGGAGAATTACGACGAATTCAGTGTTGG
>CAYVYL010000060.1:0-7302 GCA_964455665.1 uncultured Verrucomicrobiota bacterium
AAACTTCGCCCATGGGAGTGGACGGGGTGATTGGGTAAAGCGCCGCGACTTCGCTAAAGGCATATGCCACATGCGCTGCCGCAGTATTTCCATCAATAGTAACCATTTTCTTGCTCATACCTGCTTGTTCCTCCTGAGGTTTTGCAGTTTGTCTGTTAAATTCGTCAAAACAACTGTTGCCAATCGTCCTGATTCTCAAACTTTTGCCGTTTTTTCGTAAAAAACAGAGTTCTCATCTCCCTCGAATGTACGAAAATTCTGGCAAAGCCGAAAGAGTTCCAAAATTTGGCTTGGAAAAGAAGCCAAATAGGACGCTATTTTCTATTTATATCGGGTATAAAGACGGATCCCGTGCGGCATACTGAACGGGCGGAGCCACACAGGGATTCATGCATAAAAAAAGGAGCTGCGGACATTGGATGACCGCAACCCCTTTTTGCTTAAAAGGATCGCACCTATTTGTTGATTGCCCGGTCAATCAGAATCTGACCACAGATCAGCGTTCGTTTTTGAGCGCGCTGCCGCGGAGTGAGATGCTGATCCGGAGTCATATAAAGTGCTTGGACCTGCTCATCCAGATAGTTCAAAGAATGGCCGGCTCCTTTACCCAGCTCTCTTTCGAGTTCCATTTCCCAGGTGTCGAGCAACTCGTTGACTGCACCCCCGACAAATTCCGGATCCTTGAGGTTGTGGCGCTCGGCATACACGCCGCCGTAAACGTCGAGCAGAACCTTCTGGAAAGCGGGAGCGCCTTCGGTGCGAAGACCGGCCATCAGTTTATCCACCAAAAGTAATGTGTTGTCTTTGGTGATCGGGCCGATTCCGCTGATCATTTTCAGTGAATAATCCACTAGGGCATCCGCCGCGAGCGGGGCGGCCGTTGTGGTGCTTTCAACCAGCATCTGGTTGAGTTTCGGAATATAGTCATATACGGAGTTAACCGCGATTACTCCGACTTTCTCCGGCATCAGAACGGAGCGCAGTGCCGTGCGCACATACAGTACTTCTGCAAACACCAGAATCATGAGAATGCCAGAGATCCAGGATGTGATCTTCAGGCTCCGTGACACACTGCTTTTTTCTGTTTCGACGAGGTTTAATATATCGTTCATTTTTTTCTCCTTTTTCAGCGTGTCAGTGCATCGGGGTCAATTTCATGAATCATCAGCTCGAGAGAGGATGTGAGAAGCAGTCGTTCCAGTTGCGGCGTGTCCTTGGCCGCCAATTCTTGATAGACTGCATCGTTGCGCATCGCCTCAAGGCTCTGCGAGATATCGCCGAACAACAGCGCCATCTGTTTGTTTGCACGCTCCTCATACTGCGTTTTGATTTCGCTTTGTAGCGTGGTGAGGATCTGGGTCAGTTCCTCTGAAGTGAAGTCGGGGTATTCGCTGCGAATCATCGTCTCGGTTTCAGTCAGGATACTTCCCAGCTCCGCCGTGATTTTTTCCTGAACCGCCGGGCCGACCTCCTGCTCCAGCATGTCTAAAACATTCAGGCACTCCTCTTCATATTGTTCTTCAGATGCGGCCATCCTTTTTTTGAGCGCATCAATGTATGCCGGGATCACTTTGTTGCTGATATCATCCATCAGCTTTTGTGTGGCCTCGCATTGAAGGAGTCTGGGGATTTCATTTTGGACCTCTACTGCGATAAGGGAGGCATCATATGATCGCGCAAAGAAGGAGAGGTCAAAACAGAGATAGGCAACCATCAGCAGAATGACGACGCCTGTCCCTGAGGATATTTGCATGCGCTTGTTCCGCAGTTCCGTTGTTTCTTGCAGCGTTTGTTTGATCTTTTCCTGGATGCTTCCATTCGGGTCCATCGGAATCTCCTTTGTTGTCTTGGTTACGTATCGCCTGTAAAAAACGCGTTAAAACCGTACGCATTTTAGCGCTAACTTCCAAAGGGGGCAAGCGATGTGTAAACAAAACGGAACTTGAGAAGGATTCAGTCTTCCTCTGGCGAAAGGGCACTCAGCCCAGCTTTTTGCGCAGTTTTGAGATCGCGATGGCGTCGATCAGCGCGGCGGGCAGAAAGCGGCGGGCCCATGCGCCGAAATGGGCAACGGCGGTAACCCGCACGCGCCGCGGCGGGCGGCGTTTTTCCAAACATTGGAAAACCGCTTCGGCGACTGCCTCCGGTGGCTTCATAAAGCCTTCGGCGGTGCGACCGGCCGTGCCATTTTTACGCGTTTCGATCGCCTTCTTATAAAAGGATAAGAAAGGCGACTCCGGATTGGTTTCAAATTCATCTGTTCGGTGCGCCAGATTTTTGGAGAAGTTGGTGTCGATCGGACCGGGCTGAACAATGGAAACCGACACGCCGGAATCGAACAGCTCGCGGCGCAGCGCGTCCGATGCCGCCTCCACCGCGAATTTGGAAGCCGAGTAGGCTCCGGCAAAAGGCAGGGCCAGTTCGCCGAGCACCGAGCTGATGTTCACGATCCGCCCGACCCCCTGTTTGCGGAAAACGGGTACAAAGCGGTTGGTCAGCTCCTGCAGGCCGAACAGATTGACCTCAAAAACCGAGCGCAGCATATCGCGCGAACAATCCTCCATCGCGGCGGTGATCCCGAAGCCGGCATTGTTGACTAGCGCACCCAGCTGGCCGCCAAAGCGGGACAGCACCTCGTTCGATGCATCGGCAATCGACGCGCTGTCGGTCACATCCAGTTGAACAGGCTCAAACCCCTCGGCGCGTAGCATCTGCAGGTCCTCGGCCTTGCGCGCCGTTGGCGCGACCTGCCATCCGCGCTCGCGCAACAGTTTCGCCGTCGCTAGGCCGATCCCCGACGAACATCCTGTCACCAGAACTGTTTTCGGTTGTGCTGATACTGTTTTCGGTTGTGCTGATACTGTTTTCATTGAACTCCTGTGCCGCCATGCTATGGCTTCCAACCATGAACCACTCCCGTTGGTCGTTATTTTTCTTTCAGAAAAATTATTTATCGCTGCGCTTTCAGGGAAAAAATCAGTGGGTGGCGATGAAGATCCGGCTTCTTGTGCACGAGGCAAGTTAGCAGTTAACGGTTATCAGTTGAAAGTCAAAGAGATGTGGTTTTTTCGCATGAATGGCGATTTGCTAGAATTTGTTGAGCAGGCTGTTTCTGATAACGGGTAACCGGGCAACAGATCACCGGGGTCTTCGACTCGCTTTTTTTCTTTCGGTTCGATGCCGGTTCATGGAAACTGTCGCGCATGGAAAAAGGATCACAGAGTAGCTACTCAGTTTATAAACGTTTGTTCGCTTACATTCGTCCGTATCGGGCCCGGCTTTTCTTCGGGGTGGTGTTCGGCGTGCTTCAGGGTGGCGCGACTACTGGACTGATTCTCGCATTGAAAGTGGCGCTGGGCGGCATGTCCGGTGAGGGGTTCAGCCTGTCCGGCCTGTCCGAAATGGGTGCGACGGAGGGAACGGCCGGCGAGATGGGATTGGACCGCCTGTTATTGATTGTTGCTGTTTTGACTGCCGTGACGCTGTTGCAGTGTGTTTCGCTGTTTGCCGGTAAATATCTGGTGGAATGGGTCGGAAACCGGGTGGTGGCCGATTTGCGTTGCCGCTTGTTTGAGCACATTCATGCGCTGCCGATGCAGTTTTTCGGTAAAAGCCGGGTGGGGGATCTGATTTCACGGATCACGACTGACACCGGACTGCTCACTCAGCTCGTTTCCAATGTACTCGGCGATCTGATTCGCGAGCCGTTTACGCTGATTGGCTGTATTGCGGCGATGATTATTCTGGACTGGCGTCTGGCGGTGATTGCTCTGGTGGTGTTTCCGATTTGTATCGGCCCAGTGGCGATACTCGGCCGCAGAGTGCGCAAGGCATCTCGCGGCGGGCAGGAGAGCCTGGGCGACATGCTTTCGGTCGTGCAGGAATCCATTGGCGGCGCTCTAGTGGTGAAGGCCTTTCAAATGGAAAAAGCGGAATCTGCCCGTTTTAATGTTTTTAACACGAAAGTGTTCAAATTCCTGATGCGCCAGACGCGCGCCACCGCCCTCAGTGAGCCGATTATGGTGTTTTTGTCGTCCATCGGCTTGGCGGCCGTGGTTATTTATGCCTATCTGCACGACATCTCCCTCGCACTGCTCATCGCGTTCGGAGCGGCGATAATTTCCATGTATAAGCCGGCCAAGAAGCTCAGCCAGATTCACATGAAAGTTCAGAAATCCACCCCCGGTGCGGAGCGTATTTTTGAAATTCTCGATATTCACAACACCATTGATGATGCACCCGACGCAATTTCGTTTGAAGGACGGGTTGAAACCGTTGAGTTTAAAGACGTCTCATTCGCCTATGACGAAAAGAAAATTCTCGACGGCATTGATCTGCAGGTGCGTGCCGGGCAGTGCATGGCGTTTGTGGGCAGCTCCGGCGCGGGCAAAACCACGCTCGTAAACCTGATTCCGAGATTCTTCGATGTCACCGATGGGCGGGTTGAAGTCAACGGTCGCGATCTGCGCAGCTACACGGTTCATTCGCTTCGCGCGCAGATCGGTGTGGTTACGCAGGATACCGTGCTGTTTAACCGCAGTGTGGCCGACAACATTTCCTACGGCTCGCCGCACGCGACCCAGGATGAGATCGAAGATGCCGCCCGCCGCGCCAACGCGCATCAGTTTATTACGGAGATGGACAATGGCTACGACACCGTGATCGGCGAGCGCGGTTCACTGCTTTCCGGCGGCATGGCCCAACGGGTCGCCATTGCTCGCGCGCTGCTAAAAAATCCGCCGATTCTGATTCTCGATGAAGCCACCAGCGCGCTCGATACCGAATCGGAGCGTCTCGTGCAGGGCGCGCTCGACGAACTGATGAAAGACCGAACCGTATTTGTGATTGCCCACCGCCTGTCGACAATCCAGCACGCCAACGCCATTGTGGTGATGGACCAGGGGCGGGTGGTCGAGCAGGGCACACACGCCGAGCTGCTTGAGAAAAATGGGAAGTATAAATACTTCTACGACATTCAGTTCTCGGAAAAACCTCAGGCCTGAATCAGGCCGGACGTTCAGATCATCGGCGCTGCGTGTCGGCGTCCGATGTATCGACTGGTTCGCGACTTTCATCCACCGTGTTGCGATACAGAAACCAGTCAAAATCCGCGATGAGCCGTCTGCCGCTCAAATCCTGGGCACAAAGGCCAACAAAAGTTCCAGTGAAGCCTCCGCAGTATTCATCTGACAGAATGGTGGCATCGAGATCTGGAGCAACGTCAATCCAGGATTCAGAATCATACGAGTAGGAGAACCGCAATATCGCCCCGTGAAAAGTCGCTCTTAGATAGACCCTTTCCCTGTCTTCCAGAGGGATCCCTTCGCCCGCCGGCTCTGAGTACACCCCTTTGTCCATGGCCATCAGCTTGATGCATCGGCCATGTTTTTCATGCCATGTAACACACAGGTAGTAATGCGTGCTTACATCATAAAAGGCAGTCAACCCGGCCATCTGCTGAAATGAGTCCGGACAATAATCAATGCAGGTCGATGCCTCACAGCACACCGATTCGATTCGGCGAGCCACGAGACTCTGGCGGTGACGGGAAACGGTCGATTCTCGGCCATACAGTCTCAGCCACCCTGGACGCTCAGTAAGAGATGCCCACGACGAATCAAAGGGTGTTCTTAACGTCTGAAAACAGAGGGGGAGTGATTCCTGGTCGAAATCCTCTCGTTCCGGCTCTGGTTCGACGGCAAATGGCGGCAGATCCGGCACCGCAACCCGGTTCGCGGGAGTCCGCTCTCCTGAGGCCAGACGTAGCCACCCATCCTCGGTCCAGTGGCATTTCTGAATGGCGGTTTCGCGCCCAAGAATGCAGCGTCGTGAATCATTGAATGGTCTGCTACACAAGTGGGCGATGTAGCATTCTCCACCGTCGAGCTCAACCAGTGATGCATGCCCTGCCTTCTGCAACAGAGCACCGGTATCCCGTGAGGTTAGAATGGGATTCTCCGGATCCACCTCGTACGGACCCTTGATCGATTTGGACCGTGCCATCGTGACGGCATGTCCATCTCCCGTGCCTCCTTCGGCGGTCATGAGATAGTAATAACCATTCCTCTTATAGAGGTGAGGTCCTTCTGTGACCCCCAGCTTGCTACCCGTGAAAATCATCACACGTGGACCGACAAGGCACTGCTGTTCCGGTGAAAACTCCTGGAGTACGATTCCGGCGAACGGGTTCCTGCCTGAACGGAAGTCCCAAACCATGTTCACAAGCCACTTGCGTCCATCATCATCGTGAAACAGTGACGGATCGAAGCCGCTGGAATTCAGGTAGAGGGGGTCTGACCACGGGCCATTGATATCTGCGGCTGTTACAAGATAGTTGTGGCTGTCTATGAAGGCATCTTGGCGGGTTTTCACATCTGTGTAGATAAGGTGGTAATTGCTGCCGTCATGAGAAAGGCAGGGGGCCCATATACCTCCCGAGTCAGGGTTGCCGCTCAGGTCCAGTTGGGAGAGACGCGTAAGAGGATGCTCAATCAGGCGCCAATGTATAAGGTCTCTTGAGTGATGAATGCGAACACCGGGAAACCACTCGAAAGTGGATGTCGCAATGAAGAAATCATCCTCGACTCGAATAATACTGGGATCCGGATTGAAGCCGGGCAGTATTGGATTGCTAATAAAGCCCTCTGTCATATTCATATCTCCATGGAATAATGCACTCTAGTTGTAAGCTAGGCGTCATCACGATAGGCACTAACCACTGGCTCGATTTTTTTGTTTTTTTAAGTTACTGAATTTGATGAAATTGTTCTTCCAAAAAGCTCTGAAATTCATTTTCTGTCAGATATTTCTTATATCATCAATGATATAAAATACGTCAAAATTGACCCAATATCGGTCTTTTTATATTACATATGATATAGAATTTAAGGGTGTTCAGTATTGTTTTTGAGATCCTTGAGCCTGTTTAAATTGCTCTGTGCAAATCCGTTTTCCGGTTCTTTATTTCCCTCCATTGAACGTCTCGAAGCAGCGTTTGGGAGCGGAGCGACCAATAAGCTGACTTCGCTGGGTACGCCTGGCATGGGCGCAAACTAATGGGGTTGAAGTCCCCTGTGCGTAGCCCGGTTGATGTTTTGCTTCTTTCACGAAGTGAAACATTAGCTGAAGCACTAGACGAAATCAACTGCGGTTCCGTGAGGAATCGTGGAGAGCCCGCCTTCGCGCAAGGCTACGGCGGGTCTTCGAGAAGATGGCTTGTCCGCCATAGCTCCAAAGGAGCGACGGCGGGAGTTCAATATTGTGAGCCGACGAACAGAAACTGCATATAAGGCTGAGGAGGCG
>CAYVYL010000061.1:0-7147 GCA_964455665.1 uncultured Verrucomicrobiota bacterium
GCAGGATTAAGATTATGAGCAGGATTAAGATTATGAGCAGGATTAAGATTATGAGTATGATTAGGATTTAAAGGAAACGAGGAAATGAAAATCTATTTCGACCACGGAAAACTGAATGTCTACCAAGAGTCCATTCGTTTTGTCGCGTGGGTTTCTGGTTTGCTGGATACCGTGCCGAAAAGTCTCGCGGCACATAACCAACTGGATCGGGCCAGTACGTCGATATCGCTTAATATTGCGGAAGGAAACGGCAAATACACTTCGCCTGATCGATGCCGATTTTTTGATATTTCACGCGGCTCTGCTTTTGAGTCGGCGGCTTGTTTAGATGTGCTTTGTGCAAAAGGTGTCATCAGTAAAGAAGTTGCTGATAAGGGGAAGGAAATCCTCTGTCCGATTGTTTCAATGCTGGTTGGTTTGATTAAAAGTAACAGCTCTGATCGAGCGTATGAAGAGGGTGCGGAGTACGGTGCAGAGTAAGATTAGGATTGAGAGCAAGAGTAGGATTGAGAAAATCTAATGAGTAATATGAATTTAATTTTAAACGGGAAACCCGCCACGGCGAAGGCTGGCGACACCATTCTCGATGCCGCACGTGCCGCCGGATATTTTATCCCGACCTTTTGCCACAACGATAAGCTGGAGCCGTTCGGGTCCTGTTTTGTTTGTGCTGTGGAGGTTGAAGGCCGCCGCACGTTGGTTCCCTCCTGTTCTACCTTGGTTGTCGAGGGCATGGTGGTGAACACTGAAAACGAGCGCGTGAAAAAGGCGCACAAGGTTTGTGTGGAACTGCTGCTGTCCGATCACACCGGCGACTGCCTCGGCCCATGTATGACCGCCTGTCCGGCAGGAATCGATATCCCCGGATTTGTTAGTCACATTGCTTCCGGCGATGACGAAGCGGCGCTTAAATTGATCATGAACAACATGCCGCTCGCGGGCTGTCTCGGTCGCGTCTGTACGCGTCCGTGCGAAACTGCCTGTCGCCGCCAGCTCGTTGAAGAGCCGATTGCCATCTGCCAACTCAAACGCTTCGCCGCTGACCAGGCCATTTCCAAGCAGGCTGAGCCTGCACCCAAAAAGGTTCCAAACATTGGAAAAAGGGTAGCGATTGTGGGCGCCGGTCCGGCCGGACTTTCTGCGGCCTATTTCCTGCAGCTGTTCGGTATCGACTGCACCATTTTTGACGCCCACGAAGCGCCCGGCGGCATGATCCGCTACGGCATTCCCTCCTATCGTCTGCCGCGCGACATCATTGATGGTGAAGCGGGCGTGGTTAAAGAGCTGGGTGCAGAGTTTCGTTTTAATACAAAACTGGGTAGTGACGTTACTCTCGATCAGCTTCGCGAAGAGTACGATGCGGTCTTCCTCGGCCTCGGCGCGCAGAATGCGTCGTCGATGCGCACGCCCGGCGAGGAACTGCCCGGCGTACAGAGCGGCATCGAATTTCTCGGCAAGGTGTCGCGCGACGAAACCTTACCGATCGGCAACGAGGTGGTCGTGGTTGGTGGCGGCAATACCGCGATCGACGCCGCACGCACCGCGCTGCGCCTCGGCGCGGAAAAAGTATCCATCCTCTATCGCCGCGCCCGCGAGCAAATGCCCGCCTGGGGCGAAGAAATTGATGCCGCGCTCGACGAGGGCGTGATTCTCGAAACACTCGCCGCGCCGATGAAGATTGAGCCGGCCGGTGATCGCCTCGCACTGACTTGCATTCGTATGGAGCTCGGCGCGCCCGACGACTCCGGCCGTCGCCGCCCCGTTCCGGTCGAAGGTTCTGAATTTACGGTTGAGGTGGACGATATTATTGCCGCGATTGGCCAGAACGTGGACGCCTCCATGGCGCCCGGCCTGGAGCTGACTAGCTGGCGCTCCATTCAGGCCGATGAACAGACCGGACAGACTTCGGTTGAAGGCGTGTTTGCCGGAGGCGACTGTGTGACGGGTGCGGATATCGCGGTGACGGCTGTCGGCGCGGGCCGTCGGGCCGCTTTTGCGATCAACCAGTTCCTGCGCGGTGAACCGGTGGTGGGTGACAAAAAGATGTACAACCATTCAATGGGCGAATTGAACGAAATTGCAGCGGCGGTGACTGAGCCGTTTGAAAAAGAGGCCCGCCGTCCGATGCCGCATCTCGATGCGAAAGCCCGCGCCAAAACCTTTGAAGAGGTGGAGACCGGTTTTACGGAAGAGCAGGCGCGCGCCGAAGCCGCCCGCTGTATGGAATGTGGCTGCCGCGACGCGCATGAGTGCGCCCTGCGCGAGTATGCGACCGCGTTTAATGTCGATCCGTCGCGTTTCAGCGGCAGCTGCCGCGATTTTCGCCGCGATGATTCGCATCCGGTTCTGGTTTATGATGAGCACAAATGCATCCAGTGCGGAAGCTGTGTACGTGCCTGTGACGAGTTGTTCGACAGCCCTTGCGTGGGATTTGTTGGGCGCGGATTTGAGGCGCGCATTAAGCCAGCGCTTGACCGGGCCATGGTTCTGATCGCCGATGAGCATCTGCCGAAGTTGGCGGAGTTTTGTCCCGTCGGCGCTTTGACACTCAAAACGGATTCAGTCGCGACATTGAATAGAAATTCATAATCCTAATCTTAATTGTAATCATAATCTTGCAGGAAGGGAGAGATTAGGATTAGGAGTAAGATTAGGAGTAGGATTAAGAGTAAGAGGTTGAGGGGAAAATGAAATGAATACATTTGAATCAGTTGATGCCGTACTTGATTTTGCGATTGAACGGGAACAGGAGGCGTTTGACCTCTACCACGGTCTTGCTTCGCAAACCTCCGACCCGAAACTCGAAGCGCTGTTTACTTCCTTTGCCAAAGTGGAGGCGGGCCACAAACTGAAGCTCGAAGGTATTAAAGAGGGCACCACTTATCTGCCGATCCGTCAGAATCCGGTGAATATGAAAATTGCCGACTATTTGATCGATGTGGAGCCGTCTCCGGATATGAGTTTTCAGGATGCGCTGGTGGTCGCGATGAAACGCGAGCAGGCGGCGAATGCGCTGTACACCAACCTGTCCGCCACCATCGGGGATGTGCTTCTGGCCGAACTGTTCAGCCAGTTGGCTAAAGAAGAAGCCGCTCATAAGCTTCGCTTTGAGAACCTCTACGAAGAAAATTTCATGTCCGAAAATTAGTCGCCCGGGAACTTGCTTTAGTTATAACCGCTTGGTTTGAAATGTTTTATGCTGCAGAGTCTCCATGTAACCCGGTCTTGCGTCTCACCTATTTAATGGATACTTCTTGAAACAATCCGCCGTTTTGCGTACAAAATTGTCGCTTACATTCTATCGAAAACAAATTTGAAACTATTGGAGTGTTCATATGACACAAAGCGAAAAAGAGCTCGAGATCCTCTACCAGATTTCTCAGGTGGCGATGACCCGCCCGCATACGGTTTCCGAACTGATGGTCGAGGTGCTCGATATTATGGAAGCCGAACTCGGGGTTGCGCGCGGCACACTGACGCTCCGTAAGCCGGATACCGATGAGTTTATTATCGAAGCCTCGCGCGGACTGACCCCGGAAGAAGAGCTTCGGGGCAAGTACAAGGAAGGTGAGGGGGTGACCGGATTTGTGGCGCAGACCGGGGAATCCGCTCTAATTCCTGACATCAGTAAAGACCCTCGCTTCCTGAACCGGACGCAGTCGCGTACCGATAAGCAAACCGCATTCATCTGTGTGCCGATTATTCATCAGAAAAACATTATCGGAACGATGAGCATCGACCTGACGATTACCACGGATGAGGAGGAGTTGCGCAACTACCAGCGTTTTCTGGAGTTGGTGGCGAATATTCTGGCCGAGGCGGTTGCGGGGATTCGCGAGGCGATTGAGGAGCGCACCAGCCTGATTTCTGAAAACGAGCGGCTTCGCCGCCAGCTGGGCGACCACTATCGCATGCATAACATTATCGGTAACTGCAGTTCAATGCGCTCGGTGTATGAGCAGATCGTGCAGGTTGCAGATAGCACGGCGACCGTTTTGATTCGCGGCGAGTCCGGAACCGGTAAAGAGCTGGTGGCGCGCGCCATCCATTACGGCGGCGAGCGCCGCAACAACGCGTTTGTGAGCATCAACTGCGCGGCGCTGCCTGAAAACCTGATTGAGAGCGAACTGTTCGGTCACGAGAAAGGCGCGTTTACCGGTGCGACCCATCAGCGCAAGGGGCGTTTTGAAATGGCCAACGGCGGAACGATTTTCCTCGATGAGATCGGCGACATCTCTCCGGCGGTGCAGGTGCGCCTGCTGCGAGTTCTGCAGGAGCGTAGCTTTGAGCGCGTCGGCAGCAATGAAGCGATCTCCGTCAACGTGCGAGTGCTAGCGGCGACCAGCCGCAATCTGGAACAGGAGATCGAAAAGAGCGTGTTCCGAGAAGACCTCTACTATCGTTTGAACGTGTTCCCGATCATTTTGCCGCCGCTGCGCGAGCGCCGCAGCGACACCATGCTGCTGGTGGACCACTTCCTCCAGAAATATAGCGAAATGTACGGCAAAAACATTAAACGCATTTCGACTTCGGCGATCAACATGATGATGGCCTATCACTGGCCTGGCAACGTGCGTGAGCTGGAAAACTGTGTCGAGCGCGCGGTGCTGACCGCTTCTGACGAAGTCATTCACGGCTACAACCTGCCGCCGTCCCTGCAGACCAGCGATGAGACGCAGACCTCTATCTTCCCGCGCGACGAGGCGGACCTGAAAACCATGGTGGAGAGCTACGAAAAAGAGATCATTATCGACGCGCTGAAGAAACACCGCGGCAACGCGGCGGCCTGCGCTCGCTACCTCAACACCACCCAGCGCATCGTCAACTACCGCATCCAGAAGCTCGGCATCAATCCAGACGAGTACAAGTAAGAGACGTTCATTGTGAGGTTAAATAAAAAGGGCCGCTCCTTTGAGCGGCCTTTTTTGGTTTTCCAATGGTTGGAAGCAGGCTGAGCCTGTACCCATTAAATTTTCAAGATATTGGAAATATCAGGCGTCAGGTTTGGGTTCTTCCGGTTTATCCGCTTCGGCGGCGGGCTCGGAAGTCGGCGTCTGTTCGGTGGGTTTTTCAATTTCTTTGTCCGGAGCACTTTCGGTCTGTCCGCGTTTGAATTCGTTCAGGCTTTTGCCGAGCGAGCGGGCCAGTTCGGGAAGTTTTTTGCTGCCGAAAAGCAACAGGATGACAAATAGGATTAACAGGATTTCCCAAGGACCCTGCATGCCAAATAGTGCGAGTGTGTTCATTCTTCAGTTCCTCTTTTTTTATCGCCGCGTTCGAAAAGACGCAGAATTCCTATACAGCATTCATACAACAGATACAAGGGAATCGCCATCTGCAGCTGGGTGATAACGTCCGGCGGGGTGAGCATCATGGCCAGCACGAGGATGCCGATAAAAACATGGCGGCGGTATTCCCGCAACTGTTTGACGGTGACCAGCCCCATGCGACCGAGCAGAATCAGAATCAGCGGGAGCTCGAAGGCGAGACCGAAGCCGATCAGCAGTTGCATTGCAAAGCCGAGGTATTTTTCAATTTTCCAGTAGGCGGCCGTTCCGAGGGTTTCGTTGAAGTAGAACATGATGTTGATGGCCACCGGCAGCGAAATAAAGTAGCAGAGGCTGACTCCGCCCGCGAAGAGCAGGGCGCCGAAGAATCCGCCGATCAGTAGTGCTTTGCGTTCCTTCGGCTTCAGGCCGGGCAGCACAAACTGCGCAATGAAGAGTATCAGCAGCGGCAGGCTGATCAGCACGCCCGCCGCAAAGATCACTTTGACCACCTGCACAAAACCCTCCACCGGCGAGGTGGTGATCAGTTCAAACGTGGCGTCGCGCGCGACGGCGGTTTTGAGCAGCGGGGCCTGCAGCCAGTTGAGCAGGGGGCGGGCGAGAGGGATGCAGATCAACGTACAGATCATCACAGCGATCAGGCAGCGAAAGAGCATCTGGCGGAAAGCCTCCAGATGTTCAAGAAACGGCTGTTCCCGATCTTCCGAGCTCAGCTTTTCCTTTAGTTTGTGAAAAGGGTTTTTCATGAACTCAGTTTTCTGTTTTCGGTTCGGAGTTCGTCTTTTTTTGTTCAGGATTTTCGGGCTCTAACTCTGAATTTTTCTCATCCTCTTCGTCACTGGGGTAGTCCGCCTCGACATCATAGGGCTCGTCTTGTGCGGGATTGCTGTGCAGATCCCCATACATGATCTTGTAGCGGAAGCTGGCCGCGGCGCGCTGGGCTTTGTCCAGAAGTGTCTGAATCGTCCGGAAAATCCGCGGCGCGTCTTTGGCGCCGAAGAGAAGAATTAGCGCCAGCATGATCAGCAGGAATTCGAAGCTGCCGGGGGAGATGAAGGCCAGAGGAAGTTTTAAATCCAAAAAACCCGGGCACAAAGGAATGACAAAGCACGAAAGGCCCAAAGGCCACAGAAGATCAGATTTAAAAATTCGACTCTTCGGAGTTTCATTCGGATTTGGGTGTTTCGCCATTTTGATTTTATATCCCCAGACTGCTGAGGGATGTCATGACGTTATTGATGATGGCGGTCAACTGAGGATGATGAGTCTCAAGCTCCTCCGCGGTGTGCTGCATCGAGTGGATCAGCGCATGGGAAACCTCGCCGGGCTGATCCAGAGCGGCATCGACATCGCCCGCCAGTTTCTGCAATTTTGGGTTGTCCGAGTTGATCTGCTTCAGTTCGTTCTGCAGTTCTTCCAGATTGTGTTTCAGTTGTTCGCTCATGAGAAATCCTCCGATTTTCGAATAGAATAGCCCGTTTCCAAGGTTTGGAAAAGAAATATGCGTTCCGGCAGGCGGTTCCAAGGGTTGGAAAAATGGCGTTTTGTTATGTTTTGAGGTTCCAATCGCGAGTCGCGCAATAATTCAGTTGCGTTTTTCGGCCGGTTTCCAAATAGTGTTCGGCTTTCCGGCGGGGAGTAGCGCAGTCTGGTAGCGCGGTTGCTTTGGGAGCAATAGGTCGCAGGTTCGAATCCTGTCTCCCCGACCAAAAATCGCCAAGGGCGGTTTTTTTATGTCGGGAGCAAGAAGAGAGCCTGCGAAGCAGGTTTGACTCGACCAAAGGGAGAGAGGCTGACGCGTAGCGGCGGCCCCCGAAGGGGCAGGCCCGTTAGGGCTTAGCAATCCTGTCTCCCCGACC
>CAYVYL010000062.1:0-6632 GCA_964455665.1 uncultured Verrucomicrobiota bacterium
CGCGCTGATTCTGCGCGGCGACGCGCTGGCCGAAAGCACGCTGGATGAGGCGGGAATGGTGGAGAACACCGCCTTTGTCGCGTTGACCGGTGATGACGAAAACAACATCATGAACTGCCTGATGGCGCAGAAGAAGGGCGCGGCCTTCACCATCACCCAGATTGCGCGCACCGATTATGTTCCGGTGATTGAACAGCTCTATCTAGTGAACCGCGTGGTCAGTCCGTATATCTCGATGACGCACGCCATTCTGCATTATCTGCGCTCCAAAAAAGTGCAGGCCGCCTCCCTGCTGCACAACCTCCCCGGCGAATTGCTCGACGTGCTGATCTCCAGTGACAGCAAACTGGCCGGCAAAAAAATCCGTACCATGAAACTTCCGCGCGAGGCGATTATTGCCGTGGTGTTGCGCGGCGGCGAGGTGATGACCGCCACCGGCGAGCTGACGCTGGTAACCGGCGACCGCGTGTTGATCTTCACTCATCCCGATGCGGTCCGTAAAATTCAGTCCATGTTCTTAAAGTGAAACTTGAAACTTGAAACTTGAAACCTGAAACTCGAAACTTAATATGGATTTGACTGGGTTTTCAACAATCCAACATTCCAATATTTCACTGTTCCATTCTTTCTCATGAACAAACGCACGGTATTTCATTTAGTCGCTACGGTTACGTTGGTGATCGGCCTGGCCATGGGCGTTTGCGCAGCGCTTTCCATGTACTGGAAAGACCCTGTCTGGGCGGTCAACAGTCTGCTTGTTTCCTCTGTGATGACAGTGATTTTCGGTGCCGGGCTGCTCTTTCTGACACGCGGGGATGTCAATCTGTCGCGTCGCGACGGCTTTGGCGTGGTCACCTTCGGCTGGGTCTTCGCCGCAATTTTCGGCGCGTTGCCCTACATTCTCTCTGGGGTCATTCCGAACCCGGTTTCGGCGATTTTCGAAACCATGTCCGGCTTCACCACTACTGGCGCCTCCGTTTTGCCGAACGCGGGTTTCCTGACACTGGAAAGTATCCCGAAAGGCATCCTTTTCTGGCGTGCTCTCACTCACTGGTTCGGTGGAATGGGCGTACTGGTTCTGTGTGTGGCCATCCTGCCGTTCCTCGGAGTGGGGGGCATGCAGATCTACCGCGCCGAAATGCCCGGCCCGTCCAAAGACCGCCTCACCCCGCGCATCACCACCACCGCCAAACTGTTGTGGGGGGTCTACGCACTGCTCACCCTAGCCGAAATTCTTTTGCTCAAATATCTTGGCGGAATGAACTGGTTCGACGCAACCTGTCACACCTTCGCCACCATGGCCACCGGCGGATTCTCCACCCGCACCGCCAGCGTCGGTGCGTTCGACAGCGGCATCGTCGACTGCATCATCATCTTCTTCATGTTTGCTGCCGGGGTGAACTTTTCGCTCCACTACTACGCGCTCACCGGCAAACCCAACCGCTACTGGAAAGACCCCGAATTTCGCTTCTATTTTCTGTTCCTGCTCGTCTGTGGCATCTTCTTGACCTTCTCGGTCTGGGGAACCGTCTACGACGACTTCCTCTACTCCCTGCGCGCCGCCTTCTTCCAGGCCACCTCCATCATGACCACCACCGGCTTTGTCACCGCGGATTTTAATGCCTGGCCCGAAGCCTCGCGCCTGCTACTGGTGCTGATGATGTTTGTCGGCGGCTGCGCCGGATCGACCGGCGGCGGCATTAAAGTGGTCCGCATTGTTATCCTGTGGAAAAAAATGGTCAAAGAGATGCGCCAGTTTATGCGTCCGCAGGCGGTCATGCAGCTTAAACTGGGCGGCAAACCGGTCGAGCAGGAGATCATCTCTCACATCTCCGCTTTCTTCATTATTTTTCTTGTTGTCTTTGGACTCGCTTCCTTTGCGATGACCTTTTTCACCCCCGACCTTGAAACCGCCACCACCTCTGTGATCGCCACGCTCAGCAACATCGGTCCGGGTCTGGGCGCTGTCGGTGCCACGCAGAACTTCGCCGCCATCCCCACCGCCGGTCAAATCATCTTAACGCTTTGCATGCTGCTCGGCCGTCTCGAGCTCTACACCGTCCTCATCCTCTTCCTCCCCAGCTTTTGGAAAAAATAGAAGAATGGAATATTGGAATAGGGGAATGATGGAGAATAGAGAGTGGAGTATTGAAAAATGAAAGAAAGCTCTCAGATGAATTCATCCAGTAATCCAGAACTCCAACACTCCAAAACTCCAGTCGTATCTCTCGTCTCCCTCGGTTGCGCCAAAAATACCGTTGATTCCGAGCTGATTCTTGGTCGTTTTGTGGAGAGCGGCTGGATGATTTCTGAAGAGCCGCAGGAATCCGACATCTGCCTCGTCAACACCTGTGGATTTATTGAAGACGCCCGCGAAGAGGCGGCGAGTGTTTTGCACGAGCTCAAAGCTGCTGGCGGGCCGAAAGCGATTGTCGCGCTCGGCTGTTTGGTGAAACGCGCCGCCGATTGCCCTGAAACCGACCATTTTTTGAAGGACGCCGACGCGCGCGCCACCTTCGCCGACTACAGTCGTCTGCCCGAAATCTGCGCCAAACTTCTCGGTCGGAGGGACGTCGTCCCCGTCGTCCAAAATGAATTAATGGGCTACACCGAATTTCTCACGCAACCGCGCCTGCGCACCGGTTCGCCGCACACCGCTTACCTCAAAATTTCCGAAGGCTGCTCCAATGCCTGTACCTTCTGCTCCATTCCAAAAATCCGTGGCAAACAGATCAGCCGCCCCATGGACGACATCGTCAACGAAGCCCGCTCACTAATCGAAGCGGGCGCAATTGAAATCAGCCTGATTGCGCAGGACACCACCGCCTACGGCAAAGAGTGGGACGGCGAGTTGCACCTTAAAACCTTGCTCGAACGCCTGCGCGACGAAGTGGAAGGCAGCGTCTGGTTCCGGCTCATGTACGCCTGTCCGCAGCACCTCACCCGCGACGTGCTCGACGTGATGGCATCTGATCCGCGCTTCTGTCCTTACATCGACATGCCGCTTCAGCATATTTCCGACGCCATGCTCGATTCCATGGGCCGCCAGCTCACAAAGTTCCAGACATTGGAAAAAATCGATTTGATACGTGAAGTCCTGCCAGACTGCGCCATTCGCACCGCTTTTATCGTTGGCCATCCCGGCGAAACCGAAGCCGACTTCAATGAGTTGCTCGAATTCGTCAAAGAAGGCCGCTTCACCCACGCCGGAGTCTTCACCTACTCCGCTGAACCCGGAACTATCTCCGCCAAAATGGGGGACAACGTTCCCGCCGAAGTGAAAGAGCAAAGACGCGCGTTGTTGATGGAAGCGCAGCGCGAAGCTTCCGCCGCACACTGCGTCGCGCAGATCGGAAAAACGGTTGAAGTGATGATCGATGGCGCGGGCGAAGAGGGGCTCATCGCCCGCTCACAGCACGAAGCACCGGAAGTGGATGGCATCTTCTTCCTACCCGAATTTGAGGACGCCACGCCCGGCGACATCTATGACGTCCAAATCACCGCCGCCGCTGACTACGACTTCTTCGCTGAATAGTTTTTTCAATGTTTGGAAAAACGGTGGCCAAAAGTTCCAAGGGTTGGAAATTACTAGATTACGGGACTGACCCCATAGTTCGCCCAATAAACAGATGACTTTTTGATTTATATTTATCATTATACGTTTAAACGTATAATTTATAAATATCGTTAAATACTTGATATAAGTGGTTTATAGAAGTATATAGATATACGTTTAAACGTGTAAATTAAATGAAAACATTGCGTCCAACTCTTTGGCGGACCTGTCGCGCCATCGCCAACACAACCCGTTTGCGGTTGCTGTGGAGGATTTTTCAAACGGAGGGACTCTGCGTCAGTGAGTTGGCCCGCACAACGGGTGCTAGCCGGGAAAACGCGACGATCCAGTTGCGTGCGTTGAATGCTCGAGGATTGATTACACCGGAGCGGCAGGGGAAAAGAGTGATTTACCGGGCAGAAGCAAACCCGGGCGTGGATGGTGCGGAAGAAATACTGGCAGCGTTGAAACAATGCTTTTCCGAAAAGATCCCATTGAAGTCAGTGTTCCGGCAGGCGACGGCTTTTACCCATTCTCGGAGAATTTCCTTGATGAAAACGGTGAATGCTTCTGCCGGAAGTTTTGATGTGCTGTGTGAAGCGAGCGGGATGAGTTCGCTGTCATTTCGGTGGAATCTGGAAAAACTGGAAGCGCGAGGATTTATTAAAATTTACGGTGATTGCTATGAAGCTGTCTGCCCAAAAAATCCGCTAGGAAAATGCCTGATGGAGTTGGTGTGTAAGCCCGAGGCTAAGCATTTGGAAATCACTCGTGTGATTTCCGGCGGGCAGACGGGGGCGGACCGAGCGGCGCTAGATGCGGCGATTGCTTGCGGTGTGCCGCACGGCGGCTGGTGTCCGAATGGGCGGCTGGCCGAGGATGGGGTCGTTCCGGAAAAATACGCGTTGCGCGAAATGGAGACCGAAAGCTATTCGGAGCGAACGAAAGCCAATGTGGAAGCGGCTGATCTGACGCTGATTTTTAGCCATGGTCCGCTCACCGGCGGGTCGCTGTTGACGCAGCAGTTCGCCGAGGAGCTAGGCAAGCCATGCGTTCATATCGATTTGAAAACAAACGCGCAGCCGCTGTCCAGTCTGTTCCTTGGTCTCGGAGAGACGGTTCTGAACGTGGCCGGCCCACGCGCGTCTGGTGATCCTGGCATTTATGATGCGGTCTATGAGCAGATGCTGCAGTTTTTGAGCTGACCGGACGTAAAAAAATAGTGGATGATTGGTGGTTGGATTGCGTTCCACGCGGGCGCGGCTCTGTCCGTTTGCTTTCGGGGGAAAAGCATTTCGCCGTCGGCGCGGCTGTGTTATAATTTATAGTAAGGTGTTTTGATATGAACTTTCCGGAAACGTTTTACACAATTGATGTTTTGTTCGGCGTGTTCGTGCTGCTTTTTGGTGCGGTGGGCCTGCTGCGCGGTTTGTCTGGCGAGCTGGCCCGGCTACTGGCGTTTTCTTTTCTGGTGGCCGGATTCTCTGTGCTCCATCCGTCGCTCACCCAGCTGACCGCCCGCAACTGGCGTACGCTCTCTCCAGTTGCCATTCAGGTGATGGTGGGTGTGGTGATCTGGCTGACCGGATTCCTTCTGTTTTTTGTGCTGCGTGCGCTGCTAAAAAAAATTCTGCATCAGCGGATTCCCGGGCTGGTGGACAAAATGGGGGGCGCGGTGTTCGGTCTGCTGTCCGGTGCACTGCTCGGGTTGAGTGTTTTGGTCTCGGTTAGTTTGATTCCTCACGAGTCGGTCTATAGGATGCTCTCCGAAAAATCGGTTGTCGGCGGTTGGGTGTGCGAGCGGTTGACGCCCTGGTTGTATCCGCGCCTGATGGAGCTTCCCGCTTTTGACCACGAAGAAAATTGAACTGATGAAACAGATTCCCAGAGAGACCATTGATGAAATTCGCTCGCGCAACGATATTGTCGATGTGATCGGCTCCTATCTTTCCCTCAAAAGCGCTGGGTCTCGCTTCAAGGCGCTCTGCCCCTTCCACAAAGAAAAAACCCCGTCGTTCACGGTCAGCCCTGACCGGCAGATCTATCACTGCTTTGGTTGCGATGCCGGCGGTGATGTGATCCGTTTTGTTCAGGAGTATGAGAAGGTCGATTTTATGGTGGCGTTGCAGATGTTGGCCGATCGCGTCGGCATGGAGCTGAATTTTGAGGACGGCGACGGAAAAAGTTCGAACAAGCGGGAGCTGTTCCGGATTCACGAGGGCGTCGCGCAACTGTACAGCCGGATTTTACAGGAACACGAGAGCGGCGAGGCGGGGCGCGCCTATCTGGCGACCCGCAATCTGAAGCCGGAGACGGTGTCTGCCTTTCAGATCGGCTTTGCGCCGGATCGCTTTGATGCGCTCGAAAAGTGGGCCGCACAACAGAATATTTCGATTGAGCTCATGGAGCAGGCCGGGTTGATGGCCCGTTCGGAGCGGGGCTCGGTGTATGACCGTTTTCGCAAGCGGCTGATGTTTCCGATTCACGATGAGGCGGGACGGGTGATCGGTTTCAGCGGGCGGCTGATCGACCCGAACGATAAGGGCGGCAAATATGTGAATAGCCCGGAGACTCCGCTGTTTCGCAAGAGCCGTGTGCTGTTCGGGATTGATAAAGCGCGCCGCGCGATGGCGGATAAGCGCACGGCAATTGTAGTGGAGGGACAGCTCGACGCCATTCGTTGCCACGAGGCGGGGATTGATAACGTGGTGGCCTCGCAGGGAACGGCGCTGACTTCCGATCATGCGCGTATGATCCGGCGTTATGCCGATGAGGTGGTGCTGGTGCTCGATGCCGACGCCGCCGGACAGAAGGCCGCGCTGCGTTCCTCCGAGGCGTTTATTGCCGAAGAGCTCAGCGTGCGGGTGGCTTCGCTTCCGGCCGGAGAGGATCCCGATTCACTGATTTTGACGCAGGGAGCCGATGTGTTGCGCGCACGTGTGAGCGCCGCCGTGTCGGCGCTGGATTTTCTGATCGATTTTTCTGCAAAAACGGAAGACCTGAGCGGCGAAGCGGGTCTACTGCGCACTTCGCGTGCGGTACAGGCTCTGATTGCCTGTGCGCCCGGCGCGATCCA
>CAYVYL010000063.1:0-6459 GCA_964455665.1 uncultured Verrucomicrobiota bacterium
GTGCCCTGCATGAACACTGGCGTGCTGCGCCGCCGCGCCGATGCGCGCTGGCGCTTCACCCGCGACCGCATCGAAATGCTCAAAAAAAAGCAGTGGCAGATTCTCACCGCCATGTCCAAATGCGTAAAGCCCGGCGGACGGATCGTCTACAGCACCTGCAGTCTGGAGCCGGAGGAGAACGAAGAGCTGGTCGGTCGTTGGGTGCGCGAGCATCCGGAGTTCCGCCTTGCCAAAGCCAAGCGCCTCTTTCCGCCGAAATCCGGCACCGACGGCGCATATGCCGCTTTGATTCGCAGAGCGAAGTAATGGAGTTGTGGAGTAAGGGAGTGTTGGAGTATTGAGTTTCCAAACCTTGGAAAACAATTCTGGCCGACTGGGCTTTTAATACTTTATTACTCCACTACTCCTTTACATTTTTCCTCTTCCCCTCCTATACTCTATTTTTATATGAAGGCGATGGATCAGAATCTTTCAAACGAAGTGCTCCGCTGGCAGGAAAAGCTGTTCAAGCGGTCTGTTCGCCGTCAAGCACGTCTCCGGCGGGTGAAGCATCTGCTCGGAATCACCTCCAACCAGCACTGTCTAGAGGTCACCGCCGGCGACGGCATCATTAGCCAGCAGCTGCGGCTCGACGGCGGAACATGGACCACTTTGGTGACGAACCACGACGCACAGGACTCACTGGCCTATTTCGTTAAAGACGGGGTGCAGGTGCTCGAAAACGGAACGATCAACGCGCCCGACCACACGTTCGACGCCGTGGTGATTATTGATGCGTTGGAACGGGTTCGCGACGATTACGAATTTATCCGGGAGTGTCACCGCGTGCTCAAGCCGGACGGGCGGCTGGTGATTACCGCCGCGCGGAAGCTGGCGTTCTGCTTTGGCGGATGTCCATTGCGGGCCCTGCTCGGGCAGTCCTGGAAACGCCGGGGGATGGAACGGGTTGGTTATACATCCCACGAATTTTTTAATGTGCTCAAAGACGGTTTTGATGTGCCGGAGACCGCTTCGTACTCCAGCTGCTGTGTCGAAATGCCCGGCCTGCTCTGCGAGGCGGCCGCCAACAAACGGGTCGGCGGTCTTTACAATATGCCGCCCCCCAATACCGACACCGAACAGTTTTATCACTACACCAAACTGCTTGCCTTCGGCACGCTGGTCTATCCGCTGATGTGGCTGTTTTCTAAAATCGACAAGTCGCTCTCCTTTATCCTGCCCGGCCATAACATAGTCGCCAAAACCAAGCGCCGCGTCTGGCGCGCGCGCCGCGCGCCGGTGCTGATCGACGGCCGCTCCATTGCCGAAGCCGCCCTCAACACCAAAATTGGCACCGCTGCACCGTTTTAAGAATGGAATGGTGGAGTGTTGGAGTAACGGATTAATGGAAGTAGCCGTGATCCGTGATCGCGAATCTGGAGAATACGATGAGCCATCGCGCCGTGGCGCATGAGAGTTTACGCGATGATTTGCAGGGAGTGAAAATGGAGTTCGATCCTGGTGAAACGGTTGTCGCCGAAGCGGGCGCGAGACGGTTGGCATGGGCGTTCGCCGGCCTGCTGGCGCTGACCTTCCTGTTTTTCTCTCCGTCTCTATTTTGCGGAACGGTTTTTTTTGATGACTTCTCCTATGTGGTGAACAACTTGCATGTGACGGAGGGGTTCAGTCGAGAGAACTTTTTTTGGGTTTTCCAAGAACACTACGGTTTCTGGAGTCCGTTGCTTTGGCTTTCGTATCAGGTGGATGCCTCGCTGTTCGGGCCGGAGCCGTTCGGGTTCCATTTTACCAATGTGCTACTACACAGCCTGAATACCGGTTTTCTTTTTCTCCTTTTACGCCGAATGACGGGGTCGTTCTGGAAATCACTGGCGGTGGCCGTCCTGTGGGGATGGCATCCTCTGCGAGTGGAGTCGGTGACATGGATCACAGAGCGCAAGGATGTGTTAAGTGCCTTTTTCATGTTTTTGGCCCTGCATGCCTATGTATCGTTTGTCCAAAAAAGGGGCGTGCTTCGAATGGGATGGGTTTTCCTTTTCATGATGGCGGGTCTGATGGTGAAGCCCATTCTGGTGACGTTTCCGTTCCTGTTGCTGACGTTGGATTTTTGGCCGTTGCGCCGGTTGCCCAGCGAATGGAAGCAGGTAGCAGCGGAAAAGACGTTACTGTTTGTCGGAGCGGTACTGTATGCGGGGGTTGGGTGGCTTTCGCACTCGAAGGCCATGTGTTCGCTGGATCAGTGTTCCATTGTGGAGCGGATGGCGATTGCTTTGCAGAATTTCTCTTTCTATATCGAAAAAACCTTTTGTCCGTTCGGGTTGGCCGCGCCTTATCCGATGGTGGAAGCGTTTTGGCCGGTGGCGGTGGCTTCTTTTATCGGCCTAGTCGCGCTGACCGTTATATTTTGGTTGGTTCGGCGGCGTGCTCCCTGGGGGCTTGCCGGATGGCTCTGGTTCGGGATTGCGCTGGCGCCGGTCTGTGGACTGGTTCAGATCGGAAACACCACTACGGCGGATCGCTTCACCTATTTGCCGGCGATCGGGCTGAGCTTAGCCGTTGTTTGGGGGCTGGCTTTTGTCCGGCGGTTGCCGACCAAAGAAATCGTCATCGTCATCGCGGTTGCTTGCGCCCTGTTGAGCGTTCGACAGATTGCATTTTGGCGCAACAGCGATATGTTTTTTGGGAGGGCTTTGAGCGTGACGAAGGACAACGGGGTGGCGCACGCGTTGTACGGAGCTTGGTTGGTGAAGGAAAACCGGGATGCCGAAGCCTACTTTCACATATGCAGAGGCGTAGAGGTTTCTCCCGGATATTTGCCGGGGAGTAAGAGCTTGGGGCTTTTCTATTTCAAGCGCGGCGATTATGAGCGAGCCATGCACTATATTGAATTGGCTTATTCTCAGTCGAAAGATCCTGAGCAGGCGGCGATTGATCTGGCCGCCTGTCGGAAAATTATTACGGAGAAGAAGAACGCGGTTTTGAAAGAGGGAAAAGGAGATCTCGATGCAAAGCCATGAAGTGGATTATGAAATCAAAGACTCTGCCGCTTTACGTGAGGCGCTACTGGCAAACCGGGACAATCCCGATCTGTTTGATTCCCCTGACCGCTACCGGAAGCTTGAGGACTGATTTTATGCTTTCCCGACCGCATTCGCCCAGCGCGATTCGATCTCTTTGCGCTTCGTTTCGCTGATGGCCGGCTCAAACGTGCAGTCAATTTTCCAAGCATTGGAAAAACAAGAGGGTGAAGGCTCAGCCTTCTTCCAAACATTGGAACTGAGTCCTGCTAAATGAGCCGCGCCGAGCGCGGTGGTTTCAATGTTTGTCGGGCGCCGGACGGAAATGCCGAGCAGGTTGGCTTGGATCTGCATCAGCAGATCGCTTTGCGACGCACCGCCGTCCACGCGGATTTCTTTGAGCGGCGCTCCGGCGTCTGCCGCCATCGCGCGCAGCACGTCGGCGGACTGGCAGGCGATGGCTTCGAGTGTGGCGTAGGCAATATGCGCGGACGTGGTTCCGTGCGAAAGGCCGGTGATGATTCCGCGTGCGTCGGGGTTCCAGTGCGGTGCGCCGAGTCCGGTGAAGGCGGGCACAACGGTCACGCCGCCGCTGTCGGAGACCTGCGCGGCGAGTTCGTTGATGTCGGATGCACTTTTAATGATGCCGAGTCCGTCGCGTAGCCACTGGATGGCGGCGCCGGCGATGAAGACGCTTCCTTCAAGGGCATATTTGGCGGGGCGGCCTTCGAGCTGCCACGCAACGGTGGTGAGTAGCCGGTTTCGACTGGGGACCGGCTTGGTTCCGGTTTGCATTAGAATGAAGCAACCGGTTCCATAGGTGTTCTTCGCCATGCCGGGTTCGGTGCAGAGTTGACCGAAGAGTGCCGCTTGCTGGTCGCCGGCCATTCCGGTGACGGGCGCGCCGAGCCGAGTGCTTTCGGCGAACAGACCGCTGGAGGGTTTGACTTCCGGCAGAACGGCGCGCGGCACGCGGAAGAGGTCGAGCAGATCGCTGTCCCAGTCGAGGGTATGAATGTTGAACAGCGAGGTGCGCGAGGCATTGGTGACGTCGGTGGCGAAGGTGCGGCCTTCGGTGAGGTTCCACAGAAGCCAGCTGTCGATGGTGCCGGCGGCCAGCTCTCCGCGCTCCGCGCGGTCGCGTGCGCCGTCGATGTGATCGAGTAGCCAGGCGATCTTGGCGGCGGAAAAATAGGGGTCGAGCAGCAGGCCGGTTTTTTCGCGGATCATTTTTTCGCACCCGTCGGCTTTGAGCTGTTCGGTGACCGGCGCGGTGCGCCGGTCCTGCCAGACAATCGCATTGTGGAGCGGCTCGCCGCTGGCGCGATCCCACAGAACCACGGTTTCGCGCTGATTGGTGATGCCGATAGCATCCGGTGCGGCGATATCGGCCTGCCGCAGTGCCTTATGGGCGGTTTCCAGTTGGGATGTCCAAATGTCCGCCGGATTGTGTTCGACCCATCCGGGCTGTGGGTAAATTTGCCGGAATTCCTGCTGGGCGGAGCCGAGAATCTCGCCGCCTTCATCAAAGAGGATGCTCCGTGAGCTACTGGTTCCCTGATCGAGTGCTAAAATGGTCGCCATACGTCTCTCCTCTGTCAGCAGTGTACTAGGAGGGGCCGGAATGTGCAGTTAAAAGTTTGACACCTCAGGGCGAATTGGTAGGGTGTCCCGCTCTTTTGGGATTTTAGTGGAGATTTGAACAATGAAACGTACATGGCAACCATCCAAAATTAAACGCGCTCGTAAGCACGGCTTTCGCAAACGCATGCTGACCGCTGATGGCCGCGCCATTCTGAAACGTCGTCGCCAGAAAGGCCGCAAGCGCCTGACTGTCGCCGACGCATAAAAATAAACCGGAGGAAACCGGTGGCTGGAAACACGCTTTCCAAAAAACAACGCATAATTAAAGCCTCTCTGTTCAGGGAGGCTTTTGCGCAGAAAAGAAGCTTTGTTGGCCGTTTTATGGTGCTTTGGCTCCGTAAAGGCGAGGGCGCATCGCTTCGCTTCGGCGTGGTCACTAGCAAAAAAGTGAGCAACCGCGCCGTTGACCGCAACCGCGCCCGCCGCGTTCTGCGCGCCATCTACCGCGAACATCGCGCCGAATTCAGCGGCGAAGTTGACGTGGTCATTATTGGCCGGCGCAACATTCTCGGCGCCACCCATGAGGAGGTCGAGACCGAGCTGTTGCGGTTGGCCCGCAACGCGGGGTTGCTAAAATGATCCGCCGCCTCATGATTTGGTTGGTGCAGGGCTATCAGCGGGTCTCCCGCTGTTTTCCTGCCCACTGCCGGTTCTATCCAACTTGTTCAGATTATACGATTGAAGCCCTGCGCAAGCATGGCATAGTAACCGGTCTTTGGCTTAGCCTGAAGCGGATCTGCCGCTGTCACCCGTGGAATCCGGGGGGAATTGACCCCGTGCCGGAAGCCAGAGAACAGAGATCAGAGGACAGAAGTCAGAAGCCGACTTAAACGGTTTGAACGATTTTTCCGCCAAAGGCGGATCTGCCGAAGGCAGAAACGAAAGAATAACACTATGAGAAAAAATGATTTTATAATTGTCGGCATTCTGGTGGTTTTGATGTTCGCCTGGATGAAGTTTTACCCGGCGCTTGAAAAGAAGTATTTCCCGCGCCCGGAACAGCCGGTGGCGGAGCAAAGCGCGGAGACCCCTTCCGCCTCGGAGGCCGCTGAAGAGGCCGCTCCGGCTCTGATCGTGCCAGTGGTGGAAGCGCCGGTGGTAGTCGTGCCGGAAAAAGTTGAAGAGCTTCCGCCGGAACAGATCCTGTACCTCTACAACGAAAACATTGAACTAACCGTTTCCTCGCACGGCGGCGCCGTGGTTTCTGCCGTGCTCAAAAACTATCCCGAACTCAACACCGACGACAGCGGCCCGGTCGTGCTCGATTTCGCATCCGCGCCCGCTTTGCGCTATGACGCGCTTCCCGTTGGTGCCGGAGCTTTGACCGAAACCAGAGATGGCCTGCTCTACACCGCACCGCTCGGCGACGGACAGCTGTTTAAACGCACGCTCAAACTTGACGATCACTACCTACTGATCGTTGAAGACGAATTCGTCAATACCTCCGATATCCCGTGGGCCTTGCCCGAACTCCGCCTGCCTACCGGCCCGATGGCTAACCCAGCCGGAGTTTCCGCAATGAGAGGCATAACGACACTGGGGATCGACACCTTTGCGCCGGCGGAAGGGGTTTCTCATTGGGGCAAAAAGTTCCGCAAAATGCAGAAGGGCGTTCAGGCGTTCAGATCCACTCCGGAGATGCTTGCACAGATTATGCCAGAGGCTCCGAAGATGGCGAACTGGGTTGCCGCCAAAAGTAAATTCTTTGTTCAAATTCTGACTCCGGAAGAGCAGGGCGCGGCATCCGGCTTCGACTTTACTGTCCGACGCGACGGCGAAGGTAAGAAGATGATGGCCGCCG
>CAYVYL010000064.1:0-6454 GCA_964455665.1 uncultured Verrucomicrobiota bacterium
GTGGCGGAATTGGTAGACGCGCTAGGTTGAGGGCCTAGTGGCCGTTAAGGTCGTGAGGGTTCGAGTCCCTCCTCGAGCACCAGCCTTCGCCAAGGCTTCGGCTGGCAAGCCATATGAATCAGCAGACCGTTGGGTCTGTTTTTTTGTGCCTAGCCGAAGTAGTCCGGTGTGTTACCAGGCTTCCATTTGATGTTGCATCCCGTGGCCGGAAGCTGGCTTTCGGTGACCTCTTCGCCGGCCAAAACGGCGTTGATGGCGGCGCGCAGGTTTTTTCCGGTGATCGGTTTTTCGTTGCCGGGGCGGGCGTCGTCGAGCTGTCCGCGGTAGACCAGTTTCATGTCTTTATCGAACAGATACAGGTCGGGCGTGCAGGCGGCGCGATAGGCTTTGGCGGCTTCCTGCGATTCATCGTACAGGTAGGGAAAGGTGAAGCCGAGACGGTCGGCCTGCTCTTTGAGAAGTTCCGGCGCGTCGTCGGGATAATTTTCTGCATCGTTGGTGCTGATGGCGACCATGCCGAGGCCCTGCTCCTGAAACTCTCGTCCAATGGCGGACAGTTCCTCTTCGACCAGTTTAACAAAGGGACAGTGCGCACACATAAAGATGACAAGCAGGGCTCCTTTTTCTGAGAAATCACGGAGGTTAACGGTTTGGCCGGTGCAGACATCCGGCAGCGAAAAGTCGGGCGCGCGGGTTCCGAGCTCAAGCATGGTGGACGGGGTCAGGCTCATGGGTACCTCCTTGGGGTTTGGATGACTGGATTGCCGGAGTGTTGGATTGTTGGGTTTCTTCCATTCATCCACCACTCCCGTACTCCATTCTCCTATTATTCCGGAATAAACAGTTTTTGACCGATGGAGAGGCGGTCGGGGTTTTTGATTTTATTGGATTCGATGATTGCTTTGGCTGTGACGTTGTAGGCCTTGGCGATGGTGGAGAGCGTTTCCCCTTGGCGAACGATGTGTTCGTAGCCGTAAACATTTTCTCCGGACGCGGCCGGCGCGGGCTGCGCGACCGATGGGGCTTGCGCCAGCAGTTTTTCGAGCTGCGCGGTGAGCTGAGTGATCAGTTCGCGTTTGTCAGCCTCGCTTTTCTGTTCCAGTTGGTTGTATCGGACATCCAGGGTCTGCCGCAGCGTATCTAGTTCGCGGCTGATGCGCCCGATCTCCATTTCGAGCGTTTCAATGCGTCCGGCCATGCGGCGCTGGGTTTCTTGAGCGATGAGCTGATCCTCCGTCTGGCGGGTGCGTGAGCTTTGGGCGGCCTGATAGGGTTGGCATCCGCTAAGAAGCAGGACGGCGGTGACGGCGGTTAACAGTGTTTTTTTCATAATTAGGGCTCTCCGGAAAATCTTTTTGTATTCTAGGAGGCTGGAAGATGAAATCCAGTTTTTACCAAAAGCATTTGACGGGACGGACGGCTTCAGCTACAACCTTCCGCACTAATGGGACAGCAACTCAGACAACGTAAAAAGCAGCGCCGCCGTGTTCTCCGCAAAAAACGTATTGCAGAGCGCAACCGCGAAGCCGCTAAAAAATAAGAAATCCATCTGTGGAATTCTTATTGAAGAACTACCTCTCCGAACATTCGGGGGGGCTTTTCTGTTTAATTTCGAGTTGGCCGGCGCTCCGTCATGCATCATCAGCAACTGTGTATATGCGCAGTTGCTAATCTTCTAGCGAACCGATTTCCAAAGCTTGGAAAAAACGGATCAGGCTGATACATTGGCTCGCATGATTACCTTTCTGGACGGAATCCTTGAGGAAAAGCAGCCCGCGCGCGTTGTGATGAACGTCGGCGGCGTCGGCTATGAGGTGGCGGTGCCACTTAGCAGTTTCGATCAACTGCCGCCGGAGGGTGAAAAATCTCGACTTCTAATTTATCATCACATCACCGATTCTTCGCAGGCGCTGTTCGGGTTTTCTTCCGATGAGGAGCGCCGGATGTTTACTCTGCTGCTGGGCGTGAACGGCATCGGACCGAAAATCGCCGTCAGCGCGCTGTCCGGTCTTTCGGTGCGCGAGCTGAAGGCCGCGCTGGTTGAAAGCGATGTGAAACGGATTTCTTCCATCTCCGGAATCGGCAAAAAGACCGCCGAGCGGGTGATTGTGGAGCTGCGCGACAAATTTACTGCCGGCGAAGCGCTGGAGTTCCTGGCTGGAGTGGATGCGGAGCCGGGCGACCACCGCCTGCGCGACGCCGCGCTCGCTCTGGTTTCGCTTGGCTACAAACAGGACGATGCCCGCAAGATGATTAAAAAGGTTGGTGCGGATACCGACGCTTCCGTCGAAGAAATCATCCGAAAGGCCCTTACGGGAAAATAAATGGATCATACTGTTACAACATTGAATCGTCCCGATCAGGACTTTGATCTCAAGCTGCGTCCGGCGCGGTTCGAGGATTTTACCGGCCAGGAAAAGATCAAAGAACGGCTTGAGCTGTTTGTTGAAGCGGCGAAAGCGCGCGAGGATGTGCTCGACCACGCGCTACTGTCTGGCCCGCCCGGCCTCGGCAAAACCACGCTGGCGTACATCATCGCCGAAGCGATGGGCGCAAACATTAAATGCACTTCTGGGCCGGTGATCGACAAGCCTGGCGATCTGGCCGGACTGTTGACCAGCCTCGAGCGCGGCGATGTGCTGTTTATCGACGAAATTCACCGCATGCAGAAAACGGTCGAGGAATATCTCTATTCCGCGATGGAGGATTTTGTGATCGATATTGTGATCGATCAGGGGCCGAACGCCCGCTCGGTGCGGCTCAACATTGAGCCGTTCACGCTGATCGGCGCAACGACCCGCAGTGGACTGCTTTCCGCGCCGATGCGCTCGCGCTTCGGCCTACTCAACCGGCTCGATTATTATGACGCGGCGACGCTAAAAATAATTATTGAACGCTCCGCGCGCATCCTGAATGTCGATATTGAGCCGGACGGCGCGCTCGAAATCGCCCGCCGCTCGCGCGGTACGCCGCGCATTGCCAACAACCTGCTGCGCCGCGCCCGAGACTACGCGCAGGTGAAGGCCGATAACATCATCACCAAAGAGATCGCCGCCAAAGCGCTGGCGCTGCTCGACATCGACGACAGCGGCCTTGATGAGATGGATAAACGTATTCTTGAAACGATGATTGAAAAATTTGGCGGCGGCCCGGTCGGCATCAGCTCGCTGGCGGTTTCGGTCGGCGAAGAGGCCGACACGATTGAAGAGGTGTATGAACCGTACCTGATTCAGGAAGGCTTCATCAAACGCACGCCGCAAGGGCGCGTGGTGCTTCCGCGCGGTTTTCAGTTATTCGGTCTGGCTCCCGGTGGAACGAAACAGGATTTGTTATGAAACTTGAAACTGGAAACCTGTCATGCCTTCGGCAGATCCGCCGAGGCGGAAAACTCGGAATAGCAGGACTCCTGATTCTTCTTTTTCCAATGGTTGGAAATGCGGTGGAGGGCTACAAGCTGGTTTGCGATGAACCGGTTTATCAATTCGGAACGGTCGACCAGACGGCGGTGATCACCAACGTGTTTATTATCCGCAATGAGGGCGACCTCACCTACGTTCATAAATATATTCATACCTCCTGCGGCTGCACCAAAGGGCAGATGGACAAACGGATGATCGGGCCGGGGGAAACGGCGAAACTGACCGCAGTGTACAAAGCAAAAAACCGGCACGGTAAACAAAAAAAAGCGCTGCGGATGATCCCGATGAACTCTGATGAGCCGGCGATCGTTCTATATATAGAAGGTTTTGTTGAAACCCCTGGCGATTCTGAATAAAACAGGCACTCATTTTTTTTAAAACAGGAGAGAGACGATGGCTGGAATTTATAAAGCATACGATATTCGCGGAATCTACGGCACAGAGCTGACCGACGAAATTGCCTTCAAAATCGGGCGCGCGGTTGCGACGTTCCTGAAACCGAAAAAGTTTGTGATTGGTTACGACATGCGCCCGCATTCAACACCTCTTTTTGAGGCGATGGCTAAAGGGCTCACCCTGCAGGGAGTGGATGTGATCAACATCGGGCTGGCCTCCACGCCGATGTCCTACCACGCCAACGGCAAGCTTGGCGCCGACGGCTCCGCAATCATCACCGCCTCGCACAATCCCGGCGAATGGAACGGCATGAAAATCTGCCGCGAGCTGGCCATTCCGATTTCCGGTGCAACCGGCATCGCCGACATCGAACGCATCGTCAACGAAGAATCCTTCGATGCGCCGGCCGCCACGCCCGGAGCCGTCACGGAGTATGACATCAAACCGGAATACTTTGAGCACGTTCGCTCCTTCGCGCAGATCAGCAAGCCGCTCAACGTACTCATCGACTACGCCAACGGCATGGGCATCTCCGAAGGCGGCGCCTTCACCGAAGCCATGTTCAACATCACTCCGATGTACGACGAGTTCGACGGCACCTTCCCGAACCACGAAGCCAATCCACTCGATCTCGAAACGCTTGAAGACATTTCAGCCAAACTCAAAGAGGGCAGCTATGACTTCGGGATCGCCTTTGACGGCGACGCCGATCGCGCCGGCTTCCTCGACGAAAACGGCGAGAATGTGTCCATGGATATGATCACCGCGCTGATTGCCCAGTCCATGCTCGAAAAATTTCCTGGCTCCAACATTTTCTACGACCTGCGCAGCAGCTGGGCGGTTAAAGAAGTGATTGAGGAAGCCGGCGGCACGGCCCTGATGAGCCGCGTGGGTCACGCCTTTATCAAAGCGCAGATGCGTGAAGCCGACGCCGTTTTCGCCGGCGAGCTCTCCGGTCACTACTACTTCCGCGACAACTACTACACCGAAAGCTCTTCGATGGCCGCCATCTGCGTGGCCAACCTGATCAGCGAAACCGGCAAAACGCTCTCCGAACTCATCCGGCCGATCAAGCGCTACTTCGCCTCCGGCGAAATCAACTCCAAGGTCGCCGATGTCCCCGCCGTCTTCACCCGTCTTGACGAACAGTACGGCGATGCGAAACCCTTTGAGCTGGATGGAAAAACCTATGAATACGCCGACTGGTGGTTCAACGTCCGCTGCTCCAATACCGAGCCGCTCGTCCGTCTGAACCTCGAGGCCAAAACGCCGGAGCAGATGGTTGAAAAGCGCGACAAAGTTCTCGCGCTTATTCGGACATAAAGAACCGCCCACGAATCACACGAATATGCACGAATAATTTTTAAATGAAAAAGAAAGTCATAGTTGTAAGCGTAGTGATAACAACCTGTTTGATGATACCCGTTGTTTTGTATGTGGGCGGACTTTTTCTTGCTCATAAATCTAATCCTGACTTCTTGAAGATAGATGCGTGTTTAGATGCGGGTGAGGCTTGGGATTATACGAACAGAACCTGTATTTTTTAGTACAACAACCGGACAAACCCGGATCAATTGTTTTTCGTGTCGATTCGTGTGATTCGTGGGTGATACCTTTCTCCGATGTTGAATCCCCTTAAATTTGGAAATGTGACGATCGACTTTCCGGTTGTGCTCGCCCCGATGGCGGGCTACACCGATGCCGCGTTCCGCTCCATCTGCAAAGAACACGGCGCGGGTGCCTGTTATACCGAGGTGACCAGCGCCGAAGGGATCCGCCGCGATTCACAGAAAACCTTTCAGCTTCTGGACGTATCGGAGCAGGACCATCCAATTGCTGGGCATATTTTCGGCAAATCGGTCGAGGCCATGGTCGAGGCCGCGCAGTACATTGAGCAGCTCGGCTGCTTCGACTGGATCGACCTCAACTGCGGCTGTCCGGTTAAAAAGGTCGTCCGACGCGGCGCGGGCGCCGCGCTGATGAAAGAGCCGGAGGAAATCGGCGAAATTGTCCGTGCCGTCAAAAAGGCGGTTTCGCTTCCCGTCAGCGTAAAAACCCGCATCGGCTTCAGCCCGGCGTTTCCCGACCACCTGACCATTGCCAAAATCATTGAAGATGCCGGTGCGGACTTAATTGCCGTGCATGGGCGGTTGGCCTGCAATTTCCATAAAGGCGATGCCGACTTGGAAAAGCTGGGGGAGGTCAAACAGGCACTCAAGATTCCAGTCATTGGAAACGGCGGGGTCTTTGCGCCGGAGGACGCGACTGAAATGGTGCGCGTATCAGGCGTTGACGGCGTCATGATCGGCCGCGGCGCGGTCGGCAACCCCTGGCTGTTTGAGCAGATTAAGAATCCAGGAACGCCATCGCCGACCCATGAAGAGCGGCGCGAGGTGATCGAGGCGCATCTGCTGCGTCTGGTCGAGCTGAACGAGGCATCGATCGCAGAGCGTCGGCGCAAAGAGAAGTTTGTTCCGGAGACGGCGGCCTGTCTGACATTCCGGCCGCATCTGGCGCAATACCTCAAGGGTCTGCGCGGTCGCCGGGAACTGATGCAGCATTTAAATGAGATGAAGGATATCGCAACCGTCATGACGGCGGTTGATAAAGTTTTGGATCAAAATGTAGACGCGACGTCC
>CAYVYL010000065.1:0-6350 GCA_964455665.1 uncultured Verrucomicrobiota bacterium
ACTCGAAGGATGAACCATGCCGCCAGTTGTTGCACTTGGTTTGTGACTGTGCAACCTTGGAAAAACGGGTTTCTTTTTCCCCAAAAATGGTTGGAAATATCCTGAAAGGCAGGATGAGGTCGCCTTTCGCAAAATTAGGAAAAACGATCTCTTAACCACTCGACGTGAGCTCGTTTTGTATATAACCTTGGATCATGCGTGTAACTAGGTTTAGCTTTCTCTGGAATGTACTTCTTTTGGTGCTGTTGTTGGCGGGCTCTGCGTCGGCCGGTTTAACCGAATCGCAGCGTGCTTGGTTGGCGGAGAGTGACCGGCCGGTCCGGATTGCATATAACGAAAGTTTTGTGCCGCTGTCCTCCCGCGACCCTAAAGGGGACGCCATCGGGATTCTTCCCGATTTCGTTCGCTGGATGGAGGATCGGTACGGGTTTGATATCGAGCTGACGTCGGCTGCCGAGGACCAAATGTTGGAGGGGATTCTCTCTGGACGGTTTGATGCCGCTTTCATGTATGCGCACGGTCAGCACGACGACTCCGTGGCATTTACAGCGGGTCTGATCGGATTGACCACAACGGTCTATGTCCCGGCCGGCAGTTCCTTTAAAGCGCTTGAAGATCTGAACGGAGCCGTGGTTGCGCAGGAGCGTTCAGCCGGGCTACTGACGAAAAGAGGCATAGACGTTGAGGCTCTCGATTGCACCACGCTTGAGGGGATGATCAAGCTCGTGGAAGAGGGGCGTGCGGATGCATTGATCGCCACCGATATTCCGCTGATCTATCTTCTAAGTTTGAATCAGAAGGCCGGCAGTTTACGTCCTCTAGGGGAGTCTCTTAAACGTGGCGAAATGCGTTTGTTTGTGCAGGCGGACAATCAGGAATTGCTGGGAATCCTGAGCGCCGCCGCAGAGGAATCCAATCAGCAGGGTGTTATACGCTGGATTGCACAAAAGTGGTTTGGACCGGACTATCAGTCCGTCGGATCCTATCTTTTCCGTTACAGCAGCTACGTCATCATTGGAATCATTGGATTGCTGTTGGCGGTGTTGCTTTTCTGGTTGTGGGATATCCGGTTGACCCGTCATATCTACAAAAAAACGCAACAGCTTCGCAACAGTGAAGAGCGGCTGCGCGCGATTTTCCAGAACTCACCGGATGCGATTTTTATTAGGGACGAAGACGGGTTTGTTCTGGATGCCAACCCTGTCGCCTGCAACTTTCACGGCATGACGCGCGACGAGATTGTCGGAAAGAACATTCTCGATATGGTGCCGGAGGCACAGCGCGACGAGGTGAAGCGGGACTTTCCAAAATGGTTTACCGGTGAACTGAAACGGTACGAAGGGCTGTCGTTAGACGGCAGCGGACGGGCCGTCCCTGTGGAAGTCATTGGAGCTCCGCTTCGTTATGAAGGCAAAACAGCGGTATTGCTGTTGGTGCGTGATATGACGGAACGGGAACAGTCCGAGCGGGCGTTGAAGGAAAGTGAAACGCGTTACCGGGGACTGGTTGAAAGCCAGAAGAGTTTGATTGTCCGGCTTGATACCGACGGCCGGTTCACATTTGTTAACGAGGCCTTTTGCCAATTCCTGGGGAGTAATCGCGACGAATTGATCGGAGAATTCTTCCATCCCTATGTTTATAACGATGATCTGGAGCAGCCCAAAAAGGCCATGGAGGCTCTGATCACGCAGAGCGAAAAATCTGTAGCGACCGAGTACCGTGTGCGTTCAAAGACGCACACCGCTTGGGTTCACTGGGAAGTAACTGCGATTTTCGATGAGGCGGGCCGCGTCATTGAGATCCAAACCGTTGGTCAGGATATCACGGACCGCCGGCGCATTAATGACGCGCTTCAGGAGAGCGAAAAACGCCTTCAGTTTCTTTTTGAAGAAATTCCGCATATTGCCGTGCAGGGGTATGGCGCGGATCATGAGGTTATTTTCTGGAACCGCGCAAGTGAGCTTTTGTATGGCTATCCGCGCGAAGAGGCGCTTGGTAAAAAAATCGAAACGCTTGTTATACCCAAAGCATGTCGCGATGAAGTAGTGGTCGAAATCGATTCGGCGGTGAAAACCGGACAGCCCAGTCCCGCCGGCGAGATGACAAAGTGCCGGAAGGATGGTCAGATGGTACCGGTCTATTCTTCAAGGCTCGCCACGTTCAATCAGCGTGGTGAGCGTGAGATGTACGCCATCGACATTGATCTTTCAGAGATTAAACGGGCGAGCCAGGAACTGGTGAAGGCCAAAGAGTTTGCCGAGCGGGCCAGCCGGGCGAAGAGCGAGTTTCTTGCCAACATGAGCCATGAAATCCGTACGCCGATGAACGGCGTGATGGGAATGACTTATCTTCTGCTGGATACAGAGCTTGATGACGAGCAGCGCGAGCTGGCCCAGACCGCGATGGACTCCACTCGAGAGCTGTTGACCATCCTTGACGAGCTACTTGATATTTCCCGTATTGAGGCTGGCGAAGTGCATCTGAAGATGGCGCCGTTCTGTCTGCGCGAAATCGCTAAAAAAGCGACCCTCCTTTTTTCGGATCGGGCCCATAAAAAAGGCATCGACCTCTCCTTGATCGTTGATCCGGATATTCCAGACAAAATGATGGGCGATGCCAGCCGGATTCGCCAGGTGCTGATTAACTTGATCGGGAATGCACTGAAATTTACCAATGAAGGAAATGTGAAGATTCATCTGCAGGCCGAGAAGATTAAAAATGGATGGAATCTGATCGCGAATGTAAAAGACACCGGAGTCGGCATGTCGCCGGAGCTTCAGAAGAGAGTGTTTGACAAGTTCACACAGGGCGACACATCGTCCACCCGGGAACACGGCGGTGCCGGGCTGGGCTTGGCGATCACCAAGCAACTGGTAGAGTTGATGAACGGAAAAATTTCCGTGTCCAGCGCGGAGGGTCAGGGCACAACCTTTGATTTCAACGTCATTCTCCCGCCGTTGGAAGAAGACGAGCCCCTGCTGGTGGAGCTTCCTGCTCCGGTATCAACAGAGATTGATGCGCAAGTTCTGCTGGTGGAAGACAATCTAGTGAACCAGAAAGTGGCTGTTGCCATGATCACGAAATTCGGGGGCACCGTCACCGTGGTGAATAACGGTGCGGAGGCGCTAGAGGCTATTCCCGATAAAAAGTTCGACCTCATCTTCATGGATTGCCAAATGCCGGTTATGGATGGTTTTGAAGCGACCCGCGCCATCCGGCAGATGGTTGGTGAACTTCGGGACATTCCGATTGTGGCTATTACAGCTCATGCGCTTAAAGAAGACCGGCAAAAATGTCTGGATGCTGGCATGGACGACTATCTCGCCAAACCGGTACGTCGCGACAGCCTGCTTGCCGTTTTGCAGAAGTATTGCGGGTAGGGCTTGATATTCTCTACCGGCTCCGTATATTTCCCGCTCACTTGGAGAGATGGCAGAGTGGTTTAATGCACCGGTCTTGAAAACCGGAGAGCCGCAAGGTTCCGGGGGTTCGAATCCCTCTCTCTCCGCCAAAACCGCCAACGAGCGGTTTTTTTATTGTATGAGAGGGATGAGAACGCTGGGTTCGAGAGGCGGAGCCGACTGCCCCGCTCGCAGAGTGGGGAGCGCCTTCGGCGCGTCAATCCCTCTCCCTGTGCGCCGAAGCCTTGGCGAAGGCGTATCTCCGCCAAAACCGTATCCGCCGTAAGCGTGCTGAATTAGAGTAGGGTGGCCAGCGAAAGCGCTAATTTGCATCCCTCCAGATAGCGCGGGATATCCACGTATTCATTGAGGTCGTGCGCGTGGTGATTGCCCGCATCGAATGTAAGGGTCGGAATTCCTTTTTCGTTCAGAATGTTTGCATCGAGCCCGGCATTGATCATCTCGACTTTCGCCTTGCGGCCCGCCTGCGGCGCGGCCTTTAGGAAGCGCTTCACCACCGGTTCGCTTTGTTTGAGCTTAAAGCTGCGGTAATCGCTGGAGAGCGTGAAATCCACCGATCCGCATTCGCCCACATCGTTTTTCAGTCTGCGCGTCGCCTTCTCAAATGCGTTTTTCCAAACAGTGGAAATTTTCGCCAGCGAGGTCGCACTGTGGCTGCGGCACTCGCCGGTAACCGTCAGTGAATCCATCACCTGATTGTCCGCCTCGCCGCCGTTGATCGAGCCGACGTTCGCTGTTCCTTTAACCGAACCTTGATCAATCCGTCCGAAATATCCTTTTACCTTCGCGTCGGCAATGGCGTGTGTGGCGATGATTGCTGCGGAGATTCCGCCTTCCGGGTTCACCGCTGCATGAACGCTTTTGCCGTGAATTTTGACGACCCAGCGGTTGGCGCCCAGTGCGCCGACTACGCCACCGCGCTCGCCGCTTCCGTCGAGGTTAAAACACATCGCCGGGTTGCCGCCGTCGGGCGGCTCAAACGCCTTGGCCCCGTGTAGACCGTTTTCTTCGCCGACTGGGAAGAGCAGGGTGATCGGCGGGCGGGGCAGGTCGTTTTGTAGAATCGTCTGTGCCATCGTCACAATCGCCGCGACCGACGCGCGGTTATCGCCGCCCAGTCCGGTTTTCCCCTTCGGGACAACAATATTGCCTTTTCTAATGGGGAAAGCCCCTTGGCAAATCGGCACGGTGTCGAGATGCGCGGCAAACATGATGCGTGGCGCTTTTGTCGTACCGGGAATTTTTACGATCAAATTGCCGATGGTAAAATGTTTCGGCAGGCGGCTTTTTCCCTTAAAGGAAAACCACGCCGGTTTCGCACCGGCCGCTAGCAATTGTTGCTTAACCACTTCAGCGACTGGCCCTTCGCTGCCGCTCGGGCCTTCCGCCGCCAGCAACTCCATCAGATTTTGAACGGCCTGTTTTTCATCAATCTTCATCGGATACAATTCCTCGTTCGATTTCGCCGGTTTTGCGCAGTTCGCGCTTCACGATCTTGCCCGCTGCATTTTTCGGCAGCTCGTCGAGGAACGTCACTTTTTTGGGAACCTCATGGTTTCCCAGATGCTCGAAGCAGAATGCGCGAATCTCTTTTTCGGAAGTATTGCCGCCTTCCTTAACTGAAATGTAGGCGATCGGCACCTCGCCGTGCAGTCGGTGGGGCTGGCCGATGACCGCGGCTTCGCGCACCGCTTTGTGTTTATAGAGCACTTCCTCCACCATGCGCGGATACACATTCATGCCGTTGACGATCACCATGTCTTTGATGCGGTCGACGATGTAAAAATAATGATCCTCGTCTTCGGTGCCAATGTCGCCGGTGCGGAACCACTCGCCGAAGAACGACTTGGCGGTTTCTTCGGGCTGTTTCCAGTAGCCCTTCATCACATTCGGGCCGCGCACACAAATTTCGCCCGCTTCGCCGGTCGGCACTTCGTTGCCGGTTTCGTCCATGATTTTCATTTCAACATCCGGAATGGAGAGTCCGACGGACAGCGGCTTGCGTAGGCCCTCAATCGGATTGAAGCAGGTGACCGGCGCGCATTCAGTCGGGCCGTCTCCTTCATAAATCAGCACGCCGAAACGTTCCTCGAACCGCTGCATAATTTCCTGCGGCATCGCCGCGCCGCCCGATACGCAGAAACGAAGCTTCTGGATGGCGGGGGTGTATTTTTCCGGCAAGCGCAGCAGCAGGTTGTACATGCTCGGCACGCCAAGGAAAAGGGTCGCATCGGTTTTCTCGATCAGCTCGGCGGTCAACGACGGATCGAACTTTGGCACTGGCACTAGTGACGAACCGTGGAGCAGGGGAATAATTATTCCGGCCATTGAGGCGAAGGCGTGGAACATCGGCAGGGCGACGAAGAAGCGTTCGGCACCTGGACGCAGTTTCAGCGCTTTGCCCGCAGCAAGGGCATCACTCACTAGATTGGTGTGTGTCAGCATCGCTCCCTTTGGGTGACCCGTGGTTCCGGAGGTGTAGATGATCACCGCAGTCGACTCCGGGTCGATTGTGGAGTTCAGAGTTCGGAGTTCAGAGTTCAGTAGTTCGGGGAAGAGAAGATCTGCTGGATTGGATGGGTTTTGTCCGGCACAGATAAAGTTTTTAATTTTCGGGAGCCCGGCACGGATCGCGGAAACAGCCGGAGAAAAACGGTCGAAATAGAAGAAGGTGGTTACGTCGGCGTCGGTTAGGATCCATGCGACCTCCTCCGGGTTGAGCATCAGATTGATCGGAACAACCACGGCGCCCGCTTTTTGGATGCCGAGGTAGATCGCGACGAAGGTGGAGCTGTTCAATCCGTAGAGGCCGATGTGATCGCCCGGCTGGATGCCGCGTTTGATCAGGCCGGCGGCGATGGCGTCCGACTGTGCATCGAGCTCGGCGTAGGTGACGGTTTGGTCGGGAGTCACGACGGCCGGTTTGTC
>CAYVYL010000066.1:0-6017 GCA_964455665.1 uncultured Verrucomicrobiota bacterium
GCGTAGCTATGAGATTGCCATTGAAATTCCGCAGGACACCTTGCGCTCCTATAATCTGACGTTGGCCAATGTGGCGGATATCCTTGCCCGCGCGTCGGTCGAAACGCCGGGCGGCGGCATGAAGACTTCCAGCGGCGAAATTCTGGTTCGCGTGCGCGATCGCCGCGATGTTGGCGAGCAGTTCGGTAAGATTCCGTTGATTACCGGCGCCGACGGAACGCAGGTGCTGCTCGAAGATGTCGCCACCATTCGCGATAGCTTCGATGACTCCGACAAGTTTACCTTTTTCAACGGCAAACCCGCGCTGACCATGAGCGTTTATCGCGTCGGAAAAGAAACCCCCATCTCCATTGAGGAGTCGGTGGTTGAGGTGCTCGACGAGCTGCGGGCAACCCTTCCCGAAGGCATTGAATTGACGACGTGGAACAGCCGCGCCGACATGTTTCGTCAGCGTATAAATTTGCTACTGCGCAACGGCCTGCTCGGGTTGGTTCTTGTCTTCATTGTGCTCGGATTTTTCCTCGAAATGCGCTTGGCGTTCTGGGTGATGATTGGAATTCCGATTTCATTTCTTGGGACCATTCTGATTATGCCGGCCATGGATATAAGCATCAATATGGTTTCGATGTTTGCCTTCATTCTGGCACTGGGGATTGTGGTGGACGATGCCATTGTCGTCGGCGAAAATATTTACCACAACCATCAAGATGGGATGCCGTTCTTGCGCGCGGCCATTGTCGGCGCCCGCCAGATTGCGATGCCGGTCACCTTTAGTATCCTGACGAACATCGTCGCTTTCATGCCGCTCTATTTTGTACCGGGCGTTATGGGCAAGTTTTTCAGCGCCATCCCGCTGGTGGTCTGCTCCACCTTCGTGATTTCGCTGGTGGAAGCGCTGTTTGTGTTGCCCGCTCATCTGGCTCACCAAAAAGACCTGAAAAAACCGCATGCGATTCATCGGGCACAACAGCGTTTTGGCAAAGCCTTCACGCGATTTGTCCGCGAAAAATACGGCCCGTTTCTCGACCTCACCCTGCGCCGTCGCTACCTCACCGTTGCCATCGGGTTGTTTGTTCTGATTCTTACGCTCAGCTATGTAAAAAGCGGGCGCATGGGATTCGAACTTTTCCCGAGTGTGGAATCTGACGTGGCGCAGTGCACCTTCAAGCTTCCGTACGGATCGCCGGTCGATAAAACCCAAGCGGCGCATGATCAAATTATTCGCGCCGGCGAAGAGGTGGTGCGGGAAATTGAAGAGGAGACCGGCCAAAAGCAGATTAAAGGTGTTTTGTCCTATATCGGAACCGGTGGGCGCGGCGTGACGGGCGGACACAGCGGGTCGGTTACCATCGACTTGGTCGATGCCACCGTGCGCCCCGTTTCCACGGCTGATTTTGTAGATCGCTGGCGACAGAAAGCCGGCCCGATTACCGGTATGGACACCATTCGTTATCGCGCCGACAGCGGCGGCCCCGGCGGCGGCTCTGATGCGTTGACAGTGGAACTGTCGCATCGCGACATCAACGTGCTGGAACAGGCCAGTGCGGACCTGGCCGAAGCCTTGGGCGAATATTCGATGGTCAGTGATATCGATGACGGGTTTACTCCCGGAAAACCGCAGATCGACTTCACCTTGAAGCCCGAAGGCCGCAGCCTCGGCCTCACCTCGGCGGGCGTCGCCCGGCAGGTGCGCAACTCCTATTATGGCTCCGAGGCGATTCGTCAGCAGCGCGGTCGCAATGAAATCAAGGTGAAGGTGCGCCTTCCGGAAGCCGAACGCGATACCGAGTTCAGCATGGAGTCGATGATCCTGCTGACCCCGACCGGCATCGAGGTGCCGTTGCGCGAAGTGGTCAACATGGAGCGCGGTCGCGCCTACACCACCATCAGCCGGCGTGACGGTCGCCGCACCGTCACGGTCTCCGGCAACGTGACGCCAAAAAACAAGGCCGATCTGGTGCTTACGGACATGAAAGCGGACATACTACCCGTTCTGCAGAAAAAATATCCGGGCCTGTCCTTCTCCTTCGAAGGGCGGCAGGCGGATCAGCGTGAAAGCGTTCAAGGTCTGATTAAAGGGCTGCTTGGCGCGATTGTTCTGATCTACGTCCTGCTGGCTATTCCGTTCAAAAGCTACAGCCAGCCACTAATCATCATGGTCAGTATTCCGTTCGGCATCGTCGGCGCAGTGATCGGCCATATGCTCATGGGCTACAGCCTCAGCGTGATCAGTATTTTCGGAATCGTCGCGCTCTCGGGGGTGGTCGTGAACGATTCCCTCGTCTTGATCGACTTCTTCAACCAAAAGCGCAAAGAGGGGATGAGTGTGCACGACTCCATCATGACCGCCGGCATCCAGCGCTTCCGCCCGATCGTGCTCACCACACTCACCACCTTCGGCGGGTTGCTTCCGATGATCTTCGAAACATCGCGCCAGGCGCGCTTCATGATTCCCATGGCGATTTCGCTCGGCTTCGGAATCCTCTTCGCCACGTTCATCACGCTCCTGCTGATTCCCTCGCTCACCATGATTCTCGAAGATCTGGGCCGGCTGTTTAAAGGCTCCCATGAGTAAACTACTGACCGGAGGTGTAAAAACACACCTGATCAAACTCACGCTCCCCGGCATTGGCGGCATGTTCGCCATTATGATTTTCAACCTGACCGACACCTGGTTCGTGTCGCGACTGGGGACCGACGAGCTGGCGGCCATGGGCTTTACGTTCCCGGTCGTGATGATTGTGGGGGCGCTGGCCATGGGTTTTTCCTCCGGTGCGGCGTCCATCATTTCCCGGGCGCTCGGCGCGAAAAATCGGAAACTCGCCTCTCGTACGGTTTCCGACGGACTGGTTTTGACCATTGTCGGCACGGCGGTAGTCAGTGTAATCGGCTACCTGACAATCGACCCGCTTTTTAGCGTGCTGGGCGCGGAGGGCCGCGTGCTGGACCTCGTGTGCGAATACATGCAGGTTTGGTTTCTCTTCGCGGTGGCAGCCATCATGCCGCCGGTCAGCGACGGCTGCTTGCGCGCTGCTGGCGACATGGTCCGCCCGGTGATCGTCATGTGTGTCTGTGCGTTGCTGAATGTGATTCTCGACCCCATTCTCATCTTCGGATGGGGCCCCGTTCCCGCCTTCGGCATGAAAGGCGCAGCCATTGCCACCGTGATTGCGCGTGCGCTGGGCGGATCCGCATCGCTGATTATCCTGCATATTCATCACCGGCTGATCGACTGGACCGTTCCGCACATCCGTGAGGTGCTTCAGTCGTGGCGCGAGATCATCCGGCTCGGCATTCCCGCTGCGCTGACGCAGGCGCTCAATCCCATCGCACAGGGATTCTACATCCGTATTGCTGCAGGCGTCGGTGGCGTGCAAGCCGTGGCCGCCATGGCGACCGGCACGCGGATTGAAGCTTTTCTTCTGATCCTTGCCATTGCGTATGGCACGGCGATCGTTCCGTTTGTCGGCCACAACTACGGCGCGGCCGCTCACCATCGCGTGCAGGAAGTCCGCCGCATTAGCACTCGTTTCGCTCTCCTCTACAGTGTCGTCACTTTCCTGCTGTTGCTTCCAACGGCAAAACTCATGTCCGGGTGGTTCAGTGCCGATCCGATCATCATTCATCTCAGTGCCGTCTATCTGATCATTGCGGTGACCGGTCATGCGGGCATCTTTATCAGCATGTGGATGAGTCAGCTACTCAATGTGATCGGGAAGCCGCGGCCCGTCATGATCATTAACTTTGTGCGCGTTTTTGGCTTTGTCATCCCGCTCTGTCTGCTCGGCAGCCGGTGGTTCGGATTCCCCGGGCTCGTCGCGGGCATCGCCATCGGCAACCTGCTCAGCGGCGCGCTGGCACAATGGATGGCTCGCCGGGTTTTAAACAGCGAAGCATGAGTTTTCCACTATTTAAAAAAGCGAACCGCTAATTACGCGAACCGAGCCTCCGGCTGAAAAACTCTTTCGGTTGGTTCTGCTTTTTACCCATCTCCAATTTATTAGTGTCCATTTGCCGCTTCGCTGCCGTCGCACTAGCGCCAGCCTCACTTCGTGTGTGTGAATTAGTGGTTTGAAATTTGCGCCTGCAATAATCATCTTATGCGCAGTTGCGCAGTTGATGATATGTAAGAGAAGCATCGACAGATGCTTCTCTTCGTGGTTTAACAGCCCGCTTATGACGAAAAAAGGTGAAATCATTGAGGTCGAGATTTTTGATACCGCGGACAAAAACCGCTGCATCGGACAGCTCGAGGACGGCATCAAAGTTTTTGTGGAAGGGCCCGTCGCCGTCGGCGACACGGTTCAGGCGCGGGTCACCAAGATCAAAAAGCAGTTTCTGCAGGCGCGCCTCACCGAGGTCATCAAATTTTCTGATCGCCGCACGGAGCCGCGTTGCAAATACTTCGGCGTTTGCGGCGGATGCAAGTGGCAGCACTTCGACTATTCCGAACAGCTGCGCGTGAAGCGTAAGCAGGTGCTCGATGCCCTCGAACGCCTTGGCGGTTTTGAAAGCCCCGCTGTGGCGGACTGTATTCCGGCCAAAGAGCTGTTTGGCTACCGCAATAAAATCGATATGGATTTTACCGATATGCGCTACCTCACCGCTGACGAAATGGATATTCCCGCGGAGGAACTCGACAAGCCGATCGACTTCGCCCTCGGCTTCCATGCGCCCGGCTGCTTCGCCAAGGCGATTGATATTGATCACTGCGACATCGCCACCGAAGAGATGAATTGTGCAGTGGAAGCGGTGCGCGTCTTTTGTCGCGACCGCAAGCTCTCCATCTATTCCACCTTTAAGAACGAAGGCTTTTTGCGCAACCTCGTTGTGCGGCAGGGCGGCGCGACCGGCGAGCTGATGGTCAACCTGATCACCTCCACGCAGGATGCGGAGCTGATGGCCGAACTGCTGTCCGCGCTGCAGGCCGCGCTCGGCGACAAGCTGACCACCTTTGTGAACGGAATCTGCACGCGTAAAAATCTGGTCGCTTTCAACGAAGAGGAGCATGTGCTCTACGGCGAAGGCTTCATCACCGACCGGCTCGGCGAGTACACCTACCAGATTTCACCCAACTCCTTTTTCCAGACCAACACCGCGCAGGCCGAAGTTCTTTATAACGAGATTATCAAGCAGGCGGCATTTAATGGATCAGAGACCGTCTACGACCTCTTCTGCGGAACGGGCTCCATTGCGCTGTTCGCCGCCAAACACTGCGGCAAAGTGCTCGGCATCGAGCTGGTCGAAAGCGCCGTCGCCGACGCCCAGAAAAATGCCGACACGCAGGGCGTTGAAAACTGCACCTTCCGCCAGATGGATTTGATGCACTTTGGCAAAATCCGTGAAGAGCTCGAAGCGTTCGGGCTGCCGGATCTTGTGATTACCGACCCGCCGCGCGCGGGCATGCATCCCAAGGCGGTGCAGATGCTGCGCGAGCTCACGCCGCCCGTGGTGATTTATGTCAGCTGTGGCCCCGCCTCGCTGGCGCGCGACGGACAGATGCTCTGCGAAGAGGGTCTCTACAAACTGGTTAGCTGTCAGCCGGTCGATATGTTCCCGCAGACCAACCATGTGGAGAGCGTCGCTCGCTTCGAGCTGTGTTCATGAAAATGGATGAAAAGATTCTGATGTGCTGACTGTGTCAGATAGGCGGAATTGTTTCATAACATTGATTTTCATCCATTTTCACCGAAGGCGCGACGATTCCCGCACATCTGCGGCGTTGCAGAAGATTCGCTGTAGATTTCTACAGCTTCACCTTCTGACGTCTTGCATCTGTACGAGACTTATCGCGTGAACAATGCTCGGCAAAGTGAACTCATAGCATGAGGGCACAGCGCTTCGCGGCGTGAGGGCTGACTCTAAGGTGATTTTCCAAACCTTTGAAAGCCACAGCGTGGCGGCTCATCTGTTTGGCATGGGGTAGGGTGGTCTATCCTGAGCATCGTCGAAGGGCTGTCCCAGCCGTCCGCGCATCCGCAAGGCGGCGCGATGGAGACATTACGCCCTGCAATTTT
>CAYVYL010000067.1:0-1307 GCA_964455665.1 uncultured Verrucomicrobiota bacterium
AGCCGTCCGCGCATCCGCAAGGCGGCGCGATGGAGACATTACGCCCTGCAATTTTGTTTGTAGGTCGAGCTTCTTCGGTATCCCGAAGAGCTTGAGTGCCGGATATAGCTTTATTTAAAACCAGTTGAAGGCTGGGGCGCAGTTGGCTAAACCTGTATTCGGCAGGTGCCGGATATAGGTCAGATCATGCTGCTAGAATTATTCTTGGCCTTGTCTTTTTTGATCTGCCGTTTTTCTTTGAGGCTGTGCTGCGGCTCTTTTTTCTTTTCCCGCTTGCTCTTGTCCTGTTTTCCTTTGTCGCCCATGTCCATTCCTCCGGTTGCTGGATGTGATCCCTAATGCTGAAGGTTCGTAATGGCACCTGCATGTCGATGCCAGCGGCGGGCTTGTTTGGGCCGATCCGTCGAACGCATTTAATGGTAAACCTCTTCCACAAAACCACAACACATTCTGTGTGCAGGTTGTGCTGGCACAATCAGCCTTCTCAGTCGAACTGCGTTGGCAGGTCTGGGTTTTGATAATGCCGGTGGAGCAACTCGATGTGCTGCGGCAGGGTGCGGTGCTCGGAGAGCGGCGGCAGATCATCCAGATCAAAGAAAGCGGCGTCGGTGATGTCGTGGCACAGCTCATCGGCTTCGCCCGTGATCTCGCACAGGAACATCAGTTTGTAGATGTGGAACGGGTGGACGTGTTCTGCTTTCTGATAGTGCAGGTCGCGGTCGAGCACGGCGACGAGTTTGGTGCAGTGGACCGGATAGCCGGTTTCCTCGCGCACTTCACGAATGACGGCCTCGCTCGGCCTGTCGTTCACATCCGCCCAGCCGCCGGGCAGGCTCCAGCAGTCATCATCCTGCTCGCGGGAGAGCAAAATTTTTCCATCCTGAAACACCGCGCCGCGCACATCGACTTTCGGGGTGGCGTAGCCAGATTCGTTTTTGAAGATGGTTTTCCAGTGGCCGGCCTCAACATCGGATGTGGCGGCCATCATTTCGGCGGCCAGCTCGCGCAATTCTTCGCAGCGCTCCTTTTCGTAAGGATCTTTAGTGTAGGTCAGCCCGGCTTGCGCCAGCGCTGCAATCCTGCGTGCCCATGTGATGGCATTGGATTCTGAGCCGTCTTCTTTTGTTTCGTACTCTGTCATAAGAGAGCTTCCCTTATTGCCACGAAGTCTCGAAGACACAAAGCGATGCAAGGGCAGGTCCGGTTAGTGATTCTTTGAATCTTTGTGCCTTAGTGGCCGAAATATATAACCCTATTCTTTAACGGCGTTAGCGCTGCAATCCTGCGTGCCCACTCGATGGTTTTAT
>CAYVYL010000067.1:1407-5623 GCA_964455665.1 uncultured Verrucomicrobiota bacterium
TTTGCGTTCCTTGCGTTCTTTCGCGGTTCCGTCTTCTGCTATTCTTTAACGGCGTTAGCGCTGCAATCCTGCGTGCCCACTCGATGGTTTTATTTTCGAACATATTTCAGGTCAAATTATCAGTAACTAAACTGGATCAGTTTTTCCCACGAATCTGCACGAATCGAGCCGCAGACGAGCTGGGCTCCACGAATGTGGGGCAACGAGGTGGCAATTTTAACAAATTAGGATGTCCCATTCGTGATCATTCGAGTGATTCGTGGGCAATTCTTTTGGCTGATCTGTTTTTGCGTTCCTTGCGTTCTTTCGCGGTTCCGTCTTCTGCTATTCTTTAACGGCGTCGGAGTCCTGGTAGTCGGCGAACTTCATCGACATGACGCGCGAGACCCCGCGATTGGGCATGGTGACCCCATAGATCACATCGGCCGCGGCGATGGTCTGGCGGCTGTGGGTGATCAGGATGAACTGCGACTGCTCAAGGAAGGTCTGCACCATTTTCACAAAGCGGATTACGTTGGCTTCGTCGAGCGCGGCATCGAGCTCGTCGAGCACACAGAAGGGGCTCGGCTTCACTTTAAACAGCGAGAAGAGCAGGGCGACCGCGGTCATGGTGCGCTCCCCCCCAGACAGTAGCGAAATGGTCTGCAGTTTTTTGCCGGGCGGGCGGGCGATAATTTCGATGCCGGATTCGAGCACATCTTCTTCGTCGACTAGTACCAGTCGGGCCGATCCACCGCCGAAGAGGCTTTTGAACATATCACCGAAGTTTGCGTTCACCTTGTCGAATGTCTCTTTGAACATTTCGGTGGTGGTCTCATTGATCTTTTTGATCATTTCGAGCAGTTGGCCTTTGGCTTTATTGAGATCGTCCTCCTGCTGGTTGAGGAAGGCGAAGCGCTCTTCGAGTTCGGCATGCTCTTCGATGGCAACCAAGTTGACCGGGCCCATGGAGTCAAGCTTGGCGCGGTATTCCGCCACCTGGGTTTCGAGTTCCTCCATGTCGGGTTTTTCATCTTCCCACTCGGGCTCCGGCTCGCGGGCCAGCTCGTCGAGTGTGATCTGCCAGGTGCTGGTCAGACGATCCGCCGCATTCTGATGACGCATCCGCTGCTCGGCCAGTTCCACTTCAAATCCTGTTTTCTGTCCCTGCAGTGCTTCGAGCTGCTGTTGCATCGACCGCAGGCTATGCTCGCGCTCGCTGAGGAAGGCGGTTTTGGTTTCGCGCACTTGTCGGGTTTCGGCCAGTTTGGCCTCGGCGGCAGCGACCGCCTCTTTGAGGCCGTCGAGTTGTCCTTCGGCTCCGGCGGAGGTCTCTTTAAGCTGAACGACACGTTCCTGATAGGTGCTGACGCCGCGGGTGCGCTCGCTGATGACATCCTGAAGTTCTTTGAGTCGTGCTTCGAGCGGCTGGCGGCGGCTAAGTAGGGATTCTAGTCGTTGCTCGCGCTGGGAGTACTGCACGCGGCACTCGGAAGTGGCGGAAAGCGCGGTAGCGCGTTTTTCTTCGAGCGCGTTTAGCGTTTCGGCTTTGGAAGAAATCAGCTGACGGGTTTTCGCCAGTTTTTCGCGCGACTCGGCCCCTTCGCGGGCGACAGCGGTACGGCGGTCTTCGCCGGTGCCCTTGGCTTCGATCAGCGCATTAAATTCGAACGTGACCGTTTCGACTCGCTCGCGGGCGGATTTGAGTTCGCGGGTGATGACCTGCGCTTCCCCTTCCTGTACGGCGAGGGTACGGCGGCGGGCGTCGAGCTCGCCGCGGGCGGCTTCAAGCGCATCACCGGCTCCGCTCTGCTCGGCGCGGAGGGCTTCGAGCCGTTCGCGTTTTTCGGTTAGTTCTTTGGAAAGTATTTCAATTTCGCCCTGTAGCTGTTCGCGTAGGTGGTGGCGACCCAGTGGGTTTACTTCGCCCTCTTCGGGCTTCCATAGCTCGGCTGCGCCTTCGGCGGTGAGCAGTTCGCCTGCTTTAGTAACGAAAATTGCGCCGGCGGGCAGGGTGAGCGGAATCGATTGCAGACTATCGGCGACAAATACATTAGCGAGCAGCTGGGCGGCCAGCGGAGCCACTTCATCGGCAAAGGAAGCCTGAGAGAGAAGCGGGGTGCCATCAGCCTGCACTGGTGCGGGCGCGGGGGCATCGGCGGAAAGCAGGCGGACTGCGCCGTGGTCGCTTCCAGCCAGAAGCGTCAGTACATTGCGGGCGCCCGTACGGCTTTTTACAACTAGGGCATCCATCCAAGGGCGAAGCACCGCTTCGAGTGCGGTTTCAAATCCGGTGGAGGCGGTAAACTGTTCGGCCAGCGGGCCGATCACGTTTTCGTCTTCGGTTTCCAGCAAGTGACGCGCGCCGGACGGGAATCCCTCTTCGCGCGCTTCGACCGTCATTTCGAGCCGGGCGTTTTTGTCGGTCAGCTGGCGATTGAGCTCAGCGGTCTCGTTTTGCAGGGTCTGAATTTGCTCGGCAAAGGTGGTGCGCTTCGTACGCAGGTCATTGAGCAGTTGCTCTGCCGCGGCAACCGCTAAGCGGAGTTCTTCCACCTGAGTCACCATTTCAGTCTGGCGCTCCTGGAAGGAGGCGAGCGAGCGCTCGAGTCCGCTTTTTTCAGCGGCCAGCTGTTCCTTGCGAATCACGCTGGCGCGTTCCTTCGCATCAATTTCGGAAAGTTCGTTCTGGAGGCGGCCAATCCGGCCGTCGAGCTCCATCGACTCGGAGCGCATGCGGTTGAGCTCTTCGCGGTCGGCGTGAACTTGGGTTTCGGTTTCGCGTTGGGCGGCGGTCACCTTTTCCAGCTCGATCGCGGCTTCTTTTTTCTCCGCCTCAGCAGACTCAATCAGCTTGAGCACTTCGTCGAGCGAAGCGCGGTGCTGTTCGAGGCGACCTTTCGCCTCTTCAGACTCTTTAGAGTTCTGCTGTGCGAGCGATTCGAGCTCGGACACACGCTCGGCATTGGTACTGATGGTCTGCATCGCGCGTTCGAGTTCATTTTTTACGCGCATCGACTCGTCCATGGTCGCGCCGATGACCTGTTCAAGCTCGTGAAGCTCGGCTCGCAAACCGTCCGTTTGGCCATTGGCGGCCTCAATGCCGTTATGGGACTCATCCACTTTAAGGCGCAGGGTTTCTAGCATGCCCTGAATCTGTTTAATACTGGTTTCAAATTCGGCGAGGCGGGTACGGGTCACGTAGATATCGAGCTTGCGCAGGCTGGCCTGGATTTCTTTAAAGCGCTGGGCTTTGCCGGCCTGACGCTGCAGAGAGATGATCTGCCGTTTCACCTCGCGGATGACATCGGCCAGACGAAGCAGGTTGGCTTCGGTCTGTTCGAGTTTGCGCAGCGACTCTTTTTTGTCCGACTTATATTTTGTAATGCCGGAGGCTTCTTCGAAAACGGCGCGGCGGTCATCGGGGCGTGAGGAGAGAATCTGGTCAATTTTCCCCTGTTCGAGAACAGAGTAGGAGTTGGTGCCGATTCCGGTGTCCATGAACAGGCGTTGGATGTCTTTGCGGCGGCACGCCTTTTTATTGATGAAATAGTCGCTCTCGCCGGTGCGGAAGACGCGGCGGGTGATGCTCACCTCGTGCAGGCCGATATCGAGCACCTGTTCGCAGTCGGCGAGGGTGAGGGTCACTTCGCCCATGCCAAGCGGCTTGTGGGAGTCGGTTCCGTTGAAAATGCAGTCTTCCATGGTGGCGCCGCGCAGGGCGCGTGCACGCGACTCGCCGAGAACCCAGCGGATGGCATCCGATACATTACTCTTGCCGCAGCCGTTCGGCCCAACAATCGCGGTCATGCCCGGCTCAAACTCCAGATGGGTTTTTTCTGCAAAACTCTTAAACCCGACAATATCGACAGATTTCAAATACATTCGTCTTTGATACCACGCGCGGATGGGGCGGGGCAATCCCGCAGGGGCTCAAAAGCACTTTTTCCAAGCCTTGGAAGATTTTATCTCGTAGAGCCGCAAAGCCCGCCAAGGAGTTCCAAGCATTGGGAGATTTTTTACCACGGAATACACTGCTTTGGAGCGAAGCGGAAAAATAATTTCCGAAAGGAAACAGAGATAAATAGGGAACGGTTCATACACGGAAAGTTCCAATGATTGGAAAATTATTGGCCACGAAAACCATGAAAAGTTCCAAGCCTTGGAAAAACGTACGTCCAACTTTCCAAGGTTTGGAAATCTACAGCTTCAGCGATCATCATTCTTTCCAAGGTTT
>CAYVYL010000068.1:0-5601 GCA_964455665.1 uncultured Verrucomicrobiota bacterium
ACGTAAACAACAGAACAAATAGAGAAACCTTATGTCAGAAGTAGAAACACCAACCATTAAGCTGCCGGATCCCACTTTGCTGATCGTCAGTAACTCGCCGCATATTCGAGGAGGCGAAACCATTTCGAAAATTATGGTGCATGTCCTGGTTGCTCTGGCCCCCGCCGTCGCGGCCGCAATCTACTTTTTCGGACTGGCGGCGCTTGAAGTCATGTTGCTGTGTACTTTCGGCTGCATCGCCGTGGAAGAAATCTGGAACAAATGCGCCGGCCGCAAGCCGACCTGGAAAGACGGCAGTGCGGCGCTGACCGGTCTGCTGCTCGCCATGAATCTTTCTGCGGGCGCCCCGTGGTGGATCTGCCTGCTCGGCGCGCTGCTCGCTATCGGCCTCGGTAAACAGATCTTTGGCGGCCTCGGGTTCAACCCTTTTAACCCGGCACTGGTCGCCCGTGTGGCGTTACTGATCGGTTTCCCCTCCTTCATGACCTCGTGGGTCGCTCCGCAGGCCGGGAAGTTCATGGCCTGCGATGCGCTGACCGGCGCGACCCCACTCGGTGCGCAGGGCGCGGCAGTTGCTTCGCTGCACGATCTGTTCATCGGCAACGTCGGTGGCTGTCTAGGTGAAACCTCGGCGATTGCGCTGATCATCGGCGGAGTCTATCTGCTGATTAAAAAGCTGATCAAATGGCAGGTGCCTGCCGCCTTCATTGGAACTGTTGTCCTGATCAGCGCGGTGGTCCATTTGGTTAACCCAGAGATGACCCAACCGCCGCTCTATCACATCCTCGCCGGCGGCCTGCTGATTGGTGCCTTCTTTATGGCCACCGATATGGTCACTTCTCCGATGACCGCCAACGGCGCGCTGATCTTCGGTTTCGGCTGCGGACTCATCACCAGCGTCATTCGCATCTGGGGCGGCTACCCCGAAGGCGTTAGCTTCTCCATCCTCTTTATGAATGCACTCACCCCCCTGATCGACCGGTCTACCATCGGCAAGCCCTTCGGCTATATCCGCGTTAAAAAGGAGTCCGAGTAATGAGTAACCAAATCAACATTCCCGTGCTCACTGTCTCGCTGGCGCTGATTGCCGGAATCGCCGCCGGACTGCTCGGCTGGGTCTATCTCGTCACCGAAGCGCCGATCGCCGCCGCCCTGCAGGAAAAAACCAATGCCGCGCTGCGCGATGTGCTGCCCGCCTTTGATAATCAGCCCGCCGAAGAGACCCTGCGGGTCGGCACAGTAACTTTTTATATTGCACGTAAAGAGGGTGCCATTGTTGGATTCGCCGGTGAGACCATCACTTCCAAAGGCTACAACGGCAACGTTACGGTTTTGGTGGGACTGCTGCCGGACGGAACACTCGGCACGGTGCTCGTCACCAAACAGGCGGAAACGCCCGGGCTCGGAACCGTCGTTTGCGAACGCAAACGCCAGAAAACGCTTTCCGGGTTGCTCAAAGGAACCAAAGAGACCGGCCTGCCGCCCAATGCCGTCCTCGACCAGTTTAAAGACAAATCGGTTGTGCAGGCTCCGTGGACTGTCAAAAAAGACGGCGGAACGCTCGACGCCGTCACCGGCGCCACCATCACCAGCCGTGCCGTCGTCGGAGCGGTTTCCACCATCGCCGAAACCTTTGCTTCGCAGCGTGAAATGCTGCTTTCCAACTGATAACCATTAACCGATAACGGATAACTGATATGAGTTTACTCAAAGAATTCACCAAAGGGTTAGCCAGAGAAAACCCCGTCTTTGTTTTGCTGCTCGGCATGTGCCCGACGCTCGCCGTCACCAACAACGCCATCAACGGCCTCGGCATGGGCGTCGCCACGCTCTGCGTGCTGCTCGGCAGTAACGTCGTCATTTCGCTTATCCGCAATGTGGTTCCGAAAAAAGTACGCATTCCCTGCTACATCGTCGTCATCGCCTCGTTTGTGACGATTGTCGACCTGCTGATGCAAGCTTACGCACCGCGTTCGCTCTACGAAGCGCTCGGTATCTTCATTCCGCTGATCGTCGTCAACTGTATCGTGCTGGGCCGCGCCGAAGCGTTCGCTTCCAAAAACGGCGTCGTCGCCTCGATGTGCGACGCGCTCGGCATGGGACTCGGCTTTACGCTCGCGCTCGTCATTCTGGGTGGTTCGCGCGAATTTCTCGCCAGCGGTTCGCTCTTTCAGATCAAACTGATCGAAGGGTGGTCGAATGACTTCATGCTCATGGGGCAGGCGCCCGGCGCCTTCATCCTGCTCGGGATCTTCCTCGGCATCATCAACTGGGTGAACATTCGCAAAGCCAAAAAAGCGGGCCAGTCCTACACGCCGCCCGGCCTCAGCTGCAGCACCTGTAACCTCTGCGACCTCGGCGACAAATAAGAGTTTCCCCTTCGACTGCGTCTCGGGTGGAAAATGATTTTGCTGTTCATGATTTTGCCCTCTATTCTCCCACCCCATGAGATTTATAAAATCCAGTTTGTCGCGTCTCGGGATCGCATTCGCGGTTCTGCTGTTAATCTGGGTCGGGCGAAGTCATCAGAAGGCATCCAATTCGTCGTGGAGCGGCCCGACGATGGGAACGTCCTTTTCGATCACGATCGCGGATCGTCTGCGTCCGGCCGAGCTGCGCGTGGTTAAAGCGGCCGTTGATGCCCGGCTGATTGAGATTAATGCGCAAATGTCCACCTGGGATGCGGACAGTGAAATTTCCGACTTCAACCGGTTTAAAGCCTGCGACCCATTTCCGGTATCCCCGGAGTTTGCCGCGGTTGTTCAACGGGCGGTTGAAATTGCCGCCGCGACCCGCGGCGCGTTTGACCCCACCGTCAAGCCGCTGGTGGATCATTGGGGGTTCGGGCCGGATGCCGATCCAGAGCCGGTCGCTGAATTGCTGAAAGCCGTCGGGTGGGAAAAGGTGCGGGTTGAAAACAACGCGCTTTTGAAAACAAACCCCGATGTTCAGCTCGATCTGGCCGCCATTGCCAAAGGCTACGGCGTGGATGCCGTTGCCGATGTGATTGCTTCTTCAGGGTTTACCCATTTCCTCGTTGAGATCGGTGGGGAAATTCGGGTGTCCGGCCTCAATCCCAAGGGACGCCGGTGGCGGATTGGAATCGAAAATCCGCAGGCGGACGGGTACGTTTTTCAAACTATGGAACTTGCGAACGGAGCGATGGCCACCTCCGGCGATTACCGCAACTTCCGCGTCCGCGAGGATGGAACGCGCTATTCGCACATTATTGATCCGGCGACCGGCATGCCCGCCGAAACGGATGTTGCTTCGGTCAGCGTGCTCGCCGACTCCTGCATGGATGCCGATGCCATCGCCACCGCGCTCTTTGTGATGGGTTCCGAAAAAGGCTTCCAATGGGTGGAAGACCATCCTGAATTTGAAGCCTTCTTCCTTCTGCACTCCACCAACCAGACCTTCACGGCCCGCACCACGTCCGGATTTCCCGGGCCATCACGCTTAGAGTGAGGCGTACCGTCGGCTCTGCTTCGTGTAGAAGTGGTGGCCGCCGATGGTGGTGATGTAGCTCATGTCGCTGACCCAATATGGGCGGATATATGTGGCGTGGTAGTGAGTCGCCCCGTAGGTGTTGTCCCACAGCAGTCCGCGCTCCATGGTGGCGAGCAGACGCAATGCTTTGGCGTAGGCTTCGTCCTGATTCTGCGCACGGTGGATGAGCGGGCTGTAGTCCGGAGAGGAATTGCTCCAGACACTGGACATGCAGGAGAAGGCGCCGCGTTTAATGGTCTGCGGCACCATGCGGTGCAGGTAGCCGTCGGCGCGGTTCAGGATCACGTTGAGTACGGCCTGCAGACCTTCGGCCCCGTCACAGCCGGCTTCGAGAACCATGCATGACGCGACGATCTGGCGGTCATAATCACTGAGTCCGTTCGCCTGCGCATTGAACGCGACGAGGATCCCTGTGGCGACAAATAGTAAAAGTCTCATTTTCATCTTCTTTTTCCCTGTATTAATCTCCCCCGAGATTCACTGGTTTTTGAGCGGCCGGGCAGACTACTTAGATCCCGCAGGCTGTAAAGGGGTTTTTGTTAATATTTTTTATCACAAAAGAGAACAGGGTTCTCACTACGGCGAAAAGGCCGTTTTTTAAGGAAAAGTCAGTAAAATGTGCTTAGCGATACCCATACAGATCACATGTATTTTGCCTGACGAGCAGGCGGAAGGTGCCCAGCTGGGAGTCCATATTCAGTTCTCTACCGCTGGGGTCGACAATCCGCAGATCGGCGATTATGTGCTGGTTCATGCCGGCATCGCCATCCAGAAACTCGACGAAGCCGATGCGGATCAGACGCTCGCGCTGCTCGGCGGGCAAGCCGCTTTAATTGGAGAGGTCACCGAAGATCACACCGGTAAACTGGTTCTCAACACCACCATGAACACCCTGCGCACCCTCGGCGTGCTCACCTCCGATCCGCTCCCGCGGATCTGCTGACCGAACCGCGTCACTCTGAGCGGGCGGCGTGTCCGCCAAAACCTTACTGTGCCCTCCGTAGTTTTAGCGAAGGATGGGGCGACGGCGGGAGCCTGCGATCGGGTGACTCGACCCAAGGGAGAGAGTCCGGCACTATCGTGATGGCAGCGTAGCGTCAATGCGGTGGGTCGGCCTATTCGTCTGTTATCTCTTCTGCGTGTTTTAATATTTCTTCCGCACGTTCTGTATCTTCCGTGCGCACAATTAACCGCACGCCAGTACTCGCCTGAAGATATGGCCACATCCCACCACAATCATCTTTACTAACGCTTGCATCAACACCTGACCCTTCAAGGGTCATCCGTGCCAATTCTGCAGGAGTTTCGTTGATGTATCTTCTGATTGTGAATAGATCTGATTTCATTTTAATATTTTCTGTGCCCAACGTTACGCGTCACTCTGAGCGGGCGGAGCAAGCGATAGAATGAACGAGCTGGGTACGCCTGGCATGGGCGCAAACTAATGGGGTTGAAGTCCCCTGTGCGTAGCCCGGTTGATGTTTTGCTTCTTTCACGAAGTGAAACATTAACTGAAGCACTAGACGAAATCAACTGCGGTTCCGTGAGGAATCGTGGAGAGCCCGCCTTCGCGCAAGGCTACGGCGGGTCTTCGAGAAGATGGCTTGTCCGCCATAGCTCCAAAGGAGCGACGGCGGGAGTTCAATATTGTGAGCCGACGAACAGTGCAGGAGCGAAGCGGAAGCCATCTGTTCAAAGAACAGAAATGACCAACGGGAATGGTCAACTGCATATAAGGCTGAGGAGGCGGATGAGTGTGCCCAGCATCACGAAGTCCGGGGCTGTGCCTCTACGGTAAATGCGGCGGTTGTGCAATTGAAGTTTGCGTTCTTATCCGGGGAGACCTGTCACACATGCGCTTCGGCAACGGAGAGCGTCGGGGTTAGCAATGATCTCGGTGATGCGACAGGAGTCAGCAGAAGGCATAGTACCGCCGCCTTGGCGGGAAGGCTCGAACGAAAGAAGCGGGGAAGTCCCTGTTGTGAATTGGAACCTTCGATGATGCCGCCCGGCGGAGAAGATGCATCCAGCGCGATGGACAACACGACCCAACACGATGAACTATTGGAGCAGGTGCTTGATCAGGAGAAC
>CAYVYL010000069.1:0-5457 GCA_964455665.1 uncultured Verrucomicrobiota bacterium
TGTCATGAAAAAGGCCGTTGTTGCACTTGATATTTGATTCTGCATGTTTGGAAAATCCGGCGTTCTTTTTTTCAACCTTTGGAAACGGCTATTCAGTCGTTTCGTCGGTTGGGGTTTCGGTGGCTTTTTCCGCAGGAGCCTCGGTTGCTTCAACAGCTTCCGTTGTTTCTACGGCTTCGCCCTCGGCTCCTTCAACGACCTCTTCCGGTGCGTCTTCTTCCGGATCGAGGACGGCGGCGGAGACGATTTTGTCGCCTTCCTTGAGGTTGAAGAGTCGAACCCCTTGCGTATTGCGACCGATGACGCGCAGGTCGCTCGCTCCGATACAGATCATTTGCCCGCCTTCGGAGATGAGCATCAGACGGTGTTCTTCGGTGACGGCGTGGGCACTCACCACTTTTCCGTTGCGGTCGGTGGTCTGAATGCTGATGATTCCTTTTCCGCCGCGGCTCTGCGTGCGGTATTCATCAAAACTGGTTCGTTTTCCGTACCCGTTTTCAGTGATCGCCATCATGGTCGATTCGGTGTCGACAATTTCGATGGTGACCACTTCGTCGTCGCCAGTGAGCGTAACTCCTTTCACCCCGCGTGAAACGCGACCGAGCGGTCGGGCATCGGTTTCCTTGAAGCGGATCGCTTTGCCGTTTTTCATGCTGAGGATGATTTCGTTGGTTCCACCGGTTAGCTGTACGCCGAGGAGTTTATCGTCTTCATCAATGTTGATGGCTTTTACGCCGGCAACACGCACGTTCTTATAGGCGGAGAGGACGGTCTTTTTGATGATTCCGTTCTTCGTGGCCATGATGAGGTTGTGGGTGTCGTCGTCGAGTTCGCGTACGCAGAGGATGGCGGCGAGTTTTTCGTCCGGTGTCATTTGCAATACGTTGGCGAGCGAGCGTCCGCGCGCCTGACGGGTGCCTTCCGGCACATAGTAGGCTTTCAACCAGTACATGCGGCCCGCCTCGGTGAAGCAGAGAAGGTAGTCATGCGTGGAGGCGCTGAAGATGTGCTCCACAAAGTCCTCGTCTTTGGTGGCCATGCCGATGACGCCTTTGCCGCCGCGGCGCTGCTGGCGGTAGGTGTCGGTCGGAACGCGCTTAATGTAGCCGGTGTTCGAAAGCGTAATCACGCACGGCTCATCGGCGATGAGGTCTTCCATGTTGATTTCGCCTTCGTTGATGCACAGCTCGGTACGGCGCGGCTCGCCGTATTTGGCGCGGATCTGTTCGAGGTCTTCTTTGATGACGACGAAGATTTTTTCCGGGTGGGCCAGCAGGTCTTCGAGATAGTCCATCAGCTTTTTGAGTTCGGCGTATTCGGCTTCGACTTTGTCGCGTTCGAGGCCGGTCAGCTGATAGAGGCGCATTTCGAGGATGGCTTTGGCCTGAATTTCGCTGAATCCGAACTTTTCGGTCAGGCGAGTCTGCGCTTCGTCGCGGTTTTTTGAGTCGCGAATGATGCGGACCACTTCGTCCATGTTATCCATGGCAAGCAGGAAGCCTTCAAGGATGTGGGCGCGGGCTTTGGCTTTGTCGAGATCGAACTGCGTGCGGCGAGTGACCACTTCGAAGCGATGGTCGATGAAGCATTGTAGGACTTCTTTCAAGTCCATCACGCGCGGCTTGCCTTTATCGATGGCGAGCATAATGGAGCCGAAGGTCGATTCCATCTGTGTGTATTTGTAGATGCTATTGAGCATGACGCGCGGGACGGCATTGCGTTTGAGTTCGACCACCAGGCGGATGCCTTCTTTGCCGGACTCGTCGCGGATGTCTGAGATCCCGTCGAGCACCTTGTCGCGCACCAGATGAACCATCTTCTGAATCAGAAGCGTTTTATTCAGCGCGTAGGGGATCTCGCTGATGATAATGCTGGCTTTGCCTTTGTCGTCCTCAACGATCTCGGCTTTACCGCGCATTTTAATTTTGCCGCGGCCGGTGGTGTAGAGGTCGCGAATGGCGCCGAGACCGTGGACCATCCCGGCGGTCGGGAAGTCGGGGCCTTTCACGTATTCGCAGAGATCGACTGCCGTTGCATCGGGGTTGTCGATCAGGTGAATGGTTCCATCGACCACTTCGCCGAGGTTGTGCGGCGGAATATTAGTGGCCATCCCGACCGCGATCCCGGTGGATCCGTTCACTAGGAGATTGGGGACGCGGGCCGGCAGGACGGAGGGTTCGAGAAGCGATTCGTCGAAGTTGGGGCGCATATCGACCGTGTCTTTTTCAATATCAGCGAGCATCTCTTCGGCCAACGGGCGCAGGCGGCACTCGGTGTATCGATAGGCCGCCGCACGGTCCCCGTCGATGGAGCCAAAGTTTCCCTGTCCGTCGATCAGCATACCGCGCATCGCGAAGTCCTGTGCCATACGAACCATGGTGTCGTAAACGGCGGTGTCACCGTGCGGATGGTAGTTACCGATCACTTCCCCGACCACTTTCGCGCATTTGACGTACGCTTTATTGTGTGTCCACCCGCGTTCTTTCATGGCGTAGAGAATGCGGCGGTTACCGGGCTTCATCCCGTCGCGCACATCGGGCAGGGCGCGCCCAACAATCACCGACATCGAATAGTCGATGTAGGCGTGCTGCATCTCATCTTCAATATTGACCAGATCAATTCGTTCGTTCGTGTTTTCCATAATGTCCTTTCAAAAATTTCTAACCGCAGATTTTGTCCACGAATTTGCACGAATCTTCACGAATGGTTTTATTCGTGTTTATTCGAGTGATTCGTGGGTAATTCTTCATGAGTAGTTTTTTGTGATTAATGCTGCAGGTTAGATGTCCAAATTAGTGACGTTGAGGGCGTTGTCTTCGATGAACTGACGGCGCGGCGGAACTTCGTCACCCATTAGGATGGTGAACATCTCATCGGCCTTCACCACGTCATCAAGAACCACTTTGGTCAGGCGGCGGACCGCCGGATCCAGTGTGGTTTCCCATAGCTGTTGCGGGTTCATTTCCCCCAACCCTTTGTAGCGCTGAATGCTCATGCCTTTTTTGCCCAGACCTCGGATCAGGGTGAGGAGGGCCATTAGCGAGGTCGCCGGGATCTTGACGCCTTTGTCGTCCAGTTGGAACTGCGGTTCTTCCGTGTCGAGCAGATGTTCGGCCGTGAATCCGGATCCAATCAGTTTTTCAGCCACTGCGGCTAGCGGCTTGGCGGTGGTCAGCTCTTTATAGCGAACACGATGGGTGGCGGGTTCGTTCCCGTCTGGCTCCGCTTCTGCGCCGTCGAGTTTGGCGTCGGCTTCAGCAATGATCGCTTGCAGGTCGTTATCGTCGACGGCGAAGCGGGTCTCCGGTTCGCCGGCGAGGCCGTCAATGATGGCGTGGTACATCGGGAATGCGCCGGTTTCGGGGTCGCGGTGCTTGAGAAAATCGTTGAGCAGAATGCCGCGGCGACGGAGTTTGTCACTGATGCCTTCAATGATCACGAGGTTTTCGAGCAGGTCGCGCAGGCCCATGGTGTTGAGTAGTTGCGTGCCGTCCGGTTTTTCGAGTAGCAGGCCGTCGGCCCCGAGGTCGAGCAGGATTTGCGTCAGGTGGGCATCGGATTCAACGTACTCTTCGCGCTTGCGGCGCGTCACTTTATAGAGCGGTGGTTGCGCAATATACACATAGCCGTTTTCAATTAGCTGGGGCATTTGGCGGTAGAAGAAAGTCAGCAGCAACGTGCGGATGTGCGCACCGTCGACATCGGCGTCGGTCATGATAATGATTTTGTGATAGCGCGCTTTGGCAATATCGAAATCGTCCAGACCGATGCCGGTTCCGATCGCGGTGATCATGGTGCGGATTTCCTCGTTGTTGAGCACTTTGTCCAGCCGCGCTTTTTCGACGTTGATCACCTTTCCTTTCACCGGAAGGATGGCCTGGAACTCGCGTTCGCGGCCCTGTTTAGCGGAGCCGCCGGCGGAGTCCCCTTCCACGATGAACAGTTCGGTTTTGGCCGGGTCGCGACTGGAGCAGTCGGCCAGCTTGCCGGGCAGGCCGCCGCTCTCGAGTGCGCCTTTGCGGCGGGCGAGGTCGCGCGCTTTGCGCGCCGCGCTGCGGGCGCGGGCCGCGACAACTGCCTTGTCGATAATCGTGCGGGCCACATGGGGGTTTTCTTCAAAGTAGATTCCCAGTTCTTCGTTGACGATTTGCTGGACAATCCCTTCCACCTCGCCGTTGCCGAGTTTGGTTTTGGTCTGGCCCTCGAACTGCGGGTCGGGAATCTTTACACTGAGAACTGCGGTGATGCCCTCGCGGATATCGTCGCCGCTCATGGCCTGCTTATCGTCTTTGATCAGCTTGTTCGTTTTTGCATAGGCATTGACCGTGCGGGTTAGCGCCCCGCGGAAGCCGGAAAGATGCGTACCCCCTTCAATCGTGTTGATGTTGTTGGCGAAGGTGAAAATGGTTTCGTTGTAGGCGTCGGAATACTGCATGGCAATTTCCACGACGACATGGTCCTTTTCGCGTTCGAAGTAGATCACATCCGGGTGCATCGGGGCTTTATTTTTGTTGAGATGTTGAACAAATTCCGAGATGCCGCCTTCATACTGAAAAATCTCTTCGCGGCCGGTTGCATCCTCCGTCAGTGTGATCTTCGTGCCGCGATTAAGGAACGCCATTTCGCGCAGGCGGGAGGTGAGGGTGTCCCATAGAAAGCCGCCTTCGTGAGTGAAGATGCCCATGTCGGGGTGGAAGGTCACTTTCGTGCCGGTGTCCTTGGTTTTCCCGATCTGAACCAGTTCGGTCACTTCCGCCCCTTTTTCAAAACGCTGATGGTGAATATAGCCGTCGCGCTTCACTTCGACTTCGAGCCACTCAGAAAGGGCATTTACACAGGAAACCCCGACGCCGTGCAGGCCGCCGGAAACCTTGTAGGTGTCGGAGTCGAATTTTCCTCCGGCGTGGAGAACGGTTAGCACCACCGTCACTGCGGGTTTTCCTTCGGTTTTGTGGATGTCCACCGGGATGCCGCGCCCGTCGTCGGTCACGCTCAGCGAGCCGTCGTCGTTGATACGGACTTCAATATTGGAGCAGTAGCCGGCAAGTGCCTCGTCAATCGAGTTGTCGACAACCTCATAAACACAGTGATGATAGCCTCGGGCGCCGGTATCGCCGATGTACATAGCGGGGCGTTTGCGGACGGCGGCGATGCCTTCCAGAACAGTAATATGATCGGCGCCGTAGCCCTTTGAATCAGGGTTTTGCGCTTTGCGTTTTTCGTCAGACATAGGTCTCCTTTTTCTCTTCAAATCGTGAAGAATGCACTCTACAGAAACGCCTGATTCAGAGCGACTAAAAAAGGGGGCTAAAATAGGAAAAAATCGGCTGAAAATGGGGGTTTTTTGCTATTTCTAGGCTCCGGTCCAATGGTTGGAAAAATCAAGCCGAAAAGTTCCAAACACGCAGCTTGTCAATGAAAGTGAGACAGTTTTCTAAGCCGCGTGGGGCTTATTAA
>CAYVYL010000070.1:0-5347 GCA_964455665.1 uncultured Verrucomicrobiota bacterium
ATCGTCGTTCTCACCCGCCTGCTCACCCCACTGGTCTGGCCGATCTACGCCATGGAACGTGGGCTGCTCGCCCGAGCCCTCTCCGCCGCGGACGAAGACGACCGCCCCACCACCGAAGATGAAATTATGACGCTCGTCGCGGAGTCCGCCGACGAAGCGCTCGAAGAGGAAGAGCGCGACATCATCCGCAGCGTCTTTGAATTTGGAGAAACCGTCGTGCGCGAAATCATGACGCCGCGCGTCGACATCGAGGCCCTGAAAGACGAAGCCACCGTCGACGAATGCATCGACAAGGTAAAGCACTCCCGCCACTCCCGCTTTCCCGTCTATAAAGAAACCCTCGACAACATACAGGGAGTCATCCACGTCAAAGATCTGCTGCGCCTCATCGCGCAGGATCAGGAAAACCGCTCCGTCACCGACATCACAAAAAAAATGAGCATCGTCCCCGAAACCATGCCCATTAACGATCTGCTCAAACAAATGCAGGTCCAGAGTTTTCAAATGGCTGTGGTGGTCGATGAATACGGCGGAACAGCCGGTATCGTCTGCATGGAAGACATCATCGAAGAACTCGTCGGCGAAATCCGCGACGAATACGACCACGCCGAAAAAGAGATTCAAAAACGGCCCGACGGCTCTATCATCGTCAAAGCCAACCTTGCGGTTGACGACCTGAACGAAGAGCTCAACCTCAACATCCCCGAGAGCGACGAATACGATTCCATCGGCGGCTTTGTGCTGTCTGAACTTGGGGCCATCCCTAGGGTGGGGCAGAAACTTTCAATCGGCAATCTCGAAATCATTATCCAGAACGCCACCCCCCGCCGCATCCACACCCTCCTGCTCAAACCCGCCGCCGAGGAAAAATAGTTTCCAATGGCTGGAAACCATTGCGCTGCGGCCATTGGGATTTTCCAAGCATTGGAAAAAGCAACAAGTGTGGTGAAGCCTAACCTCCGTTTGAATGTGACCGGAGGCCACGTTTTACTGTGCTTAAACGGAAAAGGTCGTGTGCGCGCGGTAATAGGCGAGCTCGGCGGCGGAGGCGATAATGTCGTAATAGGCGTCGTGCTGACGCAGGCGGCGCAGGTCGGCCTCCGGAAAATATTTTTTGACGAGTTTGGGATCCTGCTTGTCGAATTCCTCGCCGTCGGTGAGGTCGAACCACTGCACTTTGAGTGTCGACACATCGAGCAGGCGGTAATGCAGGCGGCTAACAAATTTCGGGAAAAATTTGCGCGCCAAGATCCAGTCGTTGTGAACGCTGTTACCGGCCATAAGCGGACGCTTTTTGATGGTTTTGGTGGGCGTAGCGCACCAGCGGTCGATGAAGGCGGTGAGCTTTTCATCGATCTCTTCCACCGGCAACGCGCGGTTCGAACGGCATTTTTTTACGAGATCAGACAGGTTTTTCTGCACCCAGGGGCTGAGCGGCACACCGTCAGCCACCCGGACGTAGAAGTTGATGTCCTCCTCCGGCGGCGTGAGTCGCTTGAGGTCTTTGTCCGTCAGCATGACAGAGACCTGAAGCAGCTGTGCCTCATCGAGCTCCAGAGATGTGAACTCGGTATCGAACCAGACATAAGCGGTGGAAGATTTTTTCAACATCAGCCTTTCCCGTTGAGGATTTCGAAGGTGTCGGAGGCAATCACTTTTTCTTCGTCGGTATGGATGACGAGCGCGGCGACTTTGGACTCCAACTTGGTAATAACCGGTCCGTGAGTCTGGTTGGCTTCGGCATCGAACAAAAGTCCAAGGTAGGTGAAATTTTCCAGAATCAGCTCACGAATTGTCCGCTCATTCTCACCCACCCCGGCGGTGAAGACGATCGCGTCGACCCCGTTAAGGGCGGCGGCATAGGCCCCGATATATTTCTGGATCTCGTAGACAAATTTTTCGACCGCCTGAGTGCACCCCTCTTGGCCCGCCGTGTAGCCTTCCATTACATCACGCATGTCGCGATACCCGCACAAGCCGAGCAGGCCTCCCTGTTTGTTCATCAGAGAGCTGACCTCTTCAATAGTCATGTCTTGAGTCTGCATAATGTGAAGGGGAATATAGGGGTCGAGGTCGCCCGAGCGAGTTCCCATGAGGATTCCGGCCAGCGGGGTGAGTCCCATGGATGTGTCGACCGATTTTCCGCCCTTAAATGCGGCGATGGATCCGCCATTGCCGAGGTGACAGGTGATCAGCTTGAGTTCTTCAATTGGTTTTGCGAGGAGGGCCGCGGCTTTTCGGGCCACATAACCGTGGGAGGTTCCGTGGAATCCATAGCGCCGGATTTTATGGGTGGTGTACTGGGTTTTCGGCAAGCCATACAGATAGGCTTTCGGCGGCATGGTCTGATGAATGGCCGTATCAAAAACCGCAACCTGTTTCATGTCGGGTTCAAGTTCATAGATTGCCTGAATCCCCATCAAATTCGGCGGGTTGTGCAGCGGAGCCAAAACTGAATTTTCACGAATCGCCTTAACGACATCCCCGTCGATCAAAACCGACTTCGAGAAATCCTCTCCGCCATGAACCACGCGATGCCCCACCCCAGCTAGCTCGCTCAGACTTCCTAGGGCTCCCTTTTCGGGGTCGGTCAGCAATTTGAAAATCGCGGTGATGGCTTTTTTATGATCGGGTAGTTCGATGTACAGATGTTCGCGCTCCCGCGTGTCCCGCTTACAATCGACGCTGGAACCGGAAATACCAATGCGGTCGGCGCCGCCAGCGGCCAAGACCACAAAATCGTGATTGTCACCGATGGAATCGTAAAGTTTGTATTTGATCGAGGAAGACCCCGAATTGATGACGAGAATTTTCATTTTTACAGTCCTGTTTTAACAACCCAATGCCTGCACCGCCGTAATCGCTACGAGACCTACAATATCCTCCGCGTTGCATCCGCGCGACAAATCATTCACCGGTTTATTCAGCCCCTGAAGCATCGGACCGTAGGCCTCGGCGCCGCCGAGACGCTGCACCAGCTTATAACCAATGTTTCCGGCGTTAAGATCCGGAAAAATGAGTACGCGGGCTTCGCCTTCGAGCTCACTGTCCGGCGCCTTGCTTTTAGCCACCTTCGACACAATCGCCGCGTCGAGCTGAAGCTCTCCATCGAGACGGATCAGCGCATTCGGATAGTCGGAGGCTAGCAGCTCTTTGGCTTTGGCGGTCGCGTCGATCACTTTCTGCACCAGCGAACTCTTTGCGGAGCCTTTGGTGGAGTAGGACAGGATCGCGACATCACCGGGGATCCCAAATTTAAGAGCGGTCAGTCCGCTGTGCACCGCAATCTGCGCGAGCTGATCCGCATCGGGGTTTTCAACCAGTGCGCAATCGGAAAACACATAGGTGGTTCCCTGCACACACATGAAGAACACGCTCGAAACAAAAGAGCCTTTAATAATCTGAAGAGCCGGACGGACGGTGTCGGCCGTGGAGTGCGCCGCGCCGGAGACGAGACCATCGGCATCGCCGCACTGCACCATCATCATACCGAAATAGTTTACTTCGCTCTGCAGAATCTCTTTTGCCTTCTCCAGCGTCATGCCTTTGGCTTTGCGAAGCTCGTAGAAAGCCTGCGCGTAGTCATCGAGTTTGCCAGAGTTTTCCGGATTAATCACGGTGACACCGGCGCCGGCACGTTCGGCGACAGTTTCATCCCCCAGCACAATTACGTTGGCAATACCTTCGGCGGCGATCACTTTGGCGGCTGCGGCAACCCGCTCATCGGCTCCTTCCGGAAGCACGATGGTGCGCTGATCGGCTTTCGCCTTTTCAATAATGTCTGTAATAAATGCGCTGCGACTCATTTCTTTACCCTTTGCTTTTCTCCCTGATCCCCCATAAATCAAAAAAAAGACCTCCAAGCAAATTGCTAAGAGGTCTTTTCAGTCATCGGCATCTCCGATTTACTTTTCGGCGGTAGCCGGATCAGCGGCTTCCACCCACTCGATAATTGCCATCTCGGAGGCATCGCTCATGCGCGGTCCGAGTTTGGTGATCCGCGTATAGCCGCCAGCGCGGTTCGCGTATCCCAGTGCAATTTCGTCGAACAGCGTTTTGACCGAAGCGTCCTGCTTCAGTGTGGACAGAGCTTTGCGGCGTGCAGCCAACGTGCCCTTTTTGCCCAGCGTGACCATCTTTTCCGCCAGTGAACGGGTCACTTTGGCTTTCGCCAGCGTGGTTTTGATCCGGCGCTCGTTGATCAAGCTGCAGACCAAATTGGCCAGCATCGAATCACGGTGCGCGCCGCGGCGGCCCAGTTTAATTTTATTAACGCGATGTCTCATGATATTCCTCTAATTTCTAAATTATTCAGAATCCTTAGGCGGAGGATTCAGCAGATCCGCATCGAAGGTCATGCCAAGCGACAGACCCATGTCGATAATTTTCTGCTTAATCTCGTTCAGTGATTTCTTACCGAAGTTGCGGTACTTGAGCATTTCTGCTTCCGTTTTCTGCGCCAATTCGCCAACGGTGGTGATGTTAGCGTTGTTGAGGCAGTTCGCGGCGCGCACGCTCAGCTCGATTTCGTTCACACTGATGTTGAGCTTCTTACGCAGCTCTTCTTTTTCGATATCGATCTGTTTTTCGCTCGCTTCAAACTCAATGAGGTCTTTGTCGTAGCTGACGAAGACATCGAGATGATGACGCAGAATCGCGGCGGACAGCGTCAGTGCGTCGTCCGGTGTCACACGGCCGTCGGTCCATATTTCAATAATGAGCTTGTCGTAGTCGGTGCGACGGCCCACGCGGCAGTCGACCACGTCGTATTTGACGCGGGAAACCGGGGAGAAGAGCGAATCAATCGGAATGACGCCGATTTCCTGTTCTTCTTTTTTGTTTCCTTCGGAGGGGCAATAGCCGCGACCGACACGGGTTTCGAATTCGGCATCAAAGGATCCATCTTTATCGAGTGTCGCGATGTGATGGTCCGGGTTGAGCACCTCAACTCCTTCCGGCGTCTGGATGTCGGAGGCGGTCACTTCACCCGGCCCTTTGACACTGATTTTCAGGGTCTGCGGTTCGCGGGTATAGGACTTAAGCAAAACTTTTTTAAGGTTCAGCACGATGTCGGTTACATCCTCACGGACGCCCGGTAGTGTGCAGAACTCGTGCGGAGCGCCTTCGATTTTTATCGAAGAGATCGCGGTGCCTTCCAGTGAAGAGAGCAGCACGCGGCGCATGGAGTTTCCGATGGTACGTCCATAACCGGCTTCAAAAGGCTCGGCTGTGAATTTTCCGTAAGTATCGGTGGAAACGGATTCGTCTTTGACGACCCGTTTAGGCATTTCGAAACGACCTAGTCTAATTGGCATCTTCTTTTCCTCCCAGAACCGGGCATTAACCG
>CAYVYL010000071.1:0-5024 GCA_964455665.1 uncultured Verrucomicrobiota bacterium
GAGCAGGAGACTCATAATCTCTTGGTCGGGGGTTCAAGTCCCTCCGGGCCCACCACCTTAAAACCCCAGTAAAACCCTACAAACAAAGGGTTTCGCAATGAGGGTTGAGATTCTTGACTTGTTGTTTGCTTCCGCTCATTTCCGCTCTTTGAACAACAAAAACAACAACAAAAAACAACAAGTCGGAATCATGGTTCGACGCATGTACGGAAAAGGATTCTGCCGCTCGGTTGAAAAGAGCGCGCAGGGAGCCTCTTTTGTATTAAAAATTTTCAGGGCCGGATGCATATATATATTATATACATTATTCTTTAACAGACCCTCCCCCCCCCCTGCCTACGCTCATCCCGTCCGCCCGCTGTATTGCGACAGGACTTCTGGGAAGGGGGCGCACCACCGAGGACAGCAAGCCAACCGTTCACCGCCGGGAACAGCAGACCAACCATTCGACACCGAGAACAGCAGACCAACCATTCGACACCGAGAGCAGCAGGCCAACCATTCACCGCCAAGGACAGCAGGCCAACGGTTCACCGCCGAGGACGGCAGACTACCAGCCAGCGAGCGGCAGAAGAACCGACACCCAGCCAGAAAAGAGAATGTTTCAAGATGGAAAATTTGATGATTGACGGCTCATTTGTTATGGAGTAAACCAAGGTATAAATCATAACAAATGGAGGGCGAAGCTCATGAAAACCACTGAAAACAAAGGTAAATTCGTAGCTTACTACCGGGTTAGCACAACAAGGCAAGGCGATTCAGGACTTGGCCTTGAAGCGCAACAGAAGGCGGTAACGGACTACCTAAACGGCGGCAAATGGGATCTCGTTGGGGAATATATCGAAGTCAAGTCCGGCAAACTTGAAAGCCGCCCGGAACTCAAAAGCGCATTGGCACAAGCCAAGGCCGAAGGCGCAACGGTCATTGTTGCCAAGATGGACAGACTAGGCCGCCGTGCTTCTCATCTGCTTTCAACCATAGACAAGTCCGGGGTTCGCTTCGTGTTCGTGGAAATGCCCCACGCTTCCAAACTGGAAATCGGGATTCGTGCAGTCGTGGCCGAAGAGGAAGGCCGGGCAATATCCGCAAGAACCAAGGACGCATTGCAAGCGGCAAAGAGACGTGCCGCTGAAAAAGGACTACCCAACCCGTTAGGGAAAAACGGTAAAAAGCTAGCTGCGGCCAACAAAGCCGAAGCTAACCGCTTTGCGGAAGAGATGCGCCCGACCATCACGGAAATTCGGCAAGCAGGAATCACAACAGTTCGGGGCATCTGCGAAGAGTTGAACCGCCAAGGCGTTGCCGCTGCACGAGGCGGATTATGGTACGTTCCCCAAGTCCACGCCCTTTTGAAACGAATCGACCCACCGAAGCGCAAGCCGCGCAAACCAACCGCGAAGACGACGACATAGAGCACGGGCGGATCAACAGACTTCTAAGGGGTCTGCATCCGGCAGCAGCCAGACCCCGCAGGGGTCGCCGTAGTATTCCCGATGTTTCCACGACCCTTCAGGCACTCTGAATCAGAAATCAAGTTTCAACCGCTTTCCCACAGGATCGGAACGAGAGGCATTTTTTTCAGAAGGCTTACCGGCTAACCAATTTGAAAGCGTGTGATTCGGGCGGGGAAGTTCAGCGGGCGGGGCATACGCCTTGATCAAGCCCTTAACAGCCTCATACCATTTCGAACGATCTACCTGATCCTTGAACGCATTTTCCAAATGAATGTCGGCAGTTTTTATAAAAGCAGGGTGTCCAGCACGGAGAGCAGCAATCCCGTTTGCAATGGTAAGATCCTTTTCAAAAACGGAGAGGAGGCGGGGGTATTCTCCCTCTCCCACTTCTTTCATTTTTTCATTATGATCATTCTTAACATTCTTCTTAGTCGTCGCCCGTCCGTCGTCCGTCCGTCGCCTGTCCGTCGCCTGTCTGTCGTGTTGTTCGTCGCTTCCCTCAGGATTGATGTCGAAAACCCTTCCATTGCAAAGGGTTGCAATGGTGCCTCTGGGTGTCGGCCTGAACGTCGCCAAACCGAACTTTTCCAAATGCTTTTTGGCTGTTCGATAATTTCGTTCAGACAGACCACAACTTTTGTGATCACCAATAAACGCCTGAAACTGATTCGTTCCGTTAATCGGATTGGGCGCACGGCAGCGGCGCGCTCGGTTGGCTATAACAATCAAAAGAACCAAAGAACAATGATCGTTAGAGATGAGGTGCTGCAGCTCCTCGCTATCCTCCATCCGCTGAAACTTAATAAACCTATCCATCAAACGCCCTCCATACCGAACAGCCGCCCGCCAGCGAGCCGAAACGAACCAAAGCCGACCCAACACCCGGCAGAGACCCCGAAACGGCTACAGACGATTTTAGACGGCTTCTTCTCACTGACTCACATTTCCCTTTTGTCTGGGAACTCTCCGCCTTAAAACCCATGTCGAACGCCCCCATGTTTTTATACACTTCTATGAATCTCATCACAGAAGCCCTCTTGCTTTTAAGCGGCTCTATTTCTTTACGTGGCTCAATTCTAAGACCTTTTTATAGTGCTCTAATATTTTGAAATCAGGCAGACGTGCTTTTTTATTGATCAATTCAAAGGCCTCATTTCATTTCCGCCCGCCTATAGAACTCAGTTCGAGAGCAGCATGATTTGTATCTCTTCTGACAGATGAAACCTCTAAAAATAAAAAAAAGGCGCGGCTGTCAGGTTTAGATCGTCAGTAATCCAGCCCACACTCACGCCTCACTTGCGCGACATGCGCCTCGGCATCTAAAAACATCTTCCGAAGATGCGGAAGATATTGGAAATTAAGGCCCATCATGAGCCCCCTTTCGGAAGTATGATCTAGCCATTGAGTGATTGTTATCCCTGAACAGTTCGCCTCTAAATGAAAGACAACCGGCCCGAGCCCGGAAGGCCCTCCCTTTAGCTCAAACATCCCGATCCAAACCCGAGAATTCATACCCCAACCTTTCCGCCCTGTTGGGCATTTTCATAAAGAGAATTTTCAGGAATCCGTATAGCGCGGCCCCGTTTAATGGCGGGAAGCTCCCCGCTTGAAATCCAGTTGCGAACCGTCCGGGGCGTGACGCCCCACCGGGCCGCCACTTCGGGCACGGTCAAGAGCTTCGGGGGCGGTTGCGTGGCCGTTGCGCCGGGCAACAGGGAAACAAAACGATTGCGCTCATTCGGCGGCAAGGTATTGACCACATCAATCAACAGATCGGCAGAAAAAGGAGTGCTCATTTCGAACCCCCATCTTTTCCAATGTCTGGGAAGATTTCAGCGGATGAAGAACACCCAAGCACGGCGGCCAAAGCTTCAGCCTGTAAAATAAGGGGATTTTTTCGCCCGCAACAAAGCCGGGTTATATCATGCTCCGAAAGGTGCAGCTCTTCCGGCAAAACCTTATTGGCTTCAAGAGCGGCCCGCCAGTGTGTCAGCTCCGCCTCGGTCAACTTCACTTTGAATTTTAATCGTCGTTTCATATCTACCTCGCACTTTCAATATGCGTATGAAACACCAAGCGACCCTAAACAGGAAAAGGTCTTAATGGTTTTTAGTGAGCACAAGAAAACCCCCATGAACAAAGGGGTTCATGGGGGTTTGGTACTGAATGGCACTTAAGGAAAGGTCAGCTATTCAGCTTTAAATTGATATTTTTCATTCAATTTCACCTTAAAGCTTGTTGCATAGCTTCCATCTTCTTCAATAATCGCTTCGATTATCTTTTTCTTGTCGCCGTGATCATTCGCAATCAGATGCACTTTTGGTCTTTTATTGCTCCATGCCGGATGTCCAGCAGCGGCAACAACATCTTCCCACGGGAGCCAGCCGTCTTCTCTGTGCTCATAAATATATTGAAGGGCCGGGGTTAAATGACGCGCCCGAAAGTCCACAGTTAAAAGACCGCAGCTAATTTGCTTAAACCCATTCGAGAAACAAACCGTTTCGCGGATATCCGACTCATTCCCCCGCAACGATTCCGGCAACGGATCAGGCTCAGGCAAACGAGCAAAGAAAACGACATCGCCCTGACCGTCTTGATCCATATATTCCGCTGCCCATTTGAATTTATGCAAACAGGCAGGATCTATTTTTTGCCCTTCGAGATTTTGAGAGTAGAGAACAAAGGGGTCATCAATATAGCCATACTGCGCGACCAGTTCCGGGGTTTCGTGCCGTTTCCAAATATTGGAAACCGCCACGGCAGATTTGTACTGCTCAAATGAAAGCATCTTATCGCCGCTTTTTTTGCAGTGCGTCTTGTATGCCCGATAATCCGCTTTCACTTCATCCGGGAATTGATCGGTTAAGTCCGGTTCATTAAATGTTATTCGGCTGATTCTCTGCGGGCATTCCGACGGAAGATCTACTTTAAAACCATTCTCCCCCATCCAAAAAGAGGATTGCCCCTTGTGCGGCCTACAAGGCTTCATCCAGAACTTTCCGCCGGTTGTAAGAATACCGAACCCGCCGGACTCCCGAACAGTTCCCTTCACGTCATATTCTTTGCCGTCAATCTCGATGGTCGGTTTCATCTATCAGCCTTTAGTTTCTTTTTGAGCCGCGCCGGGCAACACGTCCAACATGCATTAAGATCAGGGTGCTTGGGTGTAAACCCCGGAGCCTTCGCCGTAGTAGCTTTCGTAGACGTGTTCGAAAAGAGCGGAGCATTTGGAGCTGAAGAGGTCGCGGGTGTAGGTGGGCGGCAGGCCGCTGTCGAGGGTGTCTTCGATGGCAAGCCGGACTTTAGCGCGCGCCTGGGTCTGCTTGCGCCACTCCACGCCGAGCAGTGATTTCAGCCGAACAAGAACCTGGTGCGCAACCTTCTTCACTTCTTCGCGCTCATCCGTCGATAGTTCGGGGCCGGGGCGGGTTAGGATGTCGAACACGGTCAGCTCTTCTTCGCTCAGGTGCTCGCGCACATGGCGGTGCTGTTCTTCCGACAACCCTTCGGCAAATTTGAGAAGCTCTTCGAGAATCTGTTCGATGTTCCGGCTGCCGTTGTTGTAGCTCT
>CAYVYL010000072.1:0-4925 GCA_964455665.1 uncultured Verrucomicrobiota bacterium
CCATGGCGTAGATCGGCCAGACCAGTGGGGTGAGCAGGCGGGTGAGAACGACGATTAGCGGCAGGAAGGTGAGCGACAGGCGGTCAGCATAGCTTTCGGCCAGAACGAAGGGGATGACGCGGATGAAGACCATGTAGAGCAGGGCCATCACCAGCAGCAGACCCGCCCAGTGCAGCGGCGCGGTGAACTCGAATGTGGAAAGCGCCAGCCCGGCGGCGGCCAGTTCAAAGAGAGTTAGACAGAACCGCAGGGTGGTGTGTAGCAGGTTCCAGCGCGGAGCCCAGGATTCGAGCATTTTTTTTGCTTCCGGTTTTTTCTCGGTGAGCCGGCTGACCCCCGCGTTTCCGGTTTCGCGGAAAGCGGCAAAGAGAACGGACCAGAAGCCGGCGGTCAGCAGAGAAAAAAGGCTGTAGACAAGAGTCGTTGTGTTCATCTAGTCCAATATCAGATTTTTGGTTTCTGATTGCAATGCCGCAAGCCAGCGCTTTTCGGTGCGGAGCATGGCAGCACGCTTTGCCGGAGTGTCGTCTTCGCCGCCGGAGAGGTGGTCGAAGCCGTGGGCGATGTAGAGCGCGAGCTCGGCATCGGCGCCGTCGTGCGCTGGGCCTTCGCGCAGGGCGCAGTCCACGTTGACAATCAGGTCTCCGGTGGCCGCATCCTTTTCGCCCGGCACCGGATCGTAGCGAAAACTGATGACATCGGTGGGCCGGTTCTTGCCGAAGAACTCGCGGTTGGTCTGCGTGATGCCTTCATCGTCTGTGAGGACTACAGAGAGTTCTCCCCAGTCGGTTTCCGGATCCGCCTTTACAAGGCAGTCGGCCAGTTTGGCGGCTAGAGTTTTTACAGCCGGACCGTTGATGCGCACCGCACTTTGGTTGTTCTGAACAAACGTCTTCATGATTTTAATGACGAACCCCTAAGTACCCAACGACCCAAAAAAGCCAGAAATCCAAATCCGGAAAATGATCGGGCTTTGGTTTTTTTTATCATTCAGCCTTCTTTCGGATTCTTGGGTTTTTCGTTATTTTGATTTTCTTCTCTGGTCTCTTCCTTGGGGTAGGCCACGCGGCCGTGGAGCATGTTGGTGAGCGAGAAGACGAAGGACACCTTGACCGTATTGAGCTCGGCGAGTGTCAGGTTGCATTCATCGAGTTGGCCGTCGTGCAGACGGGATTCGAAGATGTCTTTGATGAGGTTACCGATGCGCACCGGCGTCGGCTTGTCGAGTGAGCGCGAGGCGGCCTCACAGGAGTCGGCCAGCATCAGAATGGCCATTTCGCGGTTTTGCGGGCGCGGCCCTTCGTAGCGGAAGTCCTCGTCGTTGACTGTTCCGGACGGTGTGTTGGCCGACGCATTTTCTTTCTGTTGTTGGGTTTTTGCGCGGTGGTAAAAGACGCTGACCAAGCTGGTCCCCTGGTGCTGTTCAATGCCGTCGATCACGACCTGCGGTAGTTTATATTTTTTCGCCAGTGTGACGCCTTCTTTGATGTGCGAGACAATTACCAGCGTGCTCATGCTCGGTGCGAGGTCGTCGTGCGGGTTTTCAGTAAATTGGATGTTTTCGCTGAAAAATCCGGGTTTGACCAGTTTTCCGATGTCGTGGAAATAGGCGCAGACGCGCAATTGCAACCCGTTGGCGCCGATGGCCTCGGCGGCGTTCTGGGCGAGGCTGGCCATCATCAACGAGTGGTGATAGGTTCCCGGCGCGTTGATTGCCAGGCTCTGCAGTAGCGGGTGGCTGAGGTCAGACAGCTCGAGCAGTTTGATGTCGGTGGTGATGTTGAACAGGTTCTCAAAGATTGGGATGAGCAGGAGTGTCAGAAGGGCGCAGACCAGTCCGCTCACGAGTGCGGCACCGAGCTGCGGCAGCAACACCCACCATGATGGCTGGTTGAGCACCGCCAGAATCAGCGCAAAAATAATTTTTATTCCACCGACCCAGAGGCCCGCGCGGAAGAGTTTGGTACGGCGTTTGACGTCGCGGGTGGTGTACACCGCAGTCGCCGTGACGAGCAGCCCCAGCACAAACACTTCAAAGCTGTTCCCCAGCAGGGTGGCGAGTGCGAAGCTGGTCCATAGGCCGATCAGAATGCCCGCAGTGCCGCCAGCGAGCACAGAAGCGAGAAGCGGCGCGATCGCCAGCGGAACCATGTAGTCGAGCGCGGCAGGGGGGAGCAGCTGCAGGTTGACCGAAAGATACAGCAGTAGCTTGCCGATTGACAGCGACAGAACCGATAGCGTTAGCAGCATCAGCACATTTTTTCGGTTTCGGAGGAGTGGATGCTGAATGATGCCCGCGATGGCGGCGGTCAGTCCGAGTCCAATCAGCAGCAGCAAGCCGCTGGCGAGCAGGCGCTGCATCCGTTCGAGCGGCGTCTCGAGCTCGCTGAGTTGCTGTTCGTGGGCCGAAAGCCAGACCAGTGTTTGATCGGTTACCGGATAGCCGTTGCGGATCAGAACGGATCCACTGGCGACCGGCTCGATGACCGGATCGACCAGTTCAACGGCCTGTGCCTTGCGCGCTTGGGTTTCGCCCGCGTTGTAGATCACGTTGGCGTGCAGCCACGGGGTGATCAGCGTGCGGATCACCTCTTCGTCGCGGTTGTCCCGCGGCAGCTGGTCGGCGATGTTTCTGACAGCATTTTTCAGTGCGACGGGCTGGAACGAAAAGCTGTCGAGCATCCGGATGGTTTCGGTGGCTTCACCGCGAACGGTGAGCGTTCCGGATTCAGCGACTCCGTTAAAGCGACTGACCAGATTGGGTTCGCTGATGATTCCGTTTTCGACCGGTGTGGTCAGTGTGCTGATAATGACTGCTTCCAGATCCGTTCCGTCGGGCGGCAGGATTCGCAGCAGTTCTTCCGGCGACAGGGAGATGGAGAGCTGGTCGAGCCGGTCTGTAATCAAATCATGAATCAGGGCGTGCCGTTCCGGATCGCCGGCGACGAGCAGTGTCTGGAGGCGCGGCAGCAGTTTGGTGAGCGCCTGACGCGCGTTGTCGATGCCGGAACGATCGATCGTGAAGACCGGAAGAATCTGCTTGGCGCGCTCCCGCTGGCGGAGTTCGGTGACCGAAATGGTTTCTGCGTTAAAATCGACGGAGGCAACGATGGTCTCGGGAGCCTGCTGGCCGAGAATCAGTTCCTGCGGGCGCACGAGCCGACCGCTGTAAAACAAAACGACGACGGCCAGCCAGACCAGAATGGCCATCAGCAGGTTAAAGACCGGAAACTTTCGCCGCTTCTTGTGGGCGGTCACATCCTTTGTTGCGGCAACGCGTTTTCTTACTTTTTTCGGGGGACGTTTATGTTTCATTACAGCTCCGATTTTCTGCTGATTATGCTCTGTGGATGCGGTAAGCACGAATAATTTTCTGAACAAGCGGGTGGCGGATCACATCGTCGTCGGTGAGTTCAACAAACGCCAGATCGTCTATTTTCTGCAGGGCGGTTTCGGCCTCCAGCAGACCGGAGTTCTCCCGGTCGGGCAGATCGATTTGGGTGGGGTCGCCGGTGATGACCGCCTTGGCGTCGAAGCCGAGACGGGTCAACAGCATCATCATTTGCTTGGTGGTGGTGTTCTGCGCCTCGTCGAGAATCACAAACGCGTGATTGAGGGTGCGCCCGCGCATGTAGGCTAGCGGAGCGACCTCAATGACGCCGCGCTCCATCAGTTTTTCGATATCGCCGCTGGGAAGCATATCGTGAAGCGCATCGTAGAGCGGCCGCAGGTAGGGGTCGATCTTCTGTTGCAGGTCGCCGGGCAGAAAGCCGAGCGCCTCGCCCGCTTCAATGGCTGGACGAGTGAGAATGATGCGGCTAACTTCGTCTTTTAACAGCGCTGATATGGCGGTGGCCATGGCCAAATAGGTTTTGCCGGTACCGGCCGGACCGAGCCCGAAAGTGACGGTATGGTTTTGAATGGCATCGAGATAAATCTGTTGCCCGAGAGTGCGCGGGAAAACCGGGGCTTTGCGCGGGCTGACATCGATCCGCATGGAGGCGAAGGTTTTTAAAACGTCTTCGCGTCCTTCGACAAAAGCTTTGAGCGCGTGTTCGATCAGCGCGACGTTCAACGGCAGCCCGCGTTCGCGGGCGGCGCGCAGCTCCTCGAAAAAGCGTGCAGCGTTTTCCGCCGCGTCGCCCTCGATTTTGAGCCACGTGTCGCGGGCTGTCAGCGATACGCCGAACAGCCGCTCCACCTCCGCAGTGGTTTTTGCAGGAAGAGCGGTGAGATCGGACGCCTCACGGACGTTGTCGAAATGGAGTGTAATTTCACTCATTCAGGGCTAAAACCTACGCTTTTTTAGCGGGTCAGGTCAATCGCGACCTGTTACAGGATCTGATCGATATCCCCGGCGCTGACAGCGGAAAAGTGGATACCCTGCGGGTGGAGCAGCACGTTCGGTCCGTCGCTGCACAACCCCATGCAGCCGGTGGTTGGACGCGCACTTTTCCTTTCCATCCGCGATTTTTGATTTCCTGTTTCAGAAATACTTTCAGCTCGTCGCCGCCGAAAGCGCCGCAACCGAGGTTGTCCGGGTTGTCGCGCAGATTTGAGCAGACGAAAATATGGCAGAGATAAGGAGAGGGTTGTTTTTTCATGTTCTGTTTCTTTTTTTGGAGCATAGCGAAATGGCGACGGGTTGAGATATTCGAATAAGGGAATATTGGAATTTGCATTATTCCATTGTTCCCCCATTCCATCATTCCACTCTTCTACTCTTCACAGTTTGGGAATGGTGATGATCTGTCCGGCTCTGAGGTCGTTTTCGCTCTTCATTTTGTCGAGGTTGGCGCCGTAGATCTCTTCCCATTTGCTGCTGTCGCCGTAGACGGTGCGGGCGATTTTGGAAAGGGTGTCGCCGGGAAGCACCTGATAGGTTTCGGGAAGCGGCGCGGGGGTCTGGATGCGCGGAATCGGTT
>CAYVYL010000073.1:0-4728 GCA_964455665.1 uncultured Verrucomicrobiota bacterium
GTTGTGGATTGACAGTTCTTTGAAATGATAACCAGCTAAAGCGCCGAAGGCGATGAGCCAGCCCGTGTTGTGGATTGACAGTTCTTTGAAATGATAACCAGCCAGCTCCCTGCCGGTCGCTGAATCACGGTGGTTGTGGATTGACAGTTCTTTGAAATGATAACCAGCTGCGGTAAGGGAAAGCTGTGTTTTCAGTGCCATAAGCAGGCGCAGATCATCTGCTTTCCAACTGCAACAGGCTGGGGTTAACCGACCATCGCGGAGGCGAAGAATTGCGCCTGATCGCCGACGATTAGGTGCAGTACGCCGTTCGGCAACTCGACGATCCCCTGCACGCCGTGCTTTGCGCCGAGCACCTTCTGGTGGTCGATTCCATTTTTGAGTTTCACGCGCAGGCGCGTGTGGGCGCAGGCGGAAACCTCTTCGATATTTTTCGCTCCACCGAGCGCGGCCAATAGCGCCGCGGCCTGGGCGATGACGTTCGGATCGGCTTGGGCACTCGGTGTCTTCTCAACGGCGGGTGTCAAAATGGCTGTGACAGCATCCGCCTCTGGGCCGGCTGTTTTAAGGTACTGTTGCATGTCGGTTTTCAGGTTGTCCGACCGTGTGCCGAAGATGGCCTGCACCCCGTCTCCAACGATAACTACTCCCGCGGCACCCAGCTCTTTCAGACGTGCGGCATTGGCTTTCGCCGGATCGCTGAGGCTAACACGTAATCGCGTGATGCATGCGTCGAGCGCTGTAATGTTGCTGCGTCCGCCGAACGCCTGAATCAACTGAAGCGCGAATCCGCTCTCATCAGTCGACACGGCAACAGCGGTACCGCTATCGTCATCCTCGCGCCCCGGCGTTTTCAGATTAAACTTCATAATTACCGTGCGGAAGAGCACATAGTAAATCGTCGCCCAGATCGGGCCGAGCACCAGGAGCCAGAGTCCTCTGGATGACTTGGAGAAGAGCAAAATGTAATCGATCAATCCGTGCGAAAAGGTCATGCCGTGCTTGATCTTGAGTAGGATGCAGGTGAGGTAGGCCAGCCCGCACATAACCGCATGCAGTAGATAGAGTAGCGGCGCCACAAACATAAAGGCGAACTCAAGCGGTTCGGTGATCCCGGTTAGGAAGGAGGTTAGTGCCGCGGAAATCATGATTGATCCAATCAGTTTCTTCTTTTCCGGTTTCGCGCAGTGCCAAATGGCCAGTGCCGCCGCCGGCAGTCCCCACATTTTGAAGAGATAACCGCCCGCTAGGTTTCCGGCAGTCGGATCGCCGGCAATAAAGCGCTGGATTTCTCCGTGGATCGTTTCTCCACTGGAGTTAACAAACTCACCGACCTCGAAGAAGAACGGCACATTCCAGATGTGGTGCAGACCGAATGGAATCAACAGTCGCTCAACAAAGCCGTAGACTGTAAACGCGGTTTCCGGACTGCTGGTCGATGCCCAGACGGAGAACGACTGGATCATATTTCCAATCGGCGGCCAGATCAGACTCAAAATCAACCCGAGGAAAATCGCGCTGAAAGCCGTGATGATCGGGACAAAGCGTTTTCCGGAAAAGAAGCCCAAATACGACGGAAGCTGGATGCGGTAATATTTATTAAACAGCGCAGCGGCCATGCTGCCGACCAGAATGCCGCCAAGCACCCCTGTGTCGATCGTCTCGACGCCCATGATAAGCGTTGTCTCCACGCCCAGCGTTTGCGCCATTAGGCCCATTGCCCCAAGCATTACAAAAAAACCGACCGTGGCAGCCAATCCGGCTACCCCGTCATTGTCTGTGAACCCGAGGGCAACCCCGAGGGCAAAGAGTAACGGCAAAATGCCAAAAATTGCGCCGCCGGCGGTTTCCATGTAGGACGAGACAACCGTAGGAATAAACGGCAGGTTCGACGCGCCGACCCCCAGCAGGATACCCGCTGCAGGAAGCACGGATACCGGCAGCATCAGCGCCTTACCCAACTTCTGCAAATTCGCGAAACTCCCGTGGCTGAATGTTTTTAGTTTCATAACAAATGAACTCATCTTTTTTCTCCTCGTCGATTAATAGTTGGCCACCAGCTCGCGGACCTCTTTGGCATCGTTTAGGGTGAGGGTCTGGGCAGCCAATTCTTTGCAGGTTTTCAGTGACAGCGTACGAACTTGCGCTTTGATCGACGGAATGGACGGAGCGGATACGCTGAGTTTATTCACACCCAGCCCGATCAGCAGGGGAACCGCCTGTGGGTCGGAGGCCATTCCGCCGCAAACACTGATATCTTTGCCAGCTTTATTCATGGCCTTCGCCGCCAGTCCGATTAGATGTAGAACCGCCGGGCTTAAGCCGTCTGCCTGTGCCGCCAGTTTTGGGTGGCCGCGGTCGATCGCCAGCGTGTACTGCGCTAGGTCGTTCGTGCCGATCGAGAAGAAATCCGCCACGTCCGCAAAGGCGTCGGCCATCAGTGCGGTGGAGGGAACTTCGATCATGATACCCACCGGTACAGGCGGCAGGTTCAGCTTCTTGCGCTCCTCTTCAACCAGTGTTTTGGCTTGCGTGAAATCGGAGAGGGTCGTGATCATCGGGAACATGATCTGCAGTTTACCGGCATCGGCTGAGCGCAGAATCGCGCGGAGCTGAGCGCGGAAAATTTTCGGGTGGTTCAGGCAGACGCGGATACCGCGCTCGCCGAGGAACGGATTTTTCTCTTTCGGGATCGGCAGGTAGGGCAGGGGTTTGTCGCCACCCACGTCCAGGGTGCGCACGACCAGTGTGCCGGCTGTTCCGAGGGCGGTCAGTATATCGCGGTACGCCTTTTCCTGCTCCTCTTCCGTCGGCGCGTCACTGCGGTTATGGAACAACATCTCGGTGCGCAGCAGGCCGACTCCTTCGCCACCGAGCTCGACCGCCTGCTGGACATCTGCGAGGCTGGCGGCATTGGCCGCGATGGTGATGGTCTGGTTGTCGGTTGTAACCGCCGGCTCTTTACAGCAGGCCAGATCGCGCACCGCCTGTTCGGCCTGCGCTTGCATTTCCGTCTGAATCGCTGCGATTTTTTCGTTGGGCGGATTGATCTCTGCGATCCCTTTGGATCCATCCAGGATGATGGATGTTTCGTTTTCGACTTTGAGTGCGCGGGCTTCAATTCCGGCGATTGCCGGTAGCCCCATTGAGCGTGCCAGAATGGCAACATGCGATGTGCTTCCGCCCTGCACGGTACAGAAACCAATCACTTTGGTACGGTCGAGTGTGACCGTTTGCGACGGGGTCAGATCTTCTGCGATCAGGATGCTGTTTTCTGGGATCTGCATATCCTCGTCGGCATGCCCCAGAATACATTTGAGTGTTTGTTCGCCTACATCCCGCAGGTCGTTGGCACGTTCGGCCAGCAATTCATTCCCGAGCGCAGCCAGGCTGTCCGCTTCCTGCGTGTAGGTTTTCTGCCAGGCGAATCCGGCGCTTTTTCCACGGCTGATTTGCGCGGCGGCGGCGGCGAGTAGTTCCGGGTCATCTAGCAGTTCCTGATGCGCCTGGAAGATTCCCGCTTCCGAGGAGTTCGTGTTTTCGTAGAGGGCAAGCAGTTGAGTGCGTGCCTCGTTTAGGCCCTGGTTGAGCTTTTTCTGCTCGGCGGGGGCCTCCTGTCCGTATTCTTCGACAACCCGTACGGTTTTTAGCAGTTGGAAAACTTTGCCGATCGCAATCCCTGCCGATGCGCTGACACCGATCAGCTCGTTCGGGTTGTTCGAAAGCGGCACGTCTGTTTTTTTCGGTGCTGCCGGCTCCCCGGCTGTTGCGGTAGTGCTGACCACATCCTCGCCCAGGCCGGACATGATTTCCGCGCTAAGCGCTTCGAGCGCCGCTTCCGCATCGGCACCGGCCGCGCGGATCAGTACGGTCGCGTACGGGCCGACATTCATTTTCATAATGGCGGTGATGCTTTTGGCGTTGCCCTTGTGTTCTCCGCAGACGAATTCGATGGTTGATGTGAACGTTTTCGCCTTGTTGGCGAGCAACGCCGCTGGGCGGGCGTGGAGCCCAGATGGATTGGCCAGTACGATTGGATCGGAGGTGATCGCGGTATCCAGATCGATGGATTCATCGGCGACCGGAACTGCGCCGGACGCATTCACCGTGAAGAGGTGGTCTTTTCCGGCAGAAACAAAACCGGAGTTCAATGTGAGCGTGGCTCCCTCGCTATTGGTTATCACAATCTGAGTGAGCAGGCTTTTGGTATTCAGAGCAACATAGTCCATATCGAATTCGATCAGTAGGTCGCCGGTTGCAACCGTATCGCCCTCTTTAACGGAGGGGGTAAAGCCCTGACCCTTGAGGTGAACGGTGTCGATCCCAATATGCATCATCACTTCGAGGCCCACGGAGGTCATCAGGGTTATCGCGTGATGCGCCGGGTGAACCTGAGTGATCGTGCCGGGGCAGGGTGCCAGCAGTCGATTTTCGATCGGGTCGATGGAAACGCCGTCGCCCACCATTCGTTGTGCGAACACCGGATCGGGAACCTGGTCGATCGGAATCATCGGCCCACTTATCGGCGCTTGCAGAATCAAGCTTTTTTTGCTCATGTCTACCTCTCTTTATTGCGTGTTGGATTGACGGGTTTACGCGTTTAAAATCTGAAACTAGCGAATGATACAGAAACTTGTAAATGAAACAGAGAAAAAGAAAAAAAGAAGATGCGATTTCCAACCCTGCAGAATCAAATATCAAGTGCAACAACGGCCTTTTTCATGACAG
>CAYVYL010000074.1:0-4496 GCA_964455665.1 uncultured Verrucomicrobiota bacterium
AACCGTCATGACGGCGGTTGATAAAGTTTTGGATCAAAATGTAGACGCGACGTCCTCGTCGCGTCATGAAGACGCAAAGAAACGCGACGGGGACGTCGCGTCTACGGAAGAAAATTATGACAGATAAACAGTTGGAAAATGGCCTACAGCCCCTCGAAAAAATCATGGAAGAACTGAATCTGAAAAACCACGATCTGGTGGAGGCTTCAACAGAGGGTCTGACCCATAAGCAGGTGAATAAGGGTCGCAAGGGGCGCCGCCTGACGCGCAACATTCAGGATAAAATTGCAACGGCGCTCTCTGTGGCAGCCGATAAGAGCTATTCGGTTTCCGAGCTGTTCACTTACAAGTAATCAAATCCGGCGGCTCGGATTTTTTCAGCCAATCCGGGGCGTGACTCTGTCAGAGTGATCCGGGTGTTTTTGAACTCACGCCGCACGCCATAGTTCACCCGTAATTCATCGAAACGAGGAATATCCATTTCTGCAAGCTGGTCGGCTTTAATGTCGTACACAGCGGAAACAGCTTCCGCCAGCACCTCGTTATCTGTTTTTCCACGCGGATCAATTGTCAGCTCCGGCACGTCGACCGCCGGCAGCAGTGGCGTCGGATCCCACACTGGTTCGGTTTTAAAAAAGTGGCACGCCTCGCGGTAAACCTGAATGGTTCCGTTCAGTTTTCCTTCCAGTGAGTGACCCGCGATGTGCGGTGTGCCGAGTGCTGCGGTGGCCAGGACGTCGGCCCGGATCTGCGGTTCCGGATTCCACACATCCAGTACGGCGTGCGAGACAATGTCGTTGGCTTTGGCGTGGAGTAGGGCGTCGGCATCGAGCACCTTGCCGCGCGCGGTGTTAATGAATACTGAGCCCGGTTTCATTTTCTCAAAAAACCGGCAGTCCGCCATGTTGAGCGTTGGCCACGGATTTTCTGAAATCAGCGGTACGTGCAGTGTCACAATATCTGATTCAGCTAGTAGATTTTTCAATGGGCTGAACTCTTCATCGCCTTCGCGCGCGGCGCGCGGCGGGTCGTTGAGCAGAACACGTAGCCCGAGTGCTTCGGCACGCTTGGCAACGCGGCTTCCGACCTGCCCGACACCGATGATGCCAAGGGTCTTGTCTTCTAATTCCACACCTGTGCAGGTGTGGAGTTGGAGCAGGGCGGCGGTGATGTAGTCGGCGACGCTGTCGGCGTTGCAACCCGGCGAAGCGGTCCATCCGATTTCCCGTTTTTCCAAACATTGGAAATCGATGTGCTCGAAACCGGCAGTGGCGGTGCCGATAAAGCGCACGGGGGATCCGGCGATCAGCTCCGGGGTGACGTTGGTTTTGGAGCGGATGATCAGCGCGGCGGCATTGGTCAGATGTTCCAGGCCGATTTGGCGGTCGGGAATCACGTCGACCTCGCCTAGCGTTGCGAATGCCTCGCGGCCCAACATGACAGTTTCTGCTACAACAGTTTTCATAGGACAATTAACTACAGAATTTTAACCGCGAATGAACGCTAATAATCGCGAATGATTGTTTCACTACGGAAAACACAGAGCACACAGAAAATAAAATAAAGAATGGAGCTATTTTCGTGTCAATTTCTTCCGTGTATTCTGTGTGTTCCGTGGTACATATTTCCCCGATGAAAACGGAAAATCCAACAGGCGGTGCAATTCTTACACTGGCAACGATGCAAAGCGAAGCGGAGGCGATTAGCGACTGGATCGCGGAAAACCTCGAAAAGACGGTGGTAGAGCTGAAAAAGCCCGGTGCTGCCGAGGTGATGCTTGAGGTCTATTTTGATAACACGCTGGAAGCGGAGATCGCCGCAAAGGCGCTCGAGTCGTTTCCCCTTCGACAGGGCTCAGGGCTGGCAATTTCTGGAACATTTGTGCGCGAGTACGCCGCAGAGGAGTGGGCGGAGAGCTGGAAGAAACATTTTAAGCCGATGGATATTGGCACGAACCTGCGGGTTTGTCCTCCGTGGCTGGCGGGGGGCGGAGAACAGAGGTCAAAGGTCAGAGGTCAGAAGGCGGAGAGAATTGAGATTGTCGTTAATCCTGGGTTGAGCTTCGGAACCGGCAACCATTTCACGACGCGCTTCTGCCTTGAGCAACTCGACCGCTTTGTTCCGGAGAGCGGCGCGAAGACCATGCTCGATATCGGTACCGGCTCAGGAATTTTGGCGATCGCCGCGATTAAGCTCGGAGCGGAACGGGCGGTTGGCGCCGATTTTGATGAGCTTTGCGTGGAGCAGTCGATCCTGAACTCGGCCGCCAACGGTGTTGCGGAACAAACGGAGTTTTTTCAGCACGACATCACCGACGGCTGGCCGGCAGTGCCGGTTTTCAGAGAAGAGGGCGACCTCAATCGTAAGAATGAAGCCCGTCGGGAAGAATGGAAATTCTTTTTAGCTGAAACTAAAAAATACGACATCGTCTGCGCAAATATCTACGCATCGCTACTGATCGACCATGCGGCGACGCTGTTGCGCGTGACGGGCAAATATCTGTTATTGACCGGCATCCGGGAAGTGGAGCTCGACGGCGTGGCCGATACCTTTGTTCAGCTCGGTGGGCGAGAGCTCGTCCGCGACTGCGATGGCGAGTGGTCAGGCCTGGTGATCGGTCGTTAAGAGTCCGCGGATCTGCGCGATATCTTTTTTGATCTGATCGATGAGCGCCTCTTTAGACGGGAAGGGGTTCACGTCGCGGGTTTTTTCTGTCAGGACGACTTCCAGCGTTTTCCCGTACAGGTCGCCGTCGAAGTCGATCAGGTAGGATTCAATGACGTGCTGCCGGCAGTCGAAGGTTTCACGCGTGCCGATAAACACCGCGCTGTCGATCCATTTGCCATCGACCCGCGTGCGGGCGGCATATACCCCGTTGCCGGGGAGCAGCTCGTTATCGGGGTCGATATTGGCGGTTGGATAGCCCAGTTCGCGCCCGATCTTTTCCCCTTCAACCACGTTGCCGAACAGGCTGAAGGGGCGACCAAGCAGTTCTGCTGCGACGGGGATTTCCCCGTCCATGATCATCTTGCGGATGGTGGTGCTGGATATTTTAAACTTTCCATTCATCACCGGTGCGACGGCGGTGGCGGTGAAACCGTGCTGTTTGCCGAATATTTCCAAGGTTCGGAAATTTCCCGAAGCGCGGCACCCGAACGACCAGTCTTGTCCGCAGACGACACCGGCTAGCGATGGGGCGTTGGACATCAGACCCTCGAGAAACGTTTCCGGTGTGAGTTTTGCGAATTCCAGAGTGAACGGAGTCTCAATGATTCCTGTGACGCCGAGGGTCTCTATCTGGCGGAGGCGGCAGGGTTCCGCGCTGATCAGAGGTGGAGCCTTGTGGGGAACCAGCACTTTGGCCGGGTGCGGGTTGAAGGTGTAGACCCAGGCTTCGCCACCCAGTTTGGCTGCTTGTTCGACCGCAGTAGAGATGACTTTCTGATGACCAATATGCACGCCGTCAAAGCAACCCATGGCAAGAACCAGTGGGCGATTCGCTGGAGGGATTTCAGAAATATTTTTTACAATGATCACTGGGATTATTTACCCACGAATCACACGAATAGGCACGAATCAAAGTCACAATTAGTGAAAAATTCGTGTGATTCGTGGGCGGTTTTTATACATTACGCTAGGTCGGTTATAGAAATTAGATTGGCGGCGAGTTCGTTGCGGTCCCAGGTGAGGACGTCGTCAAGTTTCCAGGCATTGGAAATGTTGAAATCGCCGGATTGCGTACGGCGTAACTGCGAGAGGCAGGCTCCGCAGCCGAGGCGCTGGCCGAGATCGTGGGCGATGGTGCGCACATAGGTGCCTTTGGTGCACTTGACTTCGAAGGTGGCACGCGGCGGTTCAAAGCTATTCAATGCAAACTTATAGACGTGGATGAAGCGCTTTTCGCGTTCGACCTCCTGACCCTTGCGGGCGAGTTTATAGAGTGGCACGCCGTCTTTTTTGATGGCGGAGACCATGGGCGGCATCTGCATTTGGTCGCCGAGCACTTTTTCCATTTCGGCGCGCAGCTGCTCTTCGGTGATGCCGGACGGATCTCTTTCGGCAGTCACTTCGCCGTCGGTATCCTGCGAGTTGGTTTCGACGCCGAAGAGGATTTCACCCTCGTAGGTTTTATCGCTCCCCATGACTTTGGCAGAGAGTTTGGTGCCGCGGCCGATGAGGATGGCGATCAGTCCGGTGGCGTTGGGATCGAGCGTGCCGCCGTGCCCCACTTTGTTGAGCTGAAAAAAGTTGCGGATTTTGGCAACGACATCGTGGGAGGTCCACTCCTGCGGTTTGTCGATCAGTAAAAACCCGTCCGGGTCGGGTTGGTGTGGGTTGCGTTTACGCATCGGTGGGGCTTTCGTCGTCTTCGGGAATATCAAGTTGGGAAAGAATGCCGAGCACGCGGTCGCCGGTTTCAATGGAGGTGTCGTGTTTGAAGTGGAGGCGCGGCGTGTATTTGATTTTCACGTTTTTGCTCATTCGCGCTTGAACGT
>CAYVYL010000075.1:0-4455 GCA_964455665.1 uncultured Verrucomicrobiota bacterium
AGCACCTGATAGGTTTCGGGAAGCGGCGCGGGGGTCTGGATGCGCGGAATCGGTTCTGCGCTGACGGGCGTCGGTTCCGGCTGGGTGATGATCGGCTCGGGTTGCGGTTCGACCGGCAGAGGTCTTGAGTGAATCCCGGCAACTGCCGTGCGGGCGAGCTGTTTGCGCAGCAGATTGTTTTCGCGCGTCAGCTGGATGACTTCCTTGGAAATGTCGCCGGCATTTTGTCCGATCTCGGAGGCGAAGGAGATTTCCGCCTGCCGAATCCAGTCGACGATCAGCGGGGCTTTGTCGCTGCTGGGGCGTTTTTCCAGATAGCGTTCGTAGTGGTAGATGGCCCGGACATAGTCTTTTTTCTGTTGCTGATAGATTAACGCCAGTTCGAGGTCGGGCCGCGCCAGTTTTGCATTGTCAGACAGCGCGTCTTCAAAGTGGCGGATCGCCGCGTTCCAATGCTTCAGCTGCGCCTGTTCCAGCCCTTTACGGATGCGCGGGTTGTTTTCCTCGGCGTTATCGCTTGATGCGCTGTCGCACCCGGCGATCAGCCCGGCGCACAGAAGGAGTGCAAAGAGACGTTTCATCATCAGAAGAAAAGTTTGAAGAATTTCAGGATGCCCTGGCCCCACGGAACGCGGTGGGAGATGCCGCTTTTTTTGCCTTCAAAGGTATGCAGGTTGGCGAGGTACCACTTGTAATTGCGAATCAGCGCCTGTTTGTTGGAGAATTTTGGGAAAAACTTTAGCTTTTCCTCGATTTTCGCGGTCGAGACAAAGGAATCTTCGCAAGCGGTTTCATACACCCACTTGTAAAGCGGAGAGAGCTTGAAGAATTCTAGAATCCGTAGCACCCAGATCATCGGCGCGGCCCAGGTGCCGATGATTTTCTTACCGAAGCCCGCACAATCGAGCACCGCCTGATAATCTTCGCCCATCGTCGTGAAATCGGTTGCGCCAATATTGAAGATGTCGTTGACGATCTCTTCGTCTTTGATGAGACAGAGGTAGATCGCCTCGCACAGGTCTTCAACGTCGAGTAGCTGGTAGCGGTTTTTACCGTTTCCAATCATGGGGAAGTTTTTTCCGTCCTTGGCCCAGTCGTAGAATAGTGCGAACACGCCGAGGCGTTCCGGGCCGATGAACGACTTTGGCCGGATGATCGGCACGCACATTCCCTTGTCGCGGTATTCCAGGCAGGCCTTTTCCGCCTCGATCTTGGCAATGCCGTACGGGCCGACGCCGACCAGCTGATCGTCCTCCACCAGCGGGTGGTGATCCGGAATACCGTAGACCGCCGTCGACGAGATGTGCACAAAGCGTTCGACCATCTGGTGCTGCGCCTCCTGCACCAGCAGGCGGGTACCCTCAATGTCGGTCGAGAAGATTTCTTCTTTGGTGTAAAGGGGCAGGGCGGCGGCGGTGTGAATCACCCAGTTGACGCCTTTCATGGCTTTTTGAACATCTTCGATCTTACGGATGTCGCCGACGATCGCGTTGACTTGATCTTTCTCAGGGTAATCGAACTCCACCAGGTCGAGCACGGTGATATCGGTGACGCCCTGATGCCGCAGATAGCGAATCAGATTAATTCCCAGAAATCCGCTACCGCCGGTGACTAAAACCTTCTTGTTCATTCAAAACTCCTCGTTCGTGATCCAAAGCATTCAGTCTAAACGCCCCTCCGTCTTCTACAATCTAAAATTTAACCGTCTATATATCGTAATGCGATATATTGCTCTCGCTACCGTGAGGTGATCCGGCTCATGGTATGTGAGAAAAGTTTCCAGTTCTTTTTCAAAACAGCCAGTCGTTCTTCGCCCCTAGCGGTCAGCGAGTAAATCCGTTGTCTGCGCGTTTTACCTGGCTCAATGCGACTTTTCAGCATCCCGGCTTTTTCCAGTTCGGCGAGCAGAGGATAGAGCCGGCCGAAAGCGGGAGCGAATTGGTGATCAGACTGATGGATTGCCAGTTGTTTCAGCCGGTAGCCGCAGGTCGGCTCGTGATGCAAAATGGCCAGAACCACCAGCTCCAGCCAGCCCTTTAATTGTTCCCGGTGCGAGTTTGTGTTCATGTCGCCTATATATCGTAATGCGATATATTCACGCCAGAAAATTTCAGATGAGATTAAAACCCGTTGTTGCGATACTTGTCCATCAGTCGGAGGATTTCTTCGCGGACAGAGCAGAGGTCCGTGTTGAATTTTGTCAGACGCTCCGCAGGTATTCGGTTTCCCTTTTGAACCGTTAGCAGATGCGCCATCGCTTCATTGAAATATTTCAGAGCGCGTTTGAGGTAGGCCACGATAAATCCACTGTCGCGATCGTGATCCATCCAGATGCTGTTTAACGCTCCGGCGAGTTTTGCATTCACCATGTGGGCGGCGAAAATCAGATCATTTAGAGGGTTTTCAGTTTTCTCATCTAGTGCTCCGGCTGTTTTACAGTCGTTCCGGAAATTGGAAATTAAGTTGAAGCACTTCAAATAAAGAGGATGAACCGGATGACCGCGCTCATTGCGAACCCAGTCGATTCCTTCGGTCAGCGGGTCGGGTTGAGTGTCGGGGATGTCGTTGAAATCAGGCAGGTCCCATTCCGGTTCCGGAGCCGTTTCGGCGGCTTCGGCGTCCAGATGCTCCTCAATATGTTCCCACCCCATTTCGCGGGCAATTAACCGCTCACGTTCCTTCGCTTCAACGCCGTCATATTTTTCGTAGAGTTCCATTAGTTTGTCGGTGCGTTTGTCCGACTCCTTCATGAACTTTTCCCATTCAAACTCATCCATGGGCGCATCGTCATCGGGTGACCACTCTTTATCCTCGGCGGCCTCAATTGCTTCTCGCCGCTCGGCGGCGCTAACGGCTCCAGTAAGCCGTTCCATCCATTTAACAATTGCCGCGCTGTTGGTTTCGCGCTGTTGGGTCTCCTCCTCTTCGGTCATTAGCCACGCCGGTTCTGAAATGGTGATTTGATAATCCGTGCTCTCAATCACCACCCGTCCGTTAAAATCGCTGTACCATTCGAGATAGAGGCAGTTGCCCATATGCTCCGGCGGCTTTTCTCCGCGTTTACACATCATGTACGCCTCTTTGACCGGGATCTCCAAAACCCGTACTTTGCGCGACGCCGTCATATCGCCGACCAGCCCGCCCTGATGCAGATTCAGATCGGTGTGCTCGTCATGCTGCTTTTGAGGATCGGGGTTTTGGAATGACAGAAGGTGCCCGGCCATATCGCGCCAACAGTTGCCTTCCAGCTGTAACTCAACCGGATCCTCAATGCCGACCAGCCAGATTTTCCCTGTCACGACTCCCTTAACCCGGTTATCGATCTCGCCCCGCACCACCGCTTGATTCAGTCTCCATGCCATAATCACAAACGCTACCCGAAATCCTCTTCAGGTCAACCCTGCGTTAAGCGTCTATATATCGTATAACGATATATAGACAACAGATTGGAAAAGGGAGCGGGGCATGGTTAAATGCCGACATGAAAACACTTCAACAAATCGGTGAGCACGCCGCCATTGCCGCGCTGACTGCAAACCTGAAAGCCGTCGGCGACGACTGCGCCGTCCTGCCGATGAACGAAACGCACGACATGGTGCTCACCTCTGATCCGCTCATTGAGAATGTGCACTTCACCGCCGAAGCCACACCGGAACAGATCGGGCATAAAGCCGTTTGTCGGGTTTTAAGCGACTTCGCCGCCATGGGCGCTGAACCGCAGTATCTGCTTGTCAACGTCGTCGCTCCGCCGGAGCAGAATTTCCAAACCTTGGAAAAAATCTATGCCGAATTTTCTACCCTTTGGAAAACCTATGGCGCGGAAGTGGTCGGCGGCGACCTCGCGCAGGGGCCGGTGCTTGAGCTGCATGTTTTCGGGGTTGGGCGCGTACCCAAAGGCACCGCGCTGCTGCGCTCCGGCGCAAAGCCCAGCGACTGCATCTATGTAACCGGCCCGCTTGGCGGCGCGCAGCTGAGTGGCAAGCAATTCACTTTCGAGCCACGGATCGAATGGGGCCGCGTGCTGCGTGAATCCGGCGTCGTCACCTCCATGATGGATATCAGCGATGGCCTCGCCACCGACCTGCGGCATATTCTGAAAGCATCGAATGTTGGGGCCGAACTTGATGGTGTCGCAATTCCTGTAAACGGAACGCTCGAAGAGGCTCTAACCGACGGAGAAGATTTTGAACTGCTTTTCACCGCACCGCCTGGCGCGGTTTTCCAAGGTCTGGAACAAAAGTTTCCAAGCATTGGAAAAATAACCAGCGATGCCGAAGTTTTGTTGCTCGACGGCGCACCCGTGGCAGGCAAAGCCTTCGAGCATTTCAAAGGATAATATGGTGGAGCGGAGGAGGATCGAACTCCCGACCTCCACGTTGCGAATCCATTTAAACCGAGTGCTTTATTGTCAGCACGTTGCAGGTTGATTCATCTATCTACCTAGCAATGAATAGT
>CAYVYL010000076.1:0-4434 GCA_964455665.1 uncultured Verrucomicrobiota bacterium
CACCAAAACCGAAAGCCTCTCCGACGTCGCCCTGCTCGAACACCACGTGCGCGACGTGCTCAACGAAAGCGCGCCGCGCCGCATGGCCGTGCTCGACCCGCTCAAAGTCGTCATCACCAACTACGACGAAACCCTCGTTGAAACCTTCGACCTGCCGAACCATCCACAGAAAGAAGAAATGGGCACCCGCGCCGTCCCCTTCACCCGCGAGCTGTTCATTGAGCGCGACGACTACATGGAAGACGCGAACCGGAAATATAAACGCTTCACCATCGGACGCGAAGTCCGCCTGCGCGGCGTCTACCTCGCCACCTGCAACGAAGCCATTAAAGATGCAGACGGCAACGTCGTCGAACTGCAATGCACCGTCGACCTCGACTCCAAAGGCGGCTCGGCTCCCGACGGACGGAAAGTCAAAGGCACCATCCACTGGGTCTCCGCGACTGAAGGCGTCGAAGCCAAAATCAATCTCTACGACCGGTTGTTCGGATGTGAAAACCCCGCCGCCGAAGAGGCCGACTTCAAAGAGCTACTCAACCCGGATTCATTGAAAACCGGCACCGGCATCCTCGAGCCTGCGGCAATCGCCGAAGCCGGCACCCCCTTCCAATTCGAGCGCGTCGGCTACTTCTGCATCGACAACGACTCCACCGACACCGCCCCGATCGTCAACCGCACCGTCGGCCTGCGCGATTCGTGGAAGGGATAAACTGGTTATCAGTTATTGGGAAGCCCTGAAAGCCGGCACTGCCGGTTCCAATGTTTGGAACAATTTCTTCCAACCTTTGGGGAAAGGGCTATACTCCGTTCTTACAAGGAGGTTGTTATGAAACGCACATGGATTGTTTTTTCTCTTCTGACCACGCTGGCCCTGTCGCTGTTTGCCGAGGTTCAAATGGAGGGGTCCCCTCGCGAATTGAGCGGCTACCTGACTGATGTTCCGCAGACGGTTTCCATCACCGGAACCGCCGAAAAAAAAGTTCCGACCGACCGAGCGATCCTTCATCTAAACGTGACGACCGAAAGCCGCTCAATGGATGAGGCGCTCGACCAGAACCGGATTCTGCGCGAGCAAATCACCGCGAACCTGCTGGCCGCCGGCCTGACCAAAAACCACATCAAGGCCGCGCAATTTTCCTCCACACCGAAAAGCGGGCTCTTCACCGACAAGATCCGCAACTATAAAGTGGAAAACACCATGAAGATCACCACAACCAGTGAGGCGGGATTTCAGGCCGTAGCCGCGCTGATCGACGCACATAAAGAGGTGAGCTATAAGACAACCGAGTTTGAGCTTTCCAACCGCAAAGAGATTGAACGCCAACTGCTAGCCGAAGCCTGCCGCGATGCCGTTGCTAAAAAAGATCTGTATGCGGTCGAGTTGAAGGTGACCCTCACGCCCGTGCGCTTCCATGACGGCCGCATCGTTCTGCATAAGCCGAGAATGCTGGCTCGCAAGGTGGCCAGTTACGGAATATCGGAAGCCGACAGCTTCGCGCCGCCGCCTCCGCCGGTTCAGTTTGATGAAATGACGCTAAATGCTTCGGTCACAGTGGAATACCACCTGAGCGCCCAATAGGCCCTCAGGCCTTGGTTTGAGGCCAGAGGTCGACCTGCGCGATTCGTGGAATAAATAAGTCCGGGGTTCAGAGTTCGCAGTTCAGAATTCCAAGGTTTGGAATTCATGGTGGAAGCGGCATCCCTATGGCGCGCCGTAGCGGGCAAAGGCGGCTGCCGCTTAATTTTTTCGTAAAATAATTAATGGGTAAAATCATTGGAGACCCTCTCCTGCTGCGATTAAAAATAATTTTACCCATGAATGGTTTTGCCCACAGTCTCACTCCCCCCTCTTGCAACTTAGCAACAACGTGGAGGTCGGCTTTGGAGTAGGCGTGTTTCCCAAGCATTGGAAGATTTTTGACAGGATAACAGGATGAACAGGATTTTAATCTCCTCATCCCATCAATCCTGTAATCCTGTCTAGAATTCTCTTCTCGACTTCAGTGCAACCGCTCCAACCATTGGAAAAGTTATTTGCAGGAGGCTTTGAGCCATGCGGCGTATTCTTTTGCACCGATTTCCCCGGCAGCTAACGCGAGGGTTTTCAACACCGCCTCGGCTTCGGGCGCGTCTAACTCTTGCCCATTTACACCGAGAAAAATGTAGGCGGCCATAAAGCCGACGCGCTTATTTCCGTCGAAGAACGGATGGTTTTTCACAATACCCAACGCATATTCTGTCGCCAATTCAAACAGCGACGGTTTCCCATAATGAAAAAGGTTCTTAGGACGATTGAGAGCGGAATCGAGAAGCCCTTCATCGCGCAACCCTGCAAGTCCGCAAAAACGAGCTAATAGTTCTTCCTGCACAGCTAGAACGACTTCGGCGGATACCCAGAGCGGCTCTTTCATTTGGCTAACTCCCGCAAGGCATTGCGATAACGCTGCATACCTTTCTCAGCAACTTGCATCATTGCATCGAAATCCTTCTGCTCAGGAGTCACCTGTACTGCACCTTTTGGCGCTTCCGTAATATAAAGCGTCGCGCCCTCTTCCACTTTCATCGCCTGCAACGCCTCCTTCGGGAGCACAATGCCGAGCGAGTTTCCGATCTTCCGAACTTTTGTTTTGTAGGCCATGTAATAACAATAGTTATAACATCTATTTTTGCAAGCCCGAAGTTTTTCAAACATCTTGTCCCGCCATAGCCTTGGTGACGGCAGCCGCCGCTTTGACGAGTCAGAATGCCTCGTCCACATGATCTACAAAGTCCGGAGAAAATATTTGGCCCCAAGCGCAGCGACGGATAATTTTCGGAGCCGAAACGTAACGCAGATAATTTTGCCACGCAAAATAGTGACCAAAGGAAACGGTTCAAATAGCGCAACGGTTCAACTCATTAGAGACCCTCTCCTGCTGCGGTTAAAAATAATTTTACCCATGAATAGTTTTGCCCACAGTCTCACTCCCCCTCTTGCAACTTGGCAACAACGTGGAGATCGGCTTTGGAGTAGGCGAAGGTTGATAAGTCCGCAGGTTTGACCCATTTGTAATCGGCGCAGTCGAGGAGTCGGGGTCGGCCGGAAACAATCTTCGTGAAATAGACATGCAGGGTCATGGTGAAATGGCTGTAAGCATGTTTGACGGTCATGAAGAACTCGCCGACTTCGACGTTGATTCCCAATTCTTCCTTGAGCTCGCGGGCGATGCATTCTTCGATGGTTTCGTTTGCCTCGAGTTTGCCGCCGGGAAATTCCCACAGCCCACCCAGCATGTCGGTCTGTTTACGCTGAGTAATCAACACCTCGCCTTTGCGGTTCACAGTGACCGCCGCGCCAACGATAATATGCGGCACCTTTTTCTTTTTCTTCATGACCGGATAGGCGTCCGGTTTTCCTTTGGCAAAGGCGGCGCAAACCTTCTGCAGCGGGCAGTCCTCATCCCGCAGTTGCGAGGATCTTCGACACTTTGGATTTGTTGAAAGGCAGACGAGCGCGCCGAGCTCCATCATGGCTTCGTTAAATTCGCCCGCGCGGCCTTTCACCAACAGCTCGTCCGCCCACGCCTGCATTTTCTTTTTGCCCGCGGCGGTTTGGGTGTCGCCGCCAAAAGCAAACAGGCGGCACAAAACACGAATCACATTGCCGTCGACCACCGCCGCGTCTTCATTGAAAACGAGGCTGGCAATCGCCGCTGCGGTGTACGGCCCGATGCCTGGAAAGCTGCGTAAAAAATGTAGACGCGATGTCTCCATCGCGTTTGCAGTCGCAGAGGAACGCGGTGAGGACACCGCGTCTACGTTCTTCAAGCGGCCATTAAAATCGTCACAGACGATTTTAGCGGCGGCATGCAGGTTGCGGGCTCGGGAATAGTAGCCGAGGCCTTCCCACGCTTTGAGAACATCGGCCTGCGGCGCGCGGGCCAGCGCGCGCCACGACGGGAAGGCTTTCATCCAGCGGCGGTAGTAGTCGATGACGGTATCAACGCGGGTCTGCTGCAGCATGATCTCGGCAACCCAGACGCGGTACGGCGTGCGGTTTTTGCGCCACGGCAGATCGCGACGGTTGACTACAAACCACGGCAAAAGCTTTGATTTTATGGCCTTTTTAACCGTTTTCTCGCGGGAGGGTTTCGGGGCGTTCCTTGACATGAGTCTTTCGTCTGTTACGGTTGATGTACATTTTTTGCCTGAATGGCGGTTTAAAACTTCAGGCACGATACACGAAATAAAAGGGAAATTCACGAATTCATCCGCCACTGCTGTTTTTTTCAGGACCTCTCCTGTTTCCTCAGTTCACCAGACAACAGGAGAGCCCATGAGTCCGATTTATACTGAACAGCAACAGGAGCTAGCCGAACAAATCGACGGGAATACGTCGCTCAAAAACTGGAAAGACTGGAAGTGGCAAATCAAGCACTCCATTCGTGATATCGC
>CAYVYL010000077.1:0-4219 GCA_964455665.1 uncultured Verrucomicrobiota bacterium
ACCGAAGGCTGTCATGAAAAAGGCCGTTGTTGCACTTGATATTTGATTCTGCAGGTTTGGAAAAACGGGACTGGATACTTCCAACCCTTGATAATTAACCGACCGCCACGATGGACGGGGTATAGTCGGCAGGCGGCTCATAGCCAAGCAGCGTGATGCAGGTGGCTGCCAGATTCGAAACACCCGCATCCTTCACGCCGGCCAGCTGCGCGCCGGATGTGCCAGCAGGATCGTACACAATGGCCGGAACGGGATTGAGTGAGTGAGCTGTTTTCGGCTTGCACTTCCCTTCGTCGTCCAGCTTCAGCTCAAAGGTTTTCTTTTCGAGCTCGCACATGTCGTCCGAGTTTCCGTGGTCGGCGGAACAAACCATGATGCCGTTGGCCGCCTTCAGTGCTTCCATAATGCGGCCCACGCCTTCATCCACGGCTTCAACCGCAAGCTTTACAGCCGAAACCACTCCGGTATGACCGACCATATCGCCGTTCGGGAAGTTAAGGCGAATGAATTTATATTCACCGCTCTCAATGGCTTTCACCACTTCAGCAGTGATTTCGGCGGCTTTCATGAGCGGCGCATCCTCGAAGGGACAGACATCGGACGGAACTTCCTTCCACGTCTCGGTTTCGAATTTGCCGGAGTTGTTGCCGTTGAAAAAGTAGGTGACGTGTCCAAACTTCTGCGTTTCGGAAATGGCGAACTGTTTTACGCCCGCCTTGGAAAGGTACTCACTCATCGTGCGGTCGATAGCGGGGGGAGTGACAAGATATTTTTTCGGCACTTTGAGGTCGCCGTCGTATTGCATCATGCCGGCATAGATCACGTCTGGTTTCGGGCCGCGGTCAAACTCGGTCAGTTCATCCGCCTCAAACGCTTTGGTGATCTCCAGCGAGCGGTCGCCGCGAAAGTTGAAGAAAACCACGCTGTCGCCATCAACAACCGGTCCGACCGGTGCGCCGTCACGCTCAATCACAAACGCGGGCAAATCCTGGTCCAAAATGCCGGGCTTTTCAGCGCGGAAAGCTTCAACCGCCTCGCGCATGGAGGCAAAGGTGCGGCCTTTCGCCTTCACATGGGCGTCCCAGCCGCGCTTGACCATCGTCCAGTCCGCATCATAACGGTCCATAGTGATGTTCATACGGCCGCCGCCGGAGGCGACACAGTAGTCGACCGTGCCGTCGGCGTTGATATTGGCCAGGAACGCGTCAAAGCGGTCGACATAGTCGAGCGCGGAGGTTGGCGGCACATCGCGACCGTCAATCAGCGGGTGAATACGTGCTTTTTTAACACCCTGCTCTTTAGCCTTTTTCAGCATCGCTTCGAGATGGTTCAGGTTCGAGTGCACGTTCCCATCGGAGAAAAGACCGATGAAATGCAGCGAGGAATCGTTCTCAATCGCATTGGCAATGAGCTCTTTCCAGACATTGCCTTCAAACATCGATCCGCTTGCAATGGCCCTGCCGACTAGCGCTGCGCCCTGCGAGAATACGCGTCCGCAGCCGATGGCATTGTGACCGACCTCCGAGTTACCCATATCGCCGTCGTCCGGTAGGCCGACCGCTTTGCCATGCGCCTTCAACTCGGTGTACACGGCGTTTTCGCGCAGCCAGTCCAGATTCGGCGTATTGGCAATTTTCACATAATCGCTATCTGGATTTTTTCCAATGCCAACCCCGTCCATAATGACAAGAACCACCGGACCTTCCGGCCCCTCAAAAACTGTCGATTTTTTTAATGCATCCATAATTTTTCCTTTATTTAAAGCGGCCCCTTTGGCGGGCTGAGAAAGGTAACGCCCCGCCACAACCGCTTGAAAGTTCAAAGTGCCAAAAACTTGCAATGGAAGCGCCTGCGTGTAGCATCTGTCCGTTCAATTTAATTAAGGAAAACTATGGCTAAAGAAGAAGCATTGGAATTCGAAGGCGTTGTGGAAAAAGTGTTGCCCGCCACGCTCTATAACGTGAAACTTGAAAACGGACACGTCATTCTCGCCCACATTTCCGGCAAAATGCGTAAATATTTCATCCGTATTGCCATCGGCGACCGCGTAACCGTGGCAATGTCTCCCTACGACCTGACCAAAGGACGCATCACCTTCCGTCACAGGAATTAAACGAGGAATGATGGAATAAAGGAATACTGGATTGATGTGAACATCTCAACCCACTCATTAATCCATTATTCCAACACTCCACTATTCCATTTTTCAGGAAGAGCAGCGCGATGACTGAAAAAAGATCTCTCTGGGGGAGCAAAGTCGGATTTTTGCTGGCGGCGATCGGCTCGGCAGTCGGGCTGGGAAACATCTGGCGCTTCAGTTACATGGCGTACGAAAACGGCGGCGGCGCGTTTTTGATCCCCTATCTGATCGCCCTGCTCTGCGCCGGCATTCCGTTGATGATCCTCGAATATTCGCTCGGTCATCGCGAAAAAGCCTCCCCGCCGCTGGCGTTCGCCCGCATCAACCCTCTGTGGGAACCACTCGGCTGGTGGATGCCCGTCGTCGCCTTTTTCGGCATCAACCTCTTCTACGCCGCCGTCATCGGCTGGGGCATCAACTATTTCTGCCTCTCATTCAATCTCGGGTGGGGAGCGGATACCGAATCCTTTTTCTACGGCCAATTCCTGCAACTAAGCGACGGACCGTTTGAACTCGGCGGAATCCGTTGGCCGATTCTCGGCGCCACCGCGCTGGCATGGGTCACCTGCTGGGCCATCTGCTTCCGCGAAGTCAGCCGCGGCATTGAAAAGGCGAGCATGGTCTTCATGCCGCTGCTGGTAGTGCTCACGCTGATCCTCGTCGGTTGGTCGGTCCAACTCGATGGCGCGTGGGCCGCTATCAAAGAATTTTATCTCACCGCCGACCTGTCAAAAATCGATCTCGGCACAGCCGCCGGACGCAGTGTATGGGTTGCTGCCTTCGGCCAGATCTTTTTTACCCTCTCGCTCGGCTTCGGCATCATGATCACCTACGCCAGCTACCTGCCGAAGAAAACAGACATCGTGGGCAACGCGCTGATCACCTGCACACTCAACTGCCTCTATTCCATTGTCGCCGGCTTTGCCGTTTTCGGCACCATCGGCTTTATGGCCAAAGCCAATGGCGTTCCGTTTGCCGAAGCCATTAAAAGCGGCCCCGGCCTCGCTTTTATCGTTTACCCGGAAGCCATCAATCAGCTTCCAATGCTCAACCAGCTCTTCGGCGTTCTCTTCTTCCTCGTCCTGATCGTCGCCGGAATCTCGTCAATGATTTCTCTCACCGAAGCGTTTTCCTGCTCTATTTGCGACAAGTTCGTCATCTCCCGAAAGAAAGCCACCACCCTCATTTGCTCCATAGGTCTTGTGGGCAGCGTAATCTTCACCACACGCGCAGGGCTCTTCATTCTCGATATCATCGATCATTTCATCAACAACTACGCACTCATCCTCGGCGGCATCGTGGAGTGCGTTCTGATCGGCTGGTTACTCAAATCACAATTCATGCGACGTCATGTCAACCAGTCCGACGGGATGAAACTCCTCCCTCTCTGGGATATTTGCATCCGGCTGATCACCCCGGCTGTCCTGCTGATGATCCTTGGCAGCGCCCTATTGACCGATTTTTCCGATGCCTACGAGGGCTATTCTGTCAACGCCCTGCTCCTGTTTGGCGGCGGCATCCTATTCCTTACCTGGCTCGGTTCATTCATCCTCAGCCACGTCCCATGGAAACCGGAAAAGCTCAAAACAGAGCATCATCCGGAAGATGAGAATCTGCTAACCTGAACAATGATTCATTTTCAATGATCAATACTCAATGAACATTGAATGTTGAGAATTGAACATTGAGCATTGAAACGGTTGACAAAGCCCGGTCTCTGCCCTAATTTCTCCGCTCTTTTGTGAAATTAACCCCGAAATGATTTCGAGGGGGTGTTGAAAAATATGGCTAGTACAACTTGTGAAGTAAAACTCCGCCGCGGTGAGCCCGTCGAAAAAGGACTCCGCCGCCTGAAAAAGCTCCTCGATCGCGAGGGGATTTTGAAAGACATGCGTAACCGCAAACACTATGAGAAACCGGGCGACAAAAAACGTCTGAAACAAGCTCGTGCCCGTACCCGTGCAGCTCGCGATCGTCGCGAAGCCCGTAACAACTCCTATTCATAATTTAATTAAAAGGTTTATGAACCATGGCAAATATTAAAAGTGCTCAGAAAAGGATGCGCTCTTCCGAGAGCCG
>CAYVYL010000078.1:0-4063 GCA_964455665.1 uncultured Verrucomicrobiota bacterium
ATCATTATTGACAAGATGACTGAAATGCACCCCGATGAACATGCCTGCAGTTTTGAAAGCGGTGTAAAATTCTACTATGAGAAACTGATCATGGCCACGGGTTCCATCCCTACAAAACCAGGCTGGCTGAAAGGCGGGGACTTGGAGAACGTATACACGATCCCCAAGAACAAGGTCTATCTGGACCGGATGGTAGAAACGATTAAACCGATGAAAAATATCATTGTGGTCGGTGCAGGATTTATCGGAGTTGAAGTCTCAGACGAATTGAACAAGAAGGGATATAACGTCACTCTCGTTGAGCTGGAACCGACCATCCTCAGCAGAGCCTTTGATCCTGAGTTCGGAAAGATTGCAGAAGAGCACCTCATTGAACGAGGAGTCAACCTGATCACCGGCAAGGGAATCAAAGAGATCTACGGTAAGGATAAAGTGGAAAGCATCACGTTGACAAGCGGTGAAAAATTGGATGCAGATGCCGTCATCCTCTCTATGGGATATGCCCCGAATACCAAAATTGCACAGGAAGCCGGCATCGAACTCAACGAACTGGGTTTTATTAAAACCTGTGAATATATGAGAATCCTACCCTGTAGCACGGACATTGTCGCAATCGGTGACTGCGCTGAGAAAAGAGATTTTATCACAAGAAAGTTGGATGCGACGATGCTCGCGTCAACCGCCTGTGCGGAAGCTCGTGTTGCAGCGATGAACCTCTACACCTTGAGCCCATGCAAACCCTTTACAGGCACCATCGCAATTTACTCAACGGCAATCGGCAAACATGCCTTTGGTACCGCAGGAATCACTGAAACCCGGGCAAAGAGTGAAAATTTTGACATCATAAGCGGAAGCTTTACCGGCATGGATACCCATCCCGGCAACTTGCCCCACTCACATCAGCAAACGGTCAAACTGATCGTAGCAACCGACTGCGGTATGATTCTCGGGGGTGAAGTTTACGGAGGCTTCAGTACCGGAGAGCTGACCAATGCGATCGGATTCCTTATTCAAAACAGAGTCACGGTAAAGGTTTTGCTCACCATGCAGATTGGCACCCAACCGCTGTTAACCGGATCACCCGCAGGTTATCCGCTGATTAAAGCCGCTGAAGTCATTGTTAAGAAGATGAGAAAATAGGCTCTTCTCTGAATTATCGTTGGCTTGGCGAGGTAGCCTGCCAGCCGCCAAACAACACATTGATTAAACGTTTCACACCTATTCATTTACACAAAAATCAACAGGAGATCCCCCGATGAAAGTCATCGTAATAGGCGGCGTCGCCGCCGGCCCCAAAGCCGCCTCCCGCATCAACCGCCTTTGTGCGGATGCCGAAATCACCATCATTGAAAAAGGAGAGTTTCTTTCCTATGCCGGATGCGGTCTGCCTTACTACATCTCCGGCGTGGTCAAAGATTCCAAGGAGCTGATGACCACACCGACCGGAACGGTGCGCGACTCCGCCTTTTTCAAAAAAGTGAAGAACACCACCGTACTCAATCACACCGAAGCCACCGCAATCGACCGCAAAAACAAAACCGTCACCGTCAAAAACCGTTCCGGCGAGACACGCGATCTGCCCTATGACAAACTGGTACTGGCCACCGGCGCAGATGCCTTTATTCCGCCCATCCCCGGCATCGAGCTCGATAATATCTACAACCTGAAAGACATCCACGATGCGGAAGCCATCAAGGCCACCCTCGGCGAACATAAAGCACTCAACGCCGTCATCGTCGGCGGCGGACTGATTGGCGTGGAAACCGCCGAAGCATTTCAACAGATGGGTTGCCGCATCACCATCGTCGAATTTCTCCCACAGATTCTCACCATGCTAGACCCGGAAATGGCCGCACTGGTCGGAAAGCACTTTGAGTCCAAGGGCGTCAAAATCATGACCTCCACAAAAGTCACCGAATTTAAAGGCGACGGGTCGGTGCAAACCGTCGTGACGGACCAGGGCGAGCTACCCGCCGACATTGTCATCACCGCGGTTGGCGTTCGTCCGGCGACAAAGCTGGCCGTTGAGTCCGGCCTAAAAATCGGCCCAACACGCGCCATCGCCGTGAACGACCAGATGCAGACATCGGACCCCGACATCTACGCCGCCGGGGACTGCGCCGAAAAGAAACACCTGCTCGCCGACCAGCCCGCTTACCTACCCCTCGGCTCTACCGCCAACAAAGAAGGCCGCGTTGCCGCCAACGCCATTTGCGGAATCGACGACTCCTTCCCCGGCATTCTCGGCAGCGCGGTCTGTAAAGTGTTTGAGTTTACCGCGGCCTGCACCGGACTCGGCGAAAAAAAGGCGCGTGAAGCAGGGTTTGACGTCGTCACCTGTCTGTCGCCCGCGCCCGACAAACCGCACTTTATGCCAGGTGCCAAGCCGCTCTTTCTAAAGCTGATCGCCGACCGCACTACGCGCAAACTGCTAGGCGCACAGGCCACAGGGCCGGGAGAAGCCGCCCGCCGCATCGACATCGTCGTCATGGCACTGACCGGCGGCATGACCGTCGACCAGTTGGCACAGGCAGACCTCGTGTACGCCCCGCCCTACTCGCCAGCTGTCGACAACATCATCACCGCCGCCAACATTCTGCGCAACAAGATCGACGGCTACATGGACGGCATCACGCCCGCCGAGGTGCTCGCCTTGAGGCAACAAGGTGCAGACTTCACCCTGCTGGACGTTCGTTCCTCTGCCGAGCTGCAACAAATGCGCCTCGAGGGAACCATCGATATTCCACTGGGCGCCCTTCGCAAACGGGTTGAAGAACTGGATAAAACCAAGCCGGTCATCGCCTTCTGTAAAATCTCGCTCCGCGGATACGAAGCCGCTCTGATCCTCAAAAAGGCAGGATTCACCGACGTAAAAGTCATGGACGGCGGTATTTTGATGTGGCCTGGAAAACTCATTAAGGGGTAACCTAAAAGGAGAATTAAAAATGAAAAAACTGTCACTACACTTGTAGTCGGGATCATTAGCGGTAGCCTGATGGGCTTCATGGTGCGGCCCGTGCAAGATGCAGATTCCAATTCTGGACCCAGTTGCGGAAAAAATAGGCGATAAAGCCACCATCGCCAAAGTGAATGTCGATGACTGCCCGGCGCCCGCTTCTCAGTTTGATGTGAGAGGAATTCCCACGCTGATTCTTTTCAAAGACGGAGAGGTGGTTCAGCAATTTGTTGGGGTTCAGCAGGAAGCGACGCTGACCAGTGCCATTGAAGCCGCGCTGACGAACTAGCATTACATAAAAAGGGGACAACCAATGAAAATCCAGATTAATAAAATTCTTTGCCCTGTTGACTTCTCGAAGCCGGGTGAATATGCGTTTGACTATGCTTGCGCCGTAGCAAAGCGGCACGAGGCCTCTCTGGAACTGATCCATGTCGCAGAGGCCTCGGCGTATGCCGAAGATGAGTTGCCGACCGGCCGGGTCTCATATGAGGACTCATTAAAGGAACAGCTTGAACAAATGGCGGAAAAAGCCGGATGTTCGGCTGAAATTAATCTGATAACCGGAATACCGTATATTGAAATTGTAAAAAGAGCTGCAGAACTGCATGCGGATATGATTGTTATCGGCACACACGGGCGGACCGGCATGAAGCACCTGCTGATCGGCAGCGTGGCTGAACGGGTCGTCCGTACGGCTGACTGCCCCGTGCTCACGATCAGGCACCCTGATCATGCTATTAAATCAGGAATGTAACATGAACAAACCAAATCCATGTATCCGCGAAGGACGACTAACGGTCGAGGCACTAGGCCGTGCGGCTGAAACACTAAAAATGCTGGCGCATCCGCAACGTCTGCGTATCATCGAGATTCTCGAACGCGAACAGGAGGTGCCCGTGCATGCTCTGATCAAAGAAACTGGATTTCCACAGTCAGTTGTTTCGCAGCATCTGAACCAGATGCGGCGCGTCGGACTGCTGACCGCTGAACGCCGCGGCAAGGAAATGTGGTACTCCATCACCGACCCGCGCGCCCTCTCCATTCTCAATTGCATCTGCACCCATTGCTCCACGGGAGATTTTGAGAAAACCTGAAATTTGAAGC
>CAYVYL010000079.1:0-3980 GCA_964455665.1 uncultured Verrucomicrobiota bacterium
TCTGCACGGTGGCCCCGAGGTAATCTCCGCGCCGCTCTTTTTGGAGAACATTCCAGTAGACGCTTCCGGCGGTGATGTTGCTTTTTTGGGAGGTGGGCTGTCCGGTGTAGCGTTCGTAGTGGCCGAGGTCGAGGTCGGTTTCTGCGCCGTCGTCGGTTACATAGACTTCCCCGTGTTGATAGGGACTCATGGTGCCGGGGTCGACGTTGAGGTAGGGATCGAGCTTTAGCATGCGGATGGAGAGTCCGCGGTTGATGAGAAGTCGTCCGATGGATGCGGCAGTGATGCCTTTGCCGAGTGAGGATACGACGCCACCGGTGATAAACAGATATTTGGCCATTTTGAGTCCCACAGTTTCGATTTTAGATGCGTTAAAACTATGGAAAAACAATGTAGCAGGATTGAAATTGATGTCCAAAGAATAAGGCGAAAAGGGTGCTGAAATTTTACTCGGAACGGGGTTCGGCCTGCTCAGAGGCACTTTTTCGTGTAGGTTTCGATCACTTTGATGTAATTGGCGCGCTCCAATTCTTCTGGGTTGGGGGCGCCGCGCTGGCTCATCTTGCCCTGGAGTTCGCTGACCGATTCATATTCATTTTTTTCCATCCAGCGCTCCAGATCGCGGATGAGTGCGCCGATATATTCCGGACCGTGTTGCAGCAGGGCGGAGGCGGTCATGACCGCATCCGCGCCGGCCAGCAGATATTTGATCGCCTCGACGCCCGATTGTACGCCGGTCGAGGCGGCCATCGAGGCGTTGATGCGCCCTTTCATCATCGCAATCCAGCGTAGCGTCAGGCGGATTTCTTCCGGCCCGCTCAATGTCATATTCGGTTCCATCTCCATCGCCACCAGATTAAAGTCGGGCTGATAGAAGCGGTTAAAGAAAACAAAGGCATCGACTCCCAGATGATCAAACCGCTTGACCATATTGCCGAGCGAGCTGAAATAAGGGCTCATCTTCAGTGCCACCGGAATCTCCACTAATTCTTTCACCGCTCGGACAATCTCAAAATGCCGCTGCTCAATCTCCTGTCCGGTGACATTCGGATTAGACGCCACATGGTAAAGATTCAGCTCCAGACCCTGCGCACCGGCGTCCTGGATCTTACGGGCGCGATCGGCCAGCCCGTCGGCAGTAAACCCGTTGAGGCTTCCAATGATTGGAACAGGGCTTCGGTTGACGGTTTTGTGCAGCAGGTCGAAGTAGGCCTCCGGCGAAAGCACATAGTCTTCGGCCGAAGGAAAGTAGGGGTAGTCGTCGCCGGATTTTTCAAATTGCTCCTCAAACAGAGAACACAGTACGACCGCCGCGGCGCCGGCATCAATGGCTCGTTGGATGCTCTCCCCCTTCGCCGAAATCGGCGAGGAGGAAACCACCAGCGGATTCTTCAAAGTCAGTCCCATGTAGGTAGTCTGCAAGTCCATGACTTATCTAAGCTCCGCTGGTTTTGGATTAGGCTTCTTTTTCGAAGTATTCCTTCTCCGCGCCGCATTCGGGGCAAACCCAGTCTGCGGGCAGGTCGGCAAACGCGGTGCCGGCGGCTACGCCGTTATCGGGATCGCCGGCGGTTGGATCATAAATGTAACCGCAAGGTGTGCATACATATTTTTCCATCTCTCATCCTCCTGGGTTGGTTAATAAACCGAAGCCAGACTTTAGGCAGGGGGTCTGCCGTTGTCGAACAGAAATCAAAAACATCCATGGAATAAGGGAAGGATGGCAGAGAGGAGTAATGGAAAGGCCGGCTTGAAGAATTCAGCGTAGGCGTCACGTCTACGTTTTTCGAGCATCGGAACGTTCCGTGTGTTTTGTGGTTAAATCTGCGTAATCTGCGGTTAAGAAAACTCTGTGCCTTAGTGCCCTCTGTGGTGAGAATTCGTTCAGTCATTGGACATGCGACGCCCAGGCTATGACGCCTGCGAAGGTCGCGTCTACGTTTTCTGAATCTTGGAAGAATGATTGCCACCAAAAACACGAAACGGATTGCCGCTTCGCTGCCGCGCAAGAGGCGCGGCCTCTCTCCTTTTAGTCGAGTCTAAGCGGCGGGCCTATAAGCCCGCTTCTTTTTTTGTGCTTTTTGTGGCCATGAGGATATGCGACGCCCAGGCTATGACGCCTGCGAAGGTCGCGTCTACGTTTTTCGAAGCATTGTCATTCCACTCCGTTCCGGCCTTTGCGTTAAAACAAAAAAGCCGCCGCGCTGGTGTGCGCGACGGCTTTCGGTTGGTTCAGAGTTGAACCGGGCGGGTTACATGATTTCGCCCATGGCTTTGTAGAAGGCCATGCGTTTCTTGGCGTCTTCTTCCGCTAGGAGCAATAGTGCTTCTGCCTGTTCCGGGTTGGTTTTGAAGAGCGCGGTGTAGCGGCGCTCGGACCGGATGAACTCCTGGAAGTTTCCGGTCGGATCGCGGCTTTCCCATGTGAAGCGCTTTTCAGCTGCCGGGTTGAAGCGGTAGAGCGGCCAGTAGCCGCACTCCACGGCCCGTTTGGCTTCGGTCTGCGTTTTCATCATGTCGATGCCGTGCGCAATACAGGGGGCGTAGGCCAGAATGATCGACGGGCCGTTATAAGCGGCCGCCTCCATGAAGGCTTTTTGCGTCTGCATGCGATTGGCGCCCATGGCGATGGAGGCAACATAGACATTGCCGTAGCTCATGCACATGAACCCGAGGTTCTTTTTCGGGCTCTGCATTCCGCCGTTGGCGAATTTGGCCACCGCACCGATCGGCGTGGCTTTGGAAGCCTGTCCACCGGTGTTGGAGTACACTTCGGTATCGACGACGAGAATATTGACATTCTTGCCGGTTGAAATGGTGTGGTCGAGGCCGCTGAAGCCGATGTCATAGGCCCAGCCGTCACCCCCGATAATCCAAACGGATTTGTCGACGAAGTAATCCTGCAGCTCAATGAGTTTGGCAACGATCGCTTTGGTTTCGCCCGTCGCGGCTTCTAGAGCAACTGGCAACAGAAGTTTTACGGCGGTTTGCGCGGCAACGGCTTCATCGCTGATGACGTTGTCCTGACCGATTTCAACTGCTTTTTTCAATGCGGCTTCGAGATCTGCATTGGTTCCGATAGCCAGCAGTTTGTCCACGTAGATGTGAAGCAGGTCGCGGTTGCTGTCGACGGCTAGACGCATGCCCAGTCCGTATTCGGCATTGTCTTCGAAGAGGCTGTTGGCCCAGGTCGGTCCGCGACCTTCTTTGCTCTTGCAGAACGGGATGGTCGGGAAGGTTCCGCTGTAGATGGAGGAACAGCCCGTAGCGTTGGCGACCACCATGTGTTCTCCGCAGACTTGAGTCAGCAGTTTCACATACGGGGTTTCGCCGCAACCTGCGCAAGCGCCGGAAAACTCAAACAGCGGTTTTTTGAACTGCGTGCCTTTCACGGTCGATTCGTTCACGCCGTCGAGAACGTTGTCGGGCAGGGCCTCGAAGAACTCAGCGTTGGTGCGCTGTCCATCTTCGCGCTCGGTTTCGAGTGTGCTGAACTCAAGTGCTTTGGTTTTGGCCGGGCAGGTTTCAACACAGACTCCGCAACCGGTGCAGTCTTCGATATAGATTTGAATTTTGTACTGCAAATCCTTCTCGTTTTTGGTGTTCGACTTCAGCGTGTTGAAGCTTTCCGGTTTGCTTTCGAGATCGCTCGGAGCAATCTGTTTGGCGCGGATCACCGCATGTGGACAGGCCATCACACACTGGTTGCACTGAATGCAATTTTCGCTGATCCATTTTGGAACGCGCGGGGCAATGCCGCGTTTTTCAAGGCAGGCTGTTCCGGTTGGTAGGACCCCGTCGATCGACATGTGCGAGACCGGAATGTCGTCCCCTTTCTGGAGCATGCTCGGCAGAATGATGTTTTTGGTAAACTCATCCGCATCCTCGGCAATCAGGGATGCTGGCATGAAGGAGGTCGTAATGGTTTCCGGAATGCTGACTTCTTCGATGGCGTCCACCGAGGCGTCAATCGCTTTCCA
>CAYVYL010000080.1:0-3962 GCA_964455665.1 uncultured Verrucomicrobiota bacterium
CGGCTTCGCGGGCAATGAAGTAGAGCTGTTCTTTGGTTTTGCGGTTGAGGTCGGGTACGTGTCCGGTTTGCGTCAGGCGGCAGGGAATAGCATACAGGGAACCCATTTCGTCTGCGAGCTGGTCGAGAGACTCCTCCAGACTCTCATTATTTAAGGTGATGGAGGCGAGGCCGCGGGCCATGTTGCGCACCTGAGAGACGGAATCTTTGAGGGTTTCGTTGAGTGTGCGGGCGTGGGAGAGTTGGGGGTTGTCAGTTGTCAGTTGTTGGTTGTTGGGAGGAGAAGAATTCTGATTCCTGTCCCGTGATTCCTGACCTTCGACCTTTGACCTTTGACTTTCGGCCTTTAGGTGATTGAGCAGGGAGCGGCTGAGAAAGACCGCACCGGTGAGCTTCTGTCCGAGCGAGTCGTGCAAATCGCGACCGATTCGCCGCTGTTCGCGTGCGGACAGTTCATTCATTTCTTCCTCCATGCGGGCGCGTTCACTGAGATTTGCTTCCAGTTGTGTGTTGGCGACGCGCAGCGCTTCGGTGCGGGTACGCACTTCCGCCTCAATTTTCCATGTGCGGCTTCCAAGCAGCAGCAACAGAGTTGTCAGCAGCGCGGTAAAGATCAGTCCGGTTACGAACGCGGTTTCGGAGCGGTGTCCGGTGATCCCGGCCGGGAGCGAGCATTCAAACAGCCATTGCGTGCTGATGGCCTCCATGGGGCTTTGGTAGGTCCACGTTTTGCCGGTTCGCTGGACGGTTTCCCCGACGTCCGACTCCGGGGAGGTGGACAGATGCAACTTCAGTTTTGTCGAGGGGGCCGCAAGCCCGGTGACTCGGTCGAGGGTTTTTTCCGGGTTAAACATGGCGACCGCAAACCCAATGACGGCGCTGGGGGTGTTCAGGCGCTCCCGAGTGACTGGGGCGAATACCCAATAGGAAGGGGTGCGGGTTGCCGCGGGATGAATCGGTTCGAGAACTAGCGATGTGCGGCGGGTTTGTTCGATCTGCTGAATGGTACGCTGTGCGCCGGTTTCGGATGAGAAGTCGAATCCGATCGGGATGTGCAGCCCGTCCGCGCGGCTTTGCCAGGTGAGGGGGTAATAAACCGTTTTATTTTGAGCGGGAACCCAGTCGCCGTTTTCTCCTTTTTGAACGATGTCGTAGGCGCCGGGGTTGTTTTTTTCTCTTTGCTCGATTTGCCACCTCAGAGCCGGGGTGACCCGCTGGGCCAGTCCGAATGCGCCCAGTACGGCGTGCTGATGAATTAGCCCTTTTCCGATAAACTCATTCATCGCGGCCTGGTCTACCGCATCCGATAAAGCGTGCAGCGCCCGGACCGACTCGAGCACGTCAACGAAAAAGGTGATTTCCTGTTCTGTGTTCAACCGCAGCGCTTCTGCGGTGAGTCGAACGGTTTCGGTTTCTGTTTTTGCGATGCGGGATCGGATGTGCAGGGAGAGTCCGATGCCGGTTACGGCGATGATGATGACCAGAATGACCGGCCATCGGCTATGTCGGGAACGGGGTGGTTTTTTATTCATTACAACCTTGCGACGAGGGGGTGAGTTTTTGAAGGGAACTGCTTATCATATTTTGAAGACATCACACAAAGGGTTTATCACTCCGGAATGCATCCGCAGACAACCGGCCCGTCAATCCGTCTATCGGTTGCGGTTTTCTTGTTCCAAGAGAAGGCGTGTATTTTTGGATCCTGTCCGTTCTTGAAATTCAGTGAGATTCCGCGTAATATTTAGGGCTTGTGATTAGGATGCAGATTTTTAACGATGCCGACCCCGAACCCGGCAGAGCCGGATCCAAACTAAAAAACCGATAATCGATCGCCGTGAAGCATGGCGGAATTTGAACCCGAAGTAGTAAACATATGAAGTATCGCCCTTCCTCTATCCGAACCGTCCTGATTGTCGGGCTGTTATTTCTGTCTGTCGGCCAGGCTCACGCATACGTTGGCCCCGGCGCGGGGTTTGCGGTGATGGGATCTTTTATGGCGGTTTTCTCGGCAATTTTTGCGGGATTTCTGGCGATGTTGACCTGGCCGATCCGGTATCTGATCCGGACGATTCGGTATCGAAAGGCATTTCAGCGCAGTCGCATTAAGCGCTGTGTTATTCTGGGTCTGGACGGAATGGATCCGAAGGTGGCTGGGCAGCTGATGGATGAAGGAAAGCTGCCCACGCTGGCCCGGTTGCGGGAGGAGGGGACCTTCCGTTCGCTGGCGACGACCGTGCCTTCCATGTCGCCGGTGGCCTGGTCCTCATTCCAGACGGGGACGAATCCGGGCAAGCACAATATCTACGACTTTCTTACCCGCGATAAACAGACCTATCTACCCAAGCTCAGTTCCGTGGAAATCCGCGGGCCGCGGCGCATGCTCAAGATCGGTTCGCTGAATCTTCCGATCGGCAAGCCGGATATCCGCCTGTTGCGCAAAGGGAAGCCTTTCTGGGTTACTCTCGGGGAGCACGGTATTTTCAGCAGTGTGCTGCGGGTGCCGATCACCTTTCCCCCAGAAAAATTTTACGGAGTGTCGCTGTCCGGCATGTGTGTGCCTGATTTGCGCGGGTCGCAGGGGACGTTTTCGCTGTTCACTTCGAAAATGCCGGATCAGCTGGAGGTTGAAGGCGGTCAGTATCAATCTGTGGAACGGCGGGGCGATACCGTAACGGCTAATCTTACGGGACCCGATGATCCCTTCCACGCGGACGCCGATCCGCTCACGCTGCGTTTTACGGTGAAGGTGAAGGATGACTGCACGGCGGTTTTGAAGATCGGTTCGGAAAAAACCGTATTGAAGCTCAATGAGTATACGGAGTGGATCAAGGTAGACTTTAAAGTGGGACTGGGCGTGACCGTTAAAGGCATCTGCAAGTTTCTGCTGCAGAGTACCGATCCTGAATTCATCCTGTATGTGACGCCGGTCAATATTGATCCTGAGAAACCAACTCTTCCGGTGACCCACCCGCTGGTTTATGCCACCTATCTGGCCAAACAGCAGGGTTCGTTCGCCACGCTCGGCCTCGCCGAAGACAGCTGGGCCCTGAACGAAAAGGCGCTGCCGGATCAAGGCTTCATTGATCAATGTCTGCAGCTGGATGATGAGCGCGAAAAGATGTTCTTTGATTCGCTGGATCATGTTTCCAATGGATTGTGTGTCTGTGTGTTCGACGGAACGGACCGCCTGCAGCATGCGTTCTGGCGGGACATCGATCCGGATCACCCGGCTCGCGATGCCTCCTCCGAGGGACGGAATGTCATCGAAGATATTTATGTGCGAATGGACGGTCTCGTCGCCCGCACCCTGGCGAAGTGCAATGACGAACGCACGTTGCTTATGATTATTTCGGATCACGGCTTCAACACGTTCCGGTACGGCATCGATCTGAACCGCTGGCTGGAGCAGGAGGGCTATCTGGCGCTGAAGGATAACGATCGCGAGAGCAAATATTTGACCGGCATTGACTGGTCCAAAACGAAGGCGTTTGCGATTGGTCTGTCTGGCATTTTCCTGAATATCAAAGGGCGGGAATCGCAGGGTATCGTGGATGCCGGGGAAGAGGCCGAACGGCTCCGTGCGGAGATCGCGGAAAAGCTGGAGACGCTTCAGGATGCCCAGCGCGACAACGCTCCGGCTATTTACAAGGTTCACAACGCACTGAAGATTTATGACGGACCCTATAAGGAGAACGCGCCGGATCTGCTGGTTGGCTATTATCCTGGCTATCGGGTTTCTTGGGAAACGGCGACCGGCAAGGTGACCGATCAGGTGTTTCATCCCAACACCAAGGCGTGGAGCGGTGACCACTGTATCGATGCCTCCTTTGTGCCGGGCGTGTTGTTTAGTAACCGGAAAATTGACTCTGAAAATCCCCGCCTGATGGACATCGGCCCGACGGTGTTGGATCTGTTCGGCGTCGAGGTTCCCAGCTATATGGATGGCCGTCCGTTGACGGTGGA
>CAYVYL010000081.1:0-3913 GCA_964455665.1 uncultured Verrucomicrobiota bacterium
CCGTGGTCGACGTGTCCCATAAAGGTGACGATCGGCGGACGGATTTCGAGATCCTCGGGCCGGTCCTCTTCTTTGGGCGCAGACGGTTTGTGGGCTTTTTGATCTGTCGCCGGTTTAGACTGCGGCTTTTCTTTCTTCTTATGTTCAACGGTAAAACCGTGTTTCTCACCGAGCTGTTTGGCGATCTTGATGTCGATGTCCTGATTGATCGACGCAAAGATATTCATTCGCATCAGCTCTGCGATGAGCTGGTTGGGTTTCATGCCCATTTCTTCGGCCAGTACTTTGACGGCGACCTGCGGTTTCGGGAAGATGATGGTTTTATCCTCTTCTTCTTCTTCTTCCTCCTCGGGTTTTTCTTCAACCGGAGCTTCTTCGGCCGCCGGAGCCTCCTGTACAGCAGGCGCCTCTTCGGGTTTGGAAGCTTCTTCGGTCGCCGGAGCCGGGGCGGAGGCCTCAGCCTCCTTTTTGGCTGCGCGGGCCTCTTCGATCGAGGCGAAGCCGAGCTCGTCGCAGACGACCGCCACTTCGGCATCCGCCAACAGGCTTTCGCCGTCGGCGGCTTTAATTTCCACATCGCCGAGAATCTCGAGGAGCTCCTCAACGGACACATCTAAATCAACTGCTAGTTCGTGAACTTTCATTCTTCAATTTCACCATGTTGCGCCGTGTAGGCTTTTTCTGCGGCTGCCCATAGGGCCTGCGCTTGTTCGGGTGTAATGTCCTCGATCACTTCGAGGAGGTCTGTAATTTCCGCGGCCATGAGCCCCTCAATACTGAGGAAGCCGGCGTAAACCAGTTTTTCGGCCCATTCGTCGCCGATGCCGTCGATCAGCGCCAGTTTGGCGACTGCGGCGGCCACGCGCTCTTCGAAGTCCATCGCCTCTTCATCCTTCTGGATGTCGACGCGCCAGCCGATGAGCTTGGAGGTTAGCCGGGCATTTTGTCCGCGCTTACCAATTGCCAGCGAAAGTTGGTCGCCTTCCACCGTTACGGTAATGGTGTGGGTCAGCTCGTCGATATCGACGGATTTGAGCTTGGCCGGAGCCAGCGAGTTAGTCACGAGCGTTTTGGTATCCTCGCTCCAGCGGACGATATCGATTTTTTCGCCGTTGAGCTCGCGAACGATATTTTTGACGCGCATTCCACGGATTCCGACGCAGGCGCCGACGGGGTCGACGCGCTCGTCGTGGGAAATCACCGCCACTTTACTGCGGTATCCGGCCTCACGAGCGATTCCTTTGATTTCCATCGTGCCGTCGGAGATTTCAGAGATTTCGAGCTCGAACAGGCGGCGTACAAAGTCCGAATGGCTACGGGAGAGCAGAATGTCCGGCCCGGCTTCGCGCTCTTCCACATGCACGATGTAGGCACGGATACGCTCGCCGACTTCATATTCCTCGGTCGGGACGCGTTCTTTGGAGGGCATTACGCCCTCGGCGCCGTTGTCGAGGTCGACAATTACGGTACTGCGCTCAAAGCGGCGCACGGAACCGGTGACGATTTCGCCTGCGCGATCCTTATAGATTTCGTAAATATTGCTTTTTTCCGCCTGACGGATTTTCTGAAGAATCGTCTGTTTAGCGGTCTGGGCGGCGATGCGTCCGAAGTTGCGGGGAGTGGACTCGATTTCGATCATTTCGTCGAGCTGTGCCTCGGGTTGGGAGCGGCGGGCTTCCGCCAGGCTGACCTCGCGGTAGCGATCGTCGACGGCGACCACGACTTTTTTAGTAGCGAACGCTTTGATATCCAACGTGGTGCGGTCAATGTTAACTCGGAGGTTTTCCGCATCGCCGGTGTTTTTATCGGCCACATTCTGCAGTGCGGATTCAATGGCTTCGATAATTGTCTCGCGGTCGACCCCGCGTTCCCGCTCCATAAATTCTACAACGGCACTTAATTCGCTGTTCATCACGTCCCTCCAAGCTGTCAAAAATCTAAAGGCCTTTGATTAAAAAAGAGCAGACCCTAGAGCCCACCCTCAAACCGAGACCAACTTCAAAGCGGGAAATCTACGCCCCTTGCAGAACAGGGTCAAGGGTTTTTGCCTGATGAACAGGGAATCCGCGGGGAGGGGATTTAAAGGAATTTGTTTCCAACTCTCTGGGAAAACCGGCTGTTTTTGTAGGCAAAATCAGTTTGCAACTGTCTGGTTTTGAGGGGATTTAGCTTGCAGTGAACCATATTGTTCATTATTTTTTGAACGATTTGAATTTTCTATTGGAGAGTTATGGCCCCCACTCTTTCAGAGCTTGAGCAAGAAGTGATCGATATCTTCGTTCGCACGGCCGGTGTACTGAACCTGCCGCGTTCGGTCGGGGAGCTATATGGTCTGCTCTTTATTTCCCCTGAGCCGCTGTGCATTAACGACTGCATGAAAAAGCTGAACATCAGCAAGGGCTCGACCAGCCAGGGGCTTAAAATTCTCCGCTCCTTCGGCGCGGTTAAGACGGTTTACGTGCCCGGCGACCGGCGCGACTATTTTGAGGCCGAGTCGGCTTTGCGCAAAATTGTGACCGGCTTTGTCAATGAACAGGTTCGCCCGCATCTCGAAAACGGTAAAGAGCGCATGGCGCGGCTTGAGTCGCTCGCCGCAACACCCGATGATGACAATCAGGAGTTTTTCTCAGATCGCATTGAGCAGCTGAAAAAATGGCAGAAACGCGCCAATGCGCTTCTGCCGTTTGCTCTTAATTTCATCAAACCCGATTAAATGGAACAAAACCCGTCATCTTTTTTGCGCTGGATGTGTATTCGTACACAGCCGAAACGCGAACACATTGCCGCCGGCCAGCTTGAGTTGCTCGCCGATGTCGAAGTGTTTGCTCCGCGCATTCGCTTCAAGCGCCGCACGCCGCGCGGGAAGGTCTGGTTTGAGGAGTCACTTTTCCCCGGCTATATTTTTGCCCGCTTTGATGTGCCGATGCTGCGCGCGGTGTCGAGTGCGGTGGGTGTGCGCGGGTTGGTGAGGTTTGCCGGCGAGTGCGCCGCGGTACCGGATGCGATGATTGAGATGCTTCGCTCTGATTCGCCGGAGCCGATCGTGATTTTGGATGAGCCGTCTGTGAGAGAGGGCGATGAGGCAGTTGTGGTCGAGGGCTCCTTGATGGGGCTGCAGGCCGTGATTACGCGCGTAATGCCCGGCGGCGAACGGGTGAAAGTTTTGCTAAATATGATGGGCACGGCTGTAGAGGCCGAGGTGTCCCTGGATGCATTGGAGAGGGTCGCCTAGACCGGTCTCCGAGGTCAATTTTGACCACTGAGCACATAGTTGAAAAAGGCATGGAAGGTTTCCGTCAGAGGCGGATCGACCGAGGGCGGAAGCCTATACAAAGGAGATTCTTATGAAGATTCTTGTGACCGGCGCGGCCGGGTTTGTCGGCTCTTTTGTGGCGCACGCTCTGCTGGATGATGGCCATGAAGTGGTCGGATTCGATAATTTTAATGACTATTACGACGTTTCCTTAAAGGAAGCGCGTTTCCAAGGTTTGGGGAAACGTGATGGTTTCACCATGGTGCGCGGGGATCTCACGGACTATGAGCTTCTGACGTCTTTGTTTGAACAGCACGCGTTCGACCGAGTGTGTCATCTGGCGGCTCAGGCCGGGGTTCGCTACTCGATCGAAAATCCGTTCGCTTACCAGAAATCCAATGTCGAGGGACACCTCAATATTCTGGAGGCCTGCCGGCACGCCGGGATAGAGCGGCTGGTTTATGCGTCGAGTTCCAGCGTCTACGGCGGCAACCCCAAGGTTCCGTTTAGCGAGGACGATCCGGTGGATTATCCGATCAGCTTGTATGCGGCGACCAAAAAAGCCAATGAGCTGATGAGCCACACCTACACGCATTTGTACGGATTGCAGACGGTCGGGCTGCGCTTTTTCACGGTCTACGGTCCGATGGGCCGGCCCGA
>CAYVYL010000082.1:0-3862 GCA_964455665.1 uncultured Verrucomicrobiota bacterium
CTCAAAAGCGAAGCCGAGGCGCTGCTAACCGAGGGCAAGCTGATCAAGGAGTACAAACCGCGCTACAACTCCTTCTTCAAGGACGATAAGCGGTTTCCGATGCTTCGGGTTTATCTGAATAAACCGTTTCCAAAGTTTGAAATCTGCCGGATTGATAAAAAAGACGGCGCGACCTATTTCGGGCCGTACGCCTCAGCCGCCGCCGCGCGCGCCGCGCTCGAATTTGTCGAAAAACGCTTCGGGATCCGTCAGTGTCGCCCGGCGGTTCCCGATGCGGACACCTATAAGCACTGCAACAACGACATCATTCGCCACTGCGCCGCGCCGTGCGTCGGCAAGGTGACCCCGGACCAATACCGCGAGCGGGTCGAAACCGCCTGCGCTTTTCTGCGCGGCGAGCGGCCGGAGTTCATTAAAGAAATTCGATCGCAGATGGAAGCCGCTGCTGCTGACCATCAGTTTGAAAAGGCCGCTGCGCTGCGCGATATGATGCTGCTGCTTCACCGTGCGGTGAAAGAGCGCGCGCTGGTCCGCAAAACCGATAAAATGAAAACAACCGATGCGCTGTTGGGGATCCAAGAGCTCGGCAAAGAACTCGGGCTGAAAAAGCCGTCGCGCGTGATCGAGTGTTTTGATGTTTCCAACATTTCTGGCACCTACGCCGTGGCCAGCATGGTCGCGGCGGTTGACGGTGTGCCGACACCGCAGCGCTACCGCCGCTTCCGCATCAAAACGGTGGAAGGTAGCGATGATCCACGCATGATGGCCGAGGCCGTCAGGCGCCGTTACAGCCGCCTCCAGAAAGAGCAGGGGGCCATGCCTGATCTGTTGATTGTCGATGGCGGAATTACTCAGTTGCGGGCCGCGCGCGCGGTGCTGGCCGAGCTGGGCATTGATCTGCCGAGCGTTGGGCTCGCCAAACAGTTTGAAGAGCTGGTGCGCGACGAGCTGCCCGCTCTGCGCCTGCCGAAAGATTCTCCGGCGCGCGCTGTCGTGACCGGTCTGCGCGACGAAGCGCACCGTTTTGCCATTTCCTATCACCGCGAACTGCGCCGCAAACGGATTCAGGAATCCGCGCTGGATGAAATTTCAGGCATTGGAAAAAAGACCAAAGAACGGCTTTTAAAACATTTCGGCTCGTTCGCCCGGTTGCGCCGTGCTTCACTCGAAGAACTTCAGGCCGCACCGAGCATCGGCCCGAAAACCGCTAGGTTAATATGGGATACTTTGCACGTTTTGAGTGATTCGTAACCGCTAACCGTCTTCGCCACACAGGCTGCGCCGAGTCATAATAAACGCGAATCTTCCCCGCCGCAGGCCTCGGGGTGCCCATGATTTGTTTGCCCGCGAAAAACGCGAAAAAGGCGCGAAAGCATATTAGCCGATCCCTTTTCGCGAAAATTTAGCGTTTTTCGCGGTCATGAAAAATGAAGCTGGGATTCTAACAATCCGCAACGGGTGCGGGTTATGTGAATGAAAAGGATGGAATAATTCGTGTTGATTAGAGTGAATTCGTGGTTAAACCTCTTTAGCAATCTATCAAATGGAACGTTCATGAAAACGTTGGAGGAATTATGAGTTCAGTCGCTATAGAGAACCTCAGTGCAATTTATGACGGGTTTGCTGCCGGTTATGATGAGGGCCGGGCTGGATTTGATAATACAGAACAGCTTGATCGTTTGACGGAAGGGTTGCCAGAGCAGGCGGATGTGTTGGACGCGGGTTGTGGATCGGGGGTTCCGGTTTTAAGGGTTTTTGCCGATCGCGGGTACCGGGTGACCGGCAGTGATATTTGTCCCTCCATGCTGAAGTTGGCCGCCCAGAAAGTTCCGGAAGCTCAACTCGTACAGGCCGATACAGCCGCCCTGGATTTCCCTGCCGAGTCGTTTGATTTGATTACATCGTTTTATTCTCTTTTTCATTTGAGTATGGAGGCTCAGGAAAAGGCGTTCTCGCAATTTTCCAGAATGCTTCGTTTGAACGGAACGGTTTACTTTACACTGGTGTCGGAGCAGTACACCGGGCAGCCGGTGTTTAGCGGCACAAAAGAATTTGCGGGCGTGGAGTTGCCATACAGCCACATTACGCCAGAGGAATACAGTGAACTGCTGAGGAATGTCGGCTTTTTGACGATTGAGATGGAGCACCTTTCCATTGGCGGAGAAACCATGTTGTGGGTTTGTTGCAAAAAATAAAAAGACAGGGAGTTAAAAATGAAAAAGTTCAGAGAAATAAATCCGCTTGAATTCAATGAAAGCCCGTTTCGCCTGATTGGCAAGGAGTGGATGCTGATCACCGCCGGGAACATGGAAAACTGGAACACAATGACCGCCAGCTGGGGCGGCATGGGCGAAATCTGGTTTAAACCGGCGGTCTTCACCTTTATTCGTCCCCAACGCCACACGCTGAAGTTTGTCGAAAAAGAGCCGGTTTTTACGCTTTCGTTTTTTGACGAAAAATATCGGACTGCACTCAAAATTTGCGGGGCTCATTCAGGACGCGATTGCGACAAGGCCGCCGAAGCTGGCCTGACTCCGTTCGGGACAGATGGAGGCTCGGTGGCGTTCGAAGAGGCTCGTCTGGTACTGGAGTGCCGCAAGCTCTATGTGCAGGATCTCGATCCGGCCGGATTCCTAGACGATTCCATTATTCCCAAACACTATCCCGCCCGCGACTTCCACCGTATGTTTGTGGGTGAAGTTCTCAAGATGCTTTGTAAGGCGGAGTAGTGGAGTAATAAGGTTCGTAGTTTTGGCTTCAGCTGGCTTCCAAGGATTGGAAAAATGCGGTTCCATGTTTCCAATGGTTGGAAAATTCCCTATAAATTTATCCAGTGTTTGGCAAATGGAGGGTGAATGAACGAGAAAGCATTAAATCAGGTTTCATGGGAGAAGTTCAGCGGGTTCACCCCTGAGGAACGCGCGCCTTATTTTCTGGAGAACGGGAAAACCTATCACGCACTGGTGGCACAGCAGTTCAGTCGTCCGATGCTGGAGGATCTCTGCTCGCTAGCCACCTGCGTGCGGCGGATCGCCAAAACCCGCGAAGGGTGTAGCTTTTTGCAGAGCCGCCTGTTTGATAAACGCGCCATGCTCTATTTTTCCCAGCCGTCGACCCGCACCTACCTTTCGTTCGACTCTGCTTGCCAGACCGTCGGACTCGATTGCATGAATGTGCGCGACAGCTCGACGTCCAGCGAAGTGAAAGGTGAGTCGCCCGAGGACACCATTCGCACCTTCAGTTCCTATACCGACCTGATCATTATGCGTCACCCGGCTGGCGGGTTCGCCGAGCGGATCGCCTGGATGCTTTCGAACACCTCGCGCCCGGTGCCGGTGATTAATGCCGGGTCGGGAAAAGACCAGCATCCGACGCAGGCGCTGCTCGATATCTACACGCTGGAGCGCAGCTTCGAAAAGGTCGGCGGCATCGACGGGAAAACCGTGGCGTTTGTTGGCGACCTCAAACGCGGTCGCACCGCCCGTTCGCTGGCCGGGCTATTGACAAAATATAATGATGTGAAAATCTATTTTGTCGCGCCGCTCGAACTGCAGATTGGCGCGGACATTCTTGCCCAGCTCGATGCCGCAAAGGTTTCGTACGAGGTCTGCCATGATTTTGAAAAGGTGATTCCCGAAGTGGATGCGATCTATATGACCCGCATTCAGGACGAGTGGGATGTCGATAACGAGAGCAGTCGGATCGACACCTCGAAATTCTATTTCACCAAAGACCATCTGAGCATTTTGAAAAAGGACGCGGTGATTATGCATCCGCTGCCGCGCCGCAAAGAAATTGATGTGGCGGTCGACAGCGACCCGCGCGCGGTGTACTGGCGGCAGGTCCGCAACGGCATGTGGAT
>CAYVYL010000083.1:0-2575 GCA_964455665.1 uncultured Verrucomicrobiota bacterium
ACGGACCGCCTGTCCAGTATCGGGACGCTCTCTGCGGGTATGGCCCACGAAATCAAAAACCCTCTGGTTACCATCAAAACGTTCACCGAGCTGCTTCCTCAGCAGTATAACGATAAAGAGTTCCGCAAAACATTTTTTGATTTGGTCGGGCAGGAAGTGCAGCGGATCGATACGATTGTGAATCGTCTGTTGAATTTCGCCCGACCCACCAAAATCTCTTTGAAGCCGGTTTCTTTCCACGACGTGGTTGAAAATTCGATTCATCTGGTGGAGCAGGAGCTTTCCAAACATGAGATCCGGTTGGAAAAGGATCTGATAGCGCCCCGGTGCCTAATTCTCGCGGATGCAGAACAGATGAATCAGACCTTTATTAATTTTTTCCTCAATGCGATTCAGTCGATGAAGCCGGGGGGAATCCTTAGCGTGCGGACTTCATCGCTCAAGTTGCATATTCAACTGGATGTTCAGGACACCGGGATCGGGATTTCTCCCGAAAATCTTCGCCATATTTTCGATCCGTTTTTTACTACGAAAGATGACGGCATCGGGCTTGGGCTTTCTGTGTCGCACGGAATTATTTTGGAGCACAATGGAACCGTTGACGTTGAAAGTGAAGAGGGGCGGGGAACCATCTTCCATGTGCAACTCCCGTTAATTGACGAGAAAGAGATTGATTTGATATGAGTGTACTGCCGGTTAGCATCATCTACACGCAGGATGCGGTTCTGCTTCAGAGAATCCGTGGGTATCTTCATGCCCGCGCGACATTGCATCACATTTCCGACCCCATTGAGCTGGAGCTTGCTCTCCATCAGCACCGTGTCACGCCTCTGTTCATTGACCTGCGCGCCATGGATTGCCTCCGGCTGCTTGAAAAAATCAAAAATGAATTTCCCTGCGTCCTTTCCGTTGCGTTGGGCGCAGCTCGTGCCGAACCGGCCCTTTATGCATCCGCGCTGGGGGTCTACGCCGTCGAATCAGACGAAGTGGATCGGTTGCGCCTGCAGTCGCTGTTCGATCAGGCACAGGCACTTCTACGGCTCCAGAGCGAAAACCGTGTGCTTAAAGAAAACCTGCAACGCGCGCCTGCGTCGCCGGAGCCGCCGCGCGAAAACATCGCGCCCTCGCTCTACCACTTTTCCAGCGCGTTCCGCCGCTTCGACAACGTCGGAATCATGTTCGAAAGCATTGTCGAAGGCGTCGCCAGCTGCGCCCGCGTTTCGCGGGTTTCCATCTTCTCCGTTACCTCGAAGGAGATCTACGCATTCCGTGCCGGCATTAAATGCATGCAGGAAACCCGCGCGCTTGAGTTCAAAAAAAACCATCCCTTTGTGCAGTGGCTTCAGGTGCATGCGCACAGTATTTCCCGCGCCATGCTTCGTTATATCGAATCCATAGATGAACGGCTTCTCATCGAACAGACCCTGGCGCAAACCGGCGCGGAAGTCATTTTACCGCTGTTCGGCCGCGAACGGCTTATCGGCTGGCTTTGCATCGGCCGGTCATCCTCCGGAGCACCGTTTGAGAAGCGCGATATTGAAGATCTCACTCAGCTCGCCGAACAGATCTCTGTCGCCATCGAAAACTCCCTGCTGCACGAAAACATCGCGCTCCAGAAAGCCCTAGCCGAAAACCTGCTTCAGGCTATTCCGGTCGGCATCATCGCCACCGGCGCCGACGGCTCCGTCCGCTGGTTCAACAGCGGTGCGGAACAGCTCATCAACACACCTGCTGAAAAAGTGATTGGCCGGCCCGTTGAAAAACTTTCCACCTACATCGCCTCACTCATGAACCGTTGTATGGCCGGAGAGGGCGACGCCACCCCCGAGGAGTGGACCGAACCGCGCACCAAACGCGAGCTGTCCGTTCAGGCCCGTCCGTTGCGACAGAACGGACAGTGCGTGGGCGCCATGACCGTTTTGAACGACCTAACCGAAGAGCGCATCCTGCGCGAAAAACAGAACAACCTCGAGCGCGCCACCTTCTGGAACGAACTCGCCTCCGCAATTTCCCACGAAGTGCGCAACCCGCTAGTCGCCATCAGCACCTTCTCACAGCTGTTGCCGGAGCGCTATGCCGACGAAGAATTCCGCGAACAGTTCTGCGACCTCACCACGCAAGAAGTAGGGCGGCTCAACGGCATGATCGATCAGCTCGATGAATACGCCAACCCGCCCGAGCTCCGGTTTGCCGCCGCGGATGTTTCCAGTCTGTTGGATCAAGCGGTCTGCAAGGCTCGTCAGAGAGAAGAAGCCGCCGATATGGACGTAACGATCGACCTGCAGAGCGGCCTGCCCGCGATTCGCGGAGACATTGATGTGCTCGCCGACTCTATCTCGCGCTTGCTCGTCAACGCCTTCGCAGCCGTGGAAGGCCGTGATCACCCGAAAATCACACTGCGCGCTGCGCGTGGTGAAATCGGCATTGCCCGCCTGGCCGTTGTCATCGACGTGATCGACAACGGAACCGGTATCCCCGAAGACATACAGGACAAAGTTTTCTCTCCCTTCTGTACCACCAAGGCACGCGGCGTCGGCCTCGGTCTGCCGATTGTGCGCCGCACCATGGTTGACCA
>CAYVYL010000083.1:2675-3759 GCA_964455665.1 uncultured Verrucomicrobiota bacterium
CGGCCGCTTAAAGAAGCGGTCGAAGAGTACGAACGGATCATCATCAAGAGAGCGCTGCGCCGTACCGGCGGCGTGCAGACACGCGCCGCCGTGGAACTCGGCACCACCCGCCGTATTTTGCGCTACCGCATTGATAAGCTCCGAATCGAGCCCTAGCTTTTCCAAGATCTAGAAGCAGGCTGCCTGCCCGCCGAAGCCTTGGCGAAGGAGGGAGCCTGCGCTCAATAAATTTTCCAAGGGTTGGAAAATACGTACTGATCGGCGCCAAAGTGCTTTGACGAGAAATATTCAGACTTGGCACGGCAGGGCCTCTTCGGCATAATTCGTGGCTAATTTTTTAAGGAGAACCCTATGTACAGTTCATCTGATTTAAGAAAAGGACTGAAAATCGAAATGGACGGCGATCCGTGCGTCATCACCGACTTCCAGTTTTCCAAACCCGGCAAAGGGCAGGCCATCTACCGCTGTAAAATCCGCAACCTCAGCACCGGGTCCGGTTTCGATAGAAGCTTCCGATCCGGCGACAAAGTCAAAAAAGCTGCGCTGGAGTCCAGAGACTTTACTTTCTCCTATGAGGCAGGCGACGATTACGTCTTTTCTGATAACGCCACCTACGAAGAAGTTCACCTCGGCGCCGAACAGCTGGGCGACAATAAATACTTTATCGTAGAGGACATGCAGGTCGAAATTCTCTTTCATAACGAAAAGGCGCTCGATGTCACGCTACCGAACTTCGTGGAAAAAGAAATCACCGACACCGAGCCCGGCGCGCGCGGCGATACGACGACCAACTGCAATAAACCTGCAAGAATCGATAACGGGTACGAAATCGCTGTGCCGATCTTCATCAACGAAGGCGACATTGTCCGCATCGATACCCGCACCGGTCAGTACGCTGACCGTGTTTCGAAGGGATAACCCTTCTTAATCCGGGTTGGTAGAGTAAAATTAAGAGAATGATTATGATTAAGAACCTGAGAGAACGAGACGCTCTGTTGCAAAGCATCCGGGTGTTTTTTCATTCCGAGGGGTTCATCGAAATCGAAACACCTGTTCGACTCAAAACGCCTTGTATGGAGCTGCA
>CAYVYL010000084.1:0-3600 GCA_964455665.1 uncultured Verrucomicrobiota bacterium
TTGCGCACATACCTTCTAAACAGATAAACAAATTTTTAACCACGCGCGTTCACTCTATCGCTGGCTCCCGCCGCTCAGAGTGACGCGAGACGTTAAGCTGACCGCTTGCGCGATCAACTTAACGGGTGGCGGGCTAGCCTTGCCCGTCCCAGCAGTAGGTGCAGAGCTTTTCTTTGGGCAGACCGATAGCATCGACCAGATCGTCCAATGTTTGAAACTGAAGGGAGGTCAGGTTGAGCCGTTCGCGGATTTTGTCGACCATCTTCCGGTAGCGCTCGGTGGTTGCGTCTGCGTATTCATCGAGGTGCTTGTATTCCCCTTCGAGTTCCATAATGGCGATGCGGGTTGCGAGTTCATCAACGGAACGGGAGCGGGAAAAGTTGAGGAATTTGCAGCCATAGACCAGCGGCGGACAGGCGGGACGCATATGGATTTCTTTAGCGCCGTATTCGCTGTAGAGCCGCTTGATCGTGTCTTGCAGTTGTGTGCCGCGTACGATGGAATCTTCGCAAAACATCAAGCGTTTGCCTTCGATCAGTTCGCGTACGGGAATGAGTTTCATCTTTGCAACGCGGTTGCGCTCCTTCTGGTTTTGCGGCATGAAGCTGCGCGGCCAGGTGGGGGTGTATTTTACAAAGGAACGGCGGTACGGCATTCCCGATTCCTGTGCGTAGCCGATGGCGTGCGCGGTACCGGAATCCGGGATGCCGCAGACATAATCGGCTTCAACCTTGTCGGCTTGCGCCAGCTTCCGTCCGCATTCGTTGCGGACGGCTTCGGTGTTGCGGCCTTCGTAGGAGGATGCCGGGTAGCCGTAGTACACCCACATAAAGGAACAGATCTTCATGCAGTCGCCGGGGCATTTCATCCGTTCCACCCCGTCTGCCGTAATGCGCACAATTTCGCCAGGGCCAAGTTCGCGGTCGATGGTGTATTCAAGATTCGGCAAAGCGCAGGTTTCCAGTGTGACGGCATAACCGTCTTTTCCCTTTCCAATAATGACAGGAGTGCGTCCGACTTTGTCGCGCGCGGCATAAATCCCCTCTTTGGTGAGCAATAAAATCGAAGAGGATCCCTCGATCACCTCCTGAGCTTTGGTGATTCCATCGGTGAAATCTTTGCCCTGGTTGATCAAGTGGGCGATCAGCTCCGTGGGATTCACTTCGTTGCCGCTCATTTCAGAAAAATGGACTCCGGCGGCGCAGGCTTCCGTTTCAAGAGCTTTCGAATTTTGAACCACGCCGACAGTGATAATCGCGTAACGGCCGTGGCGGGAATTGATAATTAACGGCTGGTCTTCAAAGTCGCTGATAACGCCGATCACGGTTTTTCCGCTCATTTTCTGAAGATCATCATCAAATTTGGACCGGAACTGAGCGTTGCGGATGTCGTGAATATAATGTGTGAAATTCCCGTCGTCACTCAGGGTCGCCATTCCACCGCGCTGAGTCCCGAGGTGTGAATGATAATCCGTTCCATAAAAAACATCCGACACACAATCTTTCTTCGAAGCCACTCCAAAAAATCCGCCCATTGTGTTGCCCTTCCGGTAAAATTTACGTTTATTTGTGAAAAACGCATCCTATCCATAAAGAGGTTTCGGAAAAAGAACTAAACCGAAACATCCCCGGCCCAGACGGGAGAAACGGTGCCAGTTGCGTCCTGCAGCAGCAATTCGCCGTCCTCGCCGAAGCCAGCCAAGATGCCCTGCCGGTGGCAGTCGCCGTCGCGAACCGAAATCATTTTTCCAATGGTTGGAACTTTTGCCTCCCAATTTTTCCGAACTTTGGAAAAACCGCCCGCCGCCCATTCGTCGAGACGAACGGAAAGAAGCGGAAGAAGTTTTTCGAGCAGGTTGTCGATATTCTGACGTTTGCTGGTTTCAATCAACATGGACGTAGCGGGCTGGTCAATATGATCCGCGCTTTGCATGTTCACATTAAGACCGATGCCGACGATGATTCCGCCAGGAACCCCTTCGGAAAGGATTCCGCAGATTTTTTTGCCATTCACCAACACATCGTTGGGCCACTTTAGATCCGCATGGACACCTTCTTTCTCAAGAAGTTCTGCCACAGAAACCGCCGCGGCCATCGCGGCGGCGGGCAGCGTGCGCGGCTCATAGGTTCCTCGTAACAATAGAGAAAACGTAAGGTTTTCATTGGCGGCGGAAAGCCATTCACGCCCTCTTCGCCCCTTCCCCTGGGTCTGCTCACGCGTCGCAACCACCGTTCCTGACGGCAGTTGCGGCTCCAACTTCAATCTCTCTTTTAGAAAGGTATTGGTGGACGGGAGACGATCAATCCATTGGAGATAAAATTTCATACATGTCTTTTTGGTTTCAAAAGATAAATTTTTACCCGTTTTGACTGGCTCAAACGAGGTTGTTTACGTAGAAAACAGGCTCATTTTTTCGAAAACAAAGGTAAAGGGAAAAATATGGCTCAAGGACTGGTTTTATTGGTAATCGGAATGGCGACGGTTTTCGCCTTTCTGGTTCTTCTCGTGCTCGCGATGCAAGGGAGCGCGGCATTCTTTAAGAAATTTGCACATCTCTTTCCCGAAGAGATTGTTAAAACGGCCGCACCGGCCACAAATCCGGTCGCCGCAATTGCGGTTGCACTGGCTGCAATTCGTGCCAAAAAAGGCTGAACAATTTAAAAACTAAGGAGTAAACGATGGCTAAAAAAACAATTCATATTATGAACACCGCGTTCCGCGATGGCTTCCAGTCCGTCTATGGAGCCCGCGTATTGACCGAAGATTTCCTTCCCGCTGTAAAAGCCTGTGTGGAAGCCGGACAAACCCATTTCGAAGCCGGCGGCGGTGCACGCTTCCAGGCTCCGTTCTTCTACTGCAACGAGTCCGCATTCGACATGATGGACAAGTTCCGCGAAGCAGCCGGCCCGGATGCCAACCTGCAGACTCTCGGCCGCGGTATCAACGTGGTGGGTCTCGACTCCCAGTCGCGCGATATCATCGACCTGCACGCCAAGATGTTCAAAAAGCACGGCATCACCACGATCCGCAACTTCGATGCCCTCAACGACGTCAACAACCTGTTCGACTCCGGTAAATCCATCAATGCCCACGGCCTTAAGCACGAAGTGGTTGTCACCATGATGGAACTCCCCCCCGGTTGCTCCGGCGCCCACGACGTTGCGTTCTACCAAAAAACGCTCGAAGACATCATGAAAGCAGGCGTCCCGTTCGACAGCGTCTGTTTCAAGGATGCCTCTGGAACCTCCGCGCCGAAAAAAGTCTACGAAACCATCGCCATGGCTCGCAAGATGCTGCCGAGCGAAACCAAACTGGTTTTCCACTCCCACGAAACAGCAGGGGTTGGAACGGTTGGCTACATCGCCGCGATCAAAGCCGGTGCGGACCAGGTTGACTGCTCGATGGCTCCGGCCTCTGGCGGAACCTGCCAACCCGACGTCGCCACCCTCTGGCACGCTCTGCGCGGTGAAGACTATGAACTCGACATCGACATCGACAAAATGATGCAAGCCGAAGCGGTCTTTAAGGACTGCATGGCCGACTATTTTGTTCCGCCGGAAGCCAAAGCGGTTGAGCCGATGATTCCGTGGTCGCCGATGC
>CAYVYL010000085.1:0-3584 GCA_964455665.1 uncultured Verrucomicrobiota bacterium
CTCCCTCAGGATACATGAATGTGTTCGAATTAGATGGGGTGACCAGCGTATTTGGTAGCTCATGGGGAGTTGACTCCCTGAAGACCGTTACAACGAATGATATTACATTCGAACTGCATCCCAATTACAACGGCTACGCCGATAACGTCGGCTCAACAAACGTGGATGATGTTGCCTTTTGGACAGACAGTGTAGACGGTGGCGTTACGCCCGGAGCCGATGGAAACAAGGTCTTGGAAGCGGTAACTTTGTTTGAGTTAGATCATGCACTTACGGCAGACCTCACGAATGCTGTCTTTAATTATACCGTGGATAACGGAACCGACCTCAATATAACAAGGTATCTTTCGACAGGGTTCATTCAGGTCATCGACACGAACGGCAACGCCGTTGCTGAAGCTACAGTGATAAACAATGCGCTTGGCCCTGTACCCCTGTCGCTGGACCTTACTGAAGCGGATTATACGGGTCATGTTCTTCAGGCCGGATGGAGGATCAAAGGGCTAAATGCCAATCCGGCAGATGACCTCGGAAAAATGCTTGTTACTAAGGTAAACCTGTATGCGGCCAGCGGTGACAACTACGCTCCCGTTCCGGTAGGTTTTGAGAGTCCGCCGTCGGCGCTCAGCGGTACGCAAATGACCATGACCGCAGCCGAGGCGATAGATTATTATACTGTTGAATACGAATTCTCGAATACGACGATCAGCGTATCAAGCGGTTGGCAAACGAATCAAGTTTGGGTGGATTCGGGTGTTGAGCTTCCTGCGACAACCAATGCGGTCGATCTCATAACCGACCCGACATATCTTGATCTTGGTTGGTGGGAAGGTTATGCGGATGGAGGAGCAAAAGCTCCGTCAACCTTCGCTACAGTATCTTCCGGAGTGGCTACCGTAACGCCAGGAACTTCTTCCGAATGGAACTTCTATAAGACCTTTTCCGATATTAACTTGGGCCAATCCTATACGTTCTCGATTGTTTCAGACAACGATACGACCGAGGGAACCACCGAAGCAGTCGCCTTTGTGAAGGTCTTTGATGGAGGCTGGAGCCAGATTGGTGGCGAATCGCAAACCGTGGCTCTGCCGATGAATGGATCGACCACCACGATCAACTTCACCCCTGTAGCCGGGGTGTACTATCAGGTAGGTACGTACACTATCGGGACGACCAGCGGAAGCTATGATGTCAGTAGCCCCTCGCTGATGACGACGAATGTAGTTTCTGGCGGTTACGCCGGATTGACACCGGACTCAGAGTACGTTTACACCCTCAGAGCAAGGGACCTCAGCCCCCAGACCAATGTGTCAGCCTGGGCGACGACGGTCGCGGGTATATCGACTGTGTCTGATGACACTGCACCGAGCCCCGATCCGATGCAGTTCTCCACTGTGCCGACTGCAATCGGCGAAACGGCGATCAGCATGATCGCAGCCAACGCAGTGGATGATGAGTTTGGCGTTGAATATCTGTTCACGAATGTTACCACCGGCGGATCGAGCGGATGGCAGACCGATAGTTTGTGGACGGATGTCGGTAATCTGGCAGTAACGAATGCTGATTTCGAACTCGGCACAGACGGCTGGACCATTGGTGACCATAATGTAGGCTGGGGAGACCCGAGCGGTGGGAGCCTCACCAATCTCGGCGCGGGCAACCATGTATACCTCTATGTGGACGGATCGGAAGAAAACGGCAACGGTGGATACTCTGTGGCCTATCCTATTGAGAATGTTGCTCTTGCCGGCAGCGGTTTCAATGCTGGCGATGATATTCTAGGATCCGCTGACATCAAAGCGCTGGCCGGCCTGAACGGCGGCGGTGCGGGTTTGAAGCTTGAGTTCTATGATGGCGCAGGTGGTCTCATTAATAATCCTGCTACAGAGTACCTTTTCAACGCGACGGAAGAGTGGGCGAACTACTCGTTCACCGAGACCGTTCCTGCCCAAACGAAAAGAGTGAAGATCGTGCTTCTCGTCAGCACCGGCTGGGACGGCGCGAACCTACTCGATAGTCATTATCTCTTTGATAATCTGGTTGTCGGCAAGGGGGCCGAATTCTCTCTGGAACCGGGAACAGAGTATGCCTTTAAGGTCAAAGCACGTGACACCAGTCCGGTGAAGAATGAAACCGACTGGTCCGCATCGGCATCGGCCACAACATTTGGCTCGTCGTCGCTCGATCCGTTGGTGCCGTTCGATATAACTGGCAGCAGCATAGCGGGAGGAGATGCAGTCTTCACATGGGAGGCTATAAGCGGCCACCTCTATGATGTGCTGTACAAAACCAATCTGGTGACAGACCTGATCTGGGTGACGAATGAGACCATAGAGGCTGCTGCAGACGGAACTTTATCTGCGACCACTACTGTGGATGGAGCAGTTGGGTTTATCCGGATTCAAGGACGATAAAAATAATTTTGCGGGCAGCGAAAGCTGCCCGCAAAAATAAAGGTATCCGGTTTGTCCGGAGTGTTTAACAGGCCCCGCCCGCGTCGATAACAAAGCAGGCCGAGTTTAATGTATAAAGGACAGGAATATATGCGAACTATAATTATTGGAATGTCTGTTGCGACACTTGTGGCCGCATCCGGATGGGCTGAAACGATCATTACGGCTCAGGACTATGCCGTCGACAGCGATGTGGTACTCGAAAGCGTGGTCAAAGAGGTTAAGTCCTTGCCGCGCGACACGGTCAACGTGATTGGGGATGTCATCAAATACGCCAAAGATGAAACCGTGACCGCCGCTGAGGGCGTTGCCTCTGTCTTTAAGAAAGACGCCCATGCAAAAGCGCAAAAAGACGGCGAGCTGGCTGTCGAAGATGCCTGGGACTCCAATAACAACATCCACTTCCGCTCCTATAAGATCAGCGACGACCTAATGGGTGAACTGATACAGGTTTACGCGGCAGATAAATCGGCTCCCGCAATTGATGTTGCTGACTTTTTCAAAAGCGTCGAGTTTCCCGAAAAAACTTCCATTCGTTACCTGCCTGAATTCAAAAGCCTGTTTGTCAGACAGACGATGCCCAATCTACTAGCCATTGAAGATGTGCTGGCCAGCTACCAGAGCGAGCAGAAAGATCTCTTGGCAAAGCAGGTTGAAATTGAAGCCAAATTTATTGAGGTCAGCCAGAAAACAATGAACGAACTGGGCTTTGACTGGACTTTCGAAAGCAGAAATGGCGGGGATCTGAAGCTTTTTGGTGGCCTGTCTCTTCCGGCTCCACAAGATATCTTGACCGCTGGATTGCGCAACGCGTCGTCTGTTTTGCTCGGTGCCCCGGTAGCAGGAACGCTGGACGTTGTCGGAAATATAGGATCGACTGATTTTTCTCTGGCGATTAATGCGCTGGAGCAGTCGGATGACAGCGATGTCCTCTCCGCCCCGCGTGTGGTCACCCACAGCCATGAGGAAGCCGTAATTCAGGTTGGTGAGTATCAGTGGCTTCCAAAAGAACTTACGATCGAGAATAATGAAACCAGTCCGTATATACAGCATGACGGCTGGGCGGAAACGTTAACCGGGGTTAAGATGACGGTGACGCCTGAGGTTCGCCACGATGGACTCATTGATCTG
>CAYVYL010000086.1:0-3339 GCA_964455665.1 uncultured Verrucomicrobiota bacterium
GTTGCTTCTCGTTCGCACTGCAACGATGAAACCAAAGCATTTATTGCGGAGTTGGAGAAAGAGGGTCGGGTCGAGTTGGTTTTGAGCGGCAGCTCACTCAAACTTTGTCTGGTGGCGGAGGGCAGCGCGGATGTTTATCCGCGCATTGCGCCGACGATGGAGTGGGATACGGCGGCCGCGCAGGCCGTGGTAGAAGCATCCGCCGGGCAGGTCGTCAAATATGATCCCGCCGTTCCGGCGGCATCATACCTTTGTGGAAAGCTGGATGTAGAAGGTGGAGCAGCTGATGTCTTACATCCCACGTCTCACATTCCACACCTCACAGAGGCTTTGTCCTACAACAAAGCCGATCTTTTGAATCCGTCCTTTGTCGTTTCCCGTTTCTGACATTCAACATCCAACTTTCTACATTTTACAAACAGGAGTTCCTGTGAGTGGTTACAATTTATCGCATTTGAAGCAGCTGGAAGCGGAGAGTATTCATATCATCCGCGAAGTGGCGGCTGAGTTTGAAAACCCGGTGATGCTCTATTCCATCGGGAAGGATTCGTCGGTGATGCTGCATTTGGCGCACAAGGCGTTTGCGCCGGGTAAAATTCCGTTTCCGCTGATGCATGTGGATACGCAGTGGAAATTTAAGGAGATGTATAAATTCCGCACGCTGATGGCCGAGAAGTATCAGGTGGACGTGAAGGTTTGGATCAACCCGGAAGGGAAAGATAAATCCAATCCGTTTGTTCACGGCTCGGAGAAGCACACGCAGGTGATGAAAACCGACGGCCTGAAACAGGCGCTGGATCACTACAAATTCGACGCAGCCTTCGGCGGCGCCCGCCGCGATGAGGAAAAGAGCCGCGCCAAAGAGCGTGTCTATAGTTTCCGCAACGAGTTTCACCAGTGGGACCCGAAAAACCAGCGCCCCGAGCTTTGGAATCTCTACAACGCAAAAATTAACAAGGGCGAATCGATTCGCGTCTTCCCGATCTCCAACTGGACCGAGCTCGATATCTGGCTCTACCTGCTGCGCGAAGATATTCCAATTGTTCCGCTCTACTACGCGGCGGAACGGCCCGTCGTTGAGCGCGACGGCACCTTGATCATGATCGACGATGACCGCTTCCCGCTCAAAGAGGGCGAAACGCCCATGATGAAAAAAGTGCGCTTCCGCACGCTCGGTTGCTACCCGCTGACCGGCGCGGTTGAGTCCGAAGCCGAAACCGTTGAAGAGATTGTGCAGGAAATGCTCCTGACCACCACCTCCGAGCGGCAGGGCCGCGTGATCGACGGCGACAACTCCTCCATGGAGGACAAGAAGAAGGACGGCTATTTTTGAGCCGAGCTCAAAAATATGTTTATTTTTTGAGGAACAAAAAATATGACTGACTCAACCTACAAAGTTCAGGAAAAAGAGCTGATCGAGAGTGATATCAGCGAATACCTCAATCGCCATGAAACCAAGGACCTGATGCGCTTTCTGACCTGTGGGTCGGTGGACGATGGGAAATCCACTTTGATCGGGCGTCTTCTTTACGACAGCCACATGATTTATGAAGATCAGCTCGAAAAGGTGATGAAGGATTCGAAGGTCTATGGGACGACCGATGAAGGCTTCGATCCCGCACTGCTGACGGATGGACTGAAGGCCGAGCGCGAGCAGGGGATCACCATTGATGTGGCCTATCGCTATTTTTCAACGGATCGGCGCAAATTCATCATCGCGGACTGCCCCGGACACGAGCAGTACACCCGCAACATGGCTACCGGCGCATCCAATTGCAACCTTGCGGTGATTCTGATCGATGCACGTTACGGCGTCATCAAACAGACCAAGCGCCACAGCTTCATCTGTTCGCTGCTCGGCATCAAACACGTCATTGTTGCGGTCAACAAAATGGATCTCGTCGACTGGTCAGAAGAGAAGTACAACGCGATTGTTGATGACTACAACGGGTTTGTGTCCCGTTTGAACTTCTCAGACATCCACTTTATTCCGATGTCGGCCCTCAGGGGCGATAACGTGGTGGAGCACAGCCAGAATCTGGACTGGTACGATGGTCCAACCTTCTTGCACCACCTCGAAAATGTGAATATTGCTACCGACCGCAACCTGATTGATATGCGCTTTCCCGTGCAGTACGTCCTGCGCCCGAACCTCGACTTCCGCGGCTTCAGCGGAACGCTTGCCTCCGGGGTGGTGCGCGTCGGCGACAAAGTCACCAGCCTGCCGTCACGTCAGGAGTCGAAAATAAAAGCGATCTACGGCCCAGACGGCGAATTGGAGGAGGCGTTTGCGCCACAGGCGATCACTGTGACGCTCGAAGATGAAATTGACGTATCGCGCGGCAATATGCTGGTGCCGGTCAAAAACATTCCGCATGTCGGCAATGAATTTGAAGCCATGGTGGTCTGGATGCATGAGGACGCGGCCAAAGCCGGTCGGAGTTATTTGATTAAGCACACCTCCAGTATGGTTCCCGGCGTTCTTTCGAGCGTCCGCTATAAAGTGGACGTGAACACCATGAAACGGGACAAGTTGGAAGAAAACGAAACGCAAGAGGCGACCGATTCGCTTGAGCTAAACGAAATCGGTCGCTGCCACATCACACTGCACCGCCCGATCGCGTTTGATCCCTATGATAAAAACCGCACCACCGGTGCGTTCATCATTGTTGACCGGATGACGAACATTACCATCGGTGCCGGCATGATCGTTGACCGCATTGTGGCCAAAGAAAAAAATGCGGGGCCGGTCAGCAAAAACATTGAAAAGAGCGACAGTCTGGTTTCAGCCGAGGATCGTCAGACCCTGTTGAACCAAAAAGGTGCTACGCTTTGGCTGACCGGACTGAGCGGGTCGGGCAAGTCGACCATTGCCCGCCAACTGGAACGCGAGCTGATCGATATGGGTCATGTCTGCATCATTCTGGACGGCGACAATGTGCGCCACGGACTGAGCCGTGACCTTGGCTTTTCTGCCGAAGACCGCTCCGAAAACATCCGGCGCATCGCGGAGGTCGCGCAGTTGTTTAATGATGCGGGCATCATCGTGATTACCGCTTTCATTTCGCCGACCGTTTCGGATCGGCAGCAGGCGCGTGAAATCATCGGTGACGGGTTTGTCGAGGTCTTCGTGGATACTTCGCTCGAGGTTTGCGAAGAGCGCGACCCGAAAGGCCTCTACAAAAAAGCCCGCGCCGGCGAGATTCCTCAGTTTACCGGAATCAGCGCTCCTTACGAAGCACCGGTGAATCCTGAAATCACATTGAAGACCGCCGACATGCCGGTCGAAGTCTTGGTCGATGCGGTTGTTGCGAAACTTCGCGAAGACGGCATCATTGG
>CAYVYL010000087.1:0-3331 GCA_964455665.1 uncultured Verrucomicrobiota bacterium
GTAGCGCAGATAATTTTCTGAAAGAAAATAACGACCGGCGGGAGTGGTTCAATAGTGACGAAGGCACGGTTCAATACCCAAAAACGAAAGAAGCTAAAAATCCAAAGGTTAAAGCCGGAATCTGCTTTTTCTTTATTTATTCCGATTTCTTTTGGGTGCTTCGTCATTCGGCATTAAAACGCCTTTGAGCCAATCAAATTTTAGAAAAAGAAAAGGCTATTTATGAATCCATCTCTCGTCATTGTCGGGTCCATCGGAATCGACACCATTGAAACCCCTCGTGAAAAACGTGTTGAAATTCTCGGGGGATCCGTCAGCTACGCTTGCGCCGCCGCTTCATTTTTTGTTCAAACTGGAATGGTGGGCGTGGTCGGCACCGATTTCCCCGTCGAACACCGCGAGCTTTGGGAAAAAATGGGAATAGATCTGGCCGGCTTGCAGACCGACGAGGGAAAAACGTTTCGATGGTCCGGTGTGTACGAAGAAAACATGGACAACCGCCGCACGCTGTTAACCGATCTTAACGTGTTTGAAAGCTTCTCGCCCGAATTGCCGGAAGCTTATCGCGATGCGCCATACCTTTTTCTCGGCAACATCGCACCCGCGCTTCAGCTCCATGTGCTCGAACAGGTGCATTCTCCAAAGTTTGTCCTGATCGACACCATGGATCTTTGGATCAACATCGCGCGCGACGAATTGGTTGCAGTCGTCGGAAAATGCGACATGCTCACCCTCAACGAATCGGAAGCCCGGCTTTTCACCGGATCTGAATCCCTGACAGCCGCCGCTGATATTCTTTTGGCTATGGGCCCGCGTTTTGTGCTGATCAAAAAAGGCGAAAGCGGCAGCATGCTCGTTTCCAAAGAGACGTCTTTTTCGATCCCCGCCTATAAGCTCGACGATTTCAAAGACCCGACGGGTGCGGGGGACACCTTCGCGGGTGGACTCATGGGTGCGCTGGCAGAATCCGGAGAGATTGACGAAGAATCCATTCGTCGGGCGATGGTCTACGGAAGCGTCACTGCGGCCTTTGGCGTAGAGGAATTCAGTCTCGAGCGTCTTGCTTCGCTCGATCGGGCCCAAATCGATGCCCGCGTTGAATCATTCAACCTCTCCGCAAGCTAGTACCCTGTACTGCTTAGCAATTTGCACGTTTCAAGTTCAATTTGAGGCAGAATGATTTGCAGGCAGAATCATTCGGGTTCTCCGCTGAGGGGAAAATCATTCTGCCTACTTGCTCCTGTCTGATGGTGGCTATGCCGTGCGGAGAACATTGGTGGCGAGATAGGCTAATAACAACTGTGCGACGGCTGTTTTTTAACCACTAATCCACACTAATTTTCCGCAACGCCAATGGGCTGCGGTGCGGTATTTTCTTGGTTGGCTCTCGGCGGGATTTTTTCTAATCGAAAACTCTTTCCGCCGTTATAAGAGGAATAAACGATGTTGATTTGAAGCAGAGAGTTCAAACGCGAACGGGTTCGTGTGTGGACTCTCTACTTCAAATCATGCCCTGTCTCGACAGGGCTGTGGTCTGCGACCCCATCATCTATTCTGATTCATCTGGCGATTAGCCGAGATGCTACCTTAACTCAACCCATACCAACCTGCGGCCCCATTGGCCAAGCAGCCATTAGTGTAAATTAGTGGTTAAAACTCACCTCTTAGCCGGACCGCTACTGCTTAAAGAATCAATACCATACCCGCAGCCTATTGCGATGTTTCCCCCTCGGAGTCTCTCGGGGCCCCTCTAGCGATAGCGGTTGTGGAAACTCCAAATGTTTTTTATTAAAAGCCTATCACCCCATCACTTAATGGGATTTTTCACAACCACTCCTTGCGTCGTTAGAGGACATCAGAGTGAGTCAGAGAATTCCCCCTGGGGGTCCCTCTCTTGACCTTCGAAGCCTTGGCGAAGCTGGTTGGCGACGGAGGAAGCGAAGCGGGTGAAAAATAATCTTTTTTGGGCTCCTCTCAATACAAATTGATTCCGTATTACACGCTCTAGTTTCCATGGATTTAATAAATTTTTATAACCAATTTATGGGTTCCCATTGCCACTTTGCTTGAAACTGCCAAAATAATGCTTATTTAATTTTGAATAAAAAACAGTCAAAATCAGCGATAATCGACAAAAATTAGGCCGCAAATGAACGTTTTCTTCCGAAAACGACTCGTTTCCAATCGAAATCTCTATTTGATGATTAGAATTCTTTGACAGAGTGCTTTTCTGTTGATAAATTTCTGCAACACCGCAGTTTGCAAAAATACAACTTGGCAGTGTTAAAATATAGGGAGAAATAATTATGTCAGTATGGGCCATTGTTTTAGCGTGTGGAAAAGAACAGGAAATTGCACCGGGAGTAGACGTTTCATTTTTGGTCCTCGGGAATCGGCCGGTTTTGGCGCATTCCCTTCAGATGATGGAGCAGAATGCACTCGTCGATGGAATTGTTTTGGTGGTTAAGAAAGAACGGGTCGATAGTACATTAAAGATGATTCGCCAGTTTGGGTGTCGCAAAGTTTCAGCCCTTGTTGCTGGGGGGGCTCAACGGCAGGCCAATCTGAAAAAAGCGTATGAGCAGATTCCCGACGAAACTCTTGCGGTGCTCGTGCACGAATCTTCACGACCCTTTGTGAGTGACACCGTCATTACAGAGACGATAAAAGCGGGCAAGCGCTATGGGGCCGCCGTGGCAGCTGTTAAAAGCTCAGATCCGGTCAAGCTGGCTGAGAAAGGACAACGGCTTACCAAAACGCTCGATCGCAGTACGATCTGGCTGGCGCAGACCCCGCAGGTGTTCAAGCGGGATGTTTTTGAAAAAGTGCTCAAGGGAGCCGGACGGCTTGTAGACGATGAATCCGCATTGCTGGAAAAAACCCGCCAGACAATCCATCTAGTGGTTTCCAGTGCGGCCAATATGAAAATCCGCACAGGCCAAGACCTTGAAGCGGCGAGCTCATTGGCCGGTTCGTAAAAAAGCACACAACGGATCACCCCTCGGAGGGATGCCGGGAGTTCTCCCTGTTTATTCAGGGGTAATAAAAGTGGGTCTTCCGCAGAATCTGTGGGAAGTTTTTTAAGTTGCCGGGATAAAGACACTCGTTCTGCAACCCACCCCGGCCTTCCTCCTTCGCTGAAGCTACGGCGGGACAGGTCGGCCACCCCTCCTTGGAGGGGAATGAAGAAAGCTCGATGAATGATCCCCTCTGGGGAGGGGTGCCGCCTGTCCTGAGTTTATCGAAGGGGAACGGCGGGGTGGGTTTCCCCTTTTTGGATGCTTTTCAACTTTGAGAAAAGAGGCTTTTGATGGGGTATGGGCCAGTAACT
>CAYVYL010000088.1:0-3260 GCA_964455665.1 uncultured Verrucomicrobiota bacterium
TCGGGGAACGGAAGTCATGCTAATGATTCATGGCGATTCTGAGCTTGTTTATCATTCCATTAAGGGAAAATTACGAGGATAGAAAAACTAGGAGAGATTCAAAAATGATTTCCGTCATAAAACATACTTTAATGATTACAGGTTTTGTCGCGGTGATGATGCTGGTGATTGAATACCTGAATGTTCTGTCGCGGGGGGAATGGCAGGACCGGATTTCAAAGCGACCTTGGGGGCAATATTTGCTGGCGGCGTTTCTCGGCGCAACCCCCGGTTGCCTCGGTGCATTTGCCATTGTAGCCATGTATTCTCACCGCAACCTGTCGCTTGGCGCTGTTGTGGCAGCCATGATCGCTACCGCTGGCGACGCATCGTTTGTGATGTTTGCCATGATTCCCGGAACGGCCCTCCCGTTGCACGGCATCCTGTTTACTCTTGGAATCATTTCAGGCGCTCTTACGGATGCCATTCTTGGCCGTCGACTCACCGCGAGGTTGTCCTGCGAGGCCGATTTCAATGTACATGAAACAGAGCATTGTGTTTGTTTTCCTCGCGGCAAGATCCTCGCGCAGTGGAAACACTGTACGGCAGCCCGGGGCACGCTTGCCACGGCGCTGGCGCTTTTCCTTATGGGAATCGTTACCGGGCAGATCGGCCCGCCGCATTGGAACTGGATTCGCATTTCGATCGCGATGGCCTCTTCTGTCGCGTTGTTTATCGTGGCTACGGTTCCCGACCACTTTCTCGAAGAGCATTTGTGGCGTCATGTTGTGCGCGAGCACGTTCCTCGTATATTTTTGTGGACGCTCGGCGCATTGTTCTTTCTGCATTTGATTATGAATCAATGGCAAATCGACGACGTAATCCAACAAAACCCATGGGGTGTACTGGGGGTTGCCGGTTTGGTCGGGGTTATTCCAGAATCCGGGCCGCATCTCGTCTTCGTCACGATGTTTGCCAAGGGCCTCATCCCATTCAGCATTCTACTGACCAGTTCCATTGTGCAGGATGGGCATGGCATGCTTCCTCTACTGGCCCATTCCCGCCGGGCATTTCTGATCGTCAAACTGATCAACCTGCTGGTGGGTCTTGCCGTCGGTTCCGTGCTCATGGCCATCGGACATTAACCCGTTTCTTTTCACAGGAAATAGGGTTGAAAGCTTGCAAATGAGGACTACCCTGAGGTTGGAAACAGCGGATAGGATGAAGGATTGCCGCTGGAAAACACAACCCTGATCGGAAGGGAAAGGAGGCTGTCATGCCAGGAAAAGATGGAACAGGTCCTACAGGACAAGGTTCGGTAGGAGGTAGAGGTCGTGGTCGTGGCTTTGGCCAAGGCCCCGGCGAAAACTGTGTTTGCCCGAGCTGCGGGAAAGTGGTTTCTCATGCGCCAGGTCAACCGTGTAGCCAGATGCAATGCCCAAGTTGCGGAGCCCGGATGACAAGGAAGGACTAATCCCTGTATACCGATCCTGAACAAGCTGAGACTGCGCCCGTTTCCCGATCCGACATGACGAGTCCAAACAGATCCCGTACGGAGTGTGGGGAATCGGGAACGCCACCTCATGAAGTCCATGCTTAAGAACTTGTGGCAGTGAAACGAGTTGTGAAAATCAGTTGATAAAAGGAGGAAAATAAAATGGCAGCAAAAGTGAATAAAGAAGAATGCACGGGATGCGGCATCTGTGTGGATACCTGCCCGGAGGAAGCGATCAAAATGGAAGACGATAAAGCGGAGATTGATCCGGCTAAATGCACGGAGTGCGGTCTCTGCGTAGAGGCCTGTCCAGTTGAAGCCATCCGTATCCCACAGTGACCGAAAAGTGTATTGACGGGGTAAAAAAGCGGAGTCGACCTTTGCTAACCTGTTTCGCCAACACAGCCTGAAACTCTGCCAGGTCATCGCCGAATCGCAACGGGTGGTTTTTGAAGAGAGCTCGCACCTTCCCACATTGAGGAAGAAGAAAAATATCTCACTGCCGCATCCAACTTTATGGCACAGGTTGAACGATGTCGTTAAACGTCTTCTCCGATGTCCTTCTTTAAATGCTTAACCAGTGTTACTTCGTGCCGATACCCAACCAGCCGTTCAACTTCCTTGCCACTCTTGAATATAATCGTAGTCGGAATGCTGGTCACTTGAAAGCGCTCGGCCAATGCAAAACAATTATCGATATCGCATTTTCCAATCTTTACCTGTCCCGTTATTTCATGAGCAGCCTTCTCGATAATTTCCGCCTGTTTCTTACACTCAATATCCCGGGGATCCCCGAAGCAAACCACACTCAGACCCTCACGGGTTTCCGCATCGAAGTTAGCATCGGTAAACTCAATTTTCTGCACACTCATAGTTGTCACCTCTCTCAAGGATTATGGTAAAACTGCGGCTCTCCGCAGACAAGCTTGTTGGGAAGCTTTTATGCGCCATAACCAAATTCTGGTTGAAAAATCCGATGTTCAAACCGGTTGGCGAGAACAGGTAAACCCCCAGATCTCACAAAAGAAAACGGACGACCGGTTTAAATAGGGGCGCAAAGGAACGCCCTGTCTAAAACTGGTCGGTTTTCAACAAGATCAGCGTACAAGCTTCTTCTGCAGGGATACCCTGCTCTTTAATCGCGGTTTTCAATACGGGGTTTTCCGTGCCGGGATTGAAAATCACCCGCGCTGGATGTAAGGAAAGAATGGCATCGATCAACGGGGTGGAATGGTGGGGGGAAACATAAAGGGTAAGCGTATCCACACGCTCATCGATATCCGCAAGCGATCTCGCGACCGGCAGGCCAGCAATTTCTTTAATGGCCGGATGCACTGGAATCACGTGGTGCCCCTGTTTCTTAAGAAGGTGAACGGCCTGGTTAGAGTAACGCTCGGACTTCGGGCTTGCACCCAATACCACCACGGTTTGTCGACCCTCTCTCATTATAAAATCTCCTTATAAATTATCACTGCCACAAACCGATAGTGCGTAATATGTTTCTAAAGGTTGGAAAACAGCCATTCTGCCGAAAATATTTCTGCGACATCAAGGTTAAACATGGAAATGAATGCGTGCCCTCCCCCTTCGTGTTTAGCTGCCAAAAAATGGTTTTTACTTATGTATTGACATATTTGAATTATTTAATATGTTTGTCGTTCAGTTTAATAAAAAAGGAGCAAAAAAATGGCAGCCAAAGAACTCAGTGACTCATCGTTTGCAGAAGAAATTAAGTCGGGCGTAACCCTGGTAGACTTCTGGGCCCCGTGGTGCGGACCGTGCAAAA
>CAYVYL010000089.1:0-3207 GCA_964455665.1 uncultured Verrucomicrobiota bacterium
GGACGATCTCAATGCCGATCTTCCAGAACAGTTTACGCTTTATTCCGCAGAGGGCGCGGATGCGACCAACCGCTGGTGGGAGAGTTTCCAATCGGTGGAACTGAATGCGCTAGTCGAAGAGGCGCTGACCGGCAGCCCGACGATTCAGCAGGCGTGGGCGCGGCTTGCGCAGGCGGATGCCGTAGCGAAAAAGGCCGGGGCTTCACGCTGGCCCTCCCTCAGTGCCGAGGGCGACGGCAAGGCCACTCGCAACAGCGTTGATTATACAAATGTTGAAAGTTATTCGCTGGGTTTGACGGCATCCTATGAACTCGATTTGTGGGGACGTGTGAAGTCCGCCGCCGCCGCCGCTGCGCTTGACCGCGAGGTGTCGCGTGAATCGCTGAACACCGCGGCGATCACTCTCGCATCGCAGACGGCCCTGAGCTGGAGCGGGATTGTTTCGCAACAGTTGCAAACCGAATTGATTCGCAAGCAGCTTGAGGCTAATAAAACCTCGCTGGAACTGGTGGAGCTGCGGTTCCGTAAATCGCAGGCGACCGCGCTCGATGTCTACCAGCAGCGGCAGGCCGTCGCCAATACCGAAGCGCGACTTCCACTGGCCGAGTTGCGCGAACAATTGCTGCGCAACGAGCTGGCCGCGCTCCTCGGGCGGTCCGATTTCCAAACCTTGGAAATTTGTGCGACCAATCTTCCAAGCATTGGAATTCATGACGCCAACGGCGTTAAACTCCCGTCAATCGGAATCCCCGCCGATGTACTGGCGAACCGTCCCGACGTTCGGCAGGCCGGGCTGAAGCTCCGGTCGGCCGACTGGAGCGTGAGCGCCGCGCGCGCCGACCGATTGCCTGCCATCCGGCTGAGCGCCTCGGGCGAATACGCCAATGCGGAGATTTCCGACTTGTTCGACGACTGGTACGCCAATCTGATCGGTAGCATTACCGGCCCGATTTTTGAGGGCGGCCGCCGTAAAGCGGAGGTCAAGCGCACCCGCGCCGTGGTCGACGAACGGCTGGCGGCGTATCGCGAAACGGTGCTCAATGCCATGAAGGAAGTGGAGGATGCACTCGTTTCTGAGCAGAAGCAGCAGGACTATCTTACGGCGCTCGAACGCAATGTGGAGCTGAGCCGCAACTCCTATGATGAAGCCTTGAACCGCTACCGAAATGGGCAGAGTCAATACCTGCCGGTGCTGGTCGAGCTCGTCAGCCTCCAGAATCTGGAACGCGACCTCGTCGCTGCGCAAACCGATCTGCTGCAAACCCGAATCAACCTGTACCGCGCGCTGGGCGGAAGCTGGGCTGAAGAATTAAACCCAGTCGAAAGTCAAAAGTCCGAACCGTCGGATGAGCAAGACCTTCAACCCGTGACCTTACAGACCCTTGAAAATGGAGATCCCCATGAAGCTGTCGAAAAAAACTAAGAAAATCGGACTCCCGATCCTGCTGCTCGTTCTGGCCATGATCATTGGGCAAATCATTGTGAAAACCACCAAGAAGCCGGAAAAGAAACAGCCGCAGCGCACCGCTTATGCGGTCGAGGTAGCTCCGCTGAAGGCGGACAGTCAGACCGTCAAACTGAAGGCAACCGGGACGGTGACTCCGGCGCTTGAAATCACCCTGCGCGCCCGCGTCGCCGGCGAAATTGTCGAGGTCGCCCCTGAATTTATCGACGGCGGAACCTTCTTGCAGGGCGAGCAAATCCTTCAAATCGATCCGGCGGACTACCGGCTGGCGCTGGAGCAAAAGAAGGCCGCGCTGGCTGAAGCGGAATTTCAGCTCAAGCTCGAAGAGGGGCAGCGTGACATCGCGGCGCGCGAGTGGGAGCTGATTGCTTCTGGTGCGGATGAAACCGATGCCGACCGCGAGCTCGCGTTGCGCGTGCCGCACTTGAAATATCGCGCCGCAAAACTTGAAGCGGCGAAGGCCGAGCTGGAAAAGGCGGAGTTGGATCTCGCCCGCACCGAAGTGCGCGCGCCATTTAACGCAGTGGTTGTCGACCGCAAGACCGATCTCGGAACGCAGGCCACCACGCAGGATTCGCTCGCGACACTCGCCGGAACCGATGAGTTTTATGTCCGCGCTTCCATTCCGGTCGACCGGCTTCAATGGATTGTGTGCGATCCCGAAACCGGGTCGTCCGCCACGGTGACTCGTGGCATGGGCGATGTCCGCAACGGGCGGGTCGTGCGGCTGGAAAGCCAGCTCGAAGAAATGGGGCGTATGGCCCGCGTGCTCATCGCGATTGAAAACCCGCTGCAGGGCGAGTCCCCCATGCTGCTGAATGAATATGTGCGCGTTGAGATTAATGGCGCTCCGGTTGAAGGGGCCTATCAGATTCCGCGCTCCGCATTGCACGATGACCGTTTTGTTTGGCTCGCAACGGCAAAGGGCACCTTGGAAATCCGCGAGGTCGATGTCGTCTGGCGCGATGCAACCGATGTGATTATTTCCGGCGGGCTCAATGATGGAGAGCGCTTGATCCTCACGAATCTGTCGACTCCGGTCAACGGGATGACGCTTCGGGTTGAGGGCGAACCGGCTCCGGAGAAGGCTCCGAACGGCGGTAAAGCCGGAAAAGGAATGAAGTAAAATGAAGGATAAACTCATTCTACCCGGACGGGAACGCCGCGGCCCGATTTCGTGGATGACGCGCAACTCCGTTGCCGCCAATATCATCATGCTGATCCTCGTGCTCGGTGGGCTGATTCAGGCATTTAATATCAAACAGGAGTTTCTGCCGAGTGCCGAGCTGGACATCGTTTCTGTCTCCGTCCCGTATCCGGGGGCGAGCCCGGAAGAGGTGGAGCAATCGATTGTGCTGGCGGTCGAAGAGGCCGTGCGCGGGCTCGACGGCGTGGAAGAAGTCACGGCTAGCGCAAGGGAGGGGAGCGGCTCTGTAACGATTGAAGTGATGCCGGGCTATGACCTCAGCCGGATGTCGCAGGATGTGCAAAGTGAAGTGGATCGAATCACGACCTTCCCCGAAGATGCCGAAGAACCGACCATCAGCGTCAGCTCGCTCCGCCGCGAAGTGCTGTCGGTGATTGTCTCGGCCGATACCGCCGACACCGTTTTGCGTGAAGTGACCGAGCAGGTGCGGGACCGGCTGATTGTTTCTCCCGGCATTACGCAGGTGGAGCTCTCCAATGTGCGTAGCTATGAGATTGCCATTGAAATTCCGCAGGACACCTTGCGCTCCTATAAT
>CAYVYL010000090.1:0-3104 GCA_964455665.1 uncultured Verrucomicrobiota bacterium
GGCTTCGACTTTACTGTCCGACGCGACGGCGAAGGTAAGAAGATGATGGCCGCCGAAGTTTCCGCCGCCTTGCAGTTCGACTCCGAGCTGATTGGCGCGAACGAATCGTTCACCCGCTCCACTAAAGCCTACATCGGCCCCAAAGACTTCGGCTTCCTGAAAACGCAGGGCATGGAACAGACCGAAGTGATGGAGTTCAAGAGCGTCGGCATATGGAAATTCATGAACCCGATCATGTACCCCATCAAAAAAGCACTGCTCTGGGGACTGGTTAACTTTGCCATTTTTGGCAGCTACGGAATTGCCATTCTGATTCTGACCATCATCGTGCGTGTCATCTTCTGGCCGCTCACGCACAAAAGCACCGAAAGCATGAAACGCATGCAGGCGCTTCAACCGCAGATGAAGGCCATCAAGGACAAATACAAAGACAATCCGCAGCGCATGCAGCAGGAAACCATGGCGCTCTACAAAGAGAACAAGGTCAACCCGATGGGTGGTTGCCTGCCGATGTTTGTTCAGATTCCGGTGTTCATCGCGCTCTTCGCCGTCCTGCGCAGCGCCATTGAACTGCGCTATTCCAGCTTCCTCTGGATCCGCGACCTGTCTGAGCCCGAAAACCTCTTTGCGGGCATGATCCCCGTGGTTGGCTCGCTCAACATTTTGCCGCTGTTAATGTCTGCTACCATGATGTGGCAGCAGAAACTCACTTCCGGGGCAAACGTGGCGGCTACTCCTGAACAGCAGCAGCAACAGAAAATGATGACCGTCATGATGCCGGTCATGATGCTCTTCTTCTTCTACTCCATGCCCTCCGGTCTCGTCCTCTACTGGACGACCAGTCAGTTGATCATGATTGCCCAACTGATGATCAAAAAGAAAAAAGAGGCTTAACCCTCCACGGAATAATGGATTGCGGGGGTTTCCAACCATTGGAAACCCCCGTTTCTTTTTTCCAACTCTTGGGGAAAAGCCTGCCCTTGTGCCGCGATGCAGTCGCTTCCAACTTGGTTGGAAAAAACAATGGGTGGAGGCTCAGCCTCCTTGCACCCGAGACGAAGTCGAGAGAGGCTGGTCTGCCGCAGGCAGAACGGCAACGAAACAAAGTGTAGTGGCAATGCTTGGAAACAGGTGTAGAATTTCTTTAGGAAAAAAAGGAGAAGCCATGAAAAAAATCACCATCATTTCAATATTGCTTGCAACCGTGCTGGTGGCGGGTTGTGCATCCAGCAAATCTGGCGAGGCTTATACGCGCGACCAGGCGCGGCAGGTACTGACCGTTGAACTGGGTGTGGTTGAGTTCGTCAAACCCGTGAAGGTGGAAGGCTCCAAGTCCGGCATAGGTGCGGCCGCGGGCGGAATCATCGGCGGTGTGGCGGGTAGCACCATTGGCGGCGGCAAAGGCTCTACGCTGGCCGCGCTCGGTGGAGCCATTGGCGGCGCACTGGTCGGGAATGTGGCCGAAGAAAAGATTACCAACTTCGACGGACTTGAAATCACCGTTAAACTCGATAGTGGAAAAGTGATTGCCACGGTGCAGGCCGACGATGTGCTGTTCGTGGTGGGCGACCGCGTGCGCGTGCTGACCGGCCGCGACGGAACCACCCGCGTCGGGAAGTAAAACTCCAGAATACTGGAGCGTCCAAAGTCAAAGGTCAGAAAGTCGTAAGGTTAGAGGTTTTTGACTTTCGACATTCGGACCTTCGACCTTAGACTCTTCTTCGTTCTATGAATGAAGAAACCAAATCTCTACACACCTACGCCCTTGATGTGCTGGGGTGCAAAGTCAACCAGTACGACGCGCGGCAGATCGCGCGCCTGCTCGAAGGCTTCGGCCTGCGCGATGCGGACGACGAACCCGCCGATTTGGTTGTGGTGCATACCTGCGGTGTCACCGCAATGGCGGTGAAAAAATGCCGCCAGTCGATGCGCCGTCTGATTCGCAAGAATCCGGGCGCGACAGCTTTTCTGACCGGCTGCGCCGCCGCCAAAGAGGTGATCGGAGAGGTGGAAGGGGTCGACGCGCGCATCACTGCCGGCGCGGGCTGGATTCAATCAATCGCCGATGAGCTCCAGACCTTTTCGCTACCCAACCCTGACTTCCATCTGCCTGAAAACGCCGATGAACTGGCCGTCGAAAGCTTTGGCAAACAGACCCGCGCCTTTCTGAAGATTCAGGACGGATGCGATGCGAACTGCGCCTACTGCATTGTGCCGCAGCTGCGCAAAACACCGCGCGATAAATCGGTCGAAGCCGCCGTGGCCGAAGCAGAAGCTCTGGTAAAGCGCGGCTATAAAGAAATCGTCATCACCGGCGTCCACGTCGGCCTCTACGGACGAGGGACAGATAGTTCACTTAGTGAACTATTGACCCAGATCGTCGCGGTTCCAAACATCTTGCCCCCCGAAGCCTTGGCGAAGGAGGGTGTGAGAATTCGGATGTCGAGTTTGCATCCGGCGGAGCTGACCGATGAGCTGCTCGCGGTCTGGGCCGGTTCGCCGAACATGATGCCGCATCTGCATCTATCGCTTCAGTCTGGATCGGATGGAGTGCTCGAACGCATGAGCCGCGGCTACACAGCGGAGGAATATGCCGTCGCAGTCGAACGCGCCCGCGCCGCGCTCGGCAACCCGGCCATCACCACCGATGTCATTGTTGGCTTTCCCGGCGAAACGGACGCCGAGTTTGAAGAGACGGTTGAGTTTTGCAAACGGATCGGTTTTGCGCAGATGCACATTTTTAACTTTTCGTCGCGGCCGGGCACCCGCGCGGCGGAGATGCCGAACCCGGTCGATCCGCAAATCGCGCACACCCGGCATCAGCGGCTCTCCGATCTGGCTGAAGAAATGTCGCTTGCCTTCAACCAAAGCTTTGTCGGTAAAACGGTCGAGGTTTTGGTTGAACGCTATCAGGACGGCATTTGTTCCGGTGGCTCGGAGCACTACATCCCGACAAAGTTTCCGGGTCAGGAAGCCCAACTCGGAACGGTTGTACCTGTTCAGGTTTCTTCGGTTTCTGTCTCTGGGCTTAGTGGGTTTTGATGTAGGACAGGTTTCGAACCACGAATTTGAACGAGAGCGGATCATTTTTTACAGAAGGTAAC
>CAYVYL010000091.1:0-3038 GCA_964455665.1 uncultured Verrucomicrobiota bacterium
GGTTGGTGTTTCTACTTCTGACATAAGGTTTCTCTATTTGTTCTGTTGTTTACGTCTGGCCGCCATGATTTCGGCTTTGGCGCGCTTGAAGTGCTGGTTGAGCGGGCGGTGCGAAGGACAGACATAGCTACACGATCCGCATTCGATACAGGCGAGTACATTGAGCTGAGCGGCCAGATCAAACCGTTCGTTTTCGACCGCCTGACTGATGGTGGCGGGTAGGATATCCATCGGGCAGCAGGTGACGCATTTACCGCAGCGAATGCAGGGTTCGGAGGTGTACTGCGAAACCTGTTCGGCCGGAATCAGCAGGATGCCGGAGGTGTTTTTCATAACGGTGACATCAAGCGAGCTCTGAGCAAACCCCATCATCGGGCCGCCGAGCAGCAGCTTGGCCGGCTGAACTTTCACGCCACCAGCTAACTCAAGCGCTTTCGAAATCGGCGTGCCGATGCGGAAGCGCCAGTTGCCGGGGTTGACCAGCGGTTCGCCGGTGACCGTAGTGATCCGCTCGATGGAGGGACGGCCCATCACAACCGCGTCGGCTACCGCCACGGCGGAGGCGACGTTTTGCACGACACAACCGACAGCCATCGGCAGTCCACCAATCGGCACTTCACGACCGGTCAATGCGTAGATGAGCTGTTTTTCAGCGCCCTGTGGGTAGTTGACGGACAAGCCCTGTACCGTGACGTTGTGGTTGGCGGCGACCTTTTTGAGCGCCTCAATGGCATCGAGCTTATTGTTTTCAACCCCGATAACGGCAGTTTTCAATCCGAGGATGCGGGCGAGGATTGCCGCGCCGAGCACGACCTCTTCGGCCTGTTCGAGCATCAGGCGGTGGTCGGCGGTCAAATAGGGTTCGCACTCGGCGCCGTTGAGAATGAGTGTGTCGATCGGTTTTTCGGGCGGCGGCGAAAGTTTGACGTGCGACGGGAAGCCCGCCCCACCCATCCCAACGACTCCGGCATCCCAAACGCGCTGTTTGAGATCGGCCGGTTCGGCATTCTGCCAGTCGGCCATCGGCTCAAACGGGGAACCCCATTCGTCTTCGCCGTCAGCGGTGATTTCGACAGACGGGACGCTGATGCCGGTCGGTCCGGGGCATTTATCGATCGCGGTGACGGTGCCGCTGGTCGGCGCGTGAAGCGGAACCGAAACAAAGCCAGAGGCTTTGGCGAGCAGCGCACCCTTTTTAACTGCGTCGCCTTTTTTCACGAGCAGTTCGGGCGGAGCCCCAATGTTCTGATGAAGGATCACGGTATATTTTTCAAGCAACGGCGCATCCTGCACCGGACTGGACGCCGAAAGAGCTTTGCTGTCGTTCGGATGAACGCCGCCTTTAAATTTGCGAGGTTTATTGCTCATTTCGAAACTCCATCGTATTCACCGGCAGCGTGTTTAGAAGCCAGACGCAGGGCCGTGGTCGGACAGCCGGTTTTTTCAACCAGATCAGAAAGCGGCGGGTTGTCGTAATTGGTTTCGATCAAGAAGCCTTTAACGGTCATCTGCTCGGCGTTGTCGGCCGCTTTAATACATTTGCGACAGGCGATACAGGCGGTTTTGCAGACTTTGCGTTTAACCGACCCCTTCTCTGGCGAGTTACAGTAGACATGCACGTCCACAGAAGCAGGAACCAGAACAATCAAGTTCTTCGGGCAGATGTCGACGCATTTGCCGCAACCGACACAAAGCTCGGGATGAACCACGGCGAGGCCATCGCGAATTTCGATGGCATCGAACGGACAGGCACGCGCGCAACTGGCCAGCCCGAGGCAGCCGTAGTCGCAGCCCTTAGCACCGCCCGCGACCAATACGGCGGAACGGCAGTCGTTGATTCCGTTATAAGGCGAGCGCACGGTAACCGAGATGCTCCCGCTGCAGCGGACAACAGCAACCATCTTTTCCTTCTGCTCGGAGGTGATGCCGAGATATTCAGCGATACGGGCGGAATCGCCAGCTGGGGCAACCGGACAATCGCTCGGCGAAGCAGCGCCCTCAACAATGGCTTTAGCAAAATCGGCGCATCCGGCATAGCCGCACCCGCCGCAGTTGGCGCCGGGCAACATATCCGTCACCGTTTCGATGCGCGGGTCGCTTTCAACAGCGAAAGCTTTCGCCGCCACACCGATAATCAGCGCGAGAATGGCACCGAGCAGCGCCGCAAATATAAGGGAAGTTAGTATAATCGTCATCGTGTGTTTATCCGTTGTTTAAACCAGTCCGGAAAATCCCATAAAAACCATCGCCAGAATTCCGGCGGTAATCAGGCCGATGGCCGTTCCCTTCAACGGGGCCGGCACCTGCGCTAAATCCAGTTTTTCGCGCAGGCTGGAAAAAAGAATCAGCGCGAGCGCAAAACCAAGCGCCGAGCAGAATCCGAAGATGGTCGATTCCAGCACCCCGTATCCGGCCTGTACGCTGAGCTCGGCCGCGCCGAGCACCGCGCAGTTGGTGGTGATCAACGGCAGAAAAATTCCGAGCGCCTGATAGAGCGGTGGGCTGAATTTCTGGAGAATAATTTCCACCAGCTGCACCAGCGAGGCGATCACAACAATGAAAACCAGAATCTTCAGGAAGGTCAGATTGATCTCTGTTCCGGCCACCGTGAAGGTTTTGGACAAAACATATTTGTAGATCAGCGAAGTGACCAGTGAAGAAAGCGTCATCACGAAAACAACCGCGCCGGACATCCCCAGAGCGGTTTTGATCTTCTTAGACACCCCCAAAAAAGGGCAAATTCCCAAGAATTTTGCTAAAACAAAGTTATTAACTAAAATCGCACCGATTGTGATCGTCAGGATGTTATCCGCCATAAGCCGCTCTCCAAAATATTTCAGAAACGTGACACTTTAGGGAACCTCTCCGTCGGGCTCAACTCAAAGCGTCGAAAAGGTTGCAGGCAAACCCTGAACCTTGAAAGCAGGCAAACCCAGAAAAGAGTTTGGACCCACCTTCGCCAAGGCTACGGCTTGGCACACGGAATTACAAAATTAACAGGATGGTTTTCCAATGGTTGAAAGAAATGTTTCCAATGC
>CAYVYL010000092.1:0-2997 GCA_964455665.1 uncultured Verrucomicrobiota bacterium
GGTGTAGATCGAGCCGTCGGTCGAAGGCCAACTGATGCCGACTCCATCCTGCACGACGGCTGAAATGATGTTGGTTACGCCCGCCTTGCCACCCGAGTAGTAGACATCGTCAATCTCGATAGCCGCAATCTCGCCATCGACACCCAGAATCTGGAAGAGGTTATTCATCGCGGAAAGATCCGCATCGGCAGCAATGTCAGCGATCGGTATCTCGATCGTATTCCATGTACCGTCGCGAACAAATCCGTACGGGTCGCTGCCCGACGCAAATTTGAAATATACCTGGCCGACCCCGGCCGGTCCTTCATTGGCCCACCCCTCCGGAGAATCGGGTCCAATGACATTTCCGCTTTTCATCCCGATATAAAAGGTCTGAGTAGAAAGCGTTTTCATCGCAAAATTCAATTTTCCGTTCGGATTATCGAAGCGAGACAGGTCGTACTTTTGAAGGGAATCCCAAGCCGCGCCAAACCAGCCTAGGCCTGCCGACGTCCAGCTCGCGCTGTTGGTGCCTTCGAATGGGCTTTGGGTTATAGGAGTCAGCGTTTGGGGGTCGCCCCAAACCCAAAGATTCCCGTCAACACCACCCAGCACGAATTCGCCAGCAGTCTTGTGGGCCGCGTCTTCGGTGAACACCCCGAAACTCCCGCCTGAGGGCTTTACCCGGGCGACACCTTGGTCCCAATAAATATTATCGAACGACACCGTTGTTGAAGCAGAAGCGCCGTCGGCTGCAACCATGAATATTTGCTGGACGGTGTTAAAATCACAGTTCGCAAATCCGTTCACCGGCATTCTCACCGTGTGCCACTGGCCATCACGGGGGAATCCGAGCCCGACAGTTCCGTCGCCGACCAGCCATTGCCAGGATTCGCCACCTCTGGAAGACTTAACGCCGATTTTTATATCATCGGTCAAGGTCGTCTGGATATCAAAGTTCAGGAACCCGTCGGAAAAGTTTTGCATGTTGCGGAAGTTGGGAAGCATGATTCCCATGCCGAACCAGGCGCCGTTGCCGACATCGAATGACATGACCTCGGTTCCTTCAGAAGGAGTTGCAGGCACTGCCGCCTCGTTCATGTTGTTCCAGGTATAGATCGCCGCCTCGTCGCTATAGTTAAAGCCCGGTAAGAGATCGTCACCCGCTACTACATCTACATAAACCAAGCTATTGTCGACGGTCGTTGTTTCGGTAAACACCCCGAAATTACCTGTTTCTGCGGTATCCGCGCCTAAGAAGATCTCCGTATCTACATTGTCAGAAACCCGGACCCAGTCGACATACATTTTGGCAGTAGATCCCGCTGTCGGCAACGCTGTGACCGCAGCCGGGTCCGTATTTTCCACATAGTTAAAGCCGCCGACAGCAATGTTAAGAATCACCCAGCAAGGCTGGCGAAACTCATCAAAATTTGCCGCCGTAATGTCGTAGGTGGCCCATAGATTCCCATCGAGAGAAAACTTCAGCTCCGTTGGGGTCCACTCTAACTTATACTGATGATAATCCGCGCTCAGGTCATTCGAAAGGCCGAGGTCTGAGGACTTAATCCAGTCCGCTTGGTATTCATACTCATCCGCAGCATCGGAATAGTGTATCGCGCAGTTGATCAGCTCGTTCTGTGTGCCGTTAGCAATGCCCGCCGCGGAGCCTGACTCTAGAATGTCGATCTCGCCGGCGTCCGGCCAGACGATGCCCGGAAAGTTGTTGCCCAGCATCCAGAAGGCTGGCCACAATCCGTTAGCGGTATCCGGAAGCTTTATCCGCGCCTCAATTGTGCCGTATTTGAAAGCAAATCGACCCTGCGTGTTCAAGCGGGACGAGGTGAATGACTGACCAAAATAGTCTTCACGAATCGCCTGAAGGACCAGACTCCCGTTTTCGATAAACGAATTCGTTCCGCGGGAGGTGGCATACTCCATCTGGCCGTTTCCGAAACCATGTGAAGCCACATCCCACGTCCAGGTATCGGTATCAATTTTGGGATCGTCGAATTCATCCGACCACACCACTGCGGCGTGGGCAGATCCACACGAGAGAATCAATGCAGCAAAACCCGTCAGGGCAGCTTTAATATATGTCGTCATAGTAGTCCTTATTGTTATTTCTATCTAATTTACAGGTGATCAGAAGCTAACACATAATCATGGTTTAGAAGAGGAAATAATCAAAATTTCTATTTTACAGTCACTTCAATGCGCCCGATAGCACCCGTGCGACCGAAGATTTCCGTACTCAATTCCGCATCGAGAGCGAGGCCGTTCATTTCAATCAGTTCGCCGTTGGAGCGCGTCACGCGGATGCCATCGGCGGCACCTTCCCGAATTTCGATGGGGACGGTACAGAGGGTGAAGGTGACATCGCTTTCGGTCGAAAGGAAGGGGTTGACGCTCAGACAGTCGTTTTCAACCCGAACCCCCATCTCGATCAAGCGGACAATTTAGAAGAGGAAATAATTAGAATTTCTATTTTACAGTCACTTCAATGCGCCCGATAGCACCCGTGCGACCGAAGATTTCCGTACTCAATTCCGCATCGAGAGCGAGGCCGTTCATTTCAATCAGTTCGCCGTTGGAGCGCGTCACGCGGATGCCATCGGCGGCACCTTCCCGAATTTCGATGGGGACGGTACAGAGGGTGAAGGTGACATCGCTTTCGGTCGAAAGGAAGGGGTCGAAGCCCAGACAGCCGTTTTCAACCCGAACCCCCAGCTCGATCAAGCGGACAATAAAGTCCTCCTTCACCTGACCGGTCAGGCCGGGTTGCTGCGCACCCATCATCGAAGGCGTATGCGAATACGGATCGGTCGGGAACGCGCCCTGTTCCTGTACGCTCTTGTAGGCGCCAATGCCTTTTCGGATGTCATAGTAATGCGCCAGCAAGGCCTCCCGCGAATCGGTTTCCCGGAACCGGATGCAGGTTTCCTGCGCAGCCAGCAACAGCTTGGATACCATATGCCAATAGATGGAGCCCAATCCCTCATATTTATAGAACGTGCC
>CAYVYL010000093.1:0-2967 GCA_964455665.1 uncultured Verrucomicrobiota bacterium
GATGAAAAATAGGAGCATTAACATCCCGATGTTAATGATTGAGCACCACATAAAGAATGATTGAAGCAGTTGGGTTGTCATAAGCGAACCTCCTGTTTGTTGGCGGGCGGATAGAAGTTCTTCCAATCATTGGAAAGGGGTTTTTGTTGCCGAACGGGTTTGAACAATTAGAATAACCAGAAGTGACGGGCGCGCGGGGTGTCTGTAAAAAAAAGGAGACGATATGAGAGGGTTAAAGTGGATTTTAGGATTAGCTGTGGTCGTAGTGCTGACCGGATGTGTGACCGACTCCGGAGGCGGGGATGTAGCAGGATTGAATCAATTGACGGCCGAAGCCGCCACGATGGGGCAGGCGGACCTGGCATCGATGGTGACAAAGTACAAAGGACTGATCGTTGATAAAGTGAATGTGGCCAGTACGCTGAAGGACCAGTTAAAAGAGATCCCGGTCACCGAAATGATGGGTGAAAAAGCGACTGCTTTGAAAGGTGATTTGAGTGATACCATGGGGCTGATCTCTCAGTTGAAAGATAAGTTGGCGGTCTACACCAATGCGCTCAAAGCGTTGCAGTAGTAGCGCGTATCGATCCATTGCAAAACACCGAAAACCCGACTGATAATGTCGGGTTTTCTTGTTGCATGAAAGGGTTCCCTGTTTAAAATGACGCTCATAAGGCAGAGGCACATAGGGTGCCCGCCGGTTAAAAAGTAAGGAGAGATTCATGAAGGTAACAAAATGGCTAATCGCCCTGTTCGCACTGCTCGTATTTGTAGGTTGTGGAAAATCGGATGAGCAGAAACTTCAGGATGCTGCTGACGATGCCCAGAAAGATGCCGCGAAAGCGGTGGATGGAATAAAAGTTCCTTCAATGAAATAAACGGATTTCAGTTTGAAGAAGGCGGCTGCGCCCGATGGCGCAGCCGTTTTTTATTACCAACCCAATCATGGAGAGTGCAATTTCTCCGCTGAGTAAAACGCCCGGCATGTGCAGTTTGCAAGCCGCTCCGGTAACGGGGCGGCTTATTTATTTCCTGACCGCTATCGCTTTAACGGGGGCAGTTCCAGCTAGTGGAAGAAATTTTTCCAAGGGTTGGAAAATTCATTGTCGCGGGCCTGGAATCCGTGTACTTTGAGCCTTCTTATGCGCCGCGCGCTATGCGCACGCGACGATTTTAAACGGAACGACAGTCCAAGGAGAGCAGCCATGAAGGGTATTTCAATTGCAGGTGTGCGTAATTTCGCGTTGATGGGGCATACGGGGAGTGGAAAGACCTCGTTGCTGGACGTGATGCTCCATATCCTTGGCACCAGCGATCGCATTGGCTCGCCGGATGATAAAACCAGCATGGCAGACTGGACTCCCGAAGAGCAGGAACATCAGATCTCCATTTTCGCCAAACCCTTTGACGGCGTCTATACCGCCGCCAGCGGCAAGCAACGCCGTTTCGTCATTACCGATACCCCCGGTTACGCCGACTTCATCGGCCAGCTCATCTGCGCCGCGGAAACTAGCGACGCTGCGCTGATGGTTATCGACTCCGTTTCCGGCATTCAGGTTGGCACCAACCGCGCCTGGAACGTGTGCGAAAGCCGCAACCTGCCGCGCGGGATCGTCATTAATGGTCTGGATAAAGACGATGCTGATTTTGACAAAGTGCTCGCCGCGATTAAAGCGCAGTGGGGTGACAGTCGTTGTGTGCCGGTTGTTCTGCCGACCTCCGACGGCAAATCCGAAGTCGACCTGCTCAACACGCCGACCGATCAGGTGCCGGAAGACATGGCCGATACCGTCAAAGCCATCCGCGACCATCTCATTGAGCTCGCCGCCGAAACCGACGACGCACTGATGGAAAAATATTTTAACGGCGAGGAGCTCACGGCCGACGAATTCTCCGACGGCCTGCGTAAAGCGGTTCACGATGCGATTCTGATTCCCGTGTTCGCCTGTTCGGCCAAGAGCCAGGTTGGGGTGAAGGAAACGATGGACTCTATCAGCCGCCTCTTCCCGTCGCCCGAAGACTATCCGATCAAATGCGCCGACGGACACGAAGTGCAGACCTGTGAAAACGAACCGTTCGCCGGTATTGTCCGGCGCTCTGTTAATGATCCCTTCGTTGGGCAGCTTAGCTTCGTCCGCGTTTATCGTGGAACGCTCAAACCCAATACCGAGGTGTTTAACGCTACCAAAGGCGAAAAAGAGCGCATTGGCAATCTCCTGTTTGTGAACGGCAAGAAACAGACCGACTGCAAGGAGGCTAAAGCGGGCGATGTCGTTGCCATTCCCAAGCTCAAAAATACCTTCCTCAATGACACGCTCTGCGCCATCGGCGATAAAACCGTCTTCAAGCCGGTTGAATTCCCGAACCCCGTTGCCGCTTACGCGGTCGTGCCGAAAACTAAAGGGGACGAGGATAAAATTGGTACTGCGTTGCATCGCGCGGCGGAAGAGGATCCTTCCATCCGTGTGGAACGCAACAAAGAGACGCACGAAACCATCCTGTGGGGGATGGGCGACATGCATCTCGACGTTACTCTCGAGCACATCAAAAACCGCAGTAAGGTCGACATCACTCATCACACTCCGAAAGTGGCCTATCGGGAAACCATCACCGGCGTTGGCGAAGGCCATCACAAACACAAAAAACAGTCGGGTGGTCGCGGGCAATACGGTGAGTGCTATATTCGCATTCGCCCGAAAACCTCGCCGGACGAAGAAGGCTTCGCTAACAAAATTGTCGGCGGCGCCATTCCCGGCAACTTTATTCCCGCCTGCCAGAAAGGGTTTGTGGAAGGGATGACCAAAGGGCCGCTCGTCGGCGCTGCGGTTAGCAACGTCGTCGTTGAGCTTTATGACGGTTCCTACCACGATGTCGACTCTTCTGAGGTCGCTTTTAAAATCGCCGGTGCGCGCGCGCTGCACGAAGCCATCGAAAACGCCAACCCCGTTCTGCTCGAGCCGATCATGA
>CAYVYL010000094.1:0-2871 GCA_964455665.1 uncultured Verrucomicrobiota bacterium
TGAACCATGCCGCCAGTTGTTGCACTTGGTTTGTGACTGTGCACCCTTGGAAAAATCGGCCGGAAAAGTTCCAATGGTTGGAAACTTGTGCCAGAGGGGCGACTTTGCTAAATAATCGGTTTGTTTTTAAAGGAGAAAATCATGTCTGCTCACCCGTTTGCTGGGAAACCCGTGCCCAAAGAGAATTTGATCGATATTGCGGAGCTGATCAGCTCCTATTACGAAACGCAACCCGATGTCACCGATCCGAGCCAGAAGGTGTCTTTCGGAACGTCCGGCCACCGCGGCACGTCGCTCAACGGAAGTTTTACCGAAGATCACATTATGGCGATTTCGCAGGCCATTTGTGAGTACCGCGAAAAAGAGGGCATCACCGGCCCGCTGTTTGTTGGGAAAGACACCCATGCGCTCTCCACCCCGGCCGAAAAAACCGCCGTGCAGGTGTTCGCCGCCAATGGGGTGACGGCGATGATCGACCAGGACGGCGGCTATACCCCAACGCCGGTTATTTCTCATGCCATTCTCACCTACAATAAAAACCGTACAGACGGCCTTGCGGATGGAGTGATTATCACCCCGTCACACAACCCGCCCGACAACGGCGGCTTCAAATACAACCCGCCGAACGGCGGTCCGGCTGACACAGATGTCACTAGCTGGATTGCCGACCGTGCCAACGAGCTGCTGGCGGGCGACAACGAAGAGGTGCAGAGCATCTACCTAGCCGATGCGCTCGCCGCTGACACCACTTGTGCCTACGACTTCATCACGCCGTACGTCGACGACCTCGACGGCGTGATCGACATGGAGGCCATTGCCAAATCCGGACTGAACATCTGTGCCGACGCCATGGGCGGCGCGGGCATCCGCTACTGGAAGCCGATCGCCGAAAAATACGGCATCAACCTTACCATCCGCAACGACGCTCCTGACTACACCTTCAGTTTTATGTGTGTCGATCGCGACGGCAAAGTCCGCATGGACTGCTCCTCGCTGTACGCCATGGCTGGGCTGATCGATCTCAAAGACGACTTTGATATCGCGTTCGGCAACGACCCGGATTACGACCGTCACGGCATCGTTACCAAATCGGTCGGGCTGATGAACCCCAACCATTATCTGGCGGTTGCCATCAACTATCTGTTCACCCACCGCGAAGGCTGGCGCGCCGACGCCGCCGTCGGCAAAACGCTGGTCAGTTCCTCAATGATCGATCGCGTCGCCGCCGACCTCGGCCGCGAACTGAAAGAAGTGCCGGTCGGCTTCAAATGGTTTGTTAACGGTCTTGTCGACGGCTCGTACGGTTTCGGCGGCGAAGAGTCCGCCGGGGCCTCCTTCCTGCGCAAAGACGGAACGGTCTGGAGCACCGATAAAGACGGCATCATTCTCTGCCTGCTGGCTTGCGAGATTTTTGCTGTCACCGGCAAAGATCCGGGCGAGCACTATCAGCAGCTCGTCGCTAAATTCGGCAATCCGGTCTACGACCGCGTCGACGCGCCTGCCAGCCGCGAAGAAAAAGCCAAACTGGCCGCGCTCTCACCGGAGCAGGTGACGGCCGAAACACTGGCCGGCGAGCCGATCACCGCCAAGCTGACGCATGCGCCCGCCAACGGCGCGGCGATCGGTGGGCTCAAAGTCTGCACCGAAAACGGCTGGTTCGCCGCGCGCCCCTCCGGCACCGAGGATATCTACAAAATCTACGCCGAAAGCTTTCTTGGTGAAGAGCACCTGAAACAGATTCAGGCCGAAGCCCGCGAAATCGTCAACGTGGCATTGGCGTAATCCATTCTACAAAACCGGGCTCATGAGCGCGGCGAGGTTTTCGAGCAGGCGGCGGTGCGAAGGGCGGTTGCGCCAGTCGGCGAGGAGGACTTCATTGCTTTGATTAATGTCCTCGTGGATGAGGTTTTTCATGGCATCAGCGAAGGCGGTGGAGTAGACGGCGGCGGTGGTTTCGTAGTTGAGGGTGAGGCTGCGGTTGTCGAGATTGGCGGTACCGATGAGACTCAGCTCGTCATCGACGACCAGCGCTTTGGCATGCATGAAGGGCGGGCGGCGCTCGTAGATTTTCACACCGGCCAGCAGCAGTTCTTCATAGAGGGCACGGCTGGCCAGCCCCGCGGTTCGGTGGTTGTTTTTTTGCGGAACAATCAGCCGCACGTCCACACCTTGCAGGGCGGCCGAGCGCAGCGCGCGCAGAATCTCGGCGGGCGGGACAAAGTAGGGCGTGACGGCGAAGATCTGTTTTTTTGCCAGTGTGATGGCACTGAAGAATGTTTCGATGGCGAAATCTTTTTTGGTGGAGGGACCGCTGTTGATGAGTCGAATGGTGGCGTTGCCGGCTTCGTCGATTTGCGGAAAGTAGTTTTCTGTGAGCAGGGCTTCGGGGTTTTCTGCGGTGATGAAGTACCAGTCGCGCAGAAAGGAGTATTGCAGTTCCTGCACGATGGGGCCTTCGGCGGAGAAGTGGTAGTCGCGGATGGCACCGGTTTTACAGGCGGCGGCATTTTCGTCGTGCAAGTTGATGCCGCCGAAAAAGGCTTTTGTTCCATCAACGATGAGTGCTTTGCGATGGTTACGCAGGTTGATCTGAAACTGGCGTTTGAGCGGGTTAGCCTGTGTCCACCCGGCAATTTGAACGTTATCAAGTTTTCTATATTTGAGGAAAAAGCCGGAAAGGTGGGCGCGGGTGGAGCCGAAGCGATCATAGAGAACCCGTATCTGAACACCCTCGGCGGCTTTGGCGGCGAGGGCGTCCATGAATTCGCGGCTGACGTCATCGTGGCCAATGATGAAGCTTTGCAGGTGAATGTGTTTTTTTGCGGCTCGGATGGCCGCGAGCATGGCGGGGTAGGCTTCGTCGCCGCCGGC
>CAYVYL010000095.1:0-2811 GCA_964455665.1 uncultured Verrucomicrobiota bacterium
ACAGGCTGAAGAGTCCCGTTGCAAATAATGCAACCACGAGTACGGTGACAGCCACTGGGCGTTTTAGTGCGGCCAGTGTGAGTTTCATTGTTGTTCACCTTCTGTATTGGCTTTTGCGACGGGGGCGGTGTTGATTTTGGCACCATTCTTGAGGTTTAAATTTCCCACTGTGATCACGAATTCATCGGGTTGAACACCGGTGAGGATTTGCACCCGATCCCCTTGCTCGAGACCCAGAGTCACTTGTCGTTTAACGGCGATTCCGTCTTGGGCAACAAACAGAACCTGCTCGCCGCGCGGCGTGGCAACAAGGGCTTGGGAGGGAACGACAACGGCATTTTCAATAATTCGCCCAGTGAGAGAGATGCGGGCAAACATGCGCGGCATTAACTCCACGGGGTCTGTAATACGCAGTTCAACCAGGCGGGTTCTAGAATTGCTTTCCAAGCGCGGGTAGATCCGTTCGATTTTTGCGTGATAGGTTTTCCCCGGGTAGGCATCCAGCTGCACTGTTGCGACCGCTCCTTGGCGCAGATACGTTGCGCAACTTTCCGGCAAGCCGGCACGAACGATCAAGCTCGTTGGATCCATTATCTTCAAGAGGGATTGGCGTGGAACGGCCATATCACCGGGACGCACATAAACCTGCGTGATGATTCCGGCGAAGGGGGCGGAAATCAGACATTCGTCCAGTTTGGCCTGTGCCAGATCGCGCCGGGCGACCGCTTCAGAAACGGTTGCTTGTGCCACAGCAATTTCTGTTTGGGTCGGCCCATCCACTAGCATGTTCACCTGTTCCTTTGCCGATTCGAGCTGTGTTTTGCATTTGATATAATCAACATGGGCTTTTTCCTGAGTTTCGGCAGGGAGTGCGCCGCTTTCGACCAGTGAATTAACGCGGTCCAGATCGGCCTTGGCAAACTTGGTGCAATCGGTGAAATGAAGCATGGCCTCACGCGCTTGAGCAATCTCTTCTGGGCGGGAGCCCGCCTTCAAATCGTCTAGTTTTGCTTGCGCCACCGCGCGGGCGGCTTCGGCACCGGCCAGCTCATGGGTGTAGAGCGGGCGGTTGATTTCAATCAGCTTTTGCCCGGTTTTTTCGACACGATCGCCTTCTCGCCAGGGACAAAACGCGATCGGGCCTTCCACCGTTGATTTGAGTAAAACCGTATTCATGGCCAGCACATCGCCGGTGGTTAACAGCTGTTCCTCGAGACGGGTTTCGATGGCTTTGACGGCGACAACCCGGCTGCCGGAGGATGGTTTTGGTTGTTGTTTTGGGCCGCAACCACTGAGTCCTGCAACGACTACGGTTGTCATCGTTCCGGCAAGCAGGAGGGTTGTAAATGGTTCGCGGATTCTGTTCTTTAGTCGGGGTGAGTTCATGATAATGGTTCTCCTTAAAATTTATAGGGCTCTATTGTTTGTTGAATGGTTTGGGGATGAGGAAGACTGGGGCGGATGAGTGACGAGCCGTGTTGTGGCTGATGCTTCCCATAAACAGCTCGTTAATATAGCCACGTCCATGTGTTCCCATGATGATTAGGCTTGCGTGTTGATCTTCTTTGAGAATTTCTTCGATGGGGGAGCCGTGGCAAAGCTTTACGGAAATAACGGAGTTGCTGACGGCCTCAAGTCGGGTTTTCAGCACGTTGAGCCGCTGCCGATCAATGGCATCGAATTCGTCGAGTCGGGGTTCGAGATGCTTCTTCAACCGGGTCATATCTTGCGTGTGAAGGAGGGTGATCTGTTTGGCCCCTTGGGCTGCGATTTCGAGCAGGTATTCAAATGCATATTCCGCATGGTTGGAAAAGTCGGTTGGGAATAGGATGTGTCGCATAAAATCGCAGGGTTTTTCGGCGTGGAGGGTTTGATCTGTGTTCAGATCCGCATTCATTCGAATGATCAGCAAGGGTCGAGAGGCTCTATGCAGAATTTCTGCCGCCGTACCGCCTAGAAAAATTTCGCTGGTGAAGTTGTGGCCCCGAGACCCGATGACCATGAGCGAGCAGTTTTCTTGATCTGCCAAACGCGGGATCTCGAGACCGGGCAGTCCCGCTTCAACGATAATTTCCGTAGGAATTCCCAGCTGGTTCAGGCTCTCCGCGAAAGGCTCCAGAGAGCGCCGAATGCGGGCTTCAATTTCCGCAGGGAAAGCGACCCGTTCGGGAATCATAAAGTATTGTGCAATCAGCGCGTGTGTGCTGCCGAGGTTGCGTAATTCGCCGACGCAGGAAACCAGAACCTCGGTTGCGGGCGATGAATCGGCAGCCAGTAATATTTTTTTAAACATGGGAGCGTCTCCTCTTAGAAGTTTTCTCCGGCGGCCAACCGATATTGGGCGTGAGCGATTTTATAATCGGCTAATGAGCGATAATAATTCATTTGAGCTTCCAGCAATGCGGATTGCGCATCTAGCACATCGGTAACGGATCCTTTCGCATAGGCGTGTTTTTCACGTTCGATTCGCAGGCTTTCTTTGGCTTGTTCAATGCTTTTCCCTGTGGCGAGTACGCGTTCAGAGGATGAGTTGATGTTTAAAACGGCGGTTTCCACGTCCAGTTGAATTTGCAATTCGAGCTGGCGAAGTTTTTCAAATGCCGCGGATTGAATGGCCCGTTTTTCTCTGACGTTGGCACTAATATATCCGCCGGCAAAAACAGGAAGATCAATCTCCAGCATGATGCTGCTGGTTTCGTTGTTTTGATCGGAGTCATGGGTGTCCCATTGATTCCCCCACGCTCCCTTGACTGAGACCGAGGGGCTTCGCAAGGCGCGGGCGGCGCGCATTTCGCGCTCTCTGGCTGAAAG
>CAYVYL010000096.1:0-2738 GCA_964455665.1 uncultured Verrucomicrobiota bacterium
GGTGCCCTCACCGGGCGGTTGCCACAGAAGCTCATTGTAGGCCCGGTGCCCTCACTGGGCGGTTGCCACAGAAGCTCATTGTAGGCCCGGTGCCCTCACCGGGCGGTTGCTACAGAAACCGTTTATCAAGCAGGGTTTCAGGATGCTGTCATAGAGTTTCCAAACCTTGGAAAAAATAAAGCCCCGTTTTCCAATGTTCGGAAAACAGGGCCAATTCAAGCCTGCGGGTTAGCGCAGGCCTGATAGGTGCCGCAACGCAGTTGCTTATCCGCAGAGGGCGAGCAGCACACCGGCGGCAACAGCCGAACCGATCACACCGGCCACATTCGGGCCCATGGCGTGCATCAGCAGGAAGTTTTGCGGATTTTCTTCCAAGCCGACTTTGTTGGCAACACGGGCGGCCATTGGCACAGCCGATACGCCGGCCGAACCGATCAGCGGGTTCACCTGGTCTTTGCTGAGTTTGTTCATCAGCTTGGCGAGCAGTACACCGCAGGCCGTGCCGATACAGAAGGCGACCAAACCCAGTGCCAGAATTCCGAGCGTGTTGGCGTTCAGGAACTTGTCAGCCGCCAGTTTGGAGCCGACAGCCAGTCCGAGCATGATGGTGACGATGTTGATCAGCGCGTTCTGGGCGGTATCCGACAGACGATCCACGACGCAGGACTCTTTCATGAGGTTACCGAGCATCAGCATCCCGATCAGCGGAGTGGCCGACGGTAGAAGCAGAATGCAAAGAATGAGCACCATCAGCGGGAAGACGATTTTTTCCGTCTTGGTGACGTGGCGCAGCTGGTTCATCACAATCGCACGTTCCGCTTTTGTGGTCAGTGCGCGCATAATCGGCGGCTGAATGATCGGCACGAGCGCCATGTAGGAGTAGGCGGCCACAGCGATCGCACCCAACAGGTTGGGCGACAGTCGAGATGATAAAAAGATGGCGGTCGGGCCGTCGGCGCCGCCGATAATCCCGATAGAGGCGGCATCCTGCATCGAGAAATTAACCACTCCGTTGGTCCAACTGGTTAGAGCCAATGCGCCGAGCAGAGCGATGAAGATACCGAACTGAGCGGCAGCGCCGAGCAGGGCGGTCTTCGGGTTCGCCAATAGCGGGCCGAAGTCGGTCATGGCACCCACACCCATGAAGATAAGCAGCGGGAAAACCCCGGACTGCACACCGACGGTGTAGAAGTAGTATAGGAAACCGGCGGGCTGTCCGGGCATGGGCCCCATCGCAATCCCAGCAGCCGGAATGTTGGTGAGAATGGCACCAAACCCGATCGGCAGGAGCAGCAGCGGTTCAAAGCCTTTGGCAATGGCCAGATAGATCAGCAACAGTCCAACGAGGATCATAACCAACTGACCCGCTCCTTCAGGAAGAAGACCTTTTGACTGGTAGCCTTCTTTTTCAGCCACGTCAATTTTTCCCCAAAGTGCCGATAGTTTCGCGTCTTCGACATGATGCTCTGCACCTAGGCGAACGACTTCGCGGGCTTTCGCAAAATGACCGGCGGAAATTTCTGCTTCAACTGTTTTTACGCAAGCCGCTTCGTAGTCCGCGTGCTTCTCTGCTTCAGTCGGCGGATTCATGAAACGGTAGATGCCGGTCGATTCCCAGAGTTTCATGAACCCTTTGCTGATCGATAGGTCTTCCGGCTCTGCACCTGTCTCGGGTAATGCGCAGACTCCGTCTGCGCAGACAACGGGTTCCGCAACAGCGAAACCGGAGAACAGTAGTGCGCTAAGGGCGATCAGCCCGAATGTTTTTTTCATTTTAAACATGATAAATTCCCTTGTCTAAGGTCTGGAAGTCAAAGGTCGGGAACCAACAAGCTGTATGCTGACTTTGGACATTTTGACTTTCGACGTTTGACTGATTTAGTTAATCGAAACGAGTTCTTGGCCGCCTACGGCTTGGTCGCCGACGTTGACGCCGATGGATGAAACCGTTCCGGTAACCGGGGATTTGATTTCAACTTCCATTTTCATGGCTTCCATGATCATCAGAACGTCGCCTTCGGAAACGTGGTCGCCAGCGGCTATGTTGATTTTCATCACTTTACCAGGCATCTGCGCCTTGATGATGGTGGAGTCGGCAGACTCATGGGCCACGTTTCCGGAAGCGGCCTCAACGCCGTCCGCCACATCGATGTCGTAGGCTTTGCCGTTAACCGTCGCTTTGTCGCCATTGACTTCAACCGCAAACTGCTTGCCGTCAACCGTAACGGTGTAAGCACCGTCGCCGCCTTCGCTCTTCTCTTCTTTCTTGGAGAGGGCGCCTTTGCGCACACCGTTGATCTCGGTTTTTCCGAGCAGAAAGTCGATTCCCTTCTGCTTACAGGCGGCGGCGATGAAAATGTTTTCTTCAGTTTCTTCGATGCCGGCATCGGTCAGCATTTTCTTAGCGGCGTCCACACCTTTGTTCGGGTCGCGGTCGTTGATGTCGACCGGGTTTTCGGTGGTGGGCTGCAGTTCGAGCTTTTCAGAAGCGAGTTTGATGATCTCCGGATCGGGTTCGCACGGAGTTTTTCCGAAGTAACCGAGAACCATTTTGCCGTAGCCTTCGGCAATTTTTTCCCACGGGCCGAACATGACGTTGTTGAAAGCCTGCTGGAAGTAGAACTGGGAGACCGGCGTTACGGAGGTTCCGAATCCACCGCGGCGGACGACTTCGCCCATGGCGTGGATGCAGTCTTCGTATTTGTCCATGATGCCGTTGTCGCGCAGCATCTGGGTGT
>CAYVYL010000097.1:0-2695 GCA_964455665.1 uncultured Verrucomicrobiota bacterium
TGGTTGCCCGACTAGGATTTGAACCTAGACAAGCAGATTCAGAGTCTGCTGTGCTACCGTTACACCATCGGGCAGGAAAGAACGGAGAATAAGCCAGAGATTTGGTTTTAGTGCAAGTAGGGAATAGAGAAAAAGCATGAATAGAGCCGGACAAAGCCGTGTAGTCGGATTAATGGGTGTCGGGTTTGATCGCGAAGACGGGCAGATCCGAATTACGCAGGCAGATGACTATCAGGTACTCATGGGATCTAAAGCCTCTCACCAGGAGCTTCAAAAAATCTGCTCAAAAATAAAAGAAACCATTCATTCATCCGGTCATGTCCTAAGCGATTACACCCCTGAAGAATTTATGGAACTCGTTGGAGAGCTCTACTAAAACAGGATCGATTATGAAGATACTGTTTCTCACCACAAAAGTTCCTCACTCCCAGGTTGTAGGTGGAAACCGAATCGTCTTTCAGCGGATTCGTTATCTGGCTCAAAAAGGCCACACGGTCGGGTTAATTTCATATATATCAAATGAAACGCCGGAAGAAATCGACTCACTAAAAAGCCACGTCACCGATCTGCATACAATCCCCCAGCCGCGGCGGAATATTCTGGTCCGAGCCCTGCACGACTACACCACCCCGAGCCGCCCGGCGTCTATCTGGAAACTCTATTCCAAAGAAATGATGCGTCAGGTCGCAGATGTTGTAGAAAAAGGGAAATATGATCTGGTGCTGGCTGAATTTTCGGAGATGGGCCAGTTTCTTTATAAAAATCCCTTTTTATGCGCCGTGCATACCGTTATTTCCTGTCACCGTTGTATTACCGCATCCTACGAAAAATACCGGGAAACGGATGAAGTACGCTGGCGTCTGTACCTCAAAAGCCTTCCCCAGTTGCCCGGCCTGCGAAAATATGAATTTGATATGTACCGCAGCGCAGACCGTATTCTGGTGCTAACACCTCAGGACCGCTTCACCATGCAGTATTACGCGCCGGATCTTGCCGTCTCTGTTGCACCTTCCGGTGTGGATATCGATGAACTTCAAAAACACCCTCCCATTCCTAAAGAACCAATCATCTTAATGACCGGTTATATGCGTGACCCGGCAAACGAAGACGGCGTGGGATGGTTTGTTCACCACATCTGGCCTGAACTGAAAAAACGGCACCCGGAAGTTAAATTTTATATTGTCGGCGCGGACCCCAGCCCGCGCATAAAAAAGCTGGTTGCGCACGATTCCCGCATCATCCTGACCGGACAGGTTCAAGACCTGCGTCCCTACCGCAACCGCGCCCGGGTCATGGTCTCTCCTGTCCGCTTAGGATCCGGCATGAGAACCAAAGTGCTCGAAGCCATGGCGTTCGGACTGCCGGTTGTCTCCACCTCACTGGGAATGGCCGGTATTGACGCGCAAACCGGCGTCAACTGTCTGGTGGCCGACACCCCGGAATTGTTCGCGCAAAGCGTCTCCTGGCTTTTTACTGACCGTGCGCTCAGCGCCCGCATGGCTCGCAAAGCGTTTAAACTCATCCAAAACAAGTACGCTCTCGAAATCGGGCTGGAACGGTTCGAAAAAATCTTAACATCTGTTGTAGAAGGATAATTATATGCAAAATACAGCCTGGGTTCCCTTTGATCAGCTCGAAGCCTTCATGGTGGACGTTTTTAAATCCATCGGCGTCCCGGAAGCGGATGCGCACATCTGCGCGGACGTGCTCATCAACTCCGACAAACGCGGAATCGACTCTCACGGCGTTGGACGCCTTAAACCCATTTACTACGACCGCATCGTAAAACAAAAAATTCAGCAGCCGGTCACCGAATTCGAGATCGTCCGCGACCAGGCCGCCACCGCAGTTGTCGACGGACACCACGGCATGGGAATGGTCATTGGCAAGCGTTGTATGGAAATGGCCATCGAAAAGGCACGCACGTACGGCCTCGGCATGGTTGTTGCCCGCAACTCCACCCACTACGGCTTTACCGCCTACTACCCCATGATGGCCTGCGAAGCCGGCATGATCGGCCTCTCCGGCACCAACGCCCGTCCGTCCATTGCGCCCACCCACGGCGTCGAAAACATGCTGGGCACCAACCCGCTCGTCTTCGGCATGCCCACCGACGAAGGATTTCCCTTCACCAACGACTACGCCACCTCCATCCTCCAGCGCGGAAAAATTGAACAATATGCCCGCGAAGGCAAAGACTGCCCGCCCGGCCTTATCATTGACCGCGAAGGAAACACCCAAACCGACTCCGTCCAAATCTTGAAAGACCTCGTCGCCGGCCAGGCCGCCCTTGCGCCGATCGGCGGCATCGAAGAGGAAACCGGCGGACACAAAGGCTACGGCTTTGCCACCGTCGTCGAACTGCTCTCTGCCGCCCTGCAGCAGGGCGCCTACCTCAAAATGCTCAGTGGGCTCGCCGAAGACGGCACGCCAAAGCCCTACGCCCTCGGCCACTTCTTCATGGCCATCGACATCAACCACTTTTGCGATCTCGACGACTTCAAAAAAACTGCCGGCAACATCCTGCGCGAACTGCGCAACTCACAAAAAGCCCCCGGCAAAGAACGCATTTACACCTGCGGCGAAAAAGAACACCTCGCCGGCATTGACCGGGCAGGGAAGGGCGCGCCCGTTAACGACGTGCTCCAGCAGCAGCTCATCGCCATGCGCGACGAACAGGGCCTCACCCAGCACC
>CAYVYL010000098.1:0-2489 GCA_964455665.1 uncultured Verrucomicrobiota bacterium
GATTATGGTAAAACTGCGGCTCTCCGCAGACAAGCTTGTTGGGAAGCTTTTATGCTCCAAAAGCCTCTACTTGACGCAAACAGCAGATTCCAACCCCTGGAACCCAACCCCCCCCTTTTTCCAAAAGTTGGATCCCATCGACCCCGGCGCGTTCGTAGTTATATTCCGTAACCAAATTCTGGCTGAAAAATCCGATGTTCGAACCGGTTGGCTAGAACAGGTGAAACACATGGTCTCACAAAAGAAAGCGAACGACCGGTTTAAATAGGGGCGCAAAGAAACGCCCCGTCTAAAACTGATCGGTTTTCAACAAGATCAGCGTGCACGCTTCTTCTGCAGGGATGCCCTGCTCTTTAAGCGCGGTTTTCAATGCGGGGTTTTCCGTGCCGGGATTGAAAATCACCCGCGCTGGATGTAAGGAAAGAATGGCATCGATCAACGAGGTAGAATGGCGGGGGGAAACATAAAGAGTAAGCGTATCCACGCTCTCATCAATATCCGCAAGCGATCTCGCAACCGGCAGGCTGGCAATTTCTTTAATGGCCGGATGCACCGGAATCACTTGGTGCCCCTGTTTCTTAAGAAGGTGAACGGCCTGGTTAGAGTAACGCTCGGACTTCGGGCTTGCACCCAATACCACCACGGTTTGTCGACCCTCTCTCATTATAAAATCTCCTTATAAATTATCACTGCCACAAACCGATAGTGCGTAATATGTTTCTAAAGGTTGGAAAACAGCCATTCTGCCGAAAATATTTCTGCGACATCAAGGTTAAACATGGAAATGAATGCGTGCCCTCCCCCTTCGTGTTTAGCTGCCAAAAAATGGTTTTTACTTATGTATTGACATATTTGAATTATTTAATATGTTTGTCGTTCAATTCAATAAAAAAGGAGCAAAAAAATGGCAGCCAAAGAACTCAGTGACTCCTCGTTTGCAGAAGAAATCAAGTCGGGCGTAACCCTGGTAGACTTCTGGGCCCCGTGGTGCGCACCCTGCAAAATGCAGATTCCAATCATGGATCAAGTCGCTATAAAAATCGGCGATAAGGTGACCATCGCCAAAGTGAACGTCGAGGACTTCCCGGCTCCGGCCTCGCAGTTCGGTGTGCGCGCAATTCCCACGCTGATTCTGTTTAAAGACGGCGAGGTGATTCAGCAATTTGTTGGCGTGCAGCAAGAAAGCGTACTAGTTCAGGCGATCGAGTCCACACTGTCATAAATTAAAGCTTCAACTGTCTGGCGCGGCAACCTCTCTGCACGAACAAGCAGAACGCCCTATCATTCTGTTATCCATTATTTTGTCGAAACGGCCCTGTTTAGTTGTTGTTGAACGGGGAATTGAAAAAAGGAAATCTGTTATGTGGACATACAAAACCTCTGCGGACTGGACGGAAGGGAAAAAGGGGCTCTCTGCCTCTGACGGGAAATCCCCCATTGAGATCTCAACCCCGCCGGGATTCGGCGGCCCCGAAGGCTTCTGGACACCGGAAGATCTGCTGACCAGCGCGGTCGCCAGTTGCATTATGACCTCTACTCTATTTTTTGCGGAGCGAGCCAAAATCAAAATGCTTTCCTACACCAGTCAAGCAACGGGGGCTATGGAAAAAACAACCGCAGGGTTGGCCATCACCCAGATTGTGGTCGCGGTCCATATCGCGCTGGAATCCCCGGAACAAGCCGATGCAATGCGCAAAGCGGTGAAACAGGCGGAAAAAACCTGCCCGATCTCCAACTCCCTGAACTGCCCCATCGAACTTTCATTGGAGATCACCTAAGAAATGGAACGTGCTTTATGTCAACGAAACTGCTCATTGGAATACTGATCGGAGCTGCTATCGGTGCTCTTATGAGGCACTTTGGAAAATGTTCTTCGGGCGGATGCCCCCTGACGGCCAACCCCTTCCGGGGCGCAATCTACGGAGCCGTGATGGGTGCACTTATGGCATTCTCGGTCGGAGCGACAACCCGCACAACGTCTAACTACAAAGAAGAGCAGCCGGCCCCCGGAGAAGGACTGATTTATATCGGCACTCAAGAGACGTTTGACAAAACCATCGTTCAAGCAACCCTGCCCTGTCTGGTGGATTTCTATTCCGACAGCTGTCCTCCGTGCCGACGGCTCAGCCCAACGATCCATGCACTCGCCGAAAAATACAACGGTCGCGCCGTGATCTGCAAAATCAACACCGCCACCGCCCCGCAGCTTACAGATGCGCAGAATATTCAATCCATCCCGACCATCCTTTTTTTCAAAGACGGCAAGGTGGTTGAACGTCTGACGGGTCTGAAACCGCAAGCCGCCTATGCGGACGTTCTCGACAACCTGATCCAACCCGAAGCCGGAGAAAAATAGATGGCCGCAGGAATCAAAGAGGTCACCATAAGCTTCCCCGGCGGGAAACGCGTTGATGCGCATTATGACGGACAAACAGTTCAAACCGACCAGTCGGTTGAAAACGGCGGTGACGGCTCCGCGCCGGAGCCGT
>CAYVYL010000099.1:0-2385 GCA_964455665.1 uncultured Verrucomicrobiota bacterium
TGTTGCCGCTGATGCCGGAATAGCAGGAGAGGTAAAGAGAGGGGGGGTGGAGGGGTGGAGTACTGGAGTCTTGCGGCTGCTCTGTTTTTGCTTTTTCCCTCATTCCAACACTCCCTTACTCCAATATTCCATTCTTCCTATCTCATCGAATTGATCATGCCGGCGAGGCGGCCCGCGCCGAAGCCATTATCGATGTTGACGACCGACACGCCGGCGGCGCAACTGTTGAGCATACCGAGCAGGGCGGCCACGCCGCCGAAGCTTGCGCCATAGCCGATACTGGTCGGCAAGGCGATCACCGGCTTGGAAACCAGCCCGCCGACCACGCTGGCCAGCGCACCTTCCATGCCCGCGGCCACTACGATCACATTGGCAGAAAGCAGTTTTTCCTGCTGAGCAAACAGCCGGTGGATGCCCGCAACACCGACATCAAACACGCGATCCACCTTGTGGCCCATCAGCTCAGCGGTAATTGCGGCCTCTTCGGCCACCGGGATATCGCTGGTGCCGGCAGTCACCACCAGAATAATGCGGTCGGGGTCAGGAGTGATTTCCTCTTTACGCACCACAACTAGGCGAGCCAGTTCATGGTATTCCGCCTCTGGGGTCCGTTCTTTCACTGCCGCGAACATTTCCGCATTTGCGCGGGTCGCCAAGATGTTGCGCTCGCCCTCGTTCATTTTCTGAACAATCTGTGCGACCTGTTCCGGCGTTTTCCCTTCGCAGAAAATCGCTTCCGGGAATCCGCGCCGCTCCGAACGCTGTGTATCTATCTTCGCAAATCCCAATTCATCAAATCCGTTTGTACTCATTCGGTATAATCCTTCAACGCAAAGGCGCGAAGAGCGCAAAGGTGCGCGGAGAAATTAAAAAGGTTCCCTTTGCGAAACTCTTCGCCCTTTGCATCTTTGCGTTTATGTTTCCAATCCACTGTTCATGTTTCCCATTTTATAGCCAGAAAGATCGAGTGCCACATGGTCAAACCCGAGCGCCTTCAGCTTGGCATCGATTGTAGCGGCGGTTTGCGGTTCGACAAGCCCGGCAATACAGTCCGGCTCCACTTCGATGCGGGCAAGGGTGCCGTGGTGCCGCACGCGCAACTGTCCTTGAATCAGCGGCCGGATAAATTTTTCCGCTTCGTCCACCTGCCGAAGCCGTTCCGGTGTAATTTCCAGCCCGTATTCCAAGCGCGTGGCCAGACAGGCGTTGCTCATTTTTTCAGCCGTCGAAAGGTTCCACTGTTTGGAAACGTCGCGGATCTCCGCCTTGGTCAACCCGGCTTCTTTGAGCGGACTGCGCACCACATCGAGCTCGGCCACGGCCCGTTGCCCGGGGCGGTAATCCCCGCTGTCATCCACATTGCTGCCCTCAACCACGTAGTCGAATCCGCGCGCGGCGGCCCATTCAACTAGCGCCTGAAAACGGATTTTTTTGCAGTAATAGCAGCGTAGCGGATCGTTGGCCGTGAAGGTTGGGTCGTCAAACTCATCGGTTTCGAGCAGAGCATGCTCCACGCCGATTGATTTGCCCAACGCCAGCGCTTCGGCCTTTTCATCGTCGGTGAACGTGGCGGAAACCGCCGTGGCCGCAATTACATTTTCGGACCCAAGCGTGCGCACTGCGGCGGCCAGCAAAAACGTACTGTCCACCCCGCCGGAAAAAGCAACGACTACGCTGCCGAGTTCTTTCAACAGCTCGTTCAGTTTTCCGATTTTAGCTTCGGTTTTCATTTTTACTTTTTTTGTAGGACTAGCCTCTTTGTATTCAAAGAGCCTGTATCCGTCACACGCTCCCGAATACGGGAAGCGTGTCCTACAACTTATTAATCACCTTTGACCGGGCGGCGGAGAGCCTTTTTCTGCCCCTGCTTGCTTTTTTCATCGAGCATTTTGTTTTTGGCGCGACGGGAGCGGCGGCGTTTCTGACGGCGGACTTTTTCCTGCGCCTGTCTCTTCTTGCTTTTGATGCCGAGAATTTTTCCCTCGAGCTTGTCGCATAGATCGCGGCGGGCGAAAAAACGGTTGGATCCCTGCAGGCGGGATTGTTTGCATTTGATTTCCAGCCCGGAGGGCTTATGAATCAAGTGTACACAGGAGGAGGTTTTGTTCACTTTCTGCCCGCCTTTGCCGGAGGCGCGGATAAACTGCTCGGACAGATCGGCTTCGCTGATATTCAGCTTGTCCATCCGCTCCTGCAGTTTTTCCCATTTTTCCTGCGTGATCATCAGAACGTTTCTTACCAGACAAAGAGGGTTTACAAAATCATGAACGGCAAAATCATTTTCAACGTCAAAGAGGAGCGAGGGGAAAAGGATAAAGAAAATCCACTGTAAAAATGGAGCGGGTGAACGGATTCGAACCGTCGACAATCACGTTGGCAACGTGA
>CAYVYL010000100.1:0-2348 GCA_964455665.1 uncultured Verrucomicrobiota bacterium
AACGTTTAACGACTTGAACGTTGAACGGATTATTGCGGATACGCTAATCTCTCGCGCTTCTACAAGGAGAACTCAATGAACCCATTTTTTGAAGAATATACCGCTCATGTGGAAGAACGCGCAAAAGAAGGCGTTCCGCCGCTTGCGTTGACTAAAGAACAGACGGCCGCGGTGATTGCGCTGCTGAAGGAACCGCCGGCCGGAAAAGAGGACGAGCTGCTTGAGCTGATTACCCACCGCATCAATCCGGGAGTCGACCCGGCGGCGCAGGTGAAGGCCGAATTTTTGTTCAAGGTCGCGCACGGCGAAGAATCCACCCCGCTGATCAGCCCGGAGCGGGCTGTTGAGTTGCTAGGCACGATGGTGGGCGGCTACAACTTGGACGGGCTGATTCGCCTGATCGAAGAGCAGGGGCCGCTTTCAAAAACAGCCGGTGCTGCCCTGAAAAAAATGGTTCTCTCCGTGAACCGTTTTGAAGATGTTCAGACGCTGGTCGACGACGGAAACGAAGTCGCTATAGACGTGCTGACTTCTTGGGCAAACGGCGAGTGGTTCACCTCCCTCCCAGACGTTGCTGAAGAGATGGAAACCGTACTCTATAAGGTGGACGGCGAGATCAACACCGACGACTTCTCCCCCGCCTCCTTCGCATTCACCCGCGCCGATATTCCGCTGCACTCCAACTGCATGGGCGGATCGCTGTTCCCGAATGGCCCGCAGGAGATTTCTGAACTCAAAGAAAAAACCAATTTGCCGGTCACGTTTGTCGGCGATGTGGTCGGAACCGGATCTTCGCGCAAGTCGGCGATCAACTCGCTTCTTTGGCATATTGGTAATGATATTCCGTGCATCCCGAACAAGCGCCGCGGCGGCATCATCATCGGCAGCACCATTGCGCCGATCTTTTTCAACACCGCTGAAGACTCCGGCTCCCTTCCGATCCAGACGGACGTGAGCGAACTGACCACCGGCAAAGTCATCAAAGTCTACCCGTTAAAGGGGCTGATTACAGATGCTGACGGCAAGCAGATCACCACCTATTCCGTGCGGCCGGATACCCTTCTCGACGAATACCGTGCCGGCGGCCGCGTCCCGCTGATCATCGGCAAACAGCTCACCGAAAGAGCCCGCGAAGCGCTGGGCATGAGCGACATTCATGAGTCCGGCATTTTTGTGGTTCCAGACAATCCGCAGCCGAAAAACGGGCAGGGCTATACGCTGGCCCAGAAGATGGTTGGCAAAGCATGCGGAGTGGAGGGTATCCTGCCCGGAACCTCCTGCCTGCCGAAAATGACAACGGTCGGCTCGCAGGACACCACCGGTCCGATGACCGCCGGTGAAATCACTGAGCTGGCCTGCCTGAAGTTCAACGCCGATCTGGTGATGCAATCCTTCTGCCATACAGCTGCTTATCCGAAGCCGAGCGACGTCGTCACCCACGCCACGCTGCCCGATTACATCATGAACCGCAAAGGTGTCTCGCTGCGTCCCGGTGACGGGGTGATTCACTCCTGGCTCAACCGCCTGCTGATTCCCGACACCGTCGGAACCGGCGGCGACTCCCACACCCGCTTCCCCATGGGGCTCTCGTTCCCGGCTGGCTCCGGGTTGGTCGCCTTCGCCGCCGCGCTCGGCGTCATGCCGCTCGATATGCCGGAATCGGTTCTGGTTCGCTTCAACGGCGAGCTGCAACCGGGCGTTACGCTGCGCGACATCGTGAACGCCATTCCGTATAAGGCCATTCAGAAAGGCCTGCTGACTGTTGAGAAAAAGAACAAGAAAAACGTCTTTGCTGGCCGCATTCTCGAGATGGAAGGTTTGCCGGATTTGAAGGTCGAACAGGCGTTCGAACTGACCGATGCCTCCGCGGAGCGATCCGCCGCCGGAGCAGCCATCAAGCTCAACCGCGAGCCGATTGTTGAATTCCTGCAGTCGAACATCACGCTGATGAAAGAAATGATCAAAGGCGGTTATGGCGACGCCGAAACCCTGCAGACGCGCATTGAGGCTGTGAACGAATGGATCGAAAATGGCGAGTTGATGAGCGCCGACGAAAATGCGGACTATGCCGAAGTAATCGAAATTGATCTCAACGAAATCACCGAGCCGCTTCTCGCCTGTCCGAACGATCCGGACGATGTAAAAAAACTGTCCGACGTGCAGGGTGCCAAAATTGACGACGTCTTTATCGGTAGCTGCATGACCAACATCAGTCATTTCCGCGCCGCGGGTGTGGTGCTCGACGGAGAAGGGCTTGCCAACGTAAACCTGTGGGTCTGTCCGCCGACCAAAATGGATGAAACCCAGCTGACCCAAGAGGGGGTTTATGCCAAGTTCAGTGCCGCCGG
>CAYVYL010000101.1:0-2221 GCA_964455665.1 uncultured Verrucomicrobiota bacterium
ACGGGCGGCATTTGCCCGGAAATTCGTTCCACATCCGCACGACGGCGGGCAGGCCCGTGCAGTGGCATGGAATCAGTTGCTGGATGTTCAACCGGCGCAGTTCGTCGATCGTGCGGGTCATCCGATTTTCATCGGCATGGATTAGGTGCATGCCGCCGATAACGGTATGAATGGGGCGGTTGTCGGTCAGTGACTGAATAAAGCGCAGGGTATTGATGACGCCAGAGTGCGCGCAGCCCAGAATCACAACGGTTCCCTTTTCGGTTTCAATAAACGCGGCCTGATCATCTGGCAGCTCATCCGGAACGGTGCATTCGGCATCCAGATAAAACGCGCCGCCGGTATCCTCAAAATCGGTTACCCGTGGAACCGGGCCGGTTAATTGCAATCCGCACGGCAGTTTTGTAGGCGCTTCTACCCGAATCCAGTCGGCCTGCTGAAGTGCCAACCGATCCGCCTCCGGTATGCCGACCGAATGGCTGCCCTCCGGATCTTTCGAAAATTTTGCGTCAGTGGCCGCCGGGTGAGCATAAACCCGGGGTCGATCCATCCGTGACAAGGCGGTGTGCAGTCCTCCGGTGTGGTCATAATGCCCATGGCTCAAGACAACGTTGGTGACATCGCTCAAATCCAGTTTCAGTTTCTGAATATTATTTTCCAGCACCGCGCCTTGTCCGGAATCGAACAGCACTTTTTCGCCGCCGGTTTCAATCAGATAGGCGAGGCCGTGCTCAGCGAGCACGCCGAGCCGGCCGGCTGTGTTTTCAACCAGAACTGTAATTCTCAGGTTGTTCATCCCTCTCCCTTGCTGATGCAGGCCAGCGCCTGTTTGAAGTCTGTCGCGATTTGATCAAACGGTTCAATTCCAACAGACAGGCGTACTGTGTTTGTTTGAACTCCGAATGTCGTACGTCGTTCCGGCGGAAGATACAGCATGGTGGTTAGATAGGGAATGCAGATCAGTGATTCGGTCGATCCAAGACTGACAGCGTGCCAGACGGTTTTTAATGCGGTGATAAAACGTTTTGCATCCTCTTCGCACTCTCCGACGTCAAAGGCCATCATATTGCTGAAGCCGTTTTTCATTTGCCGTGTAGCGGTTTTGTATGACGGGTGGGTTTCGAGTCCGGGATACATCAACCGCGAAATCGCCGGTTGGGATTGCAGCAGTTCCGCGATCTGCTGAGCGTTCCGGGACATGGTTTCCATGCGCAGTTCAAAGGTTTTTAGTCCCCGGTCAAGCAGGAAGGCGGAATATGAGTCGAGTGTGGTGCCGATTGCTTGTCGAGTAAACCAGAGCCGGTTGTAGTGCTCCTTTGAACCGGCTACTGCGCCCGCCATCAGGTCGTTATGACCGCCTAGCGCTTTGGTTGCGCTGTGCACCACAAGATCGGCACCCAGTTCCAGCGGGTTTTGGTGATAGGGCGTGGCAAACGTGTTGTCGACAATCACCATGGCCTCGATGGGTTCCGCAACACTACGGATCATTTTGATATCAATAATTTTGCAAAGCGGGTTGCTGGGCGTTTCTAGAAAAATCATTTTGGTTTCCGGACGCACATGTTCGCCAATTTGGTCGGCTTCTTCTGCGTCGATCCAAGTGATGTCGACACCCATGCGTTCCAGAATCAGTGAAACTTTGTAGTTTGCACCATAGGTGTCGTGGAAAATGATCAAATGATCGCCGGCTGACAGGTAGCTGAAAAACACCAGTGTGCATGCCGCCATGCCGGAGGTGCACACGATGCAGTCCTCCGCGTTTTCCAGCGCGGCGATTCTGTGTTCCACATTGCGGACGGTCGGATTGTCGTCACGATGATAGGTGTATCCGTCGATTTCGCCGTCGGTAATCTGTCGCAGAATATCGAATGAAAGATATTCATAGTTCACCGCGTTTACGATGGGAGTTACCATGGGGCGGTTTCCGTAGGGAGTCAGGGGGTCAGATCTCATTTTGCTCCTTTTGTCTTCAAAAATACTTGAGGCATTGTTGCCGCAGGGTGTTTTCGACTAAAACGGTGAGGGTTAGAACATTCATAGACTTATGCATTGGTTGGGCAGGTTTCGTTGCTGGAACATCCGCTACAGCAACTTCCGCATCCACCTTCGTCTTGGGCGGGTTGAAGTTTCAGAGCCATGTCGATCTGTTCAACGGCGGACTGAAAGGCTTGCGCGGCGGCGGATTGAGCATGATGGGAGGAAAAACATTCTCCGGCATCTC
>CAYVYL010000102.1:0-2139 GCA_964455665.1 uncultured Verrucomicrobiota bacterium
TCCTCCATGAGAACATGTACCGGCATATCGTTTTCCCGTTCGAGAATTTCAATCAGCCGCAGCCGTTGCGGATGCGCCAGAATTTTTAGCGTTTCCGCCGCCTTTTGCAGGGACTCGATTTTAAGTTTTCCTTGTCGAATACAACTCATAACGTTTCTCCATCAAGTGTGATGCTGAATTCCGGCGGTGTCAGAATGTGTTTTTTGACCGAGCATAGATTGGCCGAACGCCAGATGGCCTTGTGGTATTTTTCGGGAAATCCCTTGGGGAGGGTAATGTCGATGCTGATTTTCGGATAGCGCTTCTCTTCCGGATTGAGTTTCGAGAATAGGCGGACGCCGAGCCCCTCGGTGCAGAGATTGCGTGTGGTGCAAAATTCCAGTACATAGACGCCGATGCAGGTGGCCATCGAAACGAAAAAGAGATCGAACGGCTCCGGCGCGGAGCCGTCACCGCCGTTTTCAACCGACTGGTCGGTTTGAACCATTTGTCCGTCATAATGCGCATCAACGCGCATTCCGCCGGGGAAGCTCATGGTGAGATCTTTGATTCCTGCGGCCATCTTATTGCTTATCGGTTTTGGGTTGGATCAGGTTGTCGAGAACGTCCGCATAGGCGGCTTGCGGTTTCAGGCCCGTCAGACGTTCAACTACCTTGCCGTTTTTGAAAAAAAGCACGGCTGGAATGGCCTGAATGCCGTAGGCGGCGGTAAGCGCCCGCGCGGTGGTCGTGTTGACCTTACAGACCACCGCGCGGCCCTTGTAGATCTCGGCCAGTTCATGAATGGTTGGGCCGAGCCGCCGGCACGGGGGACACCTGTCGGAATAGAAATCCACCAGACAAGGCAGGATCGCTTGAACGATGGTTTGGTCGAACGCCTCTTGAGTGCCAATATAAATCAGTCCCTCGCCGGGAGTCGGCTGATCTTCTTGATAATTAGATGTTGTGCGGGTTGTCGATCCGGACGAGAACGCTAGCAAGGCACCCAGTACAGCACCATAGAGTGCGCCCCTGAGCGGAGTCGCCGTCAGGGGGCATCCGCCCGAAGAACATTTCCCAAAGTGCCCCATGAGTGCGCCAATCGTGCCTCCGATCAATATTCCAATCAGCAGTTTAGATGTCATTTCTCGATTCCTTTTTTCAATTCCCCGTTCAACAACAACTAAACAAGGCCGTTTCGACAAAATAATGGATAACAGAATGATAGGGCGTTCTGCTTGTTCGTGCAGAGAGGTTGCCGCGCCAGACAGTTGAAGCTTTAATTTATGACAGTGTGGACTCGATCGCCTGAACTAGTACGCTTTCTTGCTGCACGCCAACAAATTGCTGAATCACCTCGCCGTCTTTAAACAGAATCAGCGTGGGAATTGCGCGCACACCGAACTGCGAGGCCGGAGCCGGGAAGTCCTCGACGTTCACTTTGGCGATGGTCACCTTATCGCCGATTTTTATAGCGACTTGATCCATGATTGGAATCTGCATTTTGCAGGGTGCGCACCACGGGGCCCAGAAGTCTACCAGGGTTACGCCCGACTTGATTTCTTCTGCAAACGATGAGTCACTGAGTTCTTTTGATGCCATTTTCCTGCTCCTTTTTTATTAAACTGAGCGCTAAACATATTAAATAATTCACATATGTCAATGCATAAGTAAAAAACATTTTTCGCCGCCACACAAAAGGGGGCCACGCGTTTATTTTCATGCCGGACCTTGATGTCGCAGAAATATTTTCGGTAAAACAGCTGTTTCTTAACCGTTTGGAAACGGCAGGGTGTCGATTTGTTCGTATAGTGGATCGTCGTCTTACGACGTGGATGGCTGGAAGAGTGGATTGTTGAAAGAATGGAAGAATGGATTTTTGGAAGAAAACGCGCTGTTAAAACGTATTGCGCGTTACCTTTTTATGGCGTGATAATTTACAAGGAGATTTTGTAATGAGAGAGGGTCAACAAACCGTGGTGGTGTTAGGTGCAAGCCCGAAGTCCGAGCGTTACTCCAACCAAGCCGTACACTTGCTTAAGAAACAGGGGCATCATGTGATTCCAGTGCACCCAGCCATTAAAGAAATTGCCGGCTTGCCGGTTGCGAGATCGCTTGCGGATATCGATGAGCGTGTGGATACGCTTACCCTTTATGTTT
>CAYVYL010000103.1:0-2066 GCA_964455665.1 uncultured Verrucomicrobiota bacterium
ATTTTCAAAAGGAACCCCTGACTTAAGCATCTGGAAGCAAGTGATCGATCTGAACTTTAAAAAAGCCCATTTCATAGTCACACAGACGCAATCTAAACCAGAACGTCACGATCAAATTGAAATTTTTAACGGGCAGTTAACTCACTATATTACCCTAAAATGCAAAGTCGCGGTTCTGAGTGCTTTCCCTTTATTCATAAAAGACTACTTCCGTCCAAAAATCCTTGAAGATATTCTGGAATAAAATTCCGCTGGTTACTTTGAGGGACTGAGGAAAGGTGTCATCTCCGCCGGATCTACAAAAAGCTCGGTGTCGTTGACGTCACCGGCCCGGTGACAGGAAACATGAAATCGGCATTGCTCGACGCCTACGAAGCGGTCGCAGTGAAAGTAGGACAGGCTTCCAGCCTGTCTGCGGCAGTTCGGCTCTCTGCGTATGTAGACAAGCTGGACGCCTGTCCCACTTTCCCCTCTATCGTCCCCTTTTTTGTTTAAAGACCGGCCATTTCGTAACGACAACATGGTCAAATATCAACATAAAACTCGTTACGCACCCGCCGAGGTGCTAAAAATTATTTTCGCCCCGGGTTATCGTCCTCATCCCCTTCAAAGCGCCCCATGGAGTGAAATAGCCCAAAGAATCTTGGCCACTAAAAACACAAAAAATCACAAAAAAATCAGCAACCCAACAGGTTAAAGAAGTCGGAAGCCGTGCGCACAGAACACGGGAAATCCCCTCCGCCGGAGGGGTGCCGGGACGGCGGGGTGGGTTCTCTTTTCCAATGCGTGCTTGGAACTTTTCAGCTCGTTTTTTTCGAACCTTGGAACTGGTTCGTCGGCTCTGTGTCGTAGACTCCGGGGCTTTGGGAAACTCGCGAGACTTCGGAGCGGAGAGCTGATTTCCCAATGTCTGTAAATCATCGATATATTGACTTACTCAATACATTGAGTAAATTTACTCACTATGAAAAACAAATACAAAAGGCCGCAATTCAACACGCTACTCAAAAGGCTAAATGAACCACGTCGTTTCATTCAAATCCTGTTCGGCCCGAGACAAGTTGGGAAAACGACATGCGTCGAACAGGTTCTTGAGGCAATACAGCTGCCGACTATTTTTTCATCCGCAGATGCCGAAACAAGAACAGACGGGCTCTGGATCACACAACAATGGGAGCGCGCGCGCCTCAAATGCCAACAAACCCCGACTCAAACAGTCGTTCTTGTGCTAGATGAAATTCAAAAAATATCGAACTGGAGCGAAACCGTAAAAAAATGCTGGGATGAAGATTCCCGAAACCATTGCAGGATTCAGCCCGTGCTTCTCGGATCGTCCTCCCTTCTGCTCCAAAAAGGCCTGTCGGAATCTCTAGCCGGACGCTTCGAACTGATTCGCATTCCGCACTGGAGCTATACAGAGATGGCCACCGCATTCAACATCTCATTGGATCACTACATCTTCTTTGGGGGCTATCCCGGAGCCGCCGACCTTCTTTCAGATGAACCCAGGTGGAAAAATTATGTTCGCGACGCACTGATTGAACCCGCCATAACAAAGGATGTTCTTTTAATGACGCGTATCGACAAACCTGCATTGCTCCGCCAACTCTTCCACCTCGGCGCACTCAACTCTGGAAAACTTATTTCCTACACAAAGCTTCTGGGGCAATTGCAAGACGCAGGGAACACCACGACACTGGCTCATTATCTGGAACTTCTAAACACAGCGGGATTATTGAAAGGCCTGCAAAAATTCACCGCGAATGAAATCCGGACACGGGGATCGAGCCCGAAGTTTCAAGTGTATAACACCGCACTGATCTCGGCTTTTCTACCGGAAACCTTTCAGGAAATCCGAGAAACACCCGATCGATGGGGCCACATTTTTGAATCAGCCGTCGGAGCCCATCTGGCCAACCAGGCCTTTGAGCGAAGCTTGAAACTGACGTACTGGCGGAGCGGAAACTACGAAGTAGACTTTATCCTCAGTAAAGAAGACCAACACATCGCCATCGAAGTCAAAAGCGGACGAAAACGAGATGCACTGGCCGGTATGAAACAATTTG
>CAYVYL010000104.1:0-2051 GCA_964455665.1 uncultured Verrucomicrobiota bacterium
CCGATCTGTCGCTGTATCTGGGGTCTTGGCATGGTTTGTTTATGGCATATGCCATTTATTATGTCTAGGGGAATCGTTTATTAATTTAAATATTTATGGTACTAAACAGGGTGTAGTAAGTGCTTGTTTTAAGGGGAAGTGGAGGGTTCAGTGAGAATTTTTTTGTTGGTTTTGATTTTCACGGGGGTTACGTGTCTTGTTTCGTTTTCAGAAACATATGTAAATGAAAGTTTTACAGGATCGACTGCGGATGATTGGAGTTTTACGTCTAGTGCGGGCGCTGGCGCATCATTGACTGCGGGTAATGGAGACACCGAGGGCAACGGATGGCTCCGTTTGACAGAGGATCAAGATAATCAGGCTTCTTTTGTTTACTACAAAAATTCCTTGTCCACCGCGAATGGGTTGGAGTTTACCTTCGATTTTGTGGTGTGGGGGAGTTCGACGCTGGCTGATGGGTTTACGTTGGCAATTTTTGATGCTTCTGTGACTCCCGCTGCGGGTGGGTATGGCGGATCGTTAGGCTATGCCCAACGATATACCACTCCCGGACTTGCCGGTGGAATTGTCGGATTTGGGTTTGATACCTTTGGGAATTTTTCATTGGCAAATGACGGGAAGGAAGGGGGTTCCCTAAAAACTCCTAACGCAATTGCTATTCGCGGGTCACAAGGTGCAACTGGAACAGACGGATATGAGTACATTACTGGAACCGGATCTTTGGATTCGTTTTCTACTAAAAATGTAACCAGTCGGGATGATGCCGTGGTTCATACCGTTCGGATCACTATCCCCACGACAAAGCAGATTTCGATCGATTGGCAGGTTGAGGGTGATGAGGAGTGGGTTTCTTTAATCGATGATTTCCAGTGCTCTTTGGACTGTCCTGATGAAGTTATGTTTGGTTTTACTGGCGGAACGGGTTCCGTTAGCAGTAATCAGGAAATTCGCAACCTTTCTGTTACCAATGTGCCGGAGCCAAGTAGCGTTGCGTTGATGTTTGCTGTGAGTGGTGTGGGTTTCTGGATTCGTCGTCGGTTTGAGCTATAGCTCGCACGGCTGTGGTTGACGGCATTTTTGATGAGATCCGGATAAAAAACTTCCAATGGTTGGAACTTTTCGGTTCACTGCTCGCCCTATGAGAAAGCCAAACAGTCGATACGTTGCCGCCCAGATCATTACCCGCTGGATGGAGAAGGGGGATTTCCCCGACCGCCTGCTTGCGGACGTGAAGGAGGATCGTGCCTTTATTATGGAACTGGTCTACGGCGTGGTGCGCCGCAAGCTGACTCTCGAATATATTCTGCAGAAATTTGTGAACCGCCGTCCGGAGGACTTTATTCTCGCCGCGATGCAGATCGGGGTCTACCAGCTCTGCTTCATGGATCACGTCGAAGAATTTGCCGCCATCAACGAAAGCGTCGGCGCGGTGAAAGAGAGTCGTCATCGGGATGCCTTGCGTGCGTCGGGGATGGTCAATGCCGTTCTGCGCAATGTGCAGGAGGAGAAAGAGGCGATTCTAAAAAATCTGGCGCGTCAGCCGGATGAGATCCGCACCTCGCACCCCGAGCAGTTGATTCACCGCTGGCAGAAACAGTATGGCGAGAGCGACACCCGCCGGCTCTGCGAGTGGAACAATGTGCCGCCCGAAACCATTCTGCGTGTTGAAACCACCCGCATCAGCCCGTCCGATTTTATGAAGGCGCTCGAAGAGGCGAAGATCGATGCTAAGCCGCATCCGTACAAATGTTTGGAAACATTTATCACACTTCCGCGCGGCGTGCCCGTTTTCAAGGTGCCCGGCTACGACGAAGGCTGGTTTACCGTTCAGGATCCGGCCACGTCCGCCTCGGTCGAGCTGCTTGACCCTGAGCCCGGCGAGAGCGTGCTCGATGCTTGCGCCGCGCCGGGCGGTAAAACCGCCATGATCGCTGGCATGATGGAAGGCGAGGGCGAGCTGGTTGCCATGGATGTGCACGATGACCGCCTCGATACTCTGCGCGACACGGTTCGTAGAACAGGGTGGGATTTTATTCAGGTTGTGAAGGGGG
>CAYVYL010000105.1:0-2020 GCA_964455665.1 uncultured Verrucomicrobiota bacterium
GGGGAAGGGAGAGAGGGAAGTTCTAAAGTGCTGGAATGCGGTTGCTGCGTGGAAACAGGGCCGGGTTGTCAAATGCCTGGATCTTAAAAAGTTCATCCTGCGTTGTGATGATGTTTTCTATACATGTTTTCGGGTTGTGTATAGATAACGAGCAATTCTAATTATGTTGCTCATGGAAATTTTCTGGGAGCGCCGACGTCCTCGTCGGCATTGTTACCGACCATGCCGACCATGCCGACGGGGACGTCGGCGTTCCCAGGCATTTCGCTCATGATTCAAGCTCCTCTGGCGATGGAAAAAGCTGCTGCGTCAGCTCTTTTCTGTGGATCTTGAGGGAGTCAAACCCTCACTTCTTGCGGACGCTGGAACCTAAATCCGGTGTGCCAAAAATTAGAATTGCTGATAGATAACAGTCATACATTGACAGCAAAAGTTATGATTTTATTATTTAAGCCCGAAGGTGGTGACGTTATAGTAGGGGTGTTTGAATAATGTCACCCTTTCAGGGTTTTAACAATTTTTTCCATTGGCTACAATAATGACACCCCGCCGGGGTTGATTACGTTTGCTTATATGCGTTAAATCTGCGCAGGCATGGCGCTGTTTACAAGTAGCCCAGTTGCGCCGCAACTGCGGATCGGGGTTGTCCGCACGTAAGGGCGGAGTTTCAAAGCGGATCGTGGTTTTAAACTCGGGGCCTCGCTCGCGGCGCGAGCGGGCTACATTTCGGGGTTGTCCGCACGTAAGGGCGGAGTTTCAAAGCGGATCGTGGTTTTAAACTCGGGGCCTCGCTCGCGGCGCGAGCGGGCTACATTTCGGGGTTGTCCGCACGTAAGGGCGGAGTTTCAAAGCGGATCGTGGTTTGCGGCAATAGAATTCCTTGTTTTCTTGACGGTCATAGCCGGAGGCGACGGTTGTTTGTGACAGGAGTTGAGAAAATAGCTACGAGGCCCGATCTGAGACTCCGTTTAGATAAAGTGGCTCCGCTGCGTGAAGCAGTAGAAATTGTCGGACGGGTGCCCCACTCGGCGCAACCAACGCCCGGTGGGGCACCGGACCTATAGATCCCGCAAGGCGGGATTATTAAGGACAAACATGTTTATCTTCCCTCACGTCAATGTTCCCAACGCGTGAAACGCGTTTTCCTAAAAGAGCGCAGCTCTTTTAGTTTAGTCGCGGTCCGGTTTGAATTCACGGTGTTCGCGCATGCGTTGAGTAATTTGGTCATAGATTGAGATCAGGTCACGGCCGACGCGGTCAACGGAATAATTCTTGATAACATGTTGGTGGGCGTTGGTGGTAAGCTGCTTGCACATTTGTGGATTTTGGAGAAGCTCAACTGCAATTTTTGCAAAGTTCTTCGCCGTTCCATCTTTCGCCAGACGGCCATTCTTTTTGTCGGTGATAATCGTTGCCGGGCCATAGCTGTCGGCTGCCACAACGGGAACTCCTGCGGCCATGGCTTCGCAGATGATACGTCCGAACGGCTCCCGGCGGGCGGGGTGGATCAGGAGGTCCATTGCGGGTATAATAGTTTCCGGTTTATCGTTATCGCTGATCCAGGTTAAGTTGTTTTCGAGTGCGCTGTCTTTGGCTAACAGCTTGAGCTGTTTAAGGTAGCGTTCGCTCTCATTAAATAGGTCTTTGCCAACGATGACGAAGTGTGCTTCAGGAACCTCCTTTTTAATCAGAGCAGCGCTTTCTATAAAAACACTGTGGTTTTTCCAGGGAATAAGATGGGCAACCATTCCGATTAAGGGTATTTTTACGGGAAGATTGTATTTGGTTCGTAGTTCAGCTTTGTTTGGATTATCAAAAAGTGCCGTTTGAATGCCGTTACATACCAAGTGCAGTTTATTGCGGTGACGTGGAGAAACCATGTCGGCAAAATGCTCATCAATTGCTTCGGATGCGGTTATTATGGAGGTGGCCCTACGTATGCACAGACGGATTAGAGAGGTCGGTGAATCAATATCACGGACATGCCATATCACGGGGATGGATGCGGGAACATGTCTGG
>CAYVYL010000106.1:0-1691 GCA_964455665.1 uncultured Verrucomicrobiota bacterium
ACACCCGGCCATGCGGCCTTCACCGCCATGCGCGCCCGCGGCGCCAACCTAACGGATATTGCCGTACTGGTCGTCGCCGCCGAAGACGGCGTGATGCCCCAGACAATCGAAGCGATCAAACATGCGCAGGCCGCCGGCGTGTGCATCATTATTGCAATGAATAAGATGGATCTGGCTGCCGCCAACCCCGACCGCCTTAAACAGCAGCTCAACGAGCATGGTGTGATGGTGGAAGACTGGGGCGGAAGCATTGGCTGTATGCCGGTCAGTGCCGAAACCGGTATGGGCATCGAAGAACTACTTGAACGTATCTCACTCGAAGCCGAAATGCTCGAACTCAAAGCCAACAAACACAAGAGCGCCAGCGGATATGTGATTGAGGCACAGATGGAACCGGGCATGGGCCCAACCGCCACCCTGCTCGTTTGCGACGGCACCCTCAAAGTCGGCGACAGCGTGCTCTGCGGCGCGCAGTACGGCCGCATCAAGGCACTGATCGACTGCCAGGGCAAAAAGGTCCGCACCGCCGGCCCCTCCTATGCCGTGAAATGTCTCGGCCTGACCGGCGTTCCCGGTGCCGGGGATGAATTCACCGTCTGCACCAACGACAAGGAGGCCAAACAGCTCTCCGTGGAACTGCTCGCGGAAATTAAAGAACAGGAACTCACGCAAAACTCGCCGCGAAACAAGATTTCGCTCGACGATCTGTTCGGCGCTGCCGGCACCAATGAGGTGAAGGAGCTTCCGCTGATCATCAAGTGTGATGTGCAAGGCTCTATCGAGGCCATCCAGCACTCGCTCGAAGGCATCAAAAGCGACAAGGTGAAGCTCAATATTCTCACCAACGACGTCGGCAACATCACCACCAACGATGTCATGCTCGCGAGCGCGTCCAATGCGATTATTCTCGGCTTCCACGTCTCCAAGGAAAACGGCGTCACCGCCGCAGCCAAACACGAAGGAATCGAAATCCGCCTCTACAGCATCATCTATGAACTGCTCGAAGAAGTGGAAGCCGCCATGTGCGGATTGCTCGAACCCGAACTGCACGAAACCCACCTTGGTAAAGCCGAAATCCGTCAGGTATTCGACATGGGCAAACGCAACAAGATTGCCGGCTGTATGGTAGTTGAAGGGAAAATCACCTCCAAAGCCAGCATCCGCATCAAACGCGGCGACGACGTACTCTACAAAGGCACGCTCGGCTCGCTCAAGCGCTTCCAGAACGATGCCGCCGAAGTGCGCGACGGTCAGGAATGCGGTATTCGTCCCGACAACTTCATGAACTTTGAAGAAGGCGACATCATCGAAGCCTACACGGTCCAAAAGGTTGCCCAGCAGCTGTAACAGCTTTCCAATGTCTGGAAAATCCCTCTGGCGTTTTTCCAAACATTGGAAAAGGAGATTCTGAATATGCCCAGCGGACGCATCATCCGGGTTAACGAACTGCTCAAGCGTGAAATCGCTGCGGATATTTTCCGTCTGTTCACAAACGGCCGTTTCGACACCGGTGCGATTACGGTCACCCGGGTTGAAACCGCGCCCGACCTGCGCGATGCCAATGTGTTCGTCTCCATCTTCGGCCACGAAGATGAACGCGTGGAAATGATCCGCTTCCTCAACCGCCACCGCAAAGACGTTCAAGCGCGAATGAGCAAAAACGTGAAAATCAAATACACGCCGCGCCTCCA
>CAYVYL010000107.1:0-1690 GCA_964455665.1 uncultured Verrucomicrobiota bacterium
TGGTCGGGGCGACAGGATTCGAACCTGCGACTTCTACACCCCCAGCGTAGCGCTCTACCAGGCTGAGCTACGCCCCGACAATTTCTGAAGCGGGAAAAGCTAGCACGCACCCTTGAGCCGGTCAACGGGAGAGTGCCAACAAAAACAGTTTTCCACTACCCGGAACGTACAGATCCTTCCAGCCAAGTGGATTCGAAGCGAAGTCAGGACATCCCGCTTGCCAGAAGTCATTTGGAACGGTTTGGACTTGCAACACTCCATCAATCCAACGTTCCATCAATCCATGGACTTCGACCATCTCATCATAGACGGCTACAACCTACTGCATCAGGACGACGCGCTTGAGGGGCGCCGCGACGATTTGCAGACGGCGCGACAGCGGTTGGTGCGTAGCGTTGAAGACATTGCGCCGGAAATGGCACCGCGTATTACGGTGGTGTTCGACGGCCGTGAGAGCGGGCGCGATGATTCGCTCACCGCGCCGCATCTGGAGGTGCTTTTCTCGCCCGCCAATCGTACCGCGGACGCGGTGATTGAGCGCATGGTTTCCACGGCAAAAAATCCGGAGCGGATTTGTGTGGTGACTTCCGACCGGATCGAGGAGCAGATTGTTTCGGCGGCGGGCGCGACCGTTGTTTCCTGTCAGATCTTCCTGAGTCGCTGTGCCGCGGCCGCGCCGCCGGGCCGCTTTCAACCTCGCGCCAACCCCTCCACGCTGGGCGATTTCTTCCCAAAATCTACCGAATAATTGTTATTCCATCCCGTTGCTCAATCCTTCACTATCCTCCCTCATTCCATTATTCAAAATTTGATTATGAGAGTATTAATACTAGGTGCCGGTAATGCCGGTCAGCAGCTTGCGCGGCGTTTGTGCGAAGAGAAGCACAGCGTGGTGATGGTGGATGCCGACCCGCAAGTTCTGGCGAGTGCGGAGGCGGGGCTCGACATCCTCACGATTTGCGGACCGGGATCGAGTCCGCGCGTTCTCAATGAGGCGCAGATGGATAAATGTCAGCTGGTGATTGCGGTGACCGACAGCGACGAGGTGAACATTCTCGCCTGCCTATACGCGCACGCCGCTGGAGTGAAACGCAAGGTGGCTCGGGTTTCCAGTCCGGAATATATTCATAACGACGACACCTACGATCTGACCGCGATGGGCATTGACCTGGTAATTAATCAGAAACAGGAGTGCGCCCGTGAAATATTCAATATGCTTCAGATGCCCAGTGCGCTGGAGGCATTTCACCTATTTGAGGGCAAGATCATGGTGGCCGGCTTCGATGTGAGCGCGGTCAGTCCACTGTTCGGACGAACCCCCGCCGAGTGTGACCGGCTCGATCTGATCCAAAGTGTGCGTGTGATCGCCATCCGTCGCAAAAACGAACTGGTGGTGCCGCACGGAGATACCGTGTTTGAGAAAGACGATCTCGTGTATCTGGTCGGCCGTCCGGAGGATGTTGCGACATTTTTCGAATGGGTCTGCCCGGACATTAAACCGTTCGACCGCGTGATTATCGCCGGCGGCGGTGACCTCGGCCTGATGCTGGCTAAGCAGTTGGAAGTAAAGACCGATTGTGTGGTGCTCGAAAAAGACGATGAACGCTCCCGCCGCTGCTCGGCCGAACTCAACCGCGCGCTGATTCTGCGCGGCGACGCGCTGGCCGAAAGCACGCTGGATGAGGCGGGA
>CAYVYL010000108.1:0-1677 GCA_964455665.1 uncultured Verrucomicrobiota bacterium
TTCCAGACATTGCAAAACGTTGAGGAGGCCGCCGGTTTTCTGGAGCAGGCTGAGGTCTATCTTGAAACGATTGAACCGGTCATCGCCTTTCTGCAGGGCAAGGCGGATCCGCCGGATTTTGAGCTTCCCGAAGGGCCGCACATGGCCCGCGCCTTCGATCAGGAGAAAGAGCTCCAATGGAATTTTCGCGGTCTCAGTGATGTAGACCGCGCGCGGCATCTGTGCAGCCTCTATCTGGACGACATCGCCGAAGCTTTCAAACTGGCCGATCCGAACTTTGGCTTCTCCCGCTATGCCGAGGCGCAGTGCGCCGACTTCTTTGGGTTTAAGGATGTGCTGGAACTCGTTGCGCAAACTTCGATGTTTCGGTTGCAACTTGAGGCCCTTGTGGACAGGTGTATTGAACAGCACGCTCCAGAATTGGTGGCGATTACCGTTCCGTTTCCCGGCTGTCTGGCTGGTGCATTGGCCATTGCCAAGCGAATATATCATACCTTTAAAGGTGTGAAGATCGTGCTGGGCGGCGGGTATGTGAATACCGAGCTGCGCGAGCTGACGGATCCCGCCATTTTTGATTTTGTCGACTTCATCTGCCTCGACAGCGGAATGACCCCGCTGCTGCGAATCGCCAACGGCGAAACGCCGGTGCGCACCTTTGTGCGGGAAGAGGGCGCCGTGCGGTTTTATGAGGATGACGGCGTTCATGTGCCGCACAACAATCTGCCCGCGCCGGTTTTCGACGGGCTGCCGCTCGATGAGTATTTCGATCTGTTCGAGGTGCTGAACCCCGTGACGCGCCTCTGGAGCGACGGGCGCTGGAACAAGTTGGTGCTGGCGCACGGCTGCTGCTGGAGCCGCTGCGCCTTTTGCGATACGTCGGTGGACTACATCTGCCGCTATGACCCCGCCGCGCCCGCAACCCTTTGCGACTGGATGGAGTCGATGACAGCGGAAAGCGGCTTTAACGGATTTCATTTTGTCGATGAAGCCCTGCCGCCGGATCTGCTCGACGGGCTGTGCGACGAAATTCTGAAACGCGGTCTGGATGTCGAGTGGTGGGGCAATATCCGTTTTGAAAAGCGACTGTCTAAAAAGTTGATCGAAAAAATGGCACGCGCTGGATGCATTGCCGTGACCGGCGGACTGGAAACCTGCTGCGACCGCACGCTGAAGTTGATGCGCAAGGGTATTACAGTTGATGGCGCATCCGAGGTGATCCGGTGTTTTGCTGAGGCTGGCATCATGACCCATGCTTATCTGATGGTCGGCTTCCCGACCCAGACGCAGAAAGAAGTTTTCCAAGGGTTGGAAACTGTGCGGCAGTTGATGGAAGAGGGGGCGCTGCACTCCGCCTTCTGGCATCGTTTTGCGCTGACAGCACACAGCGAAATCGCCCGCGATCCGGAGCGGTTTGGAATCCAACTGCTGCCGGAAGAAAAAACCGGCTTTGCCCGCAATGAAATTCCGTTTGATGGCGAGTTCGACCACGATCTCGATGCAATCGCCGCGGCTCTGCGCGCCGCGACCTACAACTACCAGCTCGGTCTAGGGTTCGATCTGCCGGTTGAACACTGGCTTGCCAAATAATCACACGCTCCTGAATACAGGAAGCGTGTCCTACAAGATTCTTGTTGTAGGACAGGCTTCTTCGGTACTCCGACGAGCCTGTGTCGTTTG